>NZ_SRLC01000002.1:0-600000 GCF_004765605.1 Hymenobacter aquaticus | reverse complement strand
CCACCAGAATGTAGCTTTTGTAGTCGGCGCCGTGGCGGAACTCGTCGAGGGCCACGTCGTGCAGCACCGGATCCTGGAGGCAGTGGGTGGCGAAGTCGCGCAGCTGCTGGTCCGTCACGGGGTAGCGCACCGTGTAGAGGGCGGTGCTTTGCACCCGGCCGGTCGAGAGGCCGAGGTGGCGGGAGGCAGCTTCGGCTACGCGTTGGCCCTCGCCGTCGTGTTGGCCGGGCTTGAGCAGCAGCTGAATAGTTCTTTGGGTAGATTCCAAAAGAGGGAGGTTTGTCTATTTTTCGGGTTTCCCACGCGCGGCCAAGTTGCCGCCGTGAGGAAGCATACCCGCGCAGGGTACGCCGAAAATGCCTTGCTGAAGCGCCGTTTGCGCCGCAGTAGGTTTAAGAAAACGCTTTATCGGGCCGACTGCCCGGTTTTACCACCGGAATACCTGCCCGGCACAGCGGGCACTCATCGGGTGCGTAGGTAGCCGCCGTGACCGGCAGCAGGGCAAAGTTCGGAAAAGAAAGTGAGGCTTCCCCACCCGTGCGGTCAATTAAACTGGCCACGGCCAAAACTTTTGCCCCCAATCCTTCCAGCACCCGGGCTACTTCGTTGGTGCTCTTGCCGGTAGTCACCACGTCTTCGGCAATGATAATTTTCTGCCCCGGCTCGATGGTGAAGCCGCGCCGCAGGGTCATCTGGCCCGAATCGTCGCGCTCAGTGAAGATGCCGGGCACGCCCAGCTGCCGGGCCAGCTCGTAGCCAATCACCACCCCGCCCATAGCCGGCCCCACTACCACGTCGGGCTGCAAGCCGGCTTCCCGGATCTGCCGGGCCAGCTCGGCCGCGGCCGGCGCGGCCAGATCGGGCCGGCGCAGGAAACGGGCGCACTGCACGTAGGTATCGGAGTGCAGGCCCGACGACAGCCGGAAGTGCCCGCGCAGCAGCGCATCTTCCTGCAACAGCTGCTGCTCCAGGGTTTCGGCGGTATATGTGGTTTGGGTGGCGGCGGGAAGTGACACTGTATATATAAGGTGTGGAGTCGAAAGGATGCTTTACTTTAACAGAACGTCATGTCGACCAACGGGAGACATCTCGCGTGCTGACACCTGATTAGTAATCCAACGTCAGCACGCAAGATTCCTCGCTCTGCTCGGAATGACGGTCTAATGCACTACGCCAGCACCGGCCGAAACTGATTAATCTGCTCGACCAGCTCCCGGGCAGCGGCTCCAGCATCAGCGGCCTGCCACAACGCCCGCGACGTATTAATAAGGAGCCCAGCACCATCGGGGCGCAGACCAGCGCGGAGCGTGGCTTGCAAGTCCCCACCCTGGGCGCCCACGCCGGGCACCAGGAACCACTGCTCGGGGCTGAGGCTACGCAGGCGGGCCACGGCCGCGGCATTGGTGGCACCCACGACGAGGCCAATACCGCCGTGCTCCTCATCCAGCTTACGGGCCACCTGGGCGGCGCAGTCGGAGAGGTAGCCGCCGCGGGTCAGGGCTACGTCCTGCAGGGAATGCGCTGGTTTGTTGGAGGTTTTGGCCAGCACGAATACCAGCTTGCCGGGCCGGGCGAAAGGCACAATGGCGTCGTCGCCCATGTAGGGGTTCACCGTCACGCCGTCGGCCCCGATGACGTCGTAGGCAAAGCGGGCGTAGTGGTCGGCGGTGTTGGCAATGTCGCCGAACTTGCCGTCCAGAATCACCGGAATGCTTTCCGGGATGCGCTGCACGGTTTCGCGCAGCAGCTTCACCCCGTCTTCCCGGCTCAGGAAAAAGGCCAAGTTAGGCTTGAAAGCCGCCGCATAAGAGCTGGTTTGGTCGATAACCTCGGCCAGGCGGCGCGCTACCTGTTGGTCGTCGCCGGTCGGGTCGAGGCCCACGCAGAGCAGGGAGTTGGCCTGCCGGGCGCGTTGAATAAGCTTTTCCATTTTCGGGTGGGAAGGAAATTGCGGGTACAGGATGGGATGTAACGCGAAGTTCCTCTTCGCGAAACGTTGAACGACAATCGTTGCTACGGCGCGGCCGACCCGCGCAGTGAAACTCCGCGCTACAGATTAGCCGGCACCAGATGTCCACACTCGGCGGCCAGGCGGGCCGAGAGGCCCGGCTCCAGCCATTCGCCGCTGGCGACCTGCACGGCATTGGCCCCGCAGCGCAGATAGTCGGTGACGTGGGCGGCGGTAAACACGCCGCCGGTGCCAAAAATGGGCAGGGTAATGCGGGCATCGTGGGCCAGCTCCCACACGCAGCGCAGCGCCACGGGCCGCAGGGCCTCGCCCGACAGGCCGCCGGTGACGGGCGCGGCCGTGGCGTCGTCGGGCAGGTGCAGGGCTTTCAGCACGTTGGTGGCGGCCAGGGCCGTGGCCCCGCCTTCCTGGGCACCGAGGGCCAGGCCCCGGATGTGCTCGGGCCACGGCGGCAGCTTCACCACGATTACCGCGTCGGGCCCCAGCTCGTTGCGCACGGCCTGGGTGGCTTCGCGCACAAACCGGGCGTTGAGCTCGGCGCCTTTCTCGGTGTCGGGCTGGGCCATGTAGACTTCCACGCCGGCAATCTGGGCACCGACTTCCCGGGCCAGAAAGCGGGCAATTTTGCGGAAGCCCGGAATACCCGGCGCCGTGATGCTGACCAGCACCGGCACGCCGTAGCTAAGCAGGTGCGGCAGGTGCTCCTGGACCAGAATTTCGGCGCTTTCGGTGCGCATGTTGGTGGCGTTGAGCAGGGTTTGCTCGTTTACCTGCCAGATGCCTTCCTCGTAGAGCCCGGGCCGGGGCTCCATCGTCACGGTGCGGGTAAAAATGGCGCCCAGCCGCTCGTAGCCCGCCCCACCCAGCTGCCACGGGGCGGCGGCCAGGCAGATGGGGTTTTGCAAAGTGAGAGTTCCTAGCTGCATGCGTTGCTCGTTTAAAAGAAAGCTGCCATCCAGAACTGACGAAGAAATCTGAACCAGGGACGGCAGCCTCTTTTTTCACCAAAAACCCACCGCGCCCTGACTCAGAACTTCCTCCGCCAGCTCGGGACGGCAGGTTATATGTTTTCTCGGAACCCGTGGGCACTACGCCCCACTGGCCCTAAAAGCAGCGCGCCCGGTGGTAGCCGGGCGCGCTGGGTAGAAGGTCAACTAGATGACGTTGTCGCGGTTGATCAGGAACGGCACACAGTCGCGGATGTCTTTCTGACCCAGGATGAACTGGGCCACGCGGGCCATACCCACGCCGGCACCGGAGTGCAGCTTCACGTCGTGCTCTTTGTGGAAGTCGAGGTACCAGTTGAAGTCTTCCAGCTTCATGCCCTGGCGCAGCAGGCCTTCCAGCATCGACGACTTCATCAGCTTCTCGCGCAGCTTGTCGGCGTCGAACTCGCGCTCCGCCGAGCCGGCCGACTCGCCGGCCAGGGGCAGCAGCAGGTCGCTGGAGTTTACCACGCGGGAGTCTTCGTCGTTGTTCTTCATGTTGAAGAACTTGATTTCCTCGGGGTAGTGCGTCACGAACATCGGGCCCATCAGCTCGGTCAGGCGGCCTTCGTGCTCGGCTACCAGGTCGTCGCCGAACTGCAGCTCGGGGAAGCCTTCGGTTTTCAGCAGCTCTACGGCGGCGTCGTAGGTCATGCGCTTGAAGGTCACGTTGGTCAGGTCGGCGGGGTTGCGGCCGAACAGCTCCAGCTCCTTGGCGCAATCCTGGGCTACCTGGCGCGAAGCCGAGGCCACGATGCCCGAGAGGTGGCCCAGCAGCTCGTCGAGGTCACCGATGTGCTCGATTTCGAACAGGCTGAACTGCGCCAGACGGCGGCCGTCGGCCTTCATTTCCTTGCGGAAGCTCTGGATTTCGCCGTACACCCGGCCGCCTTCGATGGCCTGGGTCAGCATCTCGATGTAGAGCTGGTTGGACTGGGGCAGGAACATTTTCTTGCCGTCGTACCAGTCGATGGTGAACAGCGTGTCGGTGTTTTCGCAGGCACCGGTTACGCCCACAATGTGGGGCATGTTGTGGATGGCCACGAAGCCTTCCGACTCGACGTACTTACGAGCGCCGCGGAACATGGCGTCCCATACTTTGATAACGGCCATCCGCTTGGGGTCCGTGCTCAGGTTCACGTTGCGGGTGGCGGCAGGAGCGGCGGCTACCATCTGTTGGGCGAGGGTGGTGTTGTCGTTCATGGGGGTTTACCAGTATGGGTTGAGAAGAATTAGAAAAAGTCGTAGGCGCGGGCCTGCCCTACCCCGCCGGACGAACCGACAGGACATAAAAAAACCGCTTCGGAAACCGGAGCGGTGAACGGGACAAAAGCCAGAAAAACGGAAAAATCAACGGGGGAAACGACCTTCCGGTCATCTCGCAGAACGTTCTCGTGGAAGGTTCTGCGCTCCATCAAATGTTGTTGATTGAGGTGAAGCACGTCGCAAAAGTACTAATTGTTACCAGCGCAGTGCCGTTCGTAACATTAAGTTTATGTTACCAAAATGTTATGTCGATCCAGAACGCCGCCTACCTGTGCTTGGCTACACTGTATTATACTGGTTACATAAATCCGTGACCTGCAATTTTTTAGAGGTAACAAAAAATTCAAATCCGTTTTTTATCCTCGTTGTGTATCTTTGTATAAACTTAACAAAAGTCAAATATCAGGTTCATACATATCAACATCTTTACTTCGTAAAATACAATATTATTTATCCGCCCATCAATCAGCAACTTCTGTCGTCGGCAACGTTTTTCAGCAGCTCCTAGCCTCTTTCCGCAAATCCATTCTTCTGGCCTGCCTATTGCTCTACCGCTACTTCTCTTTTTGCTTTCTTCCTACTACCGTAAAGTTCAACTGTAGTACCCACCAGCTTTCTTTGCTTCTGTCATATTTCTACTACCACTTCGCTTTCGTTTCTGTCATGAAAAAAGTGCTGTTTAGCTTATTGTTGGCCGGTCTGGTATCTACCACGCAGGTAGCTGTTGCTCAGAGTGGTTCCGGGCCCGCCGTCAGCTACACTGAAAACGTGCTGGCAGAGGAAATCGGCAAGGAAATCCTGTTTCGCCGCGCCCTCGACTGGACGGAAAACCACTTCTCCTACGGCCCCAAAACCGGCGCTAAGTCGGACCTGGCCGCCGGCACCGTGCGTGTTACGGGCACGGGCAAAGTGACGCCGGTGACTACCAACGGCAAAGAGCTGGTGCAGACGATTCGCTTCGACTTCGTCTTCCGGGCCACCGATAAGGGCTACGACTACAGCGTGGGCTCCTTCCGCGTGATTCCCGACCCCAATCAGCCCGAAAACACGGTAATGCTCAGCGACTATATCGGTCAGCTGGCCACCGAGAAAGGCAACGGCAAGACCTTCAACGACCGGCGCGTAACGGCCCAGGCCAACGCCCTGGCCAGCGAAGCTGCCATGAGCTTCCGCTCCTACATGAACACGATGCCCGCCGCCGAGGAAAACACCCTGGGCCAGCCCGCCGCGAATTAGAAACACCGCTCGTCTTTCCTTGCAAAAAAGGCTTCTAACACCCGTTAGAAGCCTTTTTTGTGCTTGGGCAGCTACTCGTAACGAAAGCTCAGCGCGCCAGCAGACCGGTGGTGCGAGCCGGCAGCTCCCGGGCATCCAGCACGATAAAGCCGTCGAGGGCATTGCTGAAGTTTGGGTCCACGTTGAAGGCCAACAGGCGGGCATTCTGCTTGAGGTAGTGCCGCAGCATAACCGGAATACCAGCCCCGCCCGGCTCGAAGGTGCCAATGAGCTGGTGCAGGTCCTGCACGCTGCTGAGGCCGGTTTGCAGCGTGGCCGGGGCTTCCTGACGGTCGAGCGGCCGGTAGCGGAACTGCTTGCGCGGCTTCACCAGCTGGGCCAGCTCGGGGTGGAAATAATGCGCGGTGAGAAAATCGACCATGACGGCCCGCGACACGCTGGAAAACCGGTTGCTGATGCTGACCGGGCCAATCAGGTAGCGGTATTCGGGGTGGCGGCTCAGGTATTCGGCAATGCCCTTCCAGAGCAGCGCCAGCGGCTGGTGCTGCTTCTGGTACTCGACCCGCACGAAGGAGCGCCCCAGCTCCAGCGACTCGGCCAGAAACGGCTCCAGGGCTTTTTTCATCCGAAACAGGGAGTGCAGATAAAAGCCCCGCCGCCCGTGCCGACGCAGAATCACGCGGCCCCGGCCGATGCGGTAGGCGCCCACCAGCTGGCCCGCGGCGCGGTCGTAGAGAAACAGATGGCGGTAGTATTCATCGTAGGCATCCAGGTCGAGGGGCTGCTGGGTGCCTTCGCCTTCCCGGCGAAACGTCAGCTCCCGCAGCCGGCCCAGCTCGCGCAGCACGTGCGGCACTTCGGCCTGGCTGGCGATGTAAACTTCCCAGCGCCCCGCGCGCACCAGGCACCGCGACGGGCGCAACGCCGCAATATCGGCCGCAATGCTTTCGGCGGGCGTTTCGGCGGCTACTGCGGGCACGGCCAGAGCGGCTTCAGGGTCGGCTATGGTTGCTCCCGAACCCAGGGCAAACACCCGGGCCCGCACGTAGGCCAGCCGCTCGCAGGCTGGTACCCGGGCCAGCGTCGGAGGCTGAATCGGCTGGCCGATCCGCACCCGAATGGTTTGCCCGCGCTTGTTGAGCAGCTCGGCCGGTAGCCGGGCCGTGCGCAGCCAGGGGTGCAGCATCCCCAATACGCTGAAGGTTTCGCTGTTGTGGCCGCTCAGCCACACCGGCACCACGGGCACGTGGGCCGCACTCAGCAGGCGGCCCGCCGTGGGGTGCCAGTCGGCCTCGGTGGCGGGCCGAAAAGGAGCCGGCCGGCTGGCCACCTCCCCCGCCGGAAACAGGCCCACGGGCACCTCGTTGTGCAGGTAGCGCAGCAGGTGGCGCACGCCGGGCACGTTGTGGCTGGCCTTGCGGGGCGCAGGGGTCACCAGAATCAGCTGCTGGGCCAGCTGGGGCAGCAGCGGCGCCAGCAGATCGTTGGCCACCAGCCGGAAGTCGGGGCGCACCTCGCCCAGCACGTAGAGCAGCACCAGCCCGTCGAGCAGGCCGCAGGGGTGGTTGCTCACGGCCAGAAAGCTCCCGGTACTGGCCACGTGGCGCAGCTCAGCGGCATCATAGTCGAGGGAGATATTCAGACTGCGCAGCAGCATGCCGATGTATTCGCGCCCCTGCAGATGGGCATGCTGCTGGTGCAGGCGGCGCAGCTCCCGCAGGCCGGCCAGGGGGTCGAGCACAGGGCGCAACAGCTCGGTGGCCCGGCGGCCGAGGAAAGACGGGAATGGAAAGCTGGGCGTAGCGGAGAAGTCCATCGGCGGGAGGCCCGGCACCATAACTGATTGGGCACCGGCACTCTACAAATTTCACTCCTGGATATTGGGTGAGCGTTACGAGGGTATTACCAATTTATTACCCGCCCCTATATGCCGAAAGCCGCGTTGCAGCGCGGCTTTCGGGTACTTATCACCTTTCACTCCTTTCAGGACACGGAAAAATTACAGGATAGAGTAAAGGATAAATTCTTGAAAAAGCACCAGCCAGCTAAACTTTAAACGGCGGCATAGCACAGCAACAATATAGCGAAAATGCCCTGGCAACCAAATAGTCGCCAGGGCATTCCGCAAATTAAATCGGTGGTCCGAATCAGCTCGTCGGGCCGGTATCTACGCGCGACTCGATGGTGGCCTGCACCGTGGAAGACACTGCCGACAGGATGTTGTAGCCGGTGGCCTGCTCGATGGCGTCGACGGTGGTGCGGTAGCTGCCCCAGCTGGTGCCGATGGATGTCGTGTTGGGCGTATTGATGGCAATAACGCGGGTGCTGGTGGTCACGCGGCTGGCGTCGGAGCTACCTTCGGGCAGCACCACGATTACCTTCCAGCAGCGGGCGGGCACGGCAATTTTGCCGCCCGCAATGGTAGTAGCGTAGCCGTTCAGGCCGGTGCCGCCGCTGCCGTAGCTGCCGCAGATGATGTACAGCTCATTGCCCTGGTTGACCAGCGTACGGCAGTAGTTTTCGAGCCCGGCCCAGGTTTGCTGGTTGTTCACCGAAGCCTGGGGCATCATGTTGGTCATCAGGAACGTGGCCGAGTTGTCGGCCACGGAGCCGGTGCGGTCGGCGGAGGGGCAGTTGTGGCCCCGGTCGAAGCCCGAGCCGGTGTAGCTGCTGCTCGTGGCCCGGAACCAGCCCGTGGGCAGGGTCGCATCGGACGCAAAGTTATCCTGGCGGGGCGTGCTGCCCAGCCAGGCGCTGCTCAAGTGCCAGCTTACCCAGTTTGGAATCGCCCGGTCGCGGTGATACGACATCGAGTACTGGGTTTTCGTCATCAGGTAATTGGTGTAGTTGGTGGTGCTGGTGGTAGCTCCACTGGGGTTACCCATAGCCAGGTTGCTGTCCCGGGTGGCATCAAAACTCTGTGAAACAGCGGTGGGCGCGGCGGGCGCTACGGTTTCGTCTTTAGAACACGAAACAGCCAGGGTGCCGAGCAGGCCAAAGCTGAGCAAGCGGTAGAGGGTACGCTTCATTCGAAAGAGGTTTGGTGAAAAAAGAGAAGAAAGAAAGATCAGACCGGGGGCTGGAAACCGGGCGCAAAGATGCCGGGCCGGCCACCCAAATGTGTTACCGAAATATTACCATTTTCTCTTCCTCAAACAAATCCAGTTCTATCACATTATTATTTTACTAGTCGTTTTATTGAATTTATTTCAATAGAACGCGTCATACAGCCCAAAAAGCAACTATTGTTATTCAATTAGCCTTGAACTCAGCCCATAATCTTACACATATTTAATCCCGGCTATATCCTGTTTACAACCCAGCCTCTGCCCCACTCTTTAACACAACTCGTGTACCTCACCACCATGTTTCCAGAATAGAGAAAGTTGAATTTAAAAAAGAACCAACATTACGTAAAAAGCCCCGTCACTTGCGGTGACGGGGCTTTTTGGTAAGCAGTGTGCGCCGTTTAGCGCTCAGCCAGCAGCAGACTCTTGCTGGCGACCCGCTGCCCGCTGCCATTCAGCAGCACCACGTGGTAGAGGCCGGCACCAAGGCCGGTGGTCGACAGCTGCACGGTGCGTTCCGTAACGGCTACGTTGCGCACCAGCTGCCCCAGCGTGGTGTAGACCTGCACCCTCGAGCCAGCCGTGGGAGGCGTAGCCAAGCTGATTTCCACCTGCCGGACGCCAGCGGCCGGGTTCGGGAACAGGTCCAGGGCGTCGGAGGAGGAGCTGAAGCCGCTGCCGCGACCAACCCGCAACTCCGACTCGCCGCCGCCACCGCCTGGGGGCACGATAACCGGAGGGCCAACCACGGCCGGGAAGCCGGGGTTCGGGTCTTCGGCGAAGGCATAGTAAATGCGCGCATCGGAGAACAGGCCCACGCCGCCGGTCAGCTCCACTTCCACCCAGTCGAAGTTACGCTTGGTGAGGAAGGCTACCGAGCGCCGGTTGTCGCTGATCAGGCCCAGGTCGAGCAGGCTGCTACCCGAGGCCGACTCCTCCAGCTGGGTGCCGTTGATGCCCGAGTACGTGTTGATGCGGATGTTCTGGAGCAGGGTCGTGTTGAGCAGGCCCTTGTTGGTGCGCAGCACGATGCCGGCCCGGTCGCCGCCTTTGCCGCTGCCGTTCAGGCGCAGCTTCAGCCGGTAGGTGCCCAGCGCTAGCACCGGAAACTGCACGCCGGCGTAGTCGCCGGGGGTGAAGACGTTGTCGGCCGCGCGGGCAGTGTTATAGGAGTTGCAACCCAGGCACAGCAGGCCGCCAGCCGACTCCTGAAACTCGGTGCCCCGCTGCGGAGCCGTGAAGTTCGACAGCACCGGCGTCACGTCGCGGAAGGCCCGGGGCTCGATGCCGAAGCCGTAGTAGACCTGCAGCGTGTTCAGGGCACTAACCAGAGCGCCCTGCTGCAGCTCAACCTGGTTGAAGGCCGCCGTCGACTTGAAGCTCACCTGATAGCGGTTGTCGGGCAGCAGGGTCAGGGTCAGCAGGTCGGCGCCGCGCCGCGTTTCCTGCTGCACGCCGTTCAGGTAGGTCGTGAGTTGCAGGCCATCCAGCACGTTGAGGTCGAGCAGGCTGCCATTGCCCACCACGAAGCCCGCCTGGTAGCCGGCCGGCGCCAGGCCGTCGAGCTTCACTTGCAGAGCCGTGGTGCAGCCGTTCACGCCGGCTACCGTGTTGAGCGTGGCGAAGTTGTCCAAGTCGGCGTCAACCGTGTTTTCGGGGTTGGTAACACCGGTGCCGACGCACACGGCCAGCGGGCTGCCCCCACCCGAGCGGACCACGTAGTCGCCGGCGGCGGGCTGGGCACTGCGCGAAATGTAGCCCACGGCCCGGTCGAGCTGGGTGGCGGCCGGCACGGCGTAGGCATACAGTACCCGCACGGTATTAATGCCGTTGAGCAGGCCACCCACTACCAATTCGACTTTGTCGAACGCCTTGCTGGCCCCAAACTCAACGCCGTAGCGGCTGTCGGCCAGCAGCCGGGTGCTGACAATAGCATCCGAGCCCTTCACTTCCTCCTGCGGAATTCCGTTCAGGGAGGTGCGTAGCGTGAGCGTGGCCAGCGTGCTGACGTTCAGCAGGCTGCCGGTGCTAATCACCACCCCGGCGCGGTAGTTGGCCAGGCCGGCCCCGTTCAGGCGCAGATTCAGCGCTACGCCGCCCCCTACCACGCCCAGCGAGTTCTGGACCACGGCGTAGTTGTTGATGTCCGTATCGGCCGCCCGCTCCGGGTTGGCCACGAAGCAGCCCAGGCAAAGACCGTCACCCGTGGAGCTTACCGCGTAAGTAGAGTTGAGCACGGGGTTCTCGAACGTGGAGTAATAAGCCGCGCCGCTTTGGGCAAAAGCGCTGAAACCGGCCAACAAGGCCGGCAGCAGAGCACCAAGCGTACGAACCGGGAAGAGTAAAGAGTGTTTCATATAAAAAAACCAATTTGTTTGGCTGCTCAACCGACTGGCAGTTGGGGCCGGATAATCAATCGGTTTGCCAAGTCACGACCAAATATTTAACACTCTTAAAATCAATAAATTATGTACATTTCAATAGAAACATATTTTCCCAATCTTAGATTGTACTTCCCAATTTGAGAAACTTTGCCAAAACCCGTTTTTACGCCTATACTCGCGTTTTAAAGTCATTCTCACCCCTGTTTTGCACAAACTAACCCGGAATCAATTGAATTATTCCTAGTTATTACGTTTTTCTCACTTTGAAACTAGCACCCCAGTTTGTGCACTACGCAACCTGGCTTTATTCCCCCTATTCTTATGCCTACCTCCCCTATTATCACCATCTTTATTGTCGAGGACAACGCCTTGTATGGTGAGCTGCTGGAGTACCGGCTGGCTCAAAACCCTGACCACCAGATCCGCCGCTTCACCACGGCCCAGGACTGCCTGGCCTGCCTGCACGAGAAACCCGACCTTATCACCTTGGATTATTCCCTGCCCGATGGCTCGGGCGACCAGGTGCTGCGGCTGATTAAAGACCGGCTGCCGGAGGTGGCCGTCATCGTTATTTCGGGGCAGGAAGACGTGCGGACGGCCATTGGCCTGCTGCACCAGGGCGCCTACGACTACCTCGTGAAGGATGAGGAAACCCTGGACCGGCTCTGGAACTCGGTGGGCAACTGGCGCAAGCAGCTGCTGCTGCGGCGCGAAAACCAGCGGCTGCGCGAACAGATCGGGCAGCAGTACGACTCCGAGCGGGCCATCCTGGGCGAAAGCCCGCAGATCAAGCAGCTGTTCACGCTCATCGACAAAGCGGCCCGGGCCAATATCTCGGTGTCGATCAGCGGCGAGACCGGTACGGGCAAGGAGCTGGTGGCCAAGGCCATTCACTTCCGTTCGGAGCGGCGCAACGCCCCTTTCGTGGCCGTAAACGTGGCCGCTATTCCGAGTGAGCTGCTGGAAAGTGAGCTGTTTGGGCACGAGAAAGGTGCTTTCACCGGGGCCCTCAACCGGCGCATTGGCCGGTTTGAGGAAGCCAACCGGGGCACGCTGTTTCTGGACGAGATTTCCGAAATGGAGCTGAGCTTGCAGGCCAAGCTGCTGCGCGTGCTCCAGGAGCGCGAAGTGGTGCGCGTGGGCGGCAACGCCCGCATTCCCTTCGACGCCCGCCTGGTGGTGGCCACCCACCGCGACCTGAACCAGCGCGTGAAGGAGGGCCGCTTCCGCGAAGACCTGTACTACCGGCTGCTGGGCCTGCCCATCGAGCTGCCGCCCCTGCGCGACCGGGGCCACGACATTCTGCTGCTGGCCAACTCCTTTCTGCAGGCTTTCTGCCGGCAGAACAACATGACGGCCTGCACGCTGTCGGCGGCGGCGCAGAGCCGGCTGCTGCAGTACCATTTCCCCGGCAACGTGCGCGAGCTGAAAGCGGTGGTAGAGCTGGCCGCCGTGCTGGCCGAAAGCGACGTTATCCAGCCCCAGGACTTGTCGTTGCGGGGCGAGCGGCCCGGCAGCGCGCCCCCGGAGCTGCCCGGGCCGGAAGCCGATGAGTCGTTGCGCAGCCAGACGGCGGCCATCGTGCAGCGCTACCTGTGGCTTTACCAGGGCAATATCATGGAAGTAGCCGCCCGCCTGCAAATCGGGAAGTCGACTATTTATCGTATGGTTCAGAAAAGAGAAGTAGAGCTTCCTTCCTCGTCCTCCTAGCCCACGGCACTATGACTACAGCGGCTTCCCGGCACCTGCGACGACGCTTGCGGCACGCTCAGCAGCAGCAGGCGGCCACCCGGCTTGAGCTGCACACGCTGCGCGCCCAGCTGGAACAGCAGCAGACGGCCGCCACGCAGCAAACCCAGGCGTTGCTGCAAACCATCAGCACGGGCCTGCTGGTCGAAAATCAGCAGGGCATCGTTACGCTCAACCCCCGGCTGGGGCAGCTGCTGCAACTACCCCAGCCGCCGGCCGCTTACCTGGGCCGGCGCGGCGCGGCCATGCTGGCCCAGGCGCCTTTTGCTCACCCCGACCAAACCCGGGCCCAGATGCAGGCTGCCGTGGCCGGCCAGGCGCAGGTGAAAGGGCTGCTCCAGGAACTCACCGACGGCACGGTGCTGCAAGTCGACTACCTGCCGGTGGTGCACCAGGGCGAAACCCGGCTGCACCTGTGGAGCTACGACGACGTGACCCAGCAGCAGCGCATCCGGCAGCACGTGCAGGAGCTTTCCCGCCTGGCCGAGCAGTGCCCCAACCCCATTATCTGCTTCACCCCCGATGGCCGGGCCCGCTATGCCAACCCGGCCGCCCAACCCGTGCTGCAGGCCCTGGAAAGCCCCGCGGAAGCCGCTTGCCGCGGCATACTGCGCGACGAAATCGGGGCGGTGCTGGCGGCCCGGGAGCCGCGCGTGTACGAGTACAGCCTCGGGGCCGCCCGCTACCTCTGGACCATCGCGCCCCTACCCGAGCAGGAAGGCGCCAACGTGTACCTGACCGACATTACGGCCCGCTACCAGGCCGAGCGGGAGCTGGAGCACAGTCGCCTGTTTGCCCAGCGCATCACCGACACCATTCCCAACCTGGTGGTGGTGCTGGATCTGGACGAAAGCCGGCTGCTGTACTGCAACTCCCAAAGCCAGGCCTTGCTGGGCTACTCCGACGTGGAAATGGTAACGCTGGGCGGACGGGCGCTGCCCACGTTTCTGCGCCCCGCCGACCTGCGCACCCTGCAGCAGCACGTGCCCGACCTGGCCCGCACCGCCGACGGGCAAACCCTGGAAGCCGAGTACCAGCTGCGCCACCGCGACGGGAGCTGGCGCTGGATGAAGTTTAAAAGCACGCCCTTCCGCCGCCACCCCGACGGGCGCGTGCAGCAGATGGTGGCCAGCGCCGAGGACGTGACGGTGCGGCGCTGCATCGAAGCGCGGCTGCGCCATAGTCAGCTCTTCGTGGAGCGCGTGGCCAGCACCGTGCCCAACCTGATTTACATTCTCGACATCGAGCAGTGGCGCAACGTGTACTGCAACCAGTACGTGGAGCAGGTGCTGGGCTACACCGAGGCCGATTTGCAGTCGATGGGCCCCAGCCTGCTCCAGCAGATGGCCCCGCCCGACCAGCTGCTGCTACTGCAGGAGCACTTCGTGCAGGTGGCCCGCTGTGCCGACGGCGAAACCCGTTCCCTGGAGCTTTACCTCTACCACCGCGACGGCAGCCTGCGCTGGCTGCGGCTGAACAACACACCGTTTGAGCGCAACGCCGCGGGCGAGGTGAAGCTGGTAGTGGGGGCGGGCGAGGATATTTCGCACTGGAAGCAGGCCGAGGAGCAGCGCCGGGCGGCCAACCGCAGCCTGGCCGAGCAAAACAACCTGTTTCGCCAGGTTATCGACACCACGCCCCACCTGGTGTACCTCAAAGACGGAGACGGCAACTACCTGCTGGCCAACCAGGCCACGGCCGACCTGTACGGCCTGAGCCTGGAGGCCGTGACGCGCACCAACACGGCCCGCCTGCCCGGCGTAGCGGCCGACGCGGCCCGCTACCTGCGCGCCGACCGGCAGGTGATTGCGGCCCGCCAGGAAATGGTGACCGAAGAGACCTTCACCCGTCCCTCGGGCGAGGTGCTGTGGTTTCACAGCATCAAGCGGCCATTCCGGATGGCTGACGGCACCATCCGGGTCCTGGGCGTCGACAGCAACATCACGGCGCTAAAGCAAACCCAGCAGGCCTTGCGGCAGGCCAAGGAAACGGCCGAGGAAAATGCCCAGGTGAAGCAGGATTTCCTGGCCAACATGAGCCACGAGATTCGCACGCCCATGAACGGCATTCTGGGCCTGGCCGAGCTGCTGCACAAAACGCCCCTGAATGAGCGGCAAAGCCAGTACCTGGACCACATCCGCCACGCCGCCGAGCAGCTGCTGGTCGTGATAAACGACATTCTGGCCATGGCCCAGCTGGGGGCGGGCAAAATCCGGCTCGAAACCACCTCCTTCGACCTGCGCGAGGTGCTGACCGCCTGCCGCCAGCTGCTGCTGCCCAAAGCGGCCGAGAAAGACATTGCCCTGGAGCTGGAGCTGCCCCCGCCCGACGAGGCCACCCTGGTTATCGGCGACCCGTACCGGCTGCGCCAGATTCTGCTGAACCTGCTCGGCAACGCGGTAAAGTTCACGGACCAGGGCCGGGTGTGCCTGCGCTGCCGCCGCCTGGTTGCCCCGGCCGGGACGCTGGTGTTTGAGTTTTCCGTTACCGATACCGGCATCGGCATTCCGCCCCACCAGCTCGAGCAGGTGTTTGAGCCCTTCACGCAGGCGGCCGCCAGCACGGCCCGCGAGTATGGCGGCTCGGGGCTGGGGTTGAGCATTTCGCGGGAGCTGGTCGAGCTGCTGGGCGGCAGCATTACGGTAGAAAGCCGCCTGCACGAGGGCAGCACCTTCCGGGTCACGCTGTCCTTCACGCCCGCCGAGTCGGTGCCGCGCCTGCCGGCCGCCCCCGCCCCATCGGCCGAGTACCGCACCCTGGGCCCGCGCCGCATTCTGCTGGCCGAAGACAATGCCGTCAATCAACTGCTGGTGGAAGCGCAGCTGCGCGGCTGGGGCTGCCAGGTCGACATTGCCGGCACGGGCCGAGAGGCCTGGCTGCTGTTTCAGCAGCGGCGCTACGATGCCGTGCTGATGGATATTCAGATGCCGGGCCTGGATGGCATGGCCACGACCCGCCTGCTGCGCGAGCACCCCGACGCGCACCGGGCCGCTACCCCGGTCATCGCCCTGACGGCGCATGCCCTGCCGGGCGAGGCGGAGCGCTACCGGGCCGCCGGCTTCGATGGCTACCTTTCCAAGCCCTTCCGTCAGGAAGAGCTTTTTCAGGCGCTGAATAAAACGCTTCCCGCCGCAACGCCGCACGCGGCCGAGCCGGAGCCGCTCTACAGCCTGAGCGGCATCCGGCGCATCGCGCACGGCAACGAGGAATTTGTGGGCCGGCTGGTAGAAGTGTTTATCCAAACTACGCCCGCCATTATCCGGGAGTTGGAGCAGGCCCTGACGGAGCACAACTGGCCCAAGCTCGGGGCCACGGCCCACCACCTGAAAAGCTCCTTTACCGGCCTACAGGTGCATACCCTGAGTGAAGCCGTGCGCCGCCTTGAGCTACTGGCCCACGAGCCCAGCCCCGACCTGCCCACCATTCAGGCGCTGGTGCAGCAGGTGGACACTCTCACCGGGCAGGTCATTGTCCGGCTGCGCCAGGAGTTTCCTAGCCCGGGCTAAGTACCTTCGCGGCGCCCTTTCCCCGCTTTCCCATGCCTGCACCAACCATTGTTTCCCTTGATGCCGTTGTAATTGGTGCTGGTCAGGCCGGGCTGGCCGCGGCTTATTATCTGCAGCAGCGCGGCCTGCGGTTTGTCGTTCTCGACGAGCACCCGGCCGTGGGCCACGTGTGGGCCACGCGCTACGATAGTCTGCGCCTGTTTTCGCCGGCCTGGGCCAGTGCCCTGCCCGGCTACGCGTGGCCGGGCCGGCAGCGGCGCTACCCCACCAAGGACGAAGCCGCCGACTACCTGCGGCGCTACGCCGCGCACTTCCGCTTTCCGCTCGCGCTGGGTCAGCGCGTGGTGCAGGTGGCGCCGGCCGCCGCTCCCGAGCAGGGCTACACCATCAGCACGGCCCAGGGCCAGCACTACCGGGCGCGCTACGTGCTGGTGTGCACCGGGGCCTACAACGCGCCCCGCCGGCCCGCTTTTGCCCCCGAGCTGCACGCTGAAGTGGTTCAGCTCCACAGCAGCGCCTACCGCCGCGCCGGTCAACTGCCGGGCTTCGGCCCCGTGGCCGTGGTGGGCAGCGGCAATTCAGCCCTGCAGATTGCCGCCGACCTGGCCGCCACCGGCCGGCCCGTGTACGCGGCCTACCACGAGCAGACGCCGACGTTGCCCAACAACACGGCCATGTGGGTTTTTCTCACGGCAACGGGCATGCTGCGGATACCCACTCACTCGGTCCTGGGCCGGCGGCTGCGGGAGCGGCCCGAGGCCGTGGTCAGCGGCGACCTGGCCCGGCTGCGCACGTTTGCCAACGTGCACTTTATCGGCCGGGCCGAGGGCGTGGAAGCCGGCACCCGGCTGCGCGGGCAGCAGGCTACCACGCCCGCCCTAGAGGCCGTGGTGTGGGCCACCGGCTACGGCCCCGCCTTCGACTGGATTCGGGTGCCGGTATTTGATGCGCACGGCCGGCCCGTGCATCAGCGGGGCCTGACGGCCGCGCCGGGCCTGGCTTTTCTGGGGCTGCCGTGGCTGGGCACCCGCAGCTCGGCCCTGATGGGGGGTGTAGGCGCCGATGCCCGCCATGTTGTGGAGGTTTTATTAAAAAAGACATAATTATATAGAAACCCATTCCCGACTTTTAAGGTTAGCTTAGCAGTAACCAATCGTGAAGGATCAGCAAGCGTTGTTGTTCGTTTTCGCCGATTGAATTTGTATTGTTCCTAATACTGCTCGTATGTCATTGCTCATTTTCAGCGGATTGGCCCTGGCCACTGCCCTTTTCTCTTTGAACGTTTTCGGTAAGCAGCAACCCAAGCTCCAACCGGTCCCGGTTCGGGTCCGGGCGCGCCACAACCGCTAGGCCCCGGGCATTGCCGCCCCGGCAATGCACAAAAAAAGCAGCCTCTTCCGGGGCTGCTTTTTTTGTGGGTGCTATGAGAAACCAGGGTCGGCTAGCGGATTACGAGCTTGCGCATTTCGCTGGCGTTTTCACCTTCCAGCTTTACGTAATACAGGCCGCTGGCAAACTTGCTCAAATCCAGGGTTTTGGGGCCGTTCAGCTCCGTAATGGCTTCGCGGTATATAACGGTGCCAATAACGTTGAGAATCCGCAGCTCCAGGCGACGGCCCTCAAACCCGTTGATGGCAATATGGACTATACCGCTACTGGGGTTGGGGTACACCAGAAACGATTTCTCGTCGGCAACGCGCCCCGGAACCGTGGGGCGCACGGTGGCCTGGGCAGCTGCCGTGGGCAAGGTGCTGCGGACGAAACCGAAGCCGAGCACGAGTAGTAGAAAGAAAAAGCGTAAGCGTTGCATCATAGCATACTGTAGGGTGGGACGGGGCAAACCGGGTAAGCAGATAGATTAACGGCCGGCTCCCGATTAAGTTTGCAAAGATAATACGGAATATTCATTAGAGTTATGAAATATAACTACGCGCGGATAAAAGATTTGTTTCTTCTCTCTTTCTCACCCAGTTACTACCCGAATTAAGTTGGACGTTCTCATTATTGGCGGCGGCCTGGGCGGACTCACCGCAGCCCTCGATTTGCGGCAGCGCGGCTACGCCGTAGCCCTGGTGGAGCGCAAGCACTATCCGTTTCATAAAGTGTGCGGCGAGTACGTTTCCAACGAGGTGCTGCCCTACCTGCGCCGCCTCGGCGTCGACCCCGCCCCGCTGGGGCCGGCGGCCATTTCGCGCTTCACGCTCAGCTCGCCGGCCGGCCGCACCCTGGCCTGCCCCCTCGACCTGGGCGGCTTCGGGGTGAGCCGCTACGCGCTGGACTATTTCCTGTGCCAGGCGGCCGAAGCCCGGGGCGTGGCCGTGCACCAGGGCGCGACGGTAAGCGAGGTAACGTTCGACGAAACGGCCCAGCGGCACACGGTACAGCTCACCGACGGGCGGCAACTGACGGCCCGCGTGGTGCTGGGGGCCTACGGCAAGCGCGCCAACCTCGACCGGCAGCTGCAGCGGGAGTTTTTTCAGCAACGCTCCCCCTACGTCGGCGTCAAATACCACCTGCGCCTCGACTTCCCGCGCGACACCATTGCCCTGCACAACTTCGCCGATGGCTACGCGGGGCTGTCGGCCATTGAGGACGGTAAGTACTGCTTCTGCTACCTCACCACCCGCCAGAACCTGAAAGCCCACGGCACCATTGCGGAAATGGAGCGGCAGGTGCTGGCCCAGAACCCTTACCTGCGGGCCGTGCTGCGCGAGGCGGAGTTTCTCTACGACCAGCCCGAGGTTATCAATGAAATATCCTTCGCCCCCAAAAACCCGGTGGAAAGCCACGTGCTGATGTGCGGCGACGCGGCCGGCCTGATTACCCCGCTCTGCGGCAACGGCATGGCCATGGCCATCCACGGGGCCGAGCGGGCCGCCGTCCACATCGACCGGTTTTTGCGCGGGCAGGTGGCGCGCCCGGCCCTGGAAACGGCCTACGCCCACGACTGGCAGCAGCACTTCGGGCCCCGCCTGTGGGTGGGCCGGGCCGTGCAGCGCTTGTTTGGCCGGCCCCTGCTGAGCGAAGTGGTGGTGGGCGGCATGCGGCACTGGCCGGGTGGCGTGCGGGCCCTGATGCGGCGCACCCACGGCGCGCCCTTTGGGGCCGAACAGCCCGCCAATTAGTTTGTTGCCCCGCTAAGCCGAACCACCGGTAATTCCGTATACTGCCAGCAATGACGAGCTACCTCTGTGCCATTGGCACCGCTACCCCGCCCCACCGTATTCCGCAACCCCAGATTGCCACCTTCATGGCCGAGGGCCTTCAGCTCGACGCGGCCGAAACCCGCAAGCTGCGGGCCCTGTACCGCGTCACGGGCATTGCCCAGCGCTACTCCGTGCTGGCCGACTACGGCCGGGCCAACGGCTCGTTCGAATTTTTTCCCAACACCCCCGACCTGGAACCCTTTCCCACCGTGGGGCAGCGCATGACGGCGTACCGGCAGTACGCGCTGCCGCTCTCGGTGGAGGCCGTGCGCAACTGCCTGCAGCAGCAGCCCGACGTGACGGTGGCCGACATCACCCACCTGATTACGGTGAGCTGTACGGGCATGTACGCCCCGGGCCTCGACATTGAGCTGGTTGAAAAGCTGGGGCTGCGGACGGACGTGCGCCGCACCTGCGTCAACTTTATGGGCTGCTACGCGGCCTTCAACGCCCTGAAGCTGGCCCAGGCGTTCTGCCTGGCCGACCCCACGGCTAAGGTGCTGCTGGTGTGTACCGAGCTGTGCACCATTCACTTCCAGAAAAACAAGGAGGAAGACCACCTGGTATCCAATGCCCTGTTCGGCGACGGCTCGGCGGCGGCGCTGGTGCAGGCCCAGCCGGCCACAAGCGGCTACAGTCTGAGCCTGGAAGCCTTTCACTGCGAGCTGGAGCCCGACGGCCGCGCCGACATGGCCTGGCACATCAACGACTTCGGGTTTGAAATGACCTTGTCGTCGTACGTGCCGAAAATGATTCAGAAAGGCATCCGGCAGCTTACCGACGGGCTGCTGCGCAAGCTGCCGGTTAAGCTCAAGGACATTCACGCCTTTGCCATTCATCCGGGCGGGCGGAAAATCCTGGAAACCATTGAGCAGGAGCTGGGCCTGACCACCCACGACAACCGCTTCGCCTACAACGTGCTGCGCGACTACGGCAACATGTCGTCGGCCACGGTGCTGTTTGTGCTGCGCGACCTGCTGGCCTCCTTCACCGCTGCCGAGGCCGGGGCGCCGGTGCTGAGCTTTGCCTTCGGGCCGGGCCTGACGCTGGAGGCCATGCTGCTTCAGGTGCATCTTGCCTAACCTGCCGCCGCCATGCCCGATTTAAGCCGCCGCGCCACGGAAGAGGAGCTGATGGACGACCTATCGTTGGCCTCCGACGCCCTGCGGCAAAACCTCGACGAGCTGGAAACCATCAACACCTGGCTGGGCGGCTACCGGGTGGTACTCGGTGGCCTGCGCCGGCTGCAACCCCGCTTCCCGCCGGGCCGTGCCCTGCGCCTGGCCGACCTAGGCAGCGGCGGCGGCGACACCCTGCGTCACATTGCCGCCTGGACCCGCCGCCACCGCGTGCCGGCCGAGCTGGTGGGCGTCGACGCCAACGCTTTTATGATTTCGTACGCGGCCGAAAAAGCCGCCGGCTTTCCCGAAATCAGCTTTGCCCAGCAGGATATTTTCTCGGCCGAGTTTCGGCGGCAGCGCTTCGACGTTATTACGTGCAGCCTGTTCTGCCACCATTTTTCCAGCGAGGCGCTGGCCGTTCTGCTGCGGCAGCTGCACGGGCAGGCCCAGGTCGGGGTTATCATCAACGACTTGCACCGCCAGCCCCTGGCCTACTACAGCATCAAGTGGCTCACCCGGCTGTTTCGGGGCTCGTACCTGGTGCAGAACGACGCGCCGCTGTCGGTGGCCCGGGCCTTTACGCGGCGCGAGTGGCAGGCTATTCTGGCCGCCGCCGGCATCGAGCGGTACACGCTGCGCTGGTGCTGGGCGTTCCGCTGGCAGGTTATTTTCTAGGTTTCCAGGCGCTTTTCTCAGCCAAACAGCTCAGCCGCCAGCCGGAACGTGTTGGCGTGGGCTTCTACAATGTCGGCGATGCGCACCGAGTAGCCACCGCCCATGCACACTACCACGGGCAGGGCGTGCTGCCGGCACAGGCGCAGCACCAGCTCGTCGCGGCGGCGGCACCCTTCGCGCGTGAGGCTCAGGTGGCCCAGCTTGTCGGTAGCCAGCACGTCGACGCCGGCCAGGTAGAACACGAAATCGGGCTGCACCTCGTCGAGCAGGCGGGGCAGCGTGGCGGCCAGCAGCTGCAGGTAGGCCGCGTCGTCGGTGCCGTCGGCCAGGGGCAGGTCCAGGTCCGACTGCTCCTTGCGGTGCGGGTAGTTGCGGGCCCCGTGCATGCTGAAGGTGAACACCCGCGGCTCGTGTTGGAACAAGGCCGCCGTGCCGTTGCCCTGGTGCACGTCGAGGTCCACAATCAAGATGGTGCGGACGCCGGGCGCGTGGGCCAGCAGGTAGTTGGCGGCCACGGCCTGGTCGTTGAGCAGGCAGAACCCCTCGCCCCGGTCGGCAAAGGCGTGGTGGGTGCCGCCGGCAATATTCAGGGCAATGCCGTGCAGCAGGGCCCGGCGGGCACATTCCACGGTGCCATCCAGAATCGTGACTTCGCGCCGGATCAGCTGCTCGGACCACGGAAAGCCGGTGGCCCGCTCTTCCTGGCGCGTAAGCTGTCCGGCCACCAGGCGGCGGTAATATTCCGCGTCGTGGGTGCGCAGAATCTCGGTTTCCGCCAGGGGCCGAGGCTCAAACAGGTCGGCTTCCGTGATAATGCCTTCCCGCAGCAGCTGCTCGGGCAGCAGCTCGTACTTGAGCATGGGAAACCGGTGGTTTTCGGGCAGCGGGTGGGCGTAGAGCGGCGCCCAGGCAACAGAGAGCATAGCGGAAGGAAAAGGCCAGAAACAGCAATACCCGCCGGGTAAGGGCGGGTATTGAAGGCGTTTGGTGGGACATATTGGGCTCGAACCAATGACCCCTACCTTGTCGAGGTAGTGCTCTGAACCAACTGAGCTAATATCCCAATAAACACTCTGGCGGCGGCCGGAAAGCGCCAAAGATACGGGCTTCCCTGATTGATCCAACTACGCGCGGCAGAAATATTTCCGGGGAATAGCACTCGGGCGCAACCTTGCTTTCGGCGGGCAAGTATAGTCGCATACAAATGCCGGCCTGCATTTTCCCAAGGCCGGCACTTGCTCCCACACCAGACTTTCCCTGCTCCCATGAAAAAAATCACCGTACTCCTCGCGCTTTCGCTCGGCAGCCTGACGGCCTTTGCCCAGAATACCAAAGACACCAACGGCCCCGTCGGGCTCCGCTCCTCTACCGACTACGGCACCGGCACCACCGACTCGCGCAACACCGGCTTCGGGATTAAAGGCGGCTTCAACCTGTCGGACGTGTATGGCGACGACAAGAAGAACTTCACCGACGGCTCCAACTACAAGTCGTTCCACGCCGGTATCTACGGCCAGTATGGCTTCAATAACCGGCTGTCCATCCAGCCCGAGCTGCTCTACAGCCGCCAGGGCTTCGAGGGCAACTCTACCAAAACTACCACAACCGGTACCGCCACCAGCACCAGCACCGTGAAAGAGCGGCGCCTGGACTACCTGCAAGTGCCCGTGCTGATGGTGTTCAACATTCTGGACAACGTGAGCATCCACGCCGGACCCCAGGTTTCGCTGCTGACGAAAGTGGTGGAAGACGGCAAAGAGCGGAAAATTGCCGATGACGGCGGCGTTTATGGCTACAGCTACACCAGCTTCGACTACGGTCTGGCCGTGGGCGCCGAGGCCCGCGTAGGCCCGGCCCGCGTTGGGGCCCGCTACAACGCTGGCTTTGCCAACATCATCAAGGATCAGAACCTGGCTACGACGGGCAACAAAGCCCTGAGCGACATCAAAAACAGCAACTTCCAGGTGTACGTAGGCATTGGCTTCACCCAGTAGCCGACCCGGATACCTCTTCTGAAAAAGGAAGCCTCGCGGGGCTTCCTTTTTTTGTGCCGTAGCCTTTCATTTGTCTTATGCCGCTACCAACGCTACTCGCCAGTGCTCCGGCCACCCTGCTGCCGGCCCTCAACCATAGCCGGGAGCTGCTGGCCGAGCAGGGCATGGCCGTGCTCGGCACCTGGGCCCTGCTGAACCTGCTGGTGAGCGGCTACCGGGTGGCCCGCACCGACCCGCGCACCGAAGCCCACTACTTCCACCAGATGAACGTGGGCTGGAACTTCGTGAATGCCGTGCTGGCCGTGGTGGGCATTCTGCGGGCCCACCCGGGCCAGGTGGCCGGCCTCACGCTGGCCGCCAGCCTCTCGGCCCAGTTCGACTTCGAGAAAATCCTGCTGCTGAACGTGGGCCTCGACGTGGCCTACCTGGTGACGGGCAGCTGGCTGCGCACCCGCGGGTTGGTGGCCGGTAAGCGGCCCGAACGCCTGCTGGGCTTCGGCCGGTCGTTGTGGCTGCAGGGTGGCTTTCTGCTTTTCTTCGACCTGGGGTTCTACCTGATGTACCACCGCTTCGCCGCCGCGCTGCTGGCTTTGGTGCAGCCGTAACGCTACTCCCGGCATCTTTGCCGCATGAACAACCAGACTACCGCTGCCGCCGATATCGACATCATTGACTACGCGCCCCAGTACCAACCCGACTTCCGCCGCCTCAATGAGGAATGGATAACGCGCTACTTCGAGTTGGAGCCCGCCGACCACATCACGCTGGGCGACCCACAAACGCACATTCTTGACCCCGGCGGCTTTATTCTGCTGGCCCGCGCCCAGGGCTCGATAGTCGGAACCGGTGCCTTGCTTTACAACCCCGACGGCAACTGGAAGCTGGCCAAAATGGCTGTTACCGACCAGATGCAGGGCCGCGGCATTGGCTATACGTTGTGCAAAGCCATTCTGGACCGGGCCCGCACGATGGGCGTCAAGCGCGTCGAGCTGGTATCCAACCGCACCCTGCTGCCTGCCCTGCATGTGTACGGCAAGCTGGGCTTCCGGGAAATTCCCCTGGGAACCGTCATGTACAAGCGCGGCGACATCAAAATGGCCGTCGACTTATAAGCCAGACTGCTCACGCAAGGCTACAAAAAAGCCCCGACCAGGTTGCTGGTCGGGGCTTTTTTATGGGCGAGGGTTCAGCGCAAATTACGAGCGGGGCGCGTGCTTGCCCTCCAGAATTTCCTCCACGATTTTCTTGTTGAAGGCCGGCAGGTCGTTGGGGTTGCGACTGGTGATGAGGCCTTTATCGACTACTACTTCACTGTCTTCCCACTGAGCGCCGGCGTTGGTGAGGTCGGTTTTCAGGCTGGGCCAGCTGGTCATTTTCTTGCCGTGGACCAGACCGGTTTCAATCAGCGTCCAGGGGCCGTGGCAGATGGCGGCCACTACTTTACCGGAGCGCATAAACTCGGCGGCGAAGTCTACCACCTTCTTTTCGGTACGCAGCACGTCGGGGTTCATCTGCCCGCCGGGCAGCACCAGCGCGTCGTAGTCGCCCACGCTGACTTCGTCGATGGTTTTATCCACGTCGACTTTATTGCCCCAGTCTTTCTCGTCCCAGCCCTTGATGGAGCCGCTTTTCAGGGAAATAACGTGGGTTTCGGCGCCTTCGCCTTCCAGGTATTTTTTGGGCGACTCCAGCTCCGACTGCTCGAAACCGTCGGTGGCCACAATGGCTATTTTCTTGCCTTTTAGTTTATCACTGCCAAAGATGCTCATGGGGTAGGTTGTTTAGGTTGGGGGGTAGGAAGAGAACGAAAAAGCCGGTTCGCGCTGGGCAGAACCGGCTTTGGTAGTACGGGAATCGGGAAGCGGGGTTACTCGTCGGAGCCGGCCCGGTCGCGCTTGAGCTGCTTGCGCAGGCGCTTCACCCGGTCGTCGAAGCCGTCGGGGTCGTAGCTCACGTCTTCCACGTCGAGCTGGTCGAGCAGGTCCATCAGCTCGTCGGTGTGGTCGGTGCGGGTGGCGGTGGCCACCCGCACGAAGGCCATTTCCGACCACAGCACCGACTTCAGGCGCTGCCCGTCCTCGCTGAGCATCTGCATCTCGACCACCAGGTTGGAGTTGTCGAAGTTGATGAGCTGGGTGCGGATGCGCACGGTTTCGCCGTGGTTGGCGGGGCGCAGGTAGGCAATGTGGTGCTTGGTAATCACCCAGCCGGCGCCCTGCTGCTGCGCCATCTGGCCCAGGTTCAGGGCGTAGTGCTCGGTGGTGTGGTCTTCGCGGGCGTTGAGGAAATAGTCGAGGTAGCGGGCGTTGTTGAGGTGGCCCAGCATGTCGCAGTCCTGAAAATGGATGCGGTAGGTGGTTTCCGGGGTTTGGAGCAATTTGGCAGCCATACGTGGGGTGTGGGGCGGTGGTAAAGAGAGGCGTAAAGAACGGGGAAAGGGCCCAGACCCGCGCCGGGTTAGGCGGGCAGGCGGTAGGCATCGGCCCGCACCTGGTGGGCGGCGGGCTTGCGGGCGTCGCTCGGGCTGTCGAATACGAAGAGCAGGTGCCGGTCGTCGAGTAGGCCCATGCCCTCGGCCCGGTCTTGGCCGGCGGTGGGGCCGTGGCCGTGCGGCACGTCGAACAGCCGTTTGATTTTATCGGGCCCAATCAGGCTGTCGGTTTCCTGGCGCAGGGCGTTGGGCCAGCAGTACACCGCAATGGTGCCGTCGAGGTCCATGGTGGGGCCAGCCAGCAGATACAGATCTTGGCCCTGCTGGCGCAGCTCGCGCAGGCCCATGCCGCCCAGCGCCAGGAAATGCTTTTTGTAGTACTTCTGCTCGCCCCCGATTTTGCCCAGCCGCAGCCGGCCGTGCTTGTCGAGCTCGGGCAGCAGCTCCAGCACCACGGCCCAGCCGCGCAGCACCGGCCCGCGCAGACCCACAAACAGCCGGCCGTCGGGAGTAGCGGCCAGGCCCTCGATGTCGAAGCCGTTGTCTTTGCCGGGCAGCTTCATAAAGGGCTTCAGGTGCGGGTCGTCGGCCAGCAGGTCCATCAGCTCGTTGGTTTCGGTGCTGCCGTGGAGCTGGGCGGCCCGCAGGGTTTCGGTGGCTTTGGTGGGGTGCGGCGCTGTTTTGCAGAGCTCGTAGTCGCCAGTTTTCTCATTTAAGATCAGCGGAATACGGGCCAGCAAGTAGCGGTTGGGGTCGGTTTCAATTTTGGCCAGCTTGCCCAGCTGCTTGACCACGTCTTCGTGCTCGTGGTCGGGCTTTTTGCGCTTGAGGCTGTGGGAGCCGATAAGCCAGAGGTAGTGGTCGGCCTCGGCGAGGCCCTCAATGTCGATTTCCCTGGCTTCGTCGGCGGGCAGGTCGAGCAGATCGGCGAGCTGGTAGCAGGTGTGCTGCCCGAACTCGTGGGGCCCGGTGCGCCGCAGCCGCTCGATGCTGGTGCGCTCGTCGCAGCTCACCCAGAGGTTGTCGCCGGTCTGGAGCACCGTGGACAAGCCGTCGCGCACGTGCTTGCCGGCGGCGTTGAGGCTGAGCTTGGGGTTGAAATGCAGGGTGTAGGGCTGGGGGCGCATGATTAGAAAAAGATTAAACGTAAACAGCAAACGGCCCACCCCGCGCAGGGTTGGGCCGTTTGGGCGTTGTCCGATTAGCTGTGCGAACTGCTACCCCTTCTTCTCGCCTTCCGCCGGCGGGCCCAGCACCTTTATCTGGTCGTCCTTTTTCAGGCCCGACAGCACTTCCACGTTGATGCCATCCGACAGCCCGGTCTTGATCAGGCGCTTCTGAAACTGCTGGGGCGCGGTCTGCACTTCCACGAACACGCTATCCTTGTTGATTTTACCGAACTGCAGCAGGCTCTCCCGGATGGCCAGCACCTGCTTGCGGCGGCCCAGCACGATGTCGCCGTTGGCCGAGTAGCCAGCCCTCAGGAACTGCCCGGGCTTGAGGCGCACATTGGCCCGCACCTGAAACTTGATGGCGCCTTCCTCGGTGATGCCCTTGGGGGCAATGTATTCGAGGGTGGCCGGGAAATTCTCGCCTTCCAGCGCGCCCACGGTCAGGTTCAGGTCCATGCCTTCGCGCACCTTGCCCACTTCGCTCTCGTCGACTTTGCCCTCAAACACCAGGCTTTTCATGTCGGCAATGGCGGCAATGGTGGTGCCTTCGTTGAAGTTGTTGCGTTCCACCACCGACGAGCCGACCTTGATGGGCACGTCGAGCACGAGGCCGGTAATGGTGGAGCGGACGGTATTGGAGGCCCCGCCGGTGTTACGGGAGGCGCCGCGCTGGGCAATCTGCAGGTCGTTTTCGGCGGCGTTCAGGGCCTGCTTTTTGGCGCGCACGTCGGCCAGCAGGCGGTTGTATTCCTGCTCGGCAATGACCTTCTGCTCAAACAAAGGCCGCTGCCGGTTTAGCTCGGTCTGGGCCGTTTCCAGGGCCACGCGGGCCGCCTGAATCTGGTTCTGGGCGTTGTTCACGTTGGCCGCGTTGGCCACCGTGCGGATGCGGGCAATGAGCTGGCCTTCCTTGATGGGCTCCCCGGCTTCCACGAACAGCTCTTCCACGATACCCGACACCTGGGGCTTGATCTGGACCTCGCGCCGGGGCACGATGCTGCCCGTGGCCACGGTTTTCTTCACGATGTCGGTCAGGAAGGGCGTTTCGGTTTTGTAGGTGATGGGGTCGGTGTGGGCCTGCTTCCAGAAATAGTTGGCCAGCCAGCCAAACCCGGCCAGCAACAGCAGCACCAGGATGCCGAGGAAAATTCGCTTCATAGTAATCAACGGTGGTTTGGGCGCCTGATATGGCGCCTGATACTCGTGGGAGGGACGCGCCGGAGCCGTGAGCGGCTCCACGTCGACAGCTTCATCGGGCAGTGCTTGGTTGTTCATAGCCAGTGTGATTTAGTGAGTTGGTGATTTAGTGAGTTGGTGGCTTAGCGACTTAGGTGAGTTGTCGTCCAAGTGGCGCAAGCCGAACATCAAACTCACTAAGTCACTAAGTCACTAAGTCTCTAAATCACCGCTTATTCATCCTTAAGAGCCACCACGGGCTGCACGCGGGCGGCAATGGCGGCTGGCACGAGGCCCGCCACGCCGCCGGCCACCACCAGCAGCACCACGGCCGTAAGGGCCACGCCGATATCGACCTGCGGATTGGCGAAAAAGCCCACGTCCTGGCCCGCAATGAGCGAGTTGATGCCGGCCATAAGAGCCGTGCCAAACAGCAGCCCGACCAGGCCGGCGGCGGCCGTAATAACGATGCTTTCCTGCACAATCAGGCTGATGATGCTCCCGGGAGTAGCGCCCAGGGCCTTGCGGATGCCGATTTCCTTGGTGCGCTCCTTCACCACGATGAGCATAATGTTGCTGACCCCAATGATGCCGGCCAGGATGGTGCCGATGCTGACCAGCCAGCTAAAGCCCGAAATACCGGTGAACAGGCCCTGCACCCGCGCGTATTCCTCCTCCACGTTGGCCGAGCCAAACGCCCGGTCGTCGGTGGGGGCCACTTTGTGCTGCCGGGCCAGCAGCTGCTTCACCTTGGTTTCGACCACGGCGGCCGGAATGCCGGGCTTGGGAATAAAGGCGAAGTAGCCCACCTTGTTCACCTGGTTGAAGGTGACTTGCAGGGCCGTGAGCGGAATCATGATGGTCTGGGCGTCCTGCTGGGCATTTTCGGGCTTACCCTCGGCCTTGAACAAGCCCACCACCCGGAAGAAGATGCCCTTGATGCGGATTTCCTGGCCCAGCGGGTTGTCGGTGCCGAACAGCACCTCGGCCACCCGGTCGCCGATGATGGCCACCTTGCGCCGCTCGTCGATGTCGACGTCGTTGATAAAGCGGCCGGCCGTGAGGTGCAGGGCCTTCACGGCGGGGTAGCCGGGGTATTCGCCATTCACCGTGAAGGCCGAGCTTTTGGGGCCGTACTGCACCGTGAAGGCCCCGTCGAGGGAGCTGCGGGGCAGCACCACGGCCGCCTCGGGCACCTCGCGCAGCAGGGCGGCCACGTCATCGTTGGTAAACTGGATGAAGCGGCCCACCTTCAGGTCGGCGTAGGGCACGCTCGTGCGCTGGGTCCAGACGAACACGGCGTTTTTGGCCACGTCAAACTCCTTTTCGACCCCATTGCGGAAGCCCTTGCCCGCGCCCAGCAGCACGACCAGCATGAATATGCCCCAGAACACGCCAAACGCGGTGAGCCCCGTGCGCAGCTTGTGCCGCCGCACCGTGCTCCAGATTTCGCTCCATTTGTCGAGGTCAAACATGGGTAGTCAGTTAGTTTTCAATTCCCCTCCTTTTTTCAAGGAGGGGTGCCCGAAGGGCGGGGTGGTTCAATCGTTGGGCCATTGGGTCGTTTACTAGCTCTAAACTTTTTAGCCTTAGCTAACCACCCCTAACCCCTCCTTGAAAAAAGGAGGGGAACTAGTTTCTAAATCATTCGGCCCGCAGGGCTTCAATCGGTTTCACGTTGGCCGCTTTCATGGCCGGAATCAGGCCCGCCACGGCCCCGGATATGACCAGCAATAAAGTGGCACTCACGGCCACGCCCAGGTTCACCTCGGGGTGGTCGAAGTAGGAGGTGGTGCCGCCGGCTTTTTCGAGCAGGTAGCGCACGAAGTCCAGCAAAGCCACGCCAAAAAGCAGCCCCAGGTAGCCCGAGAAGCTGGTGATGACCACCGACTCCTGCACGATCATGCTGATGATGCTCCAGGGCGTGGCGCCCAGGGCCTTGCGCACCCCAATTTCCCGGGTCCGCTCCTGCACGATGATGAGCATGATGTTGCTCACGCCCACCACCCCGGCCACCAGCGTCAGCACCCCGATGACGCTCACGAACAGCTTGATACCGGTAAACAGGCCCTCGAAGCGCTTCACTTCTTCCTCGTTGTTGTCCAGCTCCAGGGCCTGCTTGTCGGCCGGGTCGAACTGGTGGCGGCGGGCCAGCAACGTGCGGACCTGGTCTTCGAGCTGCTTCACGGGCGTGCCCTTGGTGCTGCTGATGCCGATGCGCTGCACCTGGTTGTACTGGTTGAAGGTGGTCTGGAAGGTGCTGAACGGCACGAAGGCCCGCTCCTCGTTGCGGCCGTTGTTCTGGGTGGTGGTGAAGATGCCGACCACCTTGAAAAACACGCCTTTCACCTGCACGTACTGCCCGATGGCCGGCGCGTCGCCGAAAAGCACCTTGCGCACCTTTTCGCCCATAATCATCACCTTGCGCCGCTCCATGCCGTCGAGGGGGCTCAGCAGGCGGCCCTGGGTGAGGGTTTCGCCGTTGAGCTGGAAAAACTCGGCATTGGCCCCAAACACCTGGTAGGAGCCGTTTTTGGTTTTGTTCACGATGGTGTACTCGCCAAACAGCCGGTTGCGCGCGGCCAGCAGCTCCACCCCATCTACCTGCTGGCGAATGGCTTCCAGGTCGTCGTTGGTGAACTTCAGCTCCCGGCCCGGCTGCAGGCCCTGCCACGGCAACGAGGTTTTGCCCGCACTCACGAACAGGCTGTTCATGGCCCCGCCGCCAAACTCTTTCCAAATGCCGTTTTCCATGCCCTTGCCCGCGCCCAGCAGCAGCACCAGCATGAAGATACCCCAGAACACGCCGAAAGCCGTCAGGAACGTGCGCAGCTTGTTGCGGCGCATCGTCCCCAGGATTTCCTGCCATTTGTCGAGGTCAAACATGAGTTGTTAATGTGGGGAATGTGGGAAATGTGGGAAATGTGAGAAATGTGCTGATGTGGTTGGAATGTGAAAAATGTGCGAAATGCGGCGGAATGAGTGGCCATATTCGGCTCTGAATGCCCCAGGCAAAACCACAAACTCACAACTTCACCATCTCACCATCTAGTCCTTCACAATCAGCCCGTCCCGAATGCGGATCAGGCGCTGGGTCTGCTCGGCAATGTCGTTTTCGTGGGTCACGATGACGACCGTCATGCCTTCCTTGTTCACGGCCTTGAAAATGTCCATCACCTCCTGCGTAGTGTGGGTGTCGAGGGCGCCGGTGGGCTCGTCGGCCAAGATCAGCTTGGGCTGGCTGATCAGGGCGCGGGCAATGGCTACGCGCTGCCGCTGCCCGCCGCTCAGCTCGCTGGGCAGGTGGTCGGCGCGGTCGGCCAGGCCCACCCGGTCGAGGTATTCCAGGGCCAGCCGGTTTCGCTCGCGCCGGCTCACTTTCTGGTAATACAGCGGCAAAGCCACGTTTTCCAGCGCATTCTTGAAGTTCAGCAGGTTAAACGACTGAAACACGAAGCCCAGAAACTGATTGCGGTACTGCGCGGCCCGGGTCTGCGACAAACTCCGGTCGATGCGGGTGCCGGCCAGGGTGTAGTCGCCCTGGTCGAAGTCGTCGAGGATGCCCAGAATGTTGAGCAGCGTGCTTTTGCCCGAGCCCGACGAGCCCATGATGCTCACCAGCTCGCCCTCCCGAATGTGCATGTCGATGCCCTTGAGCACTTCCAGCCGGTTGGTGCCCACCTCATAGGTTTTCCGGATATTCCGCAGCTGTATCATACATCCATTGCCCTAACATGCGTCACCAAGTAGCATGCAATACAAAGTAGCGCATATTCCCTGAAAAAGCAAAGTGAAGCCCGTTATTTTTTCATTACCGACCCAGCTTGGCCGGGCAGCAACGTGCGGATAGATGGCCGGCAAGCGCCAAAGGTTGCCTGGGCTTCCAGTAATATAGCGAAAGTTGATTGTAGCAGAATGCTTTCCGCCCTTGTTTCCCTTCTATCTTAAGCCCGTATTCTACTCCTACCCTACTACGCCGCCATGTCCTTTGCCCACCACGTTATCTGGATTACCGGCGCTTCATCCGGCATTGGCGAGGCCCTGGCCAAGGAATTTGCCCGCGCCGGCGCCCGGCTGGTCTTATCGGCCCGCAACGTGCCCGAGCTGGAGCGGGTGCGGGCCGCCTGCGCCCCGGCCGAAGTGCTGATTCTGCCCCTGGACCTGGCCGGCCGCGCCGACTTCCCGACCCTGGCGGCCCAGGTGCTGGCCCACTACGGCCGCCTCGACGTGCTCATCAACAACGGCGGCCTGAGTCAACGCTCCCTGGCCCTGGAAACCAGCCTCGCCGTGCATCGGCAGCTGATGGAGGTGAATTATTTCGGTACGGTGGCCCTGACCCAGGCGGTGCTGCCCCACCTTATCGGGCAAGGTCACGGGCAAATCGTGGTGGTCAGTAGCCTGGTGGGCAAGTTCGGCTCGCCCTACCGCAGCGCCTACGCCGCTTCCAAGCACGCCCTGCACGGCTTTTTCGACTCGCTGCGGGCCGAAATCTGGCAAACCGGCGTGGGCATCACCATTATCTGCCCGGGCTTTATTCGCACGGGCGTTTCCATCAATGCCCTGACGGCGGATGGCAGCCCGCAGCGCACCATGGACGAGGCCACAGCCCGCGGGCTCGCGCCCGAAAAGCTGGCCCGGGAGGCCGTACGCGCCATTGCCCGGCGGCGGCAGGAGGTGTACATCGGGGGCCGCGAAACGCTGGGCGTGTACCTGAAGCGCTTCGTGCCGGGGCTGTTCAGTAGGGTGCTGCGCAGGGCGAAGGTGCGCTGAGCCGCGCTTTACCTTATTACTTAGTGGAGCGGCGGGCCTGCATCTGGGCCTGCATCTGGCGCTTTTTGGCCTGGTACTGCTTGTATTGCGTGGGCGTCAGCACGGCTTTCAGCTGGCCTTCCGAGTCGGCGTTGATGGCCTTCAGATCCGTCATCAGGGCCGTTTGGTTGCCGGCATTGCGCTGGCGGGCCTCGTTCACTTTTTCCACCGTGCCGTTCAGGATGGCGCGCACCTTGGTTTGCTGGTCGGGCAGCAGGCGCAGCTCGTCGGTCATCACGTCGGTCAGGTCGCGGGCGGCTGCTTTGGGCACGGCCGCCGGGGCCACCGTCACCGATTTGGCTTCCGGAATATCCGCCTTCTGGCGGCGGGCACAACCAAACGTGACGGTGCTAAGCACGCCAAGAACAAGCAGGGAGCGGGAAAACAGCATAGGTACGGACGCGGAAAAATGACTTGCGCTTGCATACGCGAAAACCGTACCCAGCGGTTATGCTGGCCGGAAAATGTGACTCGCACTGCTCCCGGCCAGCATTACCGGCTGGTCGCCATCCGGTTGGTGGTCAGGCTGACGGTGGCGCTGCCGGCCTTCATTTCCTGGGCCGTGTGGTGGGCCAGGGCCATAATGGTCAGCATCGGATTGACCCCGCTGCAAGCCGGAAACGCCGAGCCGTCGGCCACGAACAGGTTGCGCACCTCGTAGGTTTCCCCGCTGGGTTTCAGCGGGTGCGTGGCCGCGTCGCCGCCCATGCGGCAGGTGCTCATCTGGTGGGCGCTGTAAAGGCTGAACTGGTTGGGCTTCCAGCCCAGATACGGCAGCTGGTCGAGTACTTCGGGGTTGAGCAGCGTGCCGTTGGCGGCGTGCAGGGTGGGCAGGGTACCGTGGGGCAGATACACCTTGCTGGCCCCGGCCGCCACGTGAATTTCGGCCGCCGCCCGCACGCCCCGCAGCATGCTGGCCCGGTCGAAGTCGCTGAGCACGTAGTCAATCAGGGCCGCGCCGTGCTTGTCGATGCTGACGCGGCCCCCGTCCCGGTCGCGGGTCAGCACGATGAAGCTGCCCAGGTGGGCCGCGTCGAGCATCATCTGCTTGTGCTGCTCGCCCGACAGCCAGGGCAGCACCATGGCCATCAGGCCGGCGTGGGCGGGCGGGGTTTCGAGCTTGGCCCCGAAGTTGGTGCCGTTCAGGCGCGTAAAACTGTCGTTTACCACCGACATGCTCGGGCCATGCCAGGGGTCGATGCGGTGCGGATACACGCCCGAAACCGCCACGGTGGGGTGCAGATGCAGGTGCTGGCCCAGGTGGGGGTGCCGCAGGCCGCTGCGCAGCAGCAGGGCCGGCGTCTGGATGGCGCCCCCGGCCACGACTACGCGCTTGGCCCGCACGCTAATCTGCACCGGCCGGCCGTCGGCGGTGGTGTGCACGCCTTCGGCCCCGGTGGCCACGCCCGCTTGCACCGTCACCCGGTCGATGCGCGTGTCGGCCAGAATCCGGGCGCCGTGCTGGAAGGCTTGCAGCAGATACGTGTTCAGCGTGCCCTGCTTGATGCCGTACCGGTCGCCCATGGTGGTGTAGCCCAGGCCCTGGAAATGCTGGTCGGAGTCGGTCAGGCCCTTTTCGTTGCGCGGAATCAGCTTGACTTCCTGCCCCAGCTTGGTCGAGCCGTCCCACAGCGCCTGGTTTTGCCCGTTGTGGCGCGTGTAGCTGGTATTCACGCTCAAGGCCTGGGCTACGGCGTCGAGGCTGTACCTGAACTCCTGGGAGGTAAAATGCGGCACCTGATGCTCCCGGGCCCATTCTTCGAGCACGTAGTCGGGCGTGCGGAACGAGCCGGCCCAGTTGACGGTGGTACCGCCGCCCAGGCAGCTGCCGGCCAGCAACGCCACGCCCCCATTCTGGGTGGTCAGGGCTCCTTTGGCGTCGTAGAGCTTGCCCAGCATATCCACTTCGCGCTGGGTAAAGTCGCAGCCGTGGCAGTAGGGGCCTTTTTCCACCACCAGCACGTCGTAGCCGGCGGCGGCCATTTCGCCGGCCACCACCCCGCCGCCGGCCCCGCTGCCAATCACCAGCACGTCGCAGTCGTAGGTGGTGTCGGTGGTGGGCTGCAAAGTCCGGATGGGCTTGGGCGTATCGACCACCGCATCGGGCAGTGGGCCGGGGTAGCCCATGGCCGCCCAGGCTCCGTTGCCCTGCTCGGCCCCCGACGAGCCGTAGTAGAGAAACACCAGCAGCTTGCGCAGGGCATGAAAGCCTTTGCGCAGCTGCGGCAGGTTGCTCTGGGCCCAGCTGCGCAGCATCTGCTGGCGCTGCTCGGGCTCCAGGCGCACGAAGGGCTTCAGGGGGCCAAACCAGGTGAGGCCCAGCATGGGGTTGGCCAGCAAGCCCAGCAGCTTCTCAAACTCCTGCTGCGCCCCGAGCGGCTGGGCGCTCAGCACCTCAGCTACTTTCTGCAGATCAATACCTTCGGAGCCGGACCGGGCCCAGAACTCGGGCTGCTCGGGGCGGCCCGCGAAGCCCGGAATAAAGGTATCGGCCAGGGCCTGCAGCGTGGAATGGTGGGCAGCGGAGAGAATCATACGGGCGGGAGAAAAGCGGGCGGAGCGCCGGACCGGTGTGGGCAGCCGGCGGCCTGAAAAGTTCGTTAATTTCCGCGAGATAGTCGGCATGCCGCCTATTAATTCCCCACCGACCCGGTGGTAGCAACCCACGAAAAAGGAGTGCCGGCCGGGCACTCCTTGGCGAAAGCTCGTTTTTGCCTTGCTGCGCCCTACAACAGCCGCATCAGCCAGTCGACCAGCTTCTGCACTTTGGGCGTGTAGGGCGGGTACATCAGCTTGATGGCGGTGCGGCCGGTGCGCTGCCGGAGCACGGCTTTTTCGTTGGAAAACGCCAGAAAGCCGTAGTGGCCGTGCGCTTTGCCCATGCCGCTGTTGCCCACGCCGCCGAAGGGCAGCTCGGGGTGGGCCAGGTGCAGGATGGTTTCGTTGACGCAGCAGCCCCCGGCCGACACGTTTTGGAGTAGGTAGCGCTGGTTTTCGGCACTTTTGGTAAACAGGTACAGCGCCAGGGGCCGGGGCCGGGCATTCACGAAGTCGGCGGCTTCCGACAGGGTGCGAAAGGGCTGCAAGGGCAGCAGGGGCCCGAAGATTTCTTCCTGCATCACGCGGCTGTCGGGGGCCGCGTTGAGCAGCAGCGTGGGCTCGATAAAGTTCTGGCTGCCATCCACGATACCGCCCAGGGCCACCTGCGCGCCCGCGCGCTGGGCGTCTTCGAGCAAGCCCGATACCCGCCGGAAGTGGTGGCCGTTCACGATGCGGGCGTAGGAGGCGGAGTGGACAATACCCTCGTGCTGCGGGTCGTAGAAGCGCGTAATGGCCTGGCTCAGCTCCTGCACCAGCTGCTCCTGCACGCTTTCGTGCACCAGCACGTAGTCGGGGGCCACGCAGGTCTGGCCGGCGTTGATGTATTTGCCCCACACGATTTTCTCGGCCGCGTCGCGCAGGTCGGCCGTGGCATCGACCACCACCGGCGACTTGCCGCCCAGCTCCAGCGTCACGCTGGTCAGGTGCTCGGCGGCGGCGCGCATCACCACCTTGCCGATGGCCGGGCTGCCGGTGAAGAAAATGTGGTTGAAGGGCAAGCCCAGCAGCGCGGTGGCCACATCCTTGTCGCCTTCCACCACGGCCACCTCGGCGGGGTCGAACAGCTCCTGGGCCATGCGGCTGAGCAGCGCGGCCACGGCGGGCGTCATTTCCGAGGGCTTGATCATGCAGCAGTTGCCGGCCGCCAAAGCCGACACCAACGGGTCGATGGCCAGGTAAAACGGGTAGTTCCAGGGCGCCACAATCAGGCACACACCCTTGGGCTCGACCTGCACCCACGAGGTGGTGCCCACCAGCGACAGGGGCGTGCCCACGCGGCGCGGGCGCATCCACTGCTTCAGGTGCTGGATGGTGTGCTTGATTTCGACCTGCGACGACCAGATTTCGGTCACGTCGGTTTCGGCGGTGGGCTTGCGAAAATCGGCGTAGAGGGCCTGCTGAATGGCCGCGCGGTTCTGCTCGATCCACTGGCTGAGCTTGCGCAGGCGGCCGATCCGCTCCGCGGCCGACTCGCGCCGCAGCGCCGGGGCCCGCAGCTGCTGCTGGGTAAACAAGGAAGCCAGGGTGGCCGGCGAGGTGGCGGTGGTGGCAGGGGCCGAAGAAACGGTCATGGCGGGAAGAATGGCGGAAACGAAGTAGCCTAAGATACGGAATCGGGCGGGGAAGAGGCGGGCGCCGGGCCGGGGTGGCAAAGTAGGGGGCAGTTGCCAGCGTGGTTTGCCGCAGGCGGGGCCCAGCAGAGCAACAGAAACTACTGGATTGGGTTTTCGGCCGCTGGATTTTCCGGCGAAAACCGGCCGTTTTTCGCCGCATTTCTTCACGAGAAAATCATCCTCACGGCGTATTAGAAGCCCTTCACCAGCAAATATTTACCTTCGAATCATCTTCCGTTCCGGCTTCGGGCTTCGCTGGTTTTGTCTTACTTTTACGGTTCGATTATCCAGTACCAATGAGTCTACCGCTACTTTCCGGTTCTTTGAGCCGCATCCTTTTCCTTACCGCCGGCCTGACGCTGGGCCTTTCGTCGGCGCAGGCCCGGGCTACCACTGAGCCAGTTACGGCCCAAGTCGCCGCGCCGGACTCGGGGCGGGTGGCCGCGCCCGATACCACCGGCCGGGCGCCCCGCCGCAGCGAGTATACCATGCCCTCGGGCGAAACCTACCACTACGCGCGGCCCAAGCCCTTGCGGTTTCTGCTCAACATTCCGCGCGACGTGGTGGCCTACCCCAAGTTTGCGTTTCAGAAGAAAAACCTGCCCATGATTGGGGGCGTGGTGGCCAGCACGGTGCTGCTCTACGCCTTCGACCAGCAGATTCTGGACGGGGCCAAACAGTTGGGCCGCCACATGCACCTGTCGTCGGCCAGCACCCAGACCACCTTGTTCGACGTGCCCGTGCGCTACGGCAGCGGCAAGCAGCTCGACCTGGAGTTTAACTACCCCTCGAACCTGAACAGCGCCATGTACTTCCTGGGCGACGGCTGGACGCACCTGAGCATTGCCGGCAGCTTCTGGGCGTACGGCCTGCTCGGGCGCGACAACCGGGCTTCGCAGACGGCCAGCCAGATTATGGAAGCCGTGTACACCAACGGCCTAGTGGTGCAGGTGCTCAAGCACATGACCGGCCGCGAGAGTCCGTACACGACGACCTACCCGCGGGGCAAAATCCGGCTGTTTCCGAACCAGAAAACCTACAGCCAGCACGTGCCCAACTACGACGCCTACCCCTCGGGCCACCTGAGCACGGCTATGGCCACGGTGACGGTTATTGCCGAAAACTACCCCGAATACCGCTTCGTGCGGCCCGTGGGCTACTCCCTGATGGGCCTGCTGAGCTACGCCATGCTGAACAACGGCGTGCACTGGGCCAGCGACTATCCGCTGGCCTTGGCCTTGGGCTACGGCTTCGGCAAAATAGCGGTGATGCACGGCCGCAGCCAGGTGAAGCACGACCAGGCCACCGGCTTGGCTTTGCCCCAGCCTTGGTACCAGAAAGTGCGCGTGGCTCCGGCCGGCGGCCTGAGCAACTACGGCCTGAGCTTGAATTACCAGTGGTAAGCGGCTTAACGCACGCCAGAAAGGCCCGACGCAGGTAGCTGCGCCGGGCCTTTTCTATTACGGGTAGCGAAAAGTCCAGGAATCGAGCACCTCGCCGCCGTTGGGGTGCCGGGCCGGCCCGAGGATGCAGCTGGCGTCGTCGTCGGAGGTCGGGAATATGCAGCCGGGGCCCACTTGCGGAGGCTGCGCCGGACCGCACAATACCCAGAAGTAGGTATTGCGGCCCCCTACCCGCAATTGTAAATTTGCATGGAAAACTATCCTCCTTCGGTTATGCGCCGGAAGAGTGGTATCAGGTCTTTATCTATTGCTTTGCCTGGGTGTTGTCAACCACCCGTATCAATATAAAATATTGGTTTAATTACAATTAACACCTTATACTGATCTTTCCTTCGTGTTTTTCCTGCCGATGCCGGTCGGGTGCCATGCCTTTTTGCCGCCCGCCCGGCATCGTACTTCTGCCGCGCCGTGCCACTTTCCTTCGCCCTAACCGCTGACCCTAACGCAACACAACTACATGATTACTTCTCGTTTGGCGGGGCTGCTGCTCACGCTGCTGCCGGGCACCGTGGCCGCCCAGCAACTTTTTAACAGCGCCCGGGGCAACTACTCCGGGCTGGGCGGCGCCAGCTGGAACCCGGCCAACATCGTCGACAACCGCTACTTCTTTCAGCTGCAGCTGGTGGGCTTCGACGTGCACGCCACCAACACGGCTTACCGCTACACCGGGCCCTGGAGCCCGCAGAACAGCAGCGCCGCGCTGGACCTGAGCAAGGAGTTTCTGACCCGCAGCCCGAGTGACAAGCCCAAGCTGTTCAGCATCGGCCTGAACGTGCGCGGGCCGGGCCTGATGGTGCGCATCAGCCCCACCCAGAGCGTGGCGTTCAGCACCCGGGTGCGCGGGGCCATTCAGGGCAACTCGGTGTCGGAAAACCTGATTCAGAACGCCGTGGACGAGTTCAAGGTGAAGGGCCGCTCGGCCGATAACACCTTCAACCTGAACCTGAACGCCTTTTCGGAGTACGACGTGACCTACGGCCGCGTGCTGCTCGACAAGAGCCTGCACTTCCTGAAAGCGGGCGTCACGGCCAAGCGTTTCATCGGCTTCGGCTCGGCCTATTTGAAAAGCAAGCAGGCCGACTACGAGATTATCGACAAAGCGGCCACCAACGACACCATCGTGCGCATCAACGCCCTGGACGCGGCCTTTGGCTACTCCAACCCCGACGCCTTCGACGACGTGGACCTGAACCAGGCGCTGAAGTGGCTCAGCGGCGGCGGGGGCACCGGCGGCGGCTGGGGCCTCGACCTGGGGGCGGTGTACGAGTTCCGGCCCAACATGGGCCAGTACCGCTACATTGATAAGAAGGGCGTAGACCGGCTCGACTACTCGCGCAACAAGTACCTGTTCCGGGTGGCGGCTTCTATCACCGACATCGGCTACATCCGCTACAAGGACAACGCCACGGCCTTCAACAACATTAAAACGGCCAAAACCGGCGTGAGCGAAGCCGACCTGGAGGGCATCGACGAGGACAACTACGAGCAGCGCCTCAACAAGATTCTGCGCACCGAAAAGCAGCAGCGCGAAAACCAGTTTACGACCGGCGTGCCCACGGCCCTCAACCTGGATGTGGACTATCACGTGTATAAATGGCTGTACGCCAATGCCTCCGTTAGCCAGAGCTTGCGCGGCAAGTACGCCATCGGCATGCGCAGCTTCTCGTTTGCCTCCCTCACGCCGCGCCTGGAAAGCAAGTGGCTGGAAGTGGCCACCCCGATTTCGCTGATCAACGGCTACCAGACTCTGGCCTACGGCCTGATGGTGCGGCTGGGGCCCCTCACGGTAGGCTCCAACGATTTGTCGGCCTACTTCGATTCGAGCACCCCCTACGGCTTCAATGGCTACGCCGAGCTTTCCTTCGTGCTGGCCAACGGCGGCAAAAAGAGCAAGCATGGCCCGTCTCGCCTGAAAGACAGCAACAGCCCGACCCTGAAAGAGCCCAAAGAGTCGAAAGCCCCCAAGGCCGCGAAAACGCCCGCCGCAACCGAGACGCCGGCAACCCCGCAACAGCCCATGACCCCGGAAGCCCCAGCCCCAGCCCCAGACCCAGCCACGCCCACGACGCCCGAAACGACGACCACCCCGGAAGCCCCGGCCCCCCAAACCACGACGCCGGAAACAACGCCAGCGCCAGCTCCCCAGACGACTACGCCAGCGGAAACGCCGCCGCCACCAACGCCGGCAGCATCGGAAACGCCGAAGCCCTGACGACGAGGCCGCCCCGGTGGGGCGGCCTTACTTTTTGTGGCTTTTCAGGTAGAGCTTGGCTTCCCGGTACTGGGGCGTTTTTTTCTCGGCCTTCTCGGTCACGGTGGTGTAGTAGCGGCGGGCGGCCTTCACGTCGCCCTCGTCTTCGGCCAGCCGGCCCAGGTTCACGTTGGCCGACAGGTAGAAGCCGCTGTTGGTGTCGCCGGTCATTTCCGAAAACACGAGACAGCGCTGGAAGTAGTCTTTGGCCTTCACCAGGTCCTTGTAGCTGTTTTGCACGATGGAGCCCAGGAAATAGGTGGCGTAGCGCCCACTGATGCCCTCGTAGCCGGCGTAGCCGCGGTTTATCTTATCCAGGATTTCCCGGCTGACCCGCTCACACTCTATCATGTCGCCCTGGTGGTAGCAGAGCAAGGCGTAGAAGCGCTGGAAGTAGGCGTTGTCGGGGTAGTTGTTGGCCAGGTAGCGGGCCACGGGCAGGGCGCCTTCCAGGTTATTTTCCTCGGTGTAGAGGATGCGCATCAGGTAGTACTTGGCTTCCAGGCCGGTGTAGAAGCCGTTGTTGGCCACGTTGCGCAGCTGTTGCAGGCCCAGGGCGCGGTTACCCTTCGGAAACAGCAACAGCACGGGCCGCAGCAGCGGGTAGTTTTCCGAAATCCAGACGGCGTAGTAGTTGAACAGGGCCTGGCCAAACAGGAACTCCGGGCTCAGGCCGTTGGCTTCCTTGCTTTCCTGCAGGTAGCGCAGGGCCTTGCGGCTGCTGAGCGTGGCCGAGGTCCAGTTTTTGCGCTCGGCGTTGAGTTGGGCATCGAAGCCGTAGGCGGCCGACAGGAAAAAGCAGGCTTCGTAGTTCTTGTTGTCCTGCTCGTAGAGCACCTCGGCCTTGCGCACGGTGGTGTCCATGTAGGCGAAGAGCTGCTTGTCGTACTGCTTGGTTTGCAGGTTGGTGGGCACGATTTTCCACCATTGGCTTAGGCCCATCAGCAGGTAGGGCAAGGGGTGCTCGGGGTAGCGGCGGCGCAGGGAGCGGAATTGCTTTTCGGCCTTGTCGTACTTGAAGTTGTAGAGGTTGTGCATGGCCCCTTCCAGCTCCAGCTGAATGTCCTTGTCCAGCATCAGCCAGCCTTTCCCGTCGCGGGCCGAGGGCTCGATTTCCACGTTTTCGAGTTCCACCTTGCGCATGGGCCGCGGCAGCCGGGTGGTGTCGGGGCGCTGGGCGGCGGCCGGCAGCACGCCCCCCACCAGCAGGAGGCCCAGAAAAAGCAGTAACTGCCGCATAAAATCTATTTTCCGATAAGGATTGGGCGCCCAGGATCAGCCGCAACACGCGGCCCGCAGCTCGACACTCGCAGGGAATAACGCGCTATTGCCCCCGCGGTTGGAAAAACGCGAATCGGGGCCGGCTAAAATAACGCCTTTCTTGCCAATTGCCGGCCCGGCCAGTCAACTGCCCGGCCCCCGGCGCGAGTTCCAGGCCCGGCCCAAAGCCGCAAGGCCAACGCGGCGAGCAGCCTGGGCCTTCCCTAACACGTTCACCTTTATTCCGGGCCACGGGTACACTTCCCGGGCTTCAGCACCAGCAACGGATGCGGCCGGGCCGCAGGTGGCTGAGGTAAGCCCGAAAGCCCGTTTTGCATTGGTCCTTACTTGTCCGCCAGGCTGTTGAGGTACACTTCCAGCATGGTGTAGCCGTCCGCCCCGATTTTATTCCGGTCGGCGGCGTCTTGCGGGTTGAGCTGCTGCTTGGTTTCCCAGGCGTCGGGCATGCCGTCGTGGTCGGTGTCGGTGGGGGCAGGTTTGGACTTCAACTCGGGCCAGGCTTTTTGCGAGATGCTGTAGGGCGTGCCGTGGGCGTAGCCGCCCTGCACGTCGATGAGGCGGCCGGTGCGGCGGCGCACGTCGCGCACGATGCGCTGGTCGAGGGTGTCGCGCGCGGGGCGGGTGGCGCCGGCGCCCTGTAGCACGGCCTCGTAGGCCTGCTGGGCGGTTTGGGTGGTTACGGGGCCCAGGTCGAAGGGGGCGTCTACTTTCGAAAGCACCGTATCGGCGGCCGAGCCGTTGTTCATCGTCACGCCCCGCCAGTTGTGGCGCGTCACGTCGGCGCTGGCGTCGGAGTAGTTGCCACTCAGGTAAAACTTGCCGTAGGGCAGCGGATTTTTGCCGTCCGTAATCCTGTAGGGATTCAGCACCCGAGCCTTCACGCTTTCCTTGGTGCTGGGGCCGTATTTGTAGTAGTTATTGACAATGTTGTAGTTGCCGCCCTCGCCGGCGTACACGTTGTTTTCGCCCCAGTTGTAGATGACGTTGTTGCGGAAGTCGCAGTTTTCGAAGCCCGCCGGGTGAGTGTAGCGGCTGCCGTTGAAGCGGGGCGTGCGGTTGTTGCAGCTGGCAAACAGGTTGTGGTGCATGGTGCTGTGCTGCCCGCCCCAGATGCCGCCGAACCCGTGCCGCTCGAAGTCCTGGTCGCCTTTCTCGAAGTGGTAGGAATAGTTGAGCGGCTCGCTCATGATGTTCCACTGCAAAGTGGTACTGTCGCCCTCGTACACCGACAGCAGCTCGTCGGTGCTCCAGCTCATGGAGCAATGGTCGATGATGAGGCGGGAGTTGCGCAGGCCCCCGAAGGCATCGTCGCCCCCGGCCCCGTCGACGAAGCCCTGGTTCTGGTTTTTGTCGCCCATGCGGAAGCGCACGAAGCGCACGATGACGTTATGGGCCTTGAGGCTGACGGGAAAATCGGCCAGGCAGATGCCGCCGCCCGGCGCGGTTTGGCCGGCAATGGTGGTGTTGCTGTGGCTGATAACCAGCGGGGAGGCCAGGTGAATGGTGCCCGACACCCGGAACACCACCGTGCGGGCCGCCGCCGGCCGGCTCAGGGCGTAGCGCAGGCTGCCTGGCTGCTGGTCGTCGCTCAGGTTGGTTACTTCAAACACCGTAGTGGGCACCGTGGCCGAGCCCCGGCCGCCGCTGGTGAAGCGGCCCGCGCCTTCGGCCCCGGGAAAGGCCAGCTGCTGGGCCCGGGCCGAAGCGGCGCTGGTCAGCAGCGCCGTGGTCAGGAAGGTGGCCGCGGCCGCCCGGCGAAAGTAACGGGGCCAGGTTGTCAGAATGCGTGGGAACATCGGGTGGGTAGTAGGCAGGAAGCAAAATGCGGCCGACCACCGAAGCAGCAGCCGTTACCGCACCCTGATATTACCCAATTGCCGGGGCCGGCGGCAGCCCCGGGCCGTATTTCTTTATGCAAACGATGTCGGCAACGTTGCCGGTCGGTATAAGCCGGCCGGGGTAGCGCGAACCGACTTTAATACGCATGACCCAGACCCGCAACTGACCGGCCCCCGGCGCGGCTTACGGCTGGTAGCCGGCCAGGGTGCGCATCCGGGCCGGGTCGTAGGCGCGGCCGTCTTTTACCACCAGCTTCACCCGGCGCAGGTTCTGAATTTTCTCCAGCGGGTTGCCGTCCACCAGCACCAAGTCGGCCTGCTTGCCCACTTCGATGGAGCCGCTTTGCTTGTCCTGCTTCATCACCCGGGCGGGCGTAATGGTGGCCGTTTGCAGGGCTTGCAGGGGCGTGAGGCCGGCCTGCACGTAGAGCTCCAGCTCCCGGTCGAGGCTGGTGCCGGGAAAGCCCATATCAGTACCGGCCACAATGGTAACGCCCTGGTCGTAGAGCACTTTCACCAGCTGCACCAGGCTATTATACTGGGGCCTGAACCCGGCTACTTCTTTCGGGTCGCCGCCCATGCTGATAAACAGGGCCTGCAACGGCGGGGGCAGCTTGGCAAAAGCGGGTTCCAGCTGGGTAATGTCGTCCTGGGTCGAGCGGCCTATGATTTCGTAGACGCCCAGCGTGGGGTCAATAACGGTGTGGCTCTCCTTCAAAAACCGGAAAGCCCGCAGGCTGGTCGTGTCGGTGAAGTTATACGACCGGTCGGGGTTGCGCTTGAGCACCGAGCCCACGTAGGGCAGGTGGTTGACCTGGTCCATACCGGCCCGCACGCCCTGGTAGAGGTTCATGCCGTCGGGGATGTGGCCCGTCACGGTTAGGCCCTGGCGGTGGGCTTCGGCGCAGATGGCCCGCACGATTTCGGGCTTGAGGGAGCTGTAGAGCTTGATTTGCGCGAAGCCGTTGGCCTTGTACTGCTGCACGGCCTGCACCGCCTCGGCCGGCGTATCGGCCCGCACGATGCCCAGGGGCCGCTGCCCGCTGCCGTCGATGAGGCCGGCCTTGAGAATGCGCGGCCCCACGCCCCGGCCCGTATCAATGGCCCGCTGAATGGCGTTGATGTAGCTGAACTCGTTGCCACAGTCGCGCACCGTCGTGACGCCGGCGGCCAGGTAAGCCGGGCCCCACTCGGCCTGCTGAAAGTGGGCGTGCATGTCCCAGAGGCCCGGCACCAGGGTTTGCCCGGCCGCCTGAATGACCTCCGCGCCCGGGGGCACTTTCACCTTACCCACGGCCCCGATTTTGGTAATCTTCCCGTTTTCGATGAGTACCACCTGGTTGGGCAGCCGCTTCCCGGTCAGCACGTCGAGCACCGCCCCGCCGCTGATGGCCAGCACCTTGGACTGAGTAGCCGCTTTGGACCCGGCCTCGGCCGTAAACAGCCGCATGCCGTGGGCGGCGGCCCGGCCAATGAGCGTCGGCAGCAGGCTTTCGTAGGGCTGCCACATCATTTCAAGCTTGTCGCCCTCGGCGTCGTTGGTGATGATGCACATCAGCCGGCCCTGCTGGTCGGTCCAGAGCAGCTCGTTGCCCCACACCAGCCCCTTGATGACGTAGCGCTCCAGCACCAACGGCTGGTTCTGAAACGTGAGCGTGTCCTGCCCGTCGCGGCTGATCTGCACCGCGCCCGTGGGCAGGGTGGGCAGGCTGGCGGGCCGGCCGTGCTGCTGCCAGTAGCGCAAGAGCAGCAGCTGCCCCGTGCCCGGCGCGTAGCCCGCCACCGGGAAGCTCAGCGGCCCCACGGCGGTGGTCGTCACCTTGTCGTCTACCCGCACGTAGGCCTGGCCCTTGCCGATTTCGATGGAGTCGTTGATGGTCGACATGCGCGAGGTGCGGCCCTTCACGGCCAGGCGCAGCGGCTCGTAGGTGGGCGTCACCTGGAGCCGGGCCCGCAGCGGCACCGGCGAGCCCCGGTCCACGAACCGGAACGCCACGTCGTAGGTCAGGGTCTGGGCCGTGCGGGTCAGGCGGTAGGTTTCCTTGCCGATGGGCTGCTCAAACTTGTGCAGCACATACGTGCCGCTGTCGGCGGGGGCAGGCAGGGCGGGAGTCTGGGCCAGGGCCGGGGCGCCGCCGAGCAGGGCCAGCAGTAATGGACAGAGTTTCATCGGACGATAAGCAAGAATGGGAAATTCAAAATATGCAGGAAGGGCAATAGTAAGTCAATTCCTCTTACATACGAAATTATTCGTACCAATAATCCAACAAAAAACCCTGGCCGGCCGGCCAGGGTTTTTGCTTGACTAGCGCCGGGCTTAGCGCTTGATTTTCACTTGGCCGTCGTCGGCGTCGCGCTTCACCTTGGTACCGTTGGGGTATTCCACCTTGGTGTCGCCGTCCTTGTCGATTTTCACGGTTTTGCCGTTCGAATACTCAATCTTGGTTTCGCCGTTTTTCTTCTTCTCGTACTCTACCACCCGCGGGCCGCGGCGGGCCGGACGCGCCGTGGTGGTCGTGGTGGTCGTGGTTTCGGTGGTCGTCATGGCCCCGTCGTCGGCGTAGCCGTAGTAGCGCGGCCGGTTGCTCTGGTAGGTGTTGTAGCGCGTCTCGTCGTTGAACACGGTCTTGATTTCGTTGTCCGTGTTGGTGTCTACCTCGCGCATGGCGGCGTACTGGCCGGTCGTGTCGCTGATGTAGCGCGACTTCACTTCGCCCAGGCGCTGGGCCCGGGTGTAGTACACGCGGCGCACCTGCCGCACCTGAGCCGTATCGGTAATACCCAGGTCGGAAGTCACCATATCGGCCACGCGGTTGCCGTCTTCCCGGTACAGCGCATCGTTGTCGACCACTACGGCCGTGTCGGCCGAGGGCGTCTGGGCCGCATCCACGGCGGCGGCTTTGTCGCGGTTGCACGACGAGCCCAGGGTGAGGGCGGCGGCGCAGGACAGGAAAAGCAAAGTATTTTTCATGGTCAGGGCAATGGGTGAGAAAATAACCCGGCGCTATATAGCCGGGCCGTGGGGCGCTGTACGGAGGAGGCTGGCGCAGGGTTGAGCCGCAAGGAGCGCGGCGTTTGCCCCCCGGTGGTACATTCCAGCGAGAAACTTGCGCTGATTTCCCAAAAAATTCGTATTATAGGATAGCACTGCGGGCCCGGGCCTGAACTTTCGCGGATATATATCTGTAGTATAGTATATTCGTCAACTCTCCGGCGCTGGTGCGTACCTTCACCCGAAGTAGCGCCTTAACAATAAACCAAGAACACTATGGGGAAATCCCAAGCATCCTTTGGCAAAAAGGAAAACGAAAAAAAGCGTCAAAAGAAAAAGAACGATAAGGCTGACCGCAAGGAAGAGCGCCAGGCCAACGCCAAGAAAGGCCAGAGCCTGGACGACATGCTCGCCTACGTAGATGAGTTTGGCAACATCTCCTCTACCCCGCCGGACCCCAACAAGAAGAAAGTGGAAATCAAGGCGGAGGATATCCGCATTGCGGTTTCCAAGCAGGAAGATATGGAGCAGCCCGACCCGATCCGCAAGGGCACGGTGGCCTTCTTCAACGAGTCGAAGGGCTACGGCTTCATCAAGGACCAGGAAACCCAGGAAAGCATCTTCGTGCACGCCAACGGCCTGCTGAACCCCATCAAGGAAAACGACAAAGTGACCTTTGAGGTGGAAATGGGCCAGAAAGGCCCGACGGCCGTGTCGGTGAAAATGGCCGTGAAGCCCGCCGCCCCCGAGGCGCCGGCCGCTCAGTAGCGGCGGGCCACCGCCCGGCTACCGTTATTCTCAGCAACGAGGCTGAAGCTCCCGGGCTTCAGCCTCGTTGTTTTTGGGGTGCCCCCGCCCGGCCCGGCTTTGCGTAGCTTTGCGGCCGGTCCTGACCCGCCTTTGCCCACCTTCTCCCCCGCCTCATGCCTACTCAGCCCCACGATACGTCTGCCGCCGAAAAAGCCGGCCTGCACCCGCGCAACCGCCACCACGGCCGCTACGATTTCGCCGCCCTGGTGCGCAGCAGCCCCGCGCTGGCCGCCTTCGTAGCGCCCACGGCCCAGGGCGCCGAGGCCTCGGTCGACTTCACCGACCCGGCCGCCGTGAAGGCCCTCAACCAGGCCTTGCTGAAGCACTTCTACCACGTGCAGCTCTGGGATATTCCGGCCGGCTACCTGGCCCCGCCCATTCCCGGCCGCGCCGACTACGTGCACTACCTGGCCGACCTGCTGGCCGAAACCAACGGCGGCCCGGTGCCCACCGGTAAGCGCGTGCGGGTGCTCGACGTGGGCGTGGGCGCCAACTGCATCTACCCCATCATCGGCCACCACGAGTACGGCTGGCGCTTCGTGGGCTCCGATGCCGACCCGGTGGCCGTGCGGGTGGCCAAGCAAATTGTGGCCGGCAACCCCGGCCTGGCTGGCGCCATCGAGGTGCGCCTGCAGCCGTCGTCGGCCGATATTTTCAGCGGCGTGGTGAAAGCCAACGAGCTGTTCGACCTGACCATGTGCAACCCGCCGTTTCACGCCTCGCAGGCCGAGGCGGAGGCGGCCAACCGGCGCAAAAACCAGAACCTGGGCACGGGCAAAGTAGCGCCCAACTTCGGGGGCCAGTCGCACGAGCTGTGGTACGAGGGCGGCGAGGCCACCTTCACCTGGCGCATGGCCGAGGAAAGCGCCCTGCAACGCCACAACTGCCTGTGGTTTTCGACGCTCATCTCCAAAAAGGAAACCCTGCCCGGCCTCTACAAAACCCTGCAAAAGCGCGGGGCCGCCGACGTGCGCACCATCGGCATGAGCCAGGGCCAGAAAGTAAGCCGCCTGGTAGCCTGGACGTTCCTCGACGCCGAGCAGCGCGAGCAGTGGCGGCAGAAGCGGTGGCCGGCTGGTCCGGCCGGGGCCTAGCCGGCGTGGCGCGCCTGGATGGAATAGCCCCGGATGGCCTCGGCTACGGCCTGGGAAAGTTGGGATTCCAGTGCTACGGCCTGCTCGTGCTGGCTCGCCAGGCCCCGCGCGCTGCTTTTATCCTGCTCCGTAAAGGCCAGGTGCGCGTAGCCAATGCCGGCATCCTGCTTCAGGGCGTCATCAACGATACCGCGCAGCTGGCTGAACACCTCGTAATCCATGCCGGCCAGCACGGCGTGCAGCCCGATGATCTGGGGTAGCAGCCGGTGCATTTCCTCGTCGTATTGGTCGATGCGCTCCTGCGTGAGCTTTTCGGGACCGTATTCCGCCTGCCAGGTAAGCCAGCACATGCTATGAATGGCCTCTGACAGCTTGTGCGTGAGCTGCTGCACGGTGGCGCGCAGCTCACTGCGAAACCCGTCGGACAAGGCGCGCTGCCATTTCTCGTGCTCAATCCGGCTCTGGTAGCGCGCACTGAGCACCCCGGATATTACCCCGGCCGCTATGCCGATAATGGCCGCCACCACGGCAGCCAGGCCCTCATCCAGCTTCATGGTCTTTTGCTTTATATACAAAGACCAATATAGCTCATAATAAGCCAGGTAAAGCAATTTCCCATTGGGCCTGAACAACGCCGAAGCCCCAGCAAAAAGCCGCTGCCTCCCGAAGGAAACAGCGGCTTTTTGACCTGTATGCGCTTGATGAGTTACTCCCTTTTGCGGGACTTGCGCCGCGCCGGCGCACGACCGGCCGGCACTTCGGCCGGGGCAGGCGGCTCGCTCAAGGTGGCCAGGTGGGCTTCGGCGGCCCGGGCATCGGGCGTTACGGCCGCCGCGGCAGCAGCCTGCCGCTTGGCCAGGTACGTCAGGCCGGCGGCCAGCAGGGCAAGGCCGCCCACCACCTTTTGCCCCGTCGTGAGCCGGCGCACCGACTTAGTGGCCTTGCGGAATGCGTGCAGGGTGCCGGCCGCCTCATCCAGCCAGCCGGCCGACTGACGAGCCTTCTGCGCCTTCTTGTTGCCCTTGCCCTTCCCGGAACCTTTGGTTTTTGCCATAATTGCTGGAAAATAAAAGCAACCCGACCAGCGCGGTGCCTACAGCGCCGCGCCCTCTACGCCGGGCAGACTCTCGCCCGTATTGGCATCTACGTCGGCGCCGGTGGTAGCACCCGCCGCGCGGCGCTGCGCCAAGTAGCCCAGGCCGCCCAGCAGCAGGGCGCCGCCCACTACTTTCTGGGTGGTGCTGAGCCGGCCGATGCCGCTGCCCTTGCCCAGCTTTTTCAGGGTCTTGGCTGCCCCGCTCAGCAGCGACTTTTTCTTGGCGGGCTTGGTTTTCTTGCTCTTTTTCATGGCGTAGGCGGAAAATGAAAGGAAATGAGAACGGGCGCGTGGGGTGCCCGGCAGTAAACAGTAGGGTATCCGCAACCGGCTGGTATAAAGTTGCCGCCGGGTGGGCTACACGTCGTCGGGAGTGGCGGCGGGCGGGCGGCCGAAGGCCCCGGGGGCGTGCTTGGACTTCTTATGATTTTTGCGCGGCGCGGTCTTGCGGGCTGAGGCGCTGGTTTCCACCGCCTCGGGGGCATCTTCGTCGTCGTCGTCGGGGGCGGCGGGCTTGTGCTTGCCCAAGCGGCGGGCCGGCTTCTGGAAGCTTTGCAGCAGCTCCTGGCCTTCGTTGGTCAGCTTGCCCAGGTAGAAGTAGCCGGCGGCCAGCAGCAGCAGGCCGCCCAGCACCTTCTGCCCGGTGCTGAGCTTGGCCAGCTCATCCGTCACCCGGCGGTACTTGCGGATGGACAGGGCGGCGGATTCGAGCACGGAGCCGGAGGCGGCGTCCTTTTTGGAGTGCTTCTTTTTGTGCTTTCCCATGCGGCGAAGACGTAAGGCGGGCAGTCGGCGGCAGGGCCAACCAACTGATAACCATGCTGTATTCAGGTATTCGCAGATGCGGGCCCGAAGGTTTCCGGCGAGCCATCTTCCCGCGCGTTATTCCCGGTCGAAGTTGGCCCGCTTGTTCAGGGCCGCCATCCGCACGGTTTCGGCTACGCGGTGGGCGCGGGTTTCGGGGCGCCTGGCACCCAGCACCCAGGTCAGCAGCATTTTGCGGGCCGAGGGCGAAAACGCCAGAAAGTGCTGCTCGGCCCGGGGCTGCGCGGCCAGGGCCGCGGCCAGATCGGGCGGCACCAGGCCGGCTTCGGCGGCGTCGAGGCTTTCCCAGGCCCCGTTCTGCTTGGCCCGGGCAATGGCCGCCAGGCCGGCGGGCTCCAGCAGGCCGGCGGCTTCCAGGTGCACCAGGCGCTCCTTGTTCACCTTGCTCCATCCGCTTTTGGGCTTGCGCGGGGTAAACAGCAGCTGGGTCCGCTCGGCGTCGAGGCGGCGGGGCAGCGAGTCGATCCAGCCGAAGCACAGAGCTTCCTCCACCGCCGCGGCGTAGCCGAGGCGCGGCTGCCCGGACTCTTTCTTGAAGTAGGTCAGCCACACGCCGGGGCTGCTGCCGTGGTGCGCGGCCAGCCACTGCCGCCACTCGGCGCGGGTGAGCGGGTGCACCTGCTGGTAAGTATCGGGACGAGCCATACGGGGAAGATACGCAGTAGGCTCGGCGCACGGGTTTCTGTACTTTTGAGGTTCGGTTTTTCATCCTCTTTCTTCTATTGCACCACTACCGTTTGTCTATGCCGCTTTCGTTACGCCACGCTTTTTTCCCGCTGCTGCTGGCCGGCCTTTTCGGGCGGAGCACCCAGGCCCAGCACGTCACCATCGACAGCATCCGGCTGGCCCAGACCGGCGGGCTGTATCTGCCCAGCGCCCAGCGGGCCATGATGTTTTCCCTGGAGCCCGGCAACGAGGCTTCTTATTTCCGGCAGTACGTGTTTAGCCCCACCCTGGGCCGGCAGCGCCGCCAGAGCCTGCGCCTGCCCGGCCGCTACGTCTTCAGCAACAGTGCCAGCAGCCGCCAGCACGTGCTCTACCAGCTCTACAAGCGCGGCACCGATACCATGACCACCGTGGTGCTCGACACTCTGGGCCAGGTAGTGAAGCTGCAGCGGGAAAAGGCCCACAAGGTGCGGTGGCGGGAGCTGGGTGGCAGCCTGGGGCCCCAGGCCGACGGCTTCCTGCTGGCCGAGCCCGGGCGCCGCGACATTCTGGTGCGCTACCTCAACCCGCAGCTGCAAGTGCAGTGGGAGCACCGCTTCACCTCGGACCAGGGCGCCGTGGAGGTGGAAGAAGCTATTCTGGACAGCACCCACGCGTGGCTGCTGGTCACGACCAATGCCACCAGCCGCCGGGCCGTTACCAAGGCCTACGCCCTGGAGCTGGCCAGCGGCAAGGTGCTGTGCCGCCTGCCCCTCGACCACAACGGGGAGCGGCGCGTGCCGGGCGTGGCCCAGATGGGTGCCGGCCATAGCCTGCTGCTGGCCGGCTACTCTTACCCCAACAACCGCCCCAGCCGCACCAGCACGGGCAGCCTGTTCGTGGCCCGCTTCCACCCCGACAGCACCCGCACCGACGAGCGGCTGATTGGCCTTTCGCAGGAGGCGCGCCTGCTCACGGCCCAGGGCCGCAAGGTGCTCTGGCAGAGGCTGCGCCCCGAAGCCGACGGCGGCCTGCGCCTGGTGGGCGAAACCTACACCAGCACGTCATTGGGCGGCCACATGGCCATTGGCATCGTCACGGGCATTGCCACGCTGGGCATCGTGCGGGTGAGCACCACCACGCTGCGCCCCCGCGACGTAGTGTCGCTGCGGGTGAGTCCGGGCGGGCAGGTCGACCAGGTGCGGGTGCTGCCCCTGCCCGATGGGGGCTCCTACACGGTGGGCGGCTACCTGCAGGCCCGGCGCATGGCCCAGCAAGCGGCCCTGGCCGGCGTGTTCCGCCTGCGCGGCTTCGCCCCCGACAGCAACCGGGTGGTGCTGCGCACCGAGCGCCGCATCCTGACCCTGGACGTGCGCTCGGGCCAGCCCGCCACGGTGCAGCAAACCCCGTCCACGGGCTACTACGACGTCTGGTTCGTGGACGCGGCGCACCTGCTGCTCTACCACGAGCAGCGCAGCCCCCAGCGCGTCGACCTGGAGCGGATAGCCTATTAAGGAGCGGGCGGAAGAGGAAGGAGCAATTGTTAAAGCTGTCATCCTGAGGCGCAGCCGAAGGACCTTCCTCTCCTCCCCCACCGTAGCTTGTACCAACGTGCCAAAGCTCTTTACCTCGCCAGCGGTAAAGAGCTTTGTGCGTTTACGGAGGCTTGTTACTCAGGGGAGGAAGGCACTGCGCAAGGTGGACGCCAGATCAAGGATGACAGAGGGAGAGAGTTACCATTGCCCGCGAGATGCCTCACTGGGTTCGACATGACGGTAGGGGTTACGTTGCTCTCACTTGCCTTGTGGCATGTATAGCCGCCTAGATATGCTTTTCTTTGGCGGGCAAACCCTTGACCGGCCGCTGCGGCTTTCTGCTATGCCCTTGCGTTCTACCCTACTGTGGCTGCTGATGCAGCTGGCGCTGCTCTGGACTATGCCGCCGGCCGCCGCGCAGGACTCGTACCTGACCACCATTCCCGACCCCAAAACCCTGGGCGAAGGCTACGTCAGTGACCCCGACCACCTGTTGCAGCCCGGCACCGCCCAAGAGCTGAACGCCGTGCTGCGCCCCCTCGACCAGAGCGGCCGGGCCCACATCGACGTGGTCCTGACGCGCAGCATTGGCCAGGAAGTGCCCAAAACGGCGGCCACGGCGCTGTTTAACCGCTGGAAAATCGGGAGCAAAGACCAGAACAACGGCCTGCTGCTGCTCCTGGTGGACGACCAGCACCGGGTGGAGTTTGAAACCGGCTACGGCCTGGAAGCCGACGTGCCCGATGTGGTGTGCTTCCGGATTCAGCAGCGCTACATGGTTCCCTACCTGCGCCAGGGCCAGTACGACGCGGCCGTGCGCCAGGGCGTGGCCGCCCTCATCCGCCAGCTCACCACCGGCCACTTCGCCCTCCCCGACTCGGTGGAAGCCCAGCTGGGCCTGCCCCCCGCCCAGAGCCTGACCCAGGAAGCCGACGCGGCGGCCCCGGCCTATACCGACTCGCCCGACCCCAACGCCTGGACCACCGGCCAAAGCATCGAGGTAGCCGTGGCCGGGGTGATTCTGGTCGTGGTGGTGCTGGTGCTGGCTACCCGTAAGCGAGCGGGCGGCCTCTACCGCGGCGTACTGGTACTGGGGTCAGCCCCGATTCTGGCGCTGGGGTTTCTGGCCGTGGTGCAGGACCTGCCGGTGCCGCCCGCCGCGCTGCTGGGCCTGGGCTACGGCTGGCCGTGGCTCGGCGCGCACGCCTATCTGCTGCTGATCAACGGCCGGCTGCGGGGGCGCTACGCGGGCACAAGCCGCCACGCCCGCTACACGTTTCTCAACGAGGCCCACCACGGCCTGGGCTTTCTGCGCTTCGTGTTTCCGCTGGCGCTGGCCGCCTACTGGCCCTGGCACCGGCGGCGGCTGGCGGCCCTGCGCGAAGCGCCCTACGCCTGCCCCCACTGCGGCCAGCCCATGCACCGCCTCGATGAGCTTCAGGACGACCACGCCCTACAACCCGGCCAGGTAGCCGAGGAGCTGATTGAGGCCATCGACTACGACGTGTGGCAGTGCCCGGCCTGCCAGCACCAGCTCATCCTCGACTACGCCAACCTCGACACCGACGCTGAAAAGTGCAGCCAGTGCCACAACCTCACTTCCCAGCCCCAGCCCGACGAGGAAATGCAGGCCGCCACCACCTCCCACGGCGGCTGGGGCTGGCACGTGTGGCGGTGCGCGTTTTGCCAGCACGTAAGGAAGGAGAAGTACACCACCGCCAGGCTGTCCTCGTCCAGCAGCTCCTCGTCGGGCTCGTCGGGCGGATCGTCTTCCTCATCCTCGTCGAGCAGCGGGGGCAGCTCCGGGGGCGGCGGGGCCGGCAGCAGCTGGTAGCTTCGGGGCCCGCCAGATTGTCGCAAAGCACCCGCTGAATGCCGCATTCGGCCTTTTTACCCGGGCCGCGCCCCCCTACCTTTGGCTTCCTATTGAGTGTAAAAACGACTTCCCTACCCTGACGATGAGAAAGCTAAAGCTCCAGGTGCAAATGAGCATCGACGGATTTATCGGCGGCCCCAATGGCGAACTGGACTGGCTGACCTGCCCCTGGGATACCGCCCTAGAAGGCTACGTGCAGCAGCTCACCGACCCGGTCGACGGCATTGTGCTGGGCCGCAAGCTGGCCGAGGGCTTTATCCCGCACTGGGCCGCCGTAGCCGCCAATGCCGCGGACCCCGACCACGCCGCCGGCCAGAAGTTCACGGTCACGCCCAAAGTCGTGTTCAGCCGCACCCTGCGCGAGTCGGCCTGGCCCAATACCGTGCTGGCGACCGGCGACCTGACCGCGGAAATCAACCGGCTGAAAGCCCAGCCCGGCCAGGATATCATGGCCTACGGCGGGGCCACGTTCGTGTCGGCGCTCATCCGGGCCGGCCTCATCGACGAGTATCACCTCTTCCTCAACCCCGTCGCCATCGGCCGCGGCCTGCCCATCTTCCAAGAGCTGGATGCCCGCCTCGACCTGGAGCTGGTGCAGTCCACGGCCTTTGCCTGCGGCATCGTGGTGCAGCACTACGTGCCCCGGCGCGCGTAGGCCAAACGCGCAAAAAGCCGCCGGAATGCGTCCGGCGGCTTTTTGCGCGTTTTCATAGCGGGTTGGGGCCCAGGGGCAGCGCCTGCCCGTCGGGAGCCGGCACGCTGTGGGTCCAGAACCACTCGCCCAGGTCGGCCGGGCTGATCCACATCAGCACCTCGGCATCGGGGCTGGTGACTTCGAAAGCGTGCGGCGCCCCAGTCGGGCAAATGTCTGCCGAGCCGCTGTTCCCGCAGCTTCCCCACGTCCCGTGCGGCCCGCACCCCGATCAGCGACGCTCCGCCAGAGAAGCCAAGGATGCCAACCGACCGATAACCGCGCCTTTGCCTACCCCTGCCGATTAAAGGGTATACAGCTGCCGCACGCCGTCGAACAGGCCGGTGGGCTGGCGGCCCAGCACGGTGGCCAGGTCGGTGCTGACTACTTCCTCCTGCCCGTGCTTGATGTCGGTCAGGAAGCCGAGGGTGCGCGCAATGGCCAGCTCGGGCACGCCCCGCTGGCGCATCCCGGCGGCAAAAGCTTCGGGCTCCACGTCGGTGTAAGCCACGGGCCGGCCGGAGGCCTGGGTGAGGGCGGCGGCTACGTCGTGGAAAGAGTAGGCGGCGGCCCCGGTGAAGTGGTAGATGCGGTTGCCGCCGGGGTTTTCGAGCAGCACGCGGGCCATAGCCTCGCCCATTTCGCGGCGCAGGGCGTAGGCCACCTTGCCCGGCCCGGCCGGCAGATTGATGCCCGTTTCCAGCACCGTGGGGCCGGTAAACAGGGGCAGGGTATCCATGTAAAGGATGTTGCGGAAGATAAGGTAGCCCAGGCCACTGGCTTGCAGGTAGTCTTCGGTCTGGAAATGGCGCACCATCAGCTCGTTGGCCAGGGTGGCGGGGCTTTGCAGGGCGCGGCTGGTGTAGGCCACCCGCCGCACGCCCGCCCGGTGGGCCGCGTCAATAACGTTCTGGTGCTGTTGCAGGCCGTCGTCGTCGCCCCCGCCGGAGATGAGCAGCACCGTGTCGATGCCCCGCATGGCCTGGTTGAGGGAGGCCGGGTCGGTGTAGCTGCCCACCCGGATGCTCACGCCCCGGGCCTGCAAGTCGGTGGCCTTGGCCGGGTCGCGCACCAGAGCGGCTACTGCGCGGGCGGGAGTGTGGTGCAGCAGGGTCTGGAGGACGGCCGCGCCTAAGTGGCCGGTGGCGCCGGTTACTAAAATCATGGGGAATGGTCTTTGGGTGAAGAATAAAGCAGCTTCCCCGGCTCCCACGAGGTCGGGTACGGGGCGGCTACGAATACAGCTTCAAAATTCGCCCCCCGGGCCCGCTGGCGGAATGGCCAAAGGGCGGCAAGCTGTGGCGAAATGGCGGCTACCGTCTATCAGGCAGCACAAAACTGATCCGCTGGCTCGGTCCGGCTCCCCTCTTTCGGACTCTGCGCTTACAGCAGATGCGGGCCGGGGGGTGAGGCGCACGTCAGCACGCGAGATTCCTCACCTCTGCTCGATGCGCGGAATGTTCGGAATGACGGACCAGCGTAGACCATCCGCTCCCCTACCCGGCCTGCCGGTAGGCCGTGGGCGAGAGGCCGGTGCTACGCTTGAAAAACCGGCTGAAGGCAAACTGGTCGGCAAACTGCAGGCCGGCGGCCACCTGGTACACGGTCAGGGCCGGGTTTTGCAGCAGGGCCTTGGCTTCGAGCACCACGGCCTCGGCTATCCACTCGCTGGCGGGGCGGCCGGTTTCTTCCCTGACCAGCTCGGTGAGGTGCTTGGGCGTGATGCAGAGCGCGGCGGCGTAGAACTGCACGCTCCGCTCGGCGGCGCAGTGCACCGGCACCAGCTGCCGGAAGGCCGCTACCACCTGCTGCCGGCGGCCTGGGGCCGGCGCCCCAGCCACGGGCGGCTCCGCATACAGCCCGCCGATTTCGTAGAGCAGCCCGGTAAGAATGCTCTTGAGAATGTTGCTGCGCTGGGCGCTGGGGGTGTTGTATTTCTGCTGCAAAAACCGAAACGAGGCCGCAATGCTGGCCGCCTCCGCCGGAGCCAGCGGCAGCACGTAGGTGGGCGGCGTCAGCAGGAAGCCTAGCCGGCCGGTGGCCGCGTTGTGGGTCGTGATGAAGTCCCGGGTAAAGAACACGGACAGGGTTTCGTAGTCGGCGGCCACGTGGCCCCACTCCTTGATAACGTCGGGCGTAGCCAGCAGCAGGCAGCCGGGCGTCACGCGGCAGGGCGTGAGGTTGGCCTTGAACTCGGCCGTGCCCCGCAGGCACAGGCTGATTTTGTAGTAGTTGCCCCGGTAGGGCTGGCGCAGCGGAAGGGCGGGCTTCACCGAGCCGTAGTCGGGGAAGTACACCGCCGGGCTTTGGTCGGCGGCGGCGGCGGCAAAGGCCTGCAATTCATACGTGGGAATCCGCTCACTCATGCAAAGGCAACAACGAAGGCCGGCATTCGGCTTACCAAAGATCTACATAGCACGCCAGATTCAACCCGGTGGCGTGTAGAGACGCAACCTTGCGTCTCGTCGTTGGACGATCGGCAACGCGCCGTAACAACCTCAGCAACGATGGAGACGCGAATACGCGTCTCTACACCCCGATGCGGCACCCGTACCGGCCGCCCGTCGCAAATGCCCCGCTATTTGTCCGGATTGCCCCTGGCGTGCCGGGCTCCGCCGCCGTAATCTTGCCCTACCACTATCCTACCATCAGCCCCCCGCATGAGAAAGATCAGAATCATGGAGCACATCTCCCTGGACGGCGTGATTCAGCACGAAAACGGCGAGGACTTCGCGCACGGCAACTGGACGGCTCCCTACCGCACCCCCGCCGGGCTGGCGGCCGTGGTGCAGGCCTACGGCACTCACTACGATCTGCTGCTGGGCCGCCGCACCTACGATACCTGGGCCGGCTACTGGCCCCAGGCCGGGGACAGCCTGATGGCGAACGGGCTAAACGCGGCCACCAAATACGTGGCCACCCACCACCCCGACAGCCTGGGCTGGGGGCCGGCCCAGGCGCTGGGCCCCGACGTGGTAGCGGCTATCCGCCGCCTGCGCGCCACCGACGGCCCCGACCTGCTGGTCTGCGGCAGCTCCACGCTCACCTCGGTGCTGCTGGCCGAGGGCCTGGTCGAGGAAGTGGTGCTGCTGGTGTACCCCGTGCTGCTGGGCCGGGGCAAGCGCCTGTTTGCCGACCACCTCGACCCGCGCGAGTTGGCCTTCGTCAGCTCCCAGGCCACCGCCACCGGCGTGCTCCTGAACACCTACCGGTACGTGGGCCCACTTTCCGCCTAAGGCGCTGTTTGAGTTAGCTAAAGAAGCAGTAGAGACGCAATATTTTGCGTCTCGTCGTTGCACGAAATCGTCTCCCGGTCCCTCGCGAGTCGTTCAACGACGAGACGCAAAATATTGCGTCTCTACTTGGTGCCAGGAGCTAAGTAAGCGCTACGGCGGCAAGCCGCCACCCCTGAATAACAACAGGGGCCGAAGCTACTGCCAGCTCCGGCCCCTGTTCCTTATTTCCTACGCCGACTTTTAAGCGGCCAGCGTGAGGCGGTGGGCCGCCACGGCGGCTTTATCCTCTTCCAGGGACGTGGTGCGGCTCTGGGTTTCCTTCAGGGCACTTTGGCCCAGCACCACTTTCGTCGCGCCGCGCTTGCGCTGCTGGGCCAGAATCTCGCCGCGCCGGTCGTCGTCCTTGCGGCGCTCGTCGAAAGTGCGCTCATACTCGGTGCTGCCTTCGGTGAGGGTGGCCAGGTAGGTATCGTGGTTGGCGATGCGCACGTTGAGGCCCTTCAGCTCATCGTTCAGCTCGGTAGCCCGCTCACTGCCGACCTCGTCCTGATAATCATAGTTCGACTCTTTGTTTCCGAGGCGCCGGATGCGCTTCTCCAATTCGGCAATCACGGCGTCGCACTGGGCGCGGGTGAGCAGCAATCTTACATCAATGGCCATAATAAAAGGGGTTAAAAAATGAGAGGTAATTACTCCTAAGCAACGCTGCCCTATTCCCTGTATTATAGACTGGCTATATAATATTTACCCGACCCAATCACCGGCGGGCAGCGACGCGGATTCGCGCCTGCATCGTTGAATAGCCGGCCCCACCCAACCTGGCTCCCGCCGCCATCCACCATCGAAGCGCCTACAGCGGAAGCCGCGAATGCGCCTCGCTACTTTTCCTGCGCCACCGGCGCGGCCAGCAGGCGGCGCAGCTCGGCCGCCTCTTCCAGCAGCAGCCGCTGCCGCAGCGCCAGGTGGGCCCGCGCCAGCGGCCCCGGCCGAGGGGGCAGGGCCGCCACATCGGCCTCAATACGCACCAGCCAGGCCTCTTCCCCGGCGGCGTCGTAGCCGGGGCCGGCCCCGGCGGGCGGGGTAGCCAACGCCAGGCGCAGGGCCGCCACTCCCTGCCGGCGGCGCAGCAGGGCCGCATCCTGCAAGTCCAGGGTTTCGAGCTGAAACGCCAGCTGGCGCGCCAGATGCTCGCAGCGCCGCACCCGCCGCCGCAGCAGCTCGGTTTCCCGCGCTTGCTTGGTCGTGCGGGCCACCCGCGGGGGCAAAGGCGGCAACGCCTCGGGCGCGGGCAACGCCGGTCCGCGCGGGGGCAACAGGTCGGAGAGCCGCCGCAGCCGGGTTTCGGCCAAGGGCGAGAAGTTGCGCCGCCCAGCTTCCACGGCCCGCACCTGGGTAACACTCACCCCCAGCCACCGCCCCAGCTCCACCTGACTAAGGGCAAAGTGCCGCCGCACCTCCACTGTGGTGCCTTCGGAAAAGGAAGTAGGAGTACGCAGCATCTGATTGGCCGCGTGCAGAATAGCCCCTGCCCCGCCGCCTGGCACCTAATGTAAGCGGTCTGTTGATTGAGTGACACAATCGATATTTTTTTTTCGATTGTGTCACTCTGAGTGTAGGATCGTTTGGAATAGCCTAGCGGCACTCGCTCGGCTATGCCGAGTGAGGACTATGCCTGAGCGGCTATGCCGCGAATCCGCTTAGGAGCTGCCTCAACGCCCGCAGCCCCGCGCAGCATAGCTGCGGGAGCATAGGCGTCACTCGGCATAGCCGAGCGACTGTGGGGGAGGGCGCTTAGGGCTTGTTGGGGGAGCGGCTCTTTTAGGAGAAGCACAGATTAGTTGTCTGCTACTCAAGCCAGAAGAGCATTAGACAAGGTAAACCCGCCAATAGATTTATCAGGCTCATGGCTAACTTTTAATATCTTTGAACAAGACACCATAATACAAACCAGACAATGAGCGAAGAATTTCTGAAGTACTCCGGTTGGGCTATTGCCGTTATATCTTTAGTTGTAAATATTCTGCAATTATTGAAAAACAACGATTTAAAGAAAAAGATTAACACATCTACTCAAACTGTTGGGCAAAACGCACGAGCGAATCAACAGACCAGTTCCGGTTCTGGAAGTAACTATGCTTCAGGGAGAGATATTAATGTCGGAAAATGATTAATCAAACTAACACAGGGCTTGGGGATAATTATGCGGCATTAGGTGATATCAACATCCTTAAGGAAAGCAGAAATATCACCAGCAATCTTTCTAAGCTAATCAACATACTTGGAAAAAGGCTTGCAGACAACAATCCTGCCACGCAAGAAAACGAACCCTTTGATATAGCAAATAAAATAAAGTATAACCATGTAAAAAAATACAAACCAATAATAGATGAATATGGCTTATTCGTTGGCAAGCTTTCAGCAATATACAAAGAGCATGATCAACAAAACACAAGTATGACATATTTTACCTTAGCCAATATAAAACAACACTATTTAAAAGTAAAGGGAGACTTTACTAATGCAAATCCTGAAATAAATGAATTAGAGGTAATTCAATTAAACGCCGATAATATTTTTTCCGAAGTAGAAAAAAGATTACTAAATGAAATAAGCAAAAGTTCAAATATAACTGAACCTTTTGAAATAATAAACGTTTCATTATTGGTAATTATGATTGATGCCTTTATGAGATGTAAAATACTCGAAGAACCCTCATGACATGCTCCTTCCCAAAGACACAAATCCTAAGAATAGCCTTTATTTTTATGGAGCATTTATTCTTAATATACTAAGAGATACAAATGATAATGAGGTCGATTTTTTTGATTTATTTACAAAATCTAAAAACGATTTTGAAATATCATTACAATCATTTGTCTTCACACTGGACTGGTTATTCCTTTTGGGCTTAATCAAACTAACGTCATCTGGCTCAATAAAAAAATGTTTTTAAAGACACTCAAAATAGAAAACGATGCCAAAGTAGTAAGGGAAATCCTTTTTCACAAAGGGCTTAACCTTATTATAGATGAAACACCAACTGATGCCTTACAGCAGTCTGGAAATAATGTTGGCAAGACAACCGTTTTAAAACTAATTGACTTCTGCCTTGGCGGAGACGGAAAGAACATTTACAACGATTCAGAATTTAAAGAAAAAAGCAATGTTGAAATAGAGACATATTTGAAAGAAAATAATATCATGATTACCTTAGTTCTAAAGCAGGACTTAGCCAAACATGACAGTCAGGAAATAACAGTCAAGAAAAATTTCTTAAAACGCTCAGAAAAAATACAAGAAATCAATGGAGATATTTATAGCGACAAAGATTTTTTAGAAAAACTCAAGGCACTTATATTTCATTCCGGTTCTGAAAAACCAACTTTTCGGCAGATAATTGCTAAAAATATTCGTTATGAGAAAAGCCGACTTGATAATACTGTAAAAGTACTACATGTGACTACTAAATCAGAGGAATATGAGGCCCTATACCTTTTCTGGCTTGGTATTGACACGAACACGGCCAACAAAAAACAGAAGCTTCAACACCAGAAAACAACTGAAGAGGCTATACTAAAGAAACTACGCAAAGAAACATCCCACTCACAGATTATACAGGCCCTATCTGTAATTAATAGAGATATAGATGAGTTAAATACTCTAAAAACAAACTTCAGTATTAATGAAGACTATCAAAACGACCTTAACACTTTAAACGCATTAAAATCTGACATAAATAGATTGTCAACAGAATTAGGCAGACTCAACTTAAGGAGAGAAATAATCCTTGAGGCAAAAGATGAAATCGAGAAAGAATACGCAGACATTAATATCAAACAGCTTCAAGAATTGTATAAGACGGCTAACGCATTCATTCCTAAAATGCAAGCCACGTTTGAAGATATGCTAGAATTTCACAACAAGATGCTTAACGAAAAAGTAAAATATATAAGCTCTGAAATTCCCAAACTTGAACAGGACATCGTAACAGCTAATGAACTTTTACAATCACATGTAAACGACGAAAGAAATATTTCTCAAAAGCTTATTAAACTAGGCGCAATTGAAGAGCTAGAGAACATCATTCAATCGTTAAACAGAAAGTATGAGCAAAAAGGAAAATACGAAGAGCAATTAAGACAATGGAATGAATCAACGGAAAAACTCGAGGAGATAGAAAAAAGCTTGACAAATATAAATAATGGAATTGCATCTTTCGAAATAGATTTAGAAAAAAGCATAATTGAATTTAACAAATTCTTCTCAAAAGTATCAGAAAAACTTTACGGCGAGCAATTCATTTTAAGTCAAAACAAAACAGAAAGAGCCTATGAGCTTAAAATAGGATCAGTGGGTGGGCTTGGAACTGGAAAAAAGAAGGGACAGATTGCTGCATTTGACATAGCATACATTCAATTTTGTGACGAGCACGAAATCCCTTGTGCGCATTTCATTTTACATGACCAGATAGAAAATATACATGACAATCAACTTACTCTGATTGCGGATGTAGTGAGTAAATCTAACATACAGTTCATTGTTCCTGTCTTGAGGGATAAACTTCCTCCTGACTTAAACCCTGAAGACTACAAAGTTTTGTCTCTTTCTCAGGGTGATAAGCTTTTTGGGATTTAAAAAACGCCACAGCGGCTGAAGCTTCTCCAAGCTCCAGCCGCTGTGGCGTTACGGCCGTGCGGCCAAGAATTACAGGCGGCTGGCCCCACGACTAGCCGGGGGTGCGGGGGCGGAAAAACGGGGTGGGCGCTCTACTTTTACGCCAAACCTATTGTTCTTTATGACCAAACGTACTACCCTATTTCCCTTCCTGGCTGGCGTATCGCTGGCGACGCTGACCTTCACCGGCTGCGGCGACAAGAAAGAAGACGCCGCGCCGGCTCCCAAGCACGAGGTGCACGTGCAGTATTCGGCCTACGGCCTGGCTACCCCCACCGACGAAAAGATTGACGTGGGCGGCTACATCACCATTCGCGAAATGCCCCAGGGCGGCACCAGCACCGCTTCCACCGAGAAATTCAGCACCGGCTGGAACTCGGCCGCCTACGCCGACCGCCCCCTGGACGCGGTAGTCCGCCCCGGCGACAAAGTATCGCTCACCATCGGCTGCTCGAAGGTGCGGACCAATAATACCATTCGGTTGAGCAACAATGCCCTGGTCGAAGCCGCCATCGAGGTGGATGGCAAGGAAGTGAAGAAGGTGGTGTTCAACAACAAGACCAGCTTCACGGCCGAGGGCGAGCAGGCCGTTACCATCGACTTTACGCTGTAAGCCCGCTGGCCGGCTCGCCGTGTGAGCCAGGCCCCAGCCACAAAAAAGCGGCTGAATCTCCGGGGGGAGGTTCAGCCGCTTTTCTATGGTGGAGTACCACTGCGGTAGAGATGCTTCGCGGGGCTCAGCATGACATATGCTGTGGCAACGTCAGCACGCGAGATTCCTCGGCTACGCTCGGAATGACGTGCTGGGTTGTTCGGAATGACGTTCTGGGTGTCGTTCCGAGCCGCTTTATTACATGTGGATGGCCCGGTTCTCGGTGGCGGCGAGGCAGGCTTCCTTCATGGCTTCGGCGTAGGTGGGGTGGGCGTGGCTCATGCGGGCCACGTCCTCGGCCGAGGCGCGGAACTCCATGGCCGTTACGGCTTCGGCAATGAGGTCGGCAATGCGGGGGCCGATCATGTGGACGCCCAGGATTTCGTCGGTTTCCTTGTCGGCCAGCACTTTCACGAAGCCGTCGAGGTCCATGCTGGCGCGGGCGCGGCCCGAGGCGCGGAAGGGGAAGGAGCCGGTTTTGTAGGCCTTGCCCTGCTCCTTGAGCTGCTCTTCGGTGTAGCCCACGCCGGCCACTTCGGGCCAGGTGTAGACCACGCCCGGAATCAGCAGGTAGTTGACGTGGGGCTTCTGCCCGGCCAGGGTTTCGGCCACGAACACGCCTTCTTCCTCGGCCTTGTGGGCCAGCATCGCCCCGCGAATCACGTCGCCGATGGCGTAGATGCCGGGCACCGAGGTTTGCAGGTGCTCATCGACCTTGATGCGGCCGCGCTCTTCCATTTCGATGCCGGCAGCTTCCAGGTTGAGGCCGGCGGTGTAGGGCGAGCGGCCCACGGCCACCAGGCAGTAGTCGCCCTCGAACTTCACTTCCTCGCCCTTGGGGTTGGTGGCCGTCACGGTTACGGCATCTCCTTCGCGGGTAGCGCCGGTCACCTTATGGCTCATGAAGAACTGGATGCCGATTTTGCCCAGGATGCGCTTGAGCTCTTTGCCCAGGGCGCGGTCCATGGTCGGAATCAGCGAATCCATGAACTCCACCACCGACACTTTCGCGCCGAGGCGGGCATACACGGAAGCCATTTCCAGCCCGATAACGCCGCCGCCGATGACAATCATGTGCTTGGGCACCTCGCGGATGTTCAGGGCCTCGGTGGAGGTGATGATGCGCTCCTTGTCTTGGGCAATGAAGGGCAGCACCGTGGGCTTGGAGCCGGTGGCGATGATGACGTGCTTGGTCTCAATCTGCTGCTCCTCGCCGCCCTCGGTGGGCGTAATCTTGATGTGGTTTTTATCGACGAACGAGCCCACGCCGCGCAGCACCTCAATCTTGTTCTTCTTCATCAAGAACTGGATGCCGTCGGTATTGGCCTTCACCACCCCGTTTTTGCGGTCGATGAGCTGGTTCATGTTGATCTGCAGGTCGCTGAGCTCAATGCCGTGCTCCTTGAAGGTGTGGGCGGCATTGTGGTAGTGCTCGGTCGAGTCGAGCAGGGCCTTGCTGGGGATGCAGCCCACGTTGAGGCAGGTGCCGCCCAGGGTGGGGTACTTCTCAATCAGGGCCGTCTTGAAGCCGAGCTGGGCGCAGCGAATGGCCGCTACATATCCGCCGGGGCCGGAGCCGATGACGGTAACGTCGTATTGGTTCATGCTAGGGTGAATTCGGTGAGAATCAACTGGGGCGAAGGTACGGTGTTAATGTGCTGATGTGCTAATGTGGTTAAATGTGGGAAATGAGTTTTTGTTGTGGCTGCTGTCGGCCGGCGCCCGGCACAGGATTTTGCGGTCCTACCCCACTGCCGCTTTTTCAATGCCCAACTATTCCGGCCGGAAAAGCTGGGGGCAGCTCCCAAACGCAGTAAGCCCCGGCCGAATATCGGCCAGGGCTTACGCAAGCAGGAAACAGCGCGGACCGGGCGGCTGGCTTATCCGCGCTGCCCGGTCGTTCTGGCACGCGAACTACAAAGTTCGCGCTACTGCCCCCGGCTCTAGCGGCTAATCACCAGGCGCTTGGTCAGCACGGTGGAGCCGGTAGTTACTTGCACCAGGTAGATGCCGTTGGCCAGCGTTTCGGCCGGCACGGGCACCGACACCAGCTGGCCGGCCGTGGCCTGGCCGCTGGCCACCGTGGCCAGGCGCGCGCCTTTCAGATCGTAGAGGGCCACGGTGTAGGGGCTGGCCTGGGCCACCGGGAAGGTAAGTACCGCCGCGCCCTGGCCGAGCGGGTTGGGGTGCAGGGTGGCCGCGGCCGTCGCAGCGGCGCTGGCGGTGGAGGTCGTTACGCCGCAGCTGCTGCCCACCAGGTAGGTATGCGGGGTGGCGGCGGTGTTTTTCTCAGGGCCGTTGGGGCCGGCCTGGTAGGTGAAGTACACGCTGGTAACAATGCCGCTGGCAATGGCCTTGGTGAAGGTGAAGTCGCCGACGGCGTTTTTCACCATCGGGTAGCCGGGGTAAGCGCCGTTGCTGCCCTCCCGAATGTAAATCAGGGCCAGGTTGCCGCCCGCCACGGCGCCTAGCGGGTGGAAAGTGTAGGTCACGTTGGCACCCACCGTCACGGCCCGGAAGCTGTAGTCGGCGGTGGTGGCGCAGGAGCCGTCGGTGCTGCGCACCAGCACCGTCACGGCCGCCGAGGTAGTGGAGGTGCCGCTGTTGTCGGTGGCTACGGCCGTCAGCTCGTAGGCCCCGGTGGCGACGCCCGTCCAGGCGTAGGTGTAGGGCGCGGACAGGTCTTCAGCCAGCTTGGTGCTGCCCTGGAAGAACTCCACCTTGGCAATGGTGCCGTCGGCATCGGCCGCGGTGGCGGCCAGGCTGATGGCGGCCGGAGCCACGAAGGAATCGGCGGCCGTGGGCGAAGTCAGGCTCACGGTGGGGGGTAGGTTGTTGGCCCCGCCGCCGGTGCACAGGGTGCCCACGGTGTAGCTGTGCGGGGTGGCGGCGGTGTTGTGCTCGGGGCCGCCCGCGCCGTACTGATAGGTGAAGTAGAAGCTGGTGACCACGCCGCTGGCAATGGGCTTGGTGAAGCTGAAGCTGCCGTCCGCGTTTTTCACCATCGTATAGCCGGGGTAGGCCCCGATGGTGCCCTCCCGAATAAAGATGAGGGCCAGGTTGCCGCCCGCCGTTGCGCCCAGCGGGAAGAAGGTATAGGTCACGTTGCCGCCGCTGGTAAATACCTCGTAGCGGTACTCCCCGTTGGCCGCCAGGTTGGAGCAGGGAATGGCGCGCACCGTCAGGGCCACCGGGGCCGAGGTGGTAGCGTAGCCATCGGCCGCCGTGGCCTTGGCCGTGAGCGAGTAGGTGCCGGGCGCGACGCCCGTCCAGGCGTAGGTGTAGGGCGCGGTGAGGTCTTCGCCCAGCTTGGTGCTGCCCTGGAAGAACTCCACCTTGGCGATGGTGCCGTTGGTGGTGGCAGCCGTGGCGGCAATGGTCACGTCGGCCGGGGCCGTGAGGGTGGTGCCGCTGGTCGGGGCCGTAATGCTGACCGTGGGCACGATGGGGTCGGCGACGGTGATGCTGACGGCGGCCGAGGTGGCGGTGAGGCCGCCGGTATCGGTGGCGCGGGCCGAAACGGCGTAGCTACCCACGGCCGCGCCGCTCCAGGTGAAACTGTAGGGCGCGGTGAAGTCGGTGGCGAGCAGCGTGGTGCCCTGGAAGAACTCCACCTTATAGATGCCGCCGCCGGTATCGGCCGCGTCGGCGCTGAGCGTGATGCTGGCCGGGGTCAGGAAGCGGGCGTTGGCCGTGGGCGCGGTCAGGGCCACGGTGGGGGCCGTGTTGCCGGCCGCCGTCACGTACACCGTCACGGGGCTGGAGGTGGTGGCGGTGCCTTCGTCGTCGGTGGCACGGGCCGTGAGCGAGTACACGCCCGCCGGCACGCTGGCCCAGGTGTAGCTGTAGGGGGCGGTCAGGTCTTCGCCCAGCTTGGTCGTGCCCTGGAAGAACTCCACTTTGGCCACGCTGCCGTTGGCGTCGGCGGCGGTGGCGGTGAGGGTAAGGCTGGCGGGCAGGGCCACAATGGCGTCGGGGGCCGGGGCCGTCAGGCTCACCGTGGGGGCCGGGTTGGCGGCCACGCCGCCGGTGTAGCGCATGTCGTCGAAGAAGAAGTCGGCCGGGCCGGCGGCCGGGTCGCCGGCAAACATGAACAGGCCGTTCATCGACAGCAGGTCGATGTTCATGCCCATATTGGGCTGGTTGAAGGTGCTGAGCGGAATCGTGACTTCGTGCCAGCTGCCGTCGCGCACCAGGCCGTACTGGGCCGGGCCGCCCGCCGGGAAGTTGATCCAGCTTTCGCCGTGGCCACTTTTCACGCCGATCTTAAACTGGCCGGCGTAGGTGGTTTTGAATTGAAACTTCAGGGCCCCTGTGGCAAAGTTGCCCAGGTTTTTAGGCGCGTTGTCGATGCCCATGCCGAACCAGTCGCCGGCGTTGGCGTGCACGGCCAGCACATTCTGCCCCTCAAACGGGACGGGCGGGGGCGTGGTGATGTTGGTCAGGTTGTTCCAGTAGTAGAGGCTGGCATCCTGGCCGTCGAAGGCCAGCTTGTTGGTGATGCTGGCCCGCTCGGACAGCACGCCGTAGTCGCCGGCAAAGGCGTTGTTCTTGCCCAGATACAGCTCGTCGCCGGGGTTCTGGTAGAGGCGCAGGTAGTCGACCAGCATGGCCGAGGGCAGCGGGGCCGTAATGTCGCCGACGCCCATCTTGCCGGTGTAGATGCCGCCCACGGCCAGGTTCAGCAGCACGAACTGGGGCCGGTGAAACTCTTCCATGTCGGCCGCGGTGATGTTCTGGCTGAAATACTGCACGTTGTCAATGAACACCTTGATTTCGGTGGCCGTCCACTGCAGCTTATACACGTGGTAGGCATCGGTGAGCGGGGTGGCGCTCTGGTGCAGCTGGGTCACGAACTCGTGTTTGTCGTTGTTTTCCCAGTGCAGGGCGGCCCCGGCCCAGTTGTTCACGTTGGCGGGGTAGGAAGCGGCGCTGCCCATCTCCATCATGTCGATTTCGCCGCTGGCGGGCCACTGGCCGGTGGCGCCCAGCATCCAGAAGGCCGGCCACAGCCCGTTTTGCAGGTTGCTGACCTTGATGCGGGCCTCCAGCGTGCCGTACTTGAAGTGCATGCGGCCGAGGGTTTTCAGGCGGGCCGAGGTGAAGGCTTTGCCCTGAAAGGCTTCGCGCCGGGCCTCAATGCGCAGGTTGCCGTTGTCGAGGCGGGCGTTTTCGGGGCGGCTGGTGTAGTACTGCAGCTCCTGGTTGCCCCAGCCGCAGAGGGCCCGCTCGCAGCCGTCGCCGAAGTCGAACGTCCAGGTGTCGGGGTTGATGTTCGAGCCGTCGAAGTTCTCTTCCCAGACCAGCGTCTGGGCGGAGGCGGCGCGGGGGCCGAGGCACGCCAGCAGCAGGAGCAGCAGCCAGCGGCCACCGGCCCGGCCGACATTAAGAGGATAAGCGCGTAAATTCTTCATCAATAAGGGGTGGGAAAAGAAGGAGAAAAAAGTATCGGACCGGCTGAAAAAAAATCACTCAGCCCCTGAAAAAAACGCTCGGTAAGCAGTACCCGATGCTGGCCCTGAAGGCCCGAGTGCTGCTTATCTATGTTTATAACTATTCTAATTTGTTGTGCGTAAGATGTATAATCCGGTGTGGAATGCGCCGTAATGATTTGGGTTACAAACAGCCTTGAAACGCTTTCAAAAAGCTATTGCCGTTGCTTTCCCGCGTGTGCAGTAAGTGTATGCCTTTACGCTTATTTGCACTTTTTCAAAACGGGCACTTCTTCTAATGTAGCGTAAAATGCTGATAAAGCCCCCTTTTGCCGGCTGCTCTATCTCAACCGTAGGCAGCCTTTGGGCGCGGCCGGCGGGTAGTCCATAAAGCCGGCAGCCCCGACACTGGGTAGTGCCGGGGCTGCCGGAAGTTTGTCCGCAATGACCGGGCTGGGTTAGTCCACCAGCACGCCGATGTAGTAGTTGAACGTGTCGACTTCGAGGTTGTCTTTGGTAGCACCGGGCAGGCCGATTTCCTGGAAGCGGGGGCCGGGCTGGATGAAGCCGTACTGCCCGCCCTTGAGGCGCACCCGCACCGGCATGTCGAAGTCGGGCACGTCGGCCACCCAGCGCACCAGCACCTTGCCTTCCTCCTGCCGGATTTCCAGGGTCGGGATGCCGGGGTAGCGCAGGTACTGGTCGAACACCTTGGTCAGGTTCCGGCCGCTCTGCTGGTCGAGGTAGCCCACGACTTGCTCGGTCGTGACGGTCTGGTGGTAGAACTGCTGGCCCAGGCCGCGCAGGATTTGCCGCCACTTCTGGTCGTCGTCGATGATGGTGCGCACCATGTTGAGCAGGTTGGAGCCCTTGTCGTACATGTCGCCCGAGCCTTCCTGGTTCACGCCGTAGGGCCCGATGATGGGGCCGTCGTTCTGAATGTTGCGCCGCTGCCCGTGCAGGTACTCCTGGCCGGCGGGCTTGCCAAACTGGCTTTCGGTGAACAGGGCCTCGGAGTAGGTGGTAAACGACTCGTGAATCCACATGTCGGCAATGTCCTGGCTGGTGATGTTGTTGCCGAACCACTCATGCCCACTTTCGTGGACGATGATAAAGTCCCACTTCAGCCCCCAGCCCGTGGCCGAGCGGTCGTGGCCCAGGTAGCCGTTCTGGTACTTGTTGCCGTAGGCCACGGCGCTCTGGTGCTCCATGCCCAGGTGGGGCGCGTCCACCAGCTTGTAGCCGTCCTCATAAAACGGATAAGGACCAAACCAGTATTCCAGGGACTTGAGCATGGGCTTCACGTTGGCCGCAAAGTGCGTTTTGGCCTTGGCCAGGTTTTCCTTCAGCACCCAGTACTCCAGGCTGAGCGGGCCCTTTTCGCCGGCGTAGGAATCGGTGAATTTGGTGTAGTCGCCCACGTTCAGGGCCACGTCGTAGTTATTAATGGGGTTGCGCACGGCCCAGTCGAAGCGCGTCAGGCCGCCCTTGAGCCTGGTGGTTTTGCGCAGCCGCCCGTTCGACACGTCGGTCAGCCCCTGGGGCACCGTCACGCTGATCAGCATGCTGTCGACCTCATCGGCCTGGTGGTCTTTGTTGGGCCAGAAGGCGCTGGCGCCCAGGCCCTGCACGGCCGTGGCCACCCAGGGCTTGCCGTTGCTGTCCTTGGTGAAGACCAGGCCCCCATCCCAGGGGGCGCGCTCGGCCACCCGGGGCTTGCCCGAGTAAAACACCGTGAATTCGTCGCGGCTGCCAGCTTTGATGGGCTGGGCAAAGGTGACGAACACGGCATTGGCTTCGCGGGTGAAAGGCAGGCTCTGGCCTCGGTACACCACTTTTTCCACCGTCAGGTTGGCAAACAAATCGAACTGCAGACGGGTGAAATCCTGGGTGGCGGTGAAGCGGAACAGGTTGGAGCCGCTCAGGCTACGGTCGTCGATGTTGAGCTTGACGTCGAGGTGGTAGTAGTTGATGTCGTAGCAGGTGCGCAGGGGCGTGAGCGTGCCGCGCAGTGAGTCGGCGCGGGTGGGGCCGGGCTTGGCTTGCAGCAGCTGGGCCGAAGTGGCGCGGCTCAGGCCGCAGAAGGCCGCCAGAAAAAACAGGGTTCGGAGCATAGGAGTAAAAAGGAGAGCGGTATACAGACCCGGCGGCGGGCCGGAAGTTGCCAATAGCACTGTTAAGTAGCGCGAACTTTGTAGTTCGCGTGCCAGAACGATTGGCGTTCTGACGGCGCGGGGCACGCGAACTACAAAGTTCGCGCTACTGTTTGGGCGCCGCGAAGGTAGCCGGCCGCAAGTTTCGGGTGGCCGGGCGGCGGCGTTTGCCGTAGGTTTACGACCTCAAGCGCCACGTTCATGTCTGCTCCTGCTCCTACTACGCCTTCCCGCGCCGCCATTCTGGGGGCCTTTGCCATCGTCTACCTCGTCTGGGGCTCTACCTACCTGGGCATCCGCTTCGCCATCGACAGTATTCCGCCCCTGCTCATGGCCGGCTCGCGCTACCTGCTGGCGGGCCTGCTGCTCTACGCGTTTATGCGGCTGCGGGGCGAGGCGGCCCCCACCCGGCAGGGCTGGGCGACGGCCGTCATCATCGGCATCTGCCTGCTCACCTTCGGCAACGGCGGCGTGACGTTGGGCGAGCAGTACATTCCCTCGGGCATGACGTCGTTGCTCGTGGCCACGGTACCTATGTTCCTGGCGCTGCTGGGCTGGCTGAGCGGGGTGGCCGCCCGGCCTACGCCCCTGGTTACGGTGGGCTTGGTACTCGGGCTAACGGGCGTCTACCTGCTGGCCCGCACGCCCGGGGCGAGTCACGTGGCCCTGCCCGGCCACGAGGCCATTGGCATTGGCTTGGTATTGGTGGCGGCCCTGGTGTGGGCCATCGGCTCGTTGTATTCCAAGAAAAAGCAGGCGGCCTCCTCCCCTTTCCTGGCCGGCGGCATGCAGATGATCTGCGGCGGGCTGGCCATGCTGGTGCTCGGGCTGGTGCGCGGCGAGGCCCAGGGCTTCGAGCTGGCGGCCGTTACCTCCAAGTCGTGGCTAGCGTACGCGTACCTGGTTACACTGGGCTCCATCGTGGCTTTTTCGGCCTACATCTGGCTGCTGCGGGCCGTCGAGCCGGCGCTGGCCGGCACCTATGCGTTTGTCAACCCGGTGGTGGCCGTGCTGCTGGGCTGGGCCTTCGCCGGCGAGCAGCTCACGGTCGGCATGCTGGGCGGGGCCGCCCTGATTGTGGCGGCCGTGGTGCTGGTGATACTGGGTGGGCGACGCTCGTAAGTTTTTTAGGAACTACCGGTAATTAGCTCCCGCCAGGGAACGGAACCCCGCTGAAAGGCATTAGCAGGTTGTGTAAACGTTTTTTCATTCTCACATTCCAATTTTTTATAATAAATATTCATATTAATAGAGCGAAATAGATGTAACCTGCGTAAATTCGCTCCGTATTTGGTAGTCCTCCTGACTTAGCTGCTGCTCATGAAAACTTCTGCTACTCTCCCCGACATCAGAACCGAAGGTGACATCAAAACTTTGGTGGATACCCTCTGCTCTAAAGCCACCAACGACACGCTGTTAGGAGCCCGTTTTGGGGCGGCGGCCCGCATTCACTGGCCCCACTACCTCACCACCCAATACCGCTACTGGAGCAGCACCCTGCTGGGCCAGGGCACGCAGGAAGGTGAGCCCCTGCCCGAGCAGCTGGCCCTTCCCACCAGCGGCCCCCACATCGAGCATTGGGTTAAGCTGTTTTCCTCGGCCGTGGAAGAGTGCTTCTCGGGCACCAAAGCCGAAGAAGCCAAAAACCTGGCCCGCCAGATGGCCACCCGCCTCAGCCTGACCCGCTCCCGCGAGCTGCCCGTCGACTAACCCCACCCCGCTTTTCCTTTCCCACCCAACCTTTCCGCAAATCTGCTCTGGTTTCCTTTCTTCACTCTCCCCACTCTCAAACCGCGGCGCTCCACACGCTGCCGGTTTAGCCCAAGAAAAAACCCGTACTGGACTACAGTACGGGTTTCTTTTTTAAGTGAAGAGCGGCAAGGCCACCCCCGAAAGCTGCGCTACTCCAGTTCCTCCATGCTGTGGCGCAGGGCCTCGCGGGCCATACCCAGGTTGGTGTCCCGGGCATTGGCTACCAGATAAATGAATTGGCGACCGTCGGCCGTAAGCTTGATCAGGTGCAGCTGGGTGCTCAGGCTAATCAGGATGTCGTCGATGGTTTCCCCGCTTAGCTGCAGGGCGGCCATGGCCTTTTGCTTTTGCCGCACCACTTCGGCGTTGTAAGCTGCCGCGGTGGCCGGGTTGAGCTGGTCGGTGGCCGAGTGCTGGGCCAGGGTACTGCCCGAGTCGGTCCGGACCACGGCGGCGGCTAGCAAGCCCGGCAAGGCCCGCACCAGGCCCTCAATGGCCCGGCGGGCCTTAGGCTCCGCCGCCTGCGCCACTGCCGCTTGCCGGGCGGCCAAGACGTGCTTCCGGTAGGTTCTTGCTTTCACTTCAAGCGTACTTATTCTCGCCGCTGAGCCTTATAGCTGAGTTTACCGGCTTACAAAAGACCACCAGTGCCGCCCTTTTTTCAGGGCTTTCTGCTCGGCTTTGTCGCGGGGCAGCAGCGTCACGTTCTGGGTGCTGCTGCCGTTGATTTGTACTTCGTCGTTGGTATACCCGCCGTAGCCGTACACGAGGGTGCTCTGGCCCACGGGCACGCGCAGGGCGTAGGTGCCGTCGGCATTGGTGCTCACACCCCGGAACGTGCCTTTCTGCAGCACCGTGGCGCCCACCAGGGGCTTGCCGTTCTCGTCCAGAATCCGGCCGCGCACGGTCATCGTGAGCAGGGCGCTGGATGCCTCGGCGGCTTCGGTGGCGGGCAGCAGCACGACGGTTTCCTCGATGGGCTCGTGCGGCAGAATGGTGCCGGCAAATACGGCCCCGCCGAGCAGGGCCCCACCGACCACCATTGCGACGGCCCGCTGTCGGAACCGCTTGGGCTCGGTCCGGATCAGCTCGAACTGCCGTTGGACCCAGCCCACGGGGCGCACCTGCTCGCCCTGCTGCTTCATTTCGTAAAAGCGGCGCAGGGTGTCGTCGGCGCTGTGGCCGTTGGTTTTCAGATAGGCATCCACGGACCGGGTGTGGGCGTGGGCCAGGTCGCCGCGCAGGTAAGCATCCCGGTACACGGGTAGCAGCTCACCGGTCTGCGGATCGAAGGGAGAAGCAGTCAGTTTCATAGGTAAGGGGGTATGAGGGATGAAAGGAGGAAATCCGGCCGGTGACGCGCCTTCTGTCATCACCAGTAAAACGTTTGGGGCGCGCCACGGCTCCACTACCCTTCTACACAGGCGCGCATCACGGCCCGGGCCAGGGCCAGGTTCGTGTCGCGGCAGTCTACCACCACGTAGAGCAGGCGCTGGCCGTCGGGCAACAGCCGCAGCAAGTGCAGCTGCCCGCTCAGCGTAATCAGAATGTCTTCAATGTGCTCCTCGGTCAGCTGCAGGGCTTGCAGCAGCTGGTGCGTTTGCCGGACTACCTCCGCGTTGTAGCCGCACACCTTGCCCAGGTTGAAGTCGCGGGAGGTGGCGTACGAGGCCAGCGCCTGCCCCGAGCTTAGCTGCACTACCGCGCCGATGAGCAGCTCGGGCAAATCGGCCAGGAGCTGCCGCAGGATGGCCTCGGCGGCGGTGCGCTCCGGCCCGGCGGCACTCGAAATAATCTGGTGGGTGGCGCCGGCGCTGGCGCTGGCAAACGGCAGCCGGCTAAAAAAATCAAGCTTCATGTCGGCATTGGCCCTGGCGTAAATCGGGGCGGAACCTGGCACGCAGGCCCGCCAGGCCTGTTGCGGGCACCCAGCCAACGGCCCGGCACCCACAACGGGCCCGTGTATCACGGAAGGGCCGCGCTAGTTGAGCGTGGCCACGTGGGTGCGCAGCACTTCGCGGGCAATAGCCAGGTTGGTGTCGCGCGAGTTCACGACGAGGTAGATAAACTTGTTCCCGGTATCGGTCAGCTTGAGCAGGTGAAACTGGTTGCTGAGCGAAATCAGGATATCCTCGATTTTCTCCCCGGTCAGCTTTAGGGCCGACATGGCCTTTTGCTTCTGCTTCACCACTTCTGTATTGTAAGCGGCGGCCGTGTCGGGGTTGAGGGAGGGCGAGTTGGAGTGCGAAGCCAGGCTCATGCCCGACCCGGCGTCTACTACCGCCACCGCCACCAGGCTCGGCAGGTCGGCGATGATGCCTTGCACTACTTTACCGGCGGGAGAATTGTCTGAGTAAGCCATTTGTGTGAGTTGTAAAGAGGGGAAGAAAGAGACGTTGAAATGCTGACGGTAAGAGCGTAGATGACCAGCCACGCCCGTGGCAGGGCTGGTAATACCACGACGGATGAATAGAGCTAAGGAGAAGCCGCTAACCCTACAACCAGCCCGTAAGCCCGAGCTGATGCGCAGCTAGTGAATTAGCTTTTTTGAATAAACGGCGTAAAATGATTAAACTACCAACAGCGCTTATTCCAGCATATATCCTACTGATAAACTCGTTTGATATTTCAAATTTCACGAGTTTTATCTGGGTAAAAAATGAGCTAGCTCATTTTCACAAATGATAGTTATCAAGATTATCTACCAGAACCAGGCAAACAGGGCATACTAGCTACTACTGGCAAGTAGACAATTCCACTCCCAGGCACACTATGGGCTGTACTGGCCATTATTCCAGCCTGCTCCATATTATTCAATTACCCGCTTTTTTGCACTTATTCGACACAGCTGAACTCACCCTGAGTAAAAACCCGGGCGGTGCTGCTTGGTCTGAGCCCGTGTTGCGGCGTTACGCGTACTGCATGCTGATTTCGACCAGCTTTTCCGGGGCCAGAATCGTGATGTGGCTGCCCTTGGCCGCTACGATACCGTCTTCCTTGAATTCTGACAGCAGCCGGCTGGCCGTTTCCTTGGCCGTCCCGACCAGGGAAGCCAGGTCGTCGCGGGAAATAGCCATGCTGAAGTCCGTGGTGTCGGGTTCCTGATACGTTTGCCGCAGTAGCAGCAGCGCATCGGCCAGCCGCTCGCGCACGGGTTTGTAGGCCATGTTCAGGGCCAGTTGGTCCGATGAGTTCAGGGCCAGCGACAGGTGCTTGAGCAAGGCGCCGGCAAACTGCGTATTGCTTTGTACCAGGGCCAGCACATCCTGCCGGGGCAACAGGCACACCCTACAGTCGTCGAGGGCTACGGCCGAGGTGCGGTAGTTGGTTTCGCCCCACAGCGCGCAGATACCGATCAGGTCTCCTGCTTTGGCCAACCGAATAATCTGCTCTTTCCCGTCGCCGCCGACCTTGGTGATTTTCACCTTGCCCTGGTAAAGGCAATGCAGACCCTGGCAGACCCCACCCTCGGCGTAAATCACCTGCCCCTTGCTGTATACCTGGCTGGTCTTGCTCTCCGACAAAAGGCCTAACTGCCCGATGTGGCAAGCGCCCAGCGCGCCCTTGGTAGCCTGGGGGCAGGTGGGGCAGGAAGGCGCGGTGAAATTTTTAATCGTCTGTAGAAGATGTTTCATAGCCCAACAACGTGGTTCTTAGATAAGAGCAGTTGTATAAAGCTATAGAATTCAATTCAACCAAAACAATCCTTTTTTGCATCAAACACCTATCAAAAACTCATTCCAACAATGAAAACGCCGTTTCCCAAAATTAGAAAACGGCGTTTTATATAACTATTCTATTTTTTGGCTCGTCAATACTACTGCTACCAACTAAGCTATTTCCCATTCTGGGACGGAAATATTTTTTCCGGCTTCAGTCTTCCTTGTACAGCTTGCCGGCTTTGTCGGCCGAAAGCTTGATGCCCTTGATCAGGGCGGAGCTGAAGCCGTGGTGCTCCATTTCGTTGAGCCCGGCAATGGTGCAGCCCTTAGGCGAAGTCACCTTGTCGATTTCCTGCTCGGGGTGCGAGGCCAGCTGGAGCAGCAGGTCGGCGGCACCCTTGGCCGTCTGGGCCGCCATCTTCAGCGCGTCGTGGGCGTGAAAGCCAATTTCGGTGCCGCCCTGGGAAGCGGCCCGGATAGCCCGCAGGAAAAAGGCCACGCCGCAGGCGCAGAGGGCCGTAGCCGAGGTCATCAGCTCCTCGTTGATACGCACCGTCATGCCCACCGTGTCGAACAGCTTTTCCACCAGGGCCAGGTCGTCGTCGAGTTCCTGGTCACTGGCTATGCAGGTCATCGACTGCCCGATGCCGATGGCCGTGTTGGGCATGGCCCGCACCACGCGCACCGGCGCGCCCACCTGGGCGCGGATATCCTGGCAGCTAACCCCGGAAATCACCGAAATGAACAGGTGCCGCTCGGGGCTGATGGCGCTGCTGATGCTGTCGAGCAGCTTGTTGAGCTGCTGGGGCAGCACGGCCAGCACCACGATGTCGGCCTGGGCCACGGCGGCCAAGTTATCGGCCGTGGTCTGGTAGCCGGCCTGGGCCAGCGGGGCCAGGGCGGCGGCGTTGCGCCGGGTCAGGGTTATGCTTTCGGGGGCTGCCATGCCCGCTTTAACCAGGCCTTTGGCCAGCGAAATTCCAATGTTGCCACTGCCCAGAATGGTAATCTTCGTCGTGTTTTCCATCGTGTCTGCGGATTAGCTGCCAGCGGGACAGCGGTGTAAACTAGCTGATTTTGTCCGGGTTGCTGCGAAGTGAGCACAAAAAAAGGCGGCTCCAGTGTCTGGGCCGCCCTTTTTTGAAGGTGGTAGCTGCTACCAATTACACGCCCAGTAGCAGGCGCGTCGGGTCCTCGAGCAGCTCTTTCACGCGCACCAGGAACGACACCGACTCGCGGCCGTCGATGATGCGGTGGTCGTAGCTCAGGGCCAGGTACATCATGGGCCGAATCACCACTTGGCCGTTTTCGGCCACGGGGCGCTGGATGATGTTGTGCATGCCCAGAATGGCCGACTGCGGCGCGTTGATAATCGGGGTGCTCATCATCGAGCCGAAGACGCCGCCGTTGGTAATGGTGAACGTGCCGCCGGTCATCTGCTCGATGGTCAGCTTGTTGTCGCGGGCCAGGCCAGCCAGGCGCACCACTTCCTTCTCGATGCCCTCGAAGGAGAGTTCCTCGGCGTTGCGAATCACGGGCACGACCAGACCCTTGGGGGCCGATACGGCGATGCTGATGTCGCAGAAGTCGTTGTAAACGATGCTGTCCCCGTCGATTTGGGCATTCACGGCGGGCCACTCTTTCAGGGCCACGCACACGGCTTTGGTGAAGAACGACATGAAGCCCAGGCCCACGCCGTTTTTCTCCTTGAACTTGTCCTTGAACTTGTTGCGCAGGTCCATGATGGGCTGCATGTTCACCTCGTTGAAGGTGGTGAGCATGGCCGTTTCATTTTTCACCGACACCAGACGGCGGGCCACGGTCTTGCGCAGGTTGCTCATGCGCTCCTTGCGCTGGTTGCGGTTGCCGGAAGCAGCCGGAGCCGCCGCGGGGGCAGCAGGCTTGGCGGCCGGAGCAGCGGCCGGGGCGGCAGCCGGCGCCGGCGCGGCCGGACGAGCCTGGGCGTTCAGGGCGTCTTCCTTGGTGATCCGACCATCCCGGCCGGAGCCCTGCACGTCGGCGGCCGAAATGCCTTTCTCCCCCAGAATCTTACCGGCGGCCGGCGAGGGCGTGCCGGTAGCGTAGCTGCCCGTGCTGGCCGAAGCCGGAGCCGCGGCGGCCGGAGCAGCCTGCGCAGCAGTGGGAGCCGGAGCCGGGGCGGCACTGGCCGCGCCGCTGCCACCTTCGATGCGGGCAATAGTAGCGCCGATACCGATGGTTTCGCCTTCCTTCACCGCGTGGCGCAACGTGCCGGCGCCTTCAGCGGGTAGCTCAAACGTCGCCTTGTCCGATTCGAGCTCGGCAATAACTTCGTCGCGCTGCACCTGGGCTCCGTCGGGCTTGAGCCATTTGGCCACCGTTACTTCCGTAATCGACTCGCCCACGGCCGGAATCTTCATTTCGACGGTAGCGCCGCCACCAGCGGCCGGAGCTGCCGCTGAGGGAGCGGCGGCCGTTGGCGTGTCGGCCGAGCCGGCCTGGGAGCCACCGTAGCCCGACTGGTTGCTGGCCTGGGGATTTTGCTCACCCTGAGTTACAGGGTCGGCGGCGGGAGCGGCGGAGGCGGCGGCCGCCTGGGGCTGGGCGGCGGGGGCCGCCGCCGGAGCCGCGCCACCGGCACCGTCGATGCTGGCAATGGTGGTGCCGATGCCGATGGTTTCGCCCTCGGCCACCTGGATTTTGAGGACGCCGTCGGTTTCGGCGGGCAGCTCAAACGTGGCTTTATCGGACTCGAGCTCGGCAATGACTTCGTCGCGCTTTACCGTGTCGCCGTCCTGCTTGAGCCATTTGGCAATGGTTACTTCGGTAATGGATTCGCCGACGGCGGGTATTTTAATTTCCAGACCCATGGGAAGGGAGTTAGAAGGGTTTCAGGTGAAATTAAAGCACGAAGCACTGACTTCGCGCCGCGCGGCACCACGACGGCGCCACGCACGGAACAGGGCAAACCGGCTTCCCGCAAGCTAAGCAGGAAAGCCGGTTTGCGCTACCGCTAGTCAGATTTCTTGGCTACTTCTACCGTGTCTTTGATGTTGTCGTCGGCCACGGCTTCCTTGGGCTTGTCGAAGGCGCGACCCACAAGGTCTTTCTGCTCCTTGACGTGCACCTTGTTGTAGCCGGTAGCCGGCGAAGCCGAGGGCTTGCGGGCCACCACGTCTTCCAGCTCGCGGCGCATGAAGCGCAGCAGGTAGTTCCAGTAGCCCATGTTTTCCGGCTCTTCCTGCACCCAGTAGAGCTTGGCCTTGGGGTACTTGGCCAGCTCGGCGTCGAGCTGCTTTTTGGGGAAGGGGTGCAGCTGCTCCAGACGCACGATGGCCACGTCGGTGCGGCCCGAGGTGCGCTGCTCTTCCAGCAGGTCGAAGTAGACTTTGCCCGAGCACAGCAGCACGCGCTTCACCTTCTTGGCGTCGGCGTAGGTGTCGCCGAGCACTTCGCGGAACGAGCCCGAGGTGAATTCCTCCACCGGCGACACGCACAGCGGGTGGCGCAGCATCGACTTGGGCGACATCACCACCAGGGGCTTGCGGAAGCTCCAGGTCAGCTGCCGGCGCAGGGCGTGGAAAAAGTTGGCCGGCGTGGTCATGTTGGCCACGATGATGTTATTCTCGGCCGCCAGCTGCAAAAACCGCTCGGGGCGGGCGTTGGAGTGCTCCGGGCCCTGGCCTTCGTAGCCGTGGGGCAGCTGCAGCACCACGCCGTTCATGCGCTGCCACTTGCTTTCCGACGACACGATGAACTGGTCAATCATGGTCTGGGCGCCGTTGGCGAAGTCGCCGAACTGGGCTTCCCAGATAACCAGCGCCGTGGGGTTGGCCATGGCGTAGCCGAATTCGAAGCCCAGCACCGCGTACTCGCTCAAGAGCGAGTTGTAGATGCTCAGCTTTTCCTGGCCCTCGCCGATGTAGTTGAGCGAGTTATAAGGCGCCGAGGTTTCGGCGTCGTGCAGTACGGCGTGGCGGTGCGAGAAAGTACCGCGCTGCACGTCCTGCCCGCTCACGCGCACAATGTGCTTTTCGCTGAGCAACGAGCCGTAGGCCAGCAATTCGCCGGCGGCCCAGTTGAGCACCCGCGTCTCGAAGAACATCTTTTTGCGCTCCTCCATCAGCTTTTCAATCTGCTTCAGGGGGCGGAAGCCTTCGGGCAGCGTGGTCAGGGCCTTGCCGACTTTCTGCACGATTTCCTCGCTGATGCCGGTTTCGGGCGACTGTTCGAAGTCCTCGGGCTTGGAGCGGCGCAGGCTGCGCCACTCGTTTTCCAGGGCCTGGTAGTTGTAGGGCAAGGGCTTCTGCTTCACCATGTCCAGGCGGGCCTGCAGGGTGTCGCGGAACTCCTTGTCCATCTGGGCAGCCAGCTCGGCATCCACGTCGCCGCGCTGCACCAGCGTCGCGTTATACACTTCGCGCGGATTCTGGTGCTTGCTGATGATGTTGTAGAGCGTGGGCTGGGTGAACTTGGGCTCATCCGACTCGTTGTGGCCGTGGCGGCGGTAGCACACCATATCAATGAAGATATCGGCGTGGAACTGCTGGCGGTACTCGGTGGCCAGGCGCACGGCAAACACCACGGCCTCGGGGTCGTCGCCGTTCACGTGCAGCACCGGCGCGTCGATAATCTTGGCCAGGTCGGTGCTGTAGATCGACGAGCGGGCATCCTCGAAGTCGGTGGTGAAACCTACCTGGTTGTTAATCACGAAGTGAATCGTGCCGCCGGTCTTGTAGCCTTCCAGCTGCGACATCTGCGTCAGCTCGTAGCCAATGCCCTGCCCGGCCAGAGCCGCGTCGCCGTGGATGAGGATGGGCAGAATCTGGTGGTAGTCGCCGCCGTACTGGTGCTCGATCTTGGCCCGCACGAAGCCTTCCACCACGGGGTTCACCGCTTCGAGGTGGGACGGGTTGGGCGCCAGCTTCAGGTTCACCTTGCGGCCCCCTTCAGTGTCAACTTCCGACGAGTAGCCCATGTGGTACTTCACGTCGCCGTCGCCCATGGTCAAGTCCGGCACGGCCGTCCCCTCGAATTCTGAGAAGATCTGCTCGTAGGTTTTGCCCATGATGTTGGCCAGCACGTTGAGGCGGCCGCGGTGGGCCATGCCAATCATGACCTCGTTCACGCCCAGCTCGGAAGCCTTGTTGATAATGGCGTCGAGGGCCGGAATGGTGGTTTCGCCGCCTTCCAGGGAGAAGCGCTTCTGCCCCAGGAACTTAGTATGCAGGAAGTTCTCGAAGACCACGGCCTCGTTGAGCTTCTTCAGGATGCGCTTCTTGTACTCCACGCCGGGGTTGAAGGCCAACGAGTCCTTCTCGACCTTGGCCCGGAACCAGTCCAGAATCTGCGGGTCGCGGATGTACATATACTCGAAGCCGATGCTGCGGGTATAGATTTTCTCCAGGGCGGCAATAATGTCGCGCAGCTTGGCCCCGGCGCCCAGGCCCAGCACTTCACCGGTCTTGAACGTCGTGTCCAGGTCGGCTTCGCCGAGGCCGAAGTCGGCAATGTCGAGGCGGGCTTTGCGGTCTTTGCGCTCCCGCACCGGGTTGGTTTTGGCGCGCAGGTGGCCGCGGCTGCGGTAGGCGTGGATCAGGTTGCTGACCTGGGTTTCCTTGTCGGCCGAGATGGTGTCGACGGCCCGGATCTGGCCGGCACCATCCGTGGAGGCCGAGGTACTCAGTACGCCGGAGCCAACCACCTGCGCTTCACCCTCAGCCGGATACTGCTGGGAGAAGTCGAAGCCTTCGAAGAATTTGCGCCAGCCAAAGTCTACCGACTCAGGGTCGGCTTGATACGCTTTGTAAAGCTGGTCGATGTAGTCGCCATGGGCGTTGGCGATGTAAGAGTAAGCGTCCATGCGGGTAGGAGCTAAGTGATGTGGCGTAAATGTATTACGCTTCACAGTAAGGCAAAAACCTGAATTCGATTACACAAATATGCCTGTATTTCACAAGCTTATTTTCCGCAACCATTCATCCAGGATATTGGTGCCGGACAATCTATCCAAAATAAAGCGCAAAGCTTTTCGGGTCGTCCGGAAAGCTTTGCGCCTCAGTCGGTTATTATTTAGGCAAGGCCATCTTGAAAATCCGGTAGGGCTGGTCCTGCTGGCCCACGCCCTTGTTCCAAGTCGGCGTTTTGTGAATAGCCGAGGTTGTCACGTACATCGTCCCATCGGCGGTGAAGGCAAACGTATCGGGCCACTCCAGGCGCGGGTCCTGCACTACGGTCTCGATCTTGCCGGCCGGCGTGCGGCGCTTGATGGAGTTGTCCTCAAAGGCGGTCAAATAGAGGTTGTTAGTCGCGTCGATTTCCATTCCGTCGCAGGCCGGCACCTGGCCCAGGTCCTCAATCTGCTGGGCTAGCTGGGCATCGGTCAGCGCCGGGTTGCGCAGGGCTTCGGTTTTAATGCGGTAGAGCTTGTAGCTGGTCAGCGGCTTCCAGTAGAGGTACTGCAAATCCTGGCTCAGGGCAATGCCGTCGGCATTAATGCGGGCCCGCTTGCCGGTTGGGTCAATCATTTCGTGGCCATCGGCTTTAATGTTGAGCGTGGTGTCGCCCATCATGGAAGCGTGCATGGCCAGCAGCTTGCGCGCCTTACCCGACTTCAGATCGACGACCACCAGGCTGCCCACGCCCGACTCGGTGAGGTAGGCGTAGTTGTTCTGGGTGTCGATGCGCACGTCGTTGAGGTAGGACTTGCGCGAAGCCACGCTTTCGGGGATGCTGATGTTTTGCACCACCTTGTTGGTCTTGGGGTCAATCTTGACCAGCTTGGGGCCGCCGGGCACCGTGCCCTGCAGGCCGGGAGAGGCCGGGTCGACTACCCAGAGCATGCCGGCTTTGTCGGCGTACACGCTCTGCGGGCAGATCCAGTGTTTCTGGGGCTCGTTGCGGGTCGTTTCGTTCCACATGCACCAACTGGCATCGGGGTAGGGTTTCACGGAGTCATCCGGGCCGATTTCGGCTATGGGCGCTACGGGGTTGTTGTCCCAACGGGGAAAGTCGCCGAACATGCGGCCGTCGGGCAGCACGGCAACGCCCACAATCTGCGGTTCGCGGAACTGGGCTACCACTTGCAGGGGCGAATTGGCGGGCGCGGCCGGCTCACGGGTTGCGGCCGAATCGGCTGAAGCGGGGCCACCGGCCGTAGTACCGGCGGGCTGGTCCGGCGACGAGCAACTGGTGACAGCCGCCGCGATGGCAACTCCCAGACCCAGCGCAACCAGCCGGTGGGAAGAGTCAGACACTGAAAGCATAGCAGGGGTTTTGGAAGAGGTAGAAAGGTTGGACCGGGCTGAAGCCCAGCCGTTTCTTTACGACTTCATTCCCGCCGGGTTGACCCACCCGCTGCCTTTTCCCCAGGCACTTTGCCAAGTCAGCAGTCCATGACAAGATTTTTTATTGTTTTAGCAATATATTTTATTAATTTTGTCTATATATCTATGTTATTCTACCGACTACTTCCCCGCTTCAAGAACCTTTTCAGGTCCGAGCGAGTTAACCCCTTCTTGCCCGCCTTACATAAAGGCAACCCATACTCTTCGGGTCTGAAGAAGAGTCCACGAACCTAACTGTCATGTCTATTGCTTTAGTCCTACTGACCCTCCTCTTTCCCCCGCGGCCCATTTTCTCCGCAGCTCTTCCTTCTACCGTCGCTCATTTGAGTCCCCGCACGGTAGCCTTTATTTCGGCCCCGCCCGTGGTGGCGCGCCTGCCCCGCCGCCTGCCGATTTACACGGTTACGGCCACGATTTACGAGCCTGATCCTCGCCAGACCGACTCCGAACCCTTTATTACTGCCGATAATTCCCGGATCCGGCGCAACCATTCCAGCAAAGACCGGTGGATGGCCCTTTCCCGCGACCTGCTCAAGAAGTGGGGCGGCGACTTTGATTACGGCGACTCTGTGCGGGTTTCCGGTATTTCTCCCAAGCTCGACGGCGTATACATCATCCACGACACGATGAACCGTCGGCACCGTCACTGCATGGATATTCTGGCGGCCAAGCGGGAACACCTCGATGAGATGTGGAAAAACGTGAAAATCAGCAAGGTGGAGCCCCAGTGGCAAGCCAGCTGAGTATCTCATTCCATTTGCTGCCTGCCACCACGCCCCAGCAGCACTATTCCGCAGTTTTTAGTACTTCTTGAAAGACCGGCGCATTAGCCGGCGGCCTCTTCCCAGCGCTCCAGCGTGCGGGGTTCTCCGTCCGCATCGTACAGGTAGCTGAGCGGCTGCCGGGGGTCGCGCATGATTTCGGTGTAGGGAATCTGCCACCGTTTCCACATTTCCTGCAACGACGTGCCGTAGGCCGAGTTTTCCCAGGGGTTGAAAATCTCGCGGGTCACGTCGTCAATCAGCGTGTCGAACACCAGCTCCGTGTCGCCGGGCTGGGTGGGGCGCGGGAAGTAATCGGGCACCACGTTCAATAGGTACGCGCCGTAATACACCCGGGCCTTAAACTCGGCGACCTGCACTGGGTGCAGCGGCCGTTGCGCGTCGCGGTACACGCGGCCCATGGCCTGCCGCAGCAAGCCGTTGTCGATCAGGCAGCTGACCAGCACGGTTTCATCCAGCTTGATGCTGAACGTCATGGTGCTCAGGTCGTCGTCGTACTCGAAGGGAATTGTGTCTTCGAGCGGGGCAGTTTCCAGGATAAAGATGGAAGCCGGCGTGAAGTCCTCGTACACGATGGGTACGCGCAGGGCCTGGAACACCTGAAAAAAGCACTGCAGCTTGCGCAGCAGCTGGGTGTTTTCGGCCAGCGGATACAGCGGCTTTACCAGCGGGTCCAGCTCGTTCAGGATTTCGAGCAGCATCACGCCGTAGAACATCTTGCCCAGCCACAGAAACAGCGTTTTCTCATCGAGGCTGCGCAGCGCGGCGGGGCCAGCCTGCACGGCCGCGGCTACCGTCTGCTCCAGCGGCGCCACGTGCTGCTGCCGGCACTCGGCGCAGCAGGGCATGCGCAGCTCGTGATATGCCAACACGCTCTGGTCGAGCAGCTTAATCTGCAGCTCAGCCAACTGGTAGCGCTCCAGCAGCCACTGGTCGAACACCAGCACCGAATCGGACGGGGCCGTGGGCGTGCCGCACAGAAAGCAATGCTGGGCGAAGCGCATGCCCGTGAACGGGTCGTAGAGCGTAAGGTCGGGAGTGGTAGCGGGCATGAGCGGCACGATGGAATGAAAACGCAAAAGTACGGCAGCCCGCCGTAGTACGCGGCATGTACCGGCCACTGCTTTGGGGTGCGCCTAACAACCAAAAGCCTCCGCCAGTGTTTGGCGGAGGCTTTTGGTTGGGGAGCAATCCGGAACTAGCGGGAAAGCGAAGAACCCATTTTGATGAGCAGCTTGCCCAGCTGCGTGAGCGGGCCGCTGTAGTCGTCGGAAGATTCATCGGCTACCTTTACGGTTTCGGCCCCGAGCGTGGCCAGGGTTTCGGCAAGGTCGTGGGCGGCGGTGTCGGGGGTGCTGAGCTGCTGATTGAGCGTGGCCAGCTCCTGAATGATTTTGGCCAGACCCGGGCGTTCGGAAGCGCGCAGCACCTGTTCCCACCGCTCAATTTCGCCCAGGCCGCGCTGGTCGGCTTTCTCGGGCACCCCGTTGTTGAGCAGGGCCAACGTATCATCGAGCAGGGCCGAGTTCTGCTGATCGGTTACGGCCAACGGAATGGAGGGCGTGGGAGTATTCTGGGGCGTAGGCGCAGTGGAGTCCATGGAGGTAGAGCGAAAAAAAATCGAAAGAAGTTATTCTGCTATACTGCCTTCTTTCCCGAAAAGTTAAGTCACCAAGCCTGAACCGGACTCGTACAACCCGCCCAGGCTCTTTACCCGGCTTCCCGGGCTGCTTTCTCACCTTATGCTGCACGTTTCCGTTCTTTCTCCCTTTCCCAACCAGGCCCGCCGCGAGCAGTTCGACGCCGTTCGGGCCGCCCTGGCGGCTGAGCCACACGGCCTGCCAACCCTGCTGCTGGGCAACTGGCCCGTGGGCGAAGACGATGTGCTGGATGCCGTAGTGCTGCGTCCCCACCTGATTACCATTCTGCTGCTCGAGCCCCGGGGCGGCCGCCTCGCCATCCGCGACTTTGCCTACGCCGCCTGGCAGCTCGATGGAGCCCCGCTGACCGGCGCAGCCGGCGCCGACAACCCCTTTCAGCAGTTTGTGCAGCAAAAAGCGGCCCTGGCGCAGCTATTAACGCCGCACATCACCGCCGACCACGCCAACCTGAATTTCATTAGCGGGCTGCTGCTGTTTGGCGAGCCGGTCGTGTTTGGGCCCGAGGTTGAGGAGCGCATGAGTGCGGTGCCCGCCGCCAACAACTTCCAGCTCCTGGCCGACCCCGGCCGCTTTACCAAGCGCCTGGCCCAGCTGGCAACGCCCGAAATTGACCTGACGGCCGCCGACCTGGAGCAGCTGGCGGCCGAGCTGGCCCCGACCGTCTCCCCTACCGAGGCGCCGGCGGCTCCGCCAACCGAGATGCCAGCGCCGGAGGAAGCGGAAGAAGCTCCACCAACCAGCAGCTTCTGGCAGCAGAAGGCGGCCCAGCTCTGGCGCTGGCTCGGGGCCGAAGACGTGGACGACCTCGACAACGTGCCCTACGGCTACGCCGAAACGGCGCTGGCCGCCCGCGACCAGGAAAAACGGGAGCTGGAGCACATGCGTGCCACCATGCAGCAAGAGCTGGCGGCCCAGCTGCGCGCCATGGAAGCCCGGGAAGCCGAGCGCGAGAACAGCATTGCCCAGCTACGGCAGCAGCTGGCCGAAGCCCCGGCCGTAGCTCCCGAAGCCGCGGCTTTGCAAGAGCGGCTGACGCTGGAAAGCCAGGAAAAAGCGGCTCTCGACGCTGCTATTCAAGCTTCCCGGGCCGAGTCGGAAGCCCGCAACCGGGAGCTAGACGCCAAGATTCAGCAGCTGGAGCAGCTGATGCAGCACCTGCAAACGGCCACCCCGGCTGCTACCGCTGCGGCCCCGGCCCCGGCTGCTACGGGCACCGGCGCGGCTACGACTGCCGCTCGGGCGAGCTACGCGCAGCTGAAGCCGGCTTTTCGGCAGCTGCGGGCCTGGCGCCGCCGCTTGCCCCGGCTGGCGGCCCTGGGCACGGGCGTGGTGGCATTGGTGCTGGTGGCCAGTGGCATCCGGTCGTTGGCCTCGGGGCCCCCGACGCGCTTTCAGGAAAAAGGGCAATGGGGCCTGCTGGCCGCCAACGGCGACACGCTGCTGCCCGCCCGCTACAGCTCCATCGGCGACTTCCACGACGACCAAGCCGTGGTGGAGCAGGCAGGCGCTTTCGGCTTTGTTGACGAGGATGGCAAGGAAACCCTGCCGCCTACCTACGACGCCCTGAACCCCTACCGTGGCGGCTACGCCCGCGTCCGGATTGGCGACGCGTATACCTTTATCGACGAAGATGGCCAGGAGTTTAGCCAGTACTACTACAACGCGCTGGACTTCGCCGAAGGCCACGCCGCCGTGCTCGACTACCGGGGCTGGTTTTATATTACCGGTCCTGAAGCACCGGCCGACACGCCCAAGCTGTTCCGAGAAGCCTATTCCTTCCACGACGGACTGGCCCGCGTGCGGCTAGCCGACGGCTACACCTTCATTGACGAAGACTACCTGACCAGCACCGAGCCCGACACCAAGCCCTTCGGCCGCTACACCCAGGCCAGCGACTTTGCCGAGGGCAAGGCGAAGGTGACGCAGGACGGCCGCACGTTTTACATCGATAAGGATGGAAAGGCCATTGATTAGGGGCTGCTTAGTCGTCGTGCTTTTTGCCCTTGCCCTTGCCGTGCTTGCCCTTTTTGAAGCGGCCCCAGCCTTTGTGCTTGCCCGGGCCGGCGAATAGCTGCCGCAGATACGCCGTGCCAACGGCCGTGCTGGCGGCAGCGGTTTGGGTGCGCGAGGCCGCAGCTAGCCGCAGCTGCCCGTTGGGCCCCGGGGCCACGGCTACCACGCTGCCGCTCAGGTCGCAGCCTTTGCCCTCGGCCAGCTCGGTGCGGGTACCGTCGCGGGTGATGACGAACCCGTCGCGGGTGACGACGCGGCCGTTGGGCAGGTGCACGTCCTGGGTCATGGGCCGCTTTGCGCCGTTGCGAATCACGTACATCGTGCCATCCTGCCGCTGAAAGCCGTCGTTTTGCGCTTGGCTTTGCGCCCGCGTCGGTGAGGTAGAAAGCAGCACGAAGCCGGCGGCAAGCACCGGAAGCAGGAAGCGAAAACGAAGCAAGAGCAGGAAATTAAGGGGGATGATGACTACGCTACGAACCAAGCCCGGCGCAAGTTTTTGGCCATTTTTTGGGCGGCCGTTGGGTTACTTTTTCCGGGGTCGCGTATCAAGGCCGACTTAAATATCTAACTCATTTCCTTTTAGCCATGAAAACGCCTTTCAAAACCCTGTTCGTTGCCGCTGCTTTCGCCATGTTCGCCGTTTCTTCCTGCTCGGAAAAGACCCAGGAAAACGCTGAGGCTACCGCCGAAAGCGCTGCTACCGACGCTGCCAACAACACCGAAAACGCCGTAGACAACGCCGCTGCCGCTACTTCCGAAGCTGCCGCCGACGTGAAAGCCGACATGGCTCCCGAGAAAGGCGACACGGCCGTTGTCGTAAACAAGGAAGCCGACAAGCTGGTGGAAGAAACCAACAAGTAGTCGTCCGTCAACTGACGCGCTTACCCCGGCGGGCCCCTGCTACCACAGCAGGGGCCCGCTGCTTTTTCGGGCCGGGCGGCTAAGCTGGGGCCGAAGCCGACAGCTCCAGCAGCACGTCGTAGTAGGGGCGGGCCACGGTGCGGGCCTTCAGCCAGGCGTAGAAGCTCATGGCGTGCAGGTCTTCGCGCTCCAGGGGCAGAAAGGCCGGCAGAGCTTCCATCCGCTGCACGAAGCCGGGCTTGGTGGGCGCGGCCGGATCGTCAATAATTTCCCGCACCAGGGCCAGGTAGTTGAGCACGTAGTGGTAGTCGCCGCCCTCGTCGCCGAGCCGCTCGCGCAGGATCCGCTCGATGGCGCGCAGGCGGTTCAGGGCCAGGTCGGGGTTGCCCATCTCCAGCTGCACCAGCATTTCGCCCAGGCTTTTGTTGAACACCCACTCCAGGCCCATCTGCTGCTCGCACCACCGATCGGAGCGCCCGATGCCGATGAGCACCTGGTTGGTTTTACTGAACTTGCCCTCGGCAAAGTAGTGGAAACCCAGCCCCAGGCGGGCCGTGAGCTGGTCGCGCGGATTGAGCACCACGTCGCGGCCTTTGAGCACCTCTTCCAGTAGCTGAATACTCTCAGTGTTGCGGCGCAGAAAGGCGTAGTTGGCCGCCAGCAAAAACGTGTACTTGGGCACGAAGTCGGCGTAGTGCCCCCGCGGCCCGGTGTACAAAGCCACTCGCAACTGCTCCAGATACTCGATGGACTCGGTGAAGCGGCGCGTGCGGTAGAGGCCGTGCGCAATCATGTAGAGCAGGCTGAGCTGGTAGTAGCGGTGGGCTTGGGCAAAGCCGTGGCGCTTCTCCATGAGGCGGTAGCACCGGATAACGAACGGCGTGAACGAGGCAAAGTCGCGGCGGGCCAGCATGGCGCTGCGGGCAATGGCCATGAGGCGGTAGAGCAACGACGGACGGCGGGCAAAGGCTTCCTGCAGGTCGTATTCGCGCAGCACCTCGTGCATGATGCCGTCGAAGGCCTCGCCGGCGCGGCCCCGCACCCGGGCCTCGCGCAGCCGCTGCCGGATCAGGCTGTGGGCAATGCCGGCACGCTCCTCCTCGTCGGCGGCCTTTTTGTTGAGGTTGCGGCGGCGGATGATGTCGTTCAGGTCGTCGGCATACTCGCTGTCAGCCTGGGCAATCTGCAGGTTGTAGATGGTGTTGAGCAGCTCGTACTGCTCGTTGGTCAGGGCCAGCTTTTCGGCTTTGCGCAGCGTGAGCCAGGCCATGCGCGGCACCCCGGCCTCGAACAGGTACTGGGCCAGCGTGAGCTGCCCGCGCACCGACGACGCCGCCGTGGGGTCTTGCTGGCGCTGGCGCAGCAGCAGAAAGTCGGTGACGTGGCGCATGAGCCGCTTGCGCAGGGCGTAGTAGGCCACCGTGTTGGGCTCTTCGGGGTAAAGGCGGGCCACCAGCTCGTCGGTGCTGTACTCCTTCTGGTGCAGCAGCAGCTCATAGAGCCGCGAATCCATGCGGCCCTTCTGTTTTTTGCGCTGGCGCTGGATAAAGCGGCCGAAGTCCTTGCGGTCTTCCGCGGAGAAAGTGGCGAGAGTGGTGCGTAGGTCGTCCATGAGCTACGCCGAAGATGCAAACAATTCCCTAAAGTCTGAATACCGTTCAGCAAACATTCTATATACCAATTCTTTACAAGCGAATATCATGTTATATAAAAGTCTTAAAAGACAGGAAGTTGGCGACTAGGTAGCGCCGGAAAGCCTGCATCTTTCCAGCATAACGTTTCACCATCCTCTCCTCACACCCATGTTGCGACTCCTACTACTACTGCTCGGCTGCCTGCTGGCTACGGCGGGCCAGGCCCAGGACCTGCTGACCAAGCAGAACGGGGAAGAAATCCAGGTGAAAGTCCTGCAGATAACGCCGACGGAAGTGCACTACAAGCGCTTCGACTACCAGGAAGGCCCCCTGATTATCGTGCGCAAAACCGACGTCTTCATGATTCGGTACGCCAACGGCACCAAGGAAGTGTTTGGCACCCCGGCGGGCGGCCCAACACCGCTGTCAGCGAAAGTGGCCCCCGGCCCCGTGGTGCCCGGCGACGAGGCCCCGGCGTTCGACGAGGTTCATCTGGGCGGTCCGCGCTTAGGCATCACGCTGCTCACCGGCGGCATGGCCGACAAGGCCGATACGGAATACAACATCAAGCCCTTTCTGACGCAGTTTGGCTGGCAGTTTGAAACCCGGCTGTTCCGCCTGCCCAACGGCACGGCGGGCCTGCTGGAAATCGTGCCCCTGATTGCGGGGCTGGAGCAAAACAAGTTTCTGCCCAGCCTGAATGCCCTGATCGGCATTCGGGGCCCCAAGGGGCTGGAATTTGGCCTGGGGCCCAATTTGACGCCCCTGAGTGCCAGTGTCGCGCTGGCCGTGGGCACCAGCTTCCGCTCCAACGGCATCAATTTCCCGGTCAACTTCGCCGTGGTGCCCGGCAACGGCGGGGCGCGTTTCAGCCTGCTCTTCGGCTTCAACTCCCGCCGCAACTAACTGCTATCTTACCCGATGATACCGAACTACTTTACTCCGCGTCGGATGCGCCTTTTTTGCCTGTTGCTGCTGAGCCTGCTGACCAAGGTTGCCCAGGCCCAGCACGACGTTATTCTGCGCATGGACGCCCGGGAGCAGAAAGCCCGCGTGCTGACCATTCGCCCCGACAACATCATCTACCTACCTCAGGACACGGCCACGACCGATACGCTGCGGGTGGCCTCGGCCCAGGTATTCATGATTCGCTACGCTAATGGCGCCAAAGAGCTGATTCAGCACGTGCCGCTGGTGAAGCCCGGGCTTACGGCGGTGGAAGCCCGCCAGCGGGGCATGCAGGACGCGCGCCGGAATTTTATGGCTCCCGGGGCCTTCTGGGGCACGTACGGAACCACGATTGCCTACCCACCCATCGGGTTGATAACGGGAGGCGTACTTGCCGCCAGCGCGCCCAGCACCAACAACATTATTGCGTCGGATGTGGCCCTGCTCAAAAATCCGGAGTACGTGCGGGCCTACCAGCAGCAGGCCAAGCGCCAGAAGCTCGGTAAGGCGGCGGCGGGTTTTGGCGCGGGCGTGGGCACTTGGCTGGTGGTGGCGGCGGTGCTGGTTTCGGCTTCTACCCACTGGTAGCGGTCCGCCTCCGGCGCTGCAATAGCAGGTATGGAATAAGAAATTGGCTTTTGGGCTAACTCAGCCGTGGAGCTTGCGTATGAGGACATACATTTCTTTCCCACCTAACCACACCCCAACCATGGACTTAAACAACAATAACATCGACGACAAAACCGAACTGCGGGCCCGCGGCAACTGGAACGAAATCAAGGGCAAAGCCAAGCAGCAGTGGGGCGACCTCACCGACGACGACCTGGACTACCAGGAAGGTCAGCAGGACGAATGGTTTGGCCGCTTGCAGCAGAAAACCGGTCATGCCATTGAGGACATCAAAAACTGGTTTCACCGCAACCTGTAGGCAATTTGCCCGCACCTGATAAGCCCCGCCGGTAACGAAATTCGTTGCCGACGGGGCTTTTGTGTTGGCGGATGTTCATTATATATAGTATTTTAGCAATTAATAACAGGACAAACCCGCTACATATTAGCTGGACTTGCTGCTCACCCATGGTCATTGCCCCCGAAGAACTGTGCTGCTTGGGCAACACCCACCTGCTCGATTTACCCAAGACGGCTTTTTTCTGCTCGCGCCAATACCCGGCCAGCGTGGAGCAGCCGACGTATCGGTGGGCGCTTGAGCAGCGGGCCCAGAAGCAGTGCGTGCTGTCGGGCTTCCACTCGATGCTGGAGCAAACGGTGTTTCGCTATCTGTTGCAGGGGCAGGAGCAGCCGATTATCTACGTGTTGGGCCGGGGCATTCAGCCCAACGTGCGAATGGAATACGGCCCGGAAATCGAGGCCGGGCGCCTGCTGTTCATCACGCCGTTCGAGGCCGACGTGAAAACCGTGACGCCGGAAACGGCCGATATCCGCAACCTGCTCATTGCCGAGCTGGCCGACCAGTTCTTTATTCCCTATGCCGCGCCCAATGGGGTGCTGGCCCGCCTGCTGCACACCATTGTGGCGCAGCGCAAGCCCATCCTGACGCTGGATATTCCGGAAAACCAGGCTTTGCTCCGCCACGGGGCCAGTGTGTTTCATCCCAGCGGCATGCTGGGGCGCCACGGCTAAGGGCTGAGCTTGCACCCAAACCGGGGTGGGCTGCGTATGCGCAAGTCAACCTCTACGCCCCGCAATCATGGCTTCCATTTCTTCCGCACTTCCTTCTGCTTCCCCTTCCCAGGGCATCCGGACCCTGGCGCGCTTTGGCTTCGCGGCCAAGGGTGCGGTGTACATGCTCATGGGGGTGCTGGCGCTGCTGGCCGCTACCGGCCAGCAAGGCGGCCAGACCGCCGACAAAAAACAGGCCGTGCAAACCCTGCAAGGCCTGCCCGGCGGACCATTTCTGCTCGGCCTTATTGCCTTCGGGCTGCTGGGCTACATTGTGTGGCGCTTCACTCAGGCGGTGGTCGATACGGAGGGCAAAGGCTCGGATGCCAAAGGGCTGGGCCGGCGCGTGGGCATTGCGGCCAGCGGCTTGTTTTACGCCAGCCTGGCGTGGTATGCGGCCAAATTGGCCCTGAACGGCTCGGCCAGCGCCGGCGGCAACACCCAGCAAACCCTCACGGCCCGCGTGCTCGACTGGCCCGGCGGCGACTGGATTATTCTGCTGGTCGGTGTAGGCATCATTGGGGGCGGCATTTACCAGATCTACAAAGCGTATTCCGGCTCGTTTCACAAGCACGTGCAAAGCGCGGATATTCCTGGCGGACAGCAAAACACCGTATACCGCATGGGGCAGCTGGGCTACACGGCACGGGGCGTGGTGATGGCCATTATCGGCTACTTCTTCGTGCAGGCCGGCCGCCAGTCGCGGGCCGGCGCCGTGGGCAGCACCGACGAAGCCTTTGATCTGCTGGCCTCGATGGGTCCGGCCGTGCTGGGCATCGTCGCCCTGGGCCTACTGGCTTATGGTCTGTACATGCTGGTACAAGCCAAATACCCGGTGCTGAATGTGAAATAGTGACTTAGTGATTTAGTGATTTAGCGACTTAGTGAGTTTGCTGTTCAAACCGCGCAAGTGGCGCAAGCAGAACATAAACTCACTAAGTCGCTAAATCACTATTTCACATAGTCGCTCAGGTACTGGTACCGCTCGGTAAGCTGGCCGTTGCGGGCAATGGTAGCCCGCTCGATTACCTGGTCGGCGTCGTCGGCGAGCAGGTGGGGAAACACGTTGTCGAGCAGCTGGCGGCCGAAGTCCCGGCTGGCGTTGCGGGGCAGCTCGCAGGGCAGGTTGTCCACGGCCATCATGGTGATGTTGCCGGGGCGGGAACAGGGTTCCTCCAGCTCCCCGGTCTGGGGGTTGTAGTCGAACAGCGGGTTCTGGATGCTGCTGCTGCGCTTGGTACACGGAATCGAGCCGTTCACGTCGCAGGTCACGTCGGCAATGGTATTGATGCGGAAGCTGGGCTGGCGGGTGTCTTCCTCCGTGAACAGCTTGGGCGCCGTGGGGTGCCAGTAGGCGCAGGCAATGAGCAGGTCGGTGACGGGCAGAAACTTGTCGAACGTGCTTTTGTAGAGTTGGGGGTTGCGGTGAAAGTCGGGCGTATCCCACACCCGGCCGTCGATGCGGGCATTGTAGTCGGAGCTGCGCAGTTGGGCGTACACGGGCTCGGCAAAGTCCAGGTAGAGGTAGTCGTAGACGCTCACCTTGCGGATGCCCATCCGGTCGAGCACCTCCAGGGCGCCCTGGGCCACGCGGCCCGAGCCGGTTACGGCAATCTTGATGGGCGGCAGCTGCTTGACCTTGAAAAACTCTTCCTGCATGTCGTCCATGTCCACGCACTGGTAGGCGGGCTTGAGGCGGTAGAGGTCGTGCTTGCGGCCGTAGGTCAGCAGCCCGTTGTAGGCCCCCACGATGCCGGCGTAGCGCCCGAAAGCTACGATTCGCTCCCCGTTTTCGTTGGTGAGCATTTCGTAGTCAATCAGGGTAATGTTCTTCTGCAGAATGGCGCGCAGCAGTTCCCGATTAGCGGGCTGCTTTTTCACCGTGTGCGAGAAGAACATGTACGTTTTGTTCGGAATCAGCTGGGCCACGGGCACTTCCTTCACGCCCAGCAGCAGGTCGCAGGGGCTCATGTCGGGGCTGACCTCGATGCCCAGGTCGCGGTATTCCTGGTCGGAGTAGCTGCGCACGGGGCTTTCCTGCACCACGACGGTGAGGCCGGGAAAGGTAGCCTGGGCCTCCACGCACTTTTTGGGCGTCAGGGGCACGCGTTTGTCCGGCGGATTCTTGCCTTCGCAGATAATGCCAAGGGTAACTTTTCGCATGGGTTTGGGGTTGGGTGGTAGCAACTTGGGTAGGATGGAATTTGGGTAAAACTAGCCCTTTTGCCGTAAGGCGGCCTCGCCTTTTCGTCTTACCTTTGTGAGCCCCACCCTCCCACCGGGCATTTCCCCGCCATTTCTAGCCTTTTTCTATGATTCTCAAAACCAAGCCCGCCGACGTATTTGTGGACCGCCATAACGGTCCGGATGCTGAGGCAGTGGCCGCTATGCTCCGCACCATCGGGGTAGACTCGGTCGAGCAGCTCATCGACGAAACAGTGCCCGCCGCCATCCGGCTCAAGCGCGAGTTGAACCTGCCCGCTGCCCTCACGGAGCGGGCTTTTTTAGCGAAATTCAAGGGCATTGCCGCGAAGAATAAGATCTATAAGAACTACATCGGCCTGGGCTACCACGACACCCAGCTGCCCGGCGTCATTCAGCGCAACATCCTGGAAAATCCGGGCTGGTACACGGCCTACACGCCCTACCAGGCCGAAATTGCCCAGGGCCGCCTCGAAGCCCTGATCAACTACCAGACCATGGTAATTGACCTCACCGGCCTCGAAATTGCCAACGCCAGCCTGCTCGACGAAGGCACCGCCGCCGCCGAGACCATGCACATGTTCCACAGCCAGACCAAGAAGAAAAGCGCCACCCGCTACTTCGTCTCGGACCTGGTGCTGCCCCAAACCATCGACCTGGTGCGCACCCGCGCCACCCCGCTCGGCATCGAACTGGTCGTCGGCGACCACCGCTCGGTTGATTTGTCGGACGACTCGCTGTTCGGGGCGCTGCTCCAATACCCCGCCGCCGACGGCCAGATTTTCGACTATAAAGACTTCATCAGCAAGGCCCACGACCACGGCATCTTCGTGACCGTCGCCGCCGACTTGCTGTCCCTCACGCTGCTCACGCCCCCCGGCGAGCTGGGCGCCGACGCCTGCGTGGGCAACTCCCAGCGCTTCGGCGTACCGATGGGCTACGGCGGCCCCCACGCCGGTTTCCTAGCTACCAAAGACGCCTTCAAGCGCGTCATTCCCGGCCGCATCATCGGCCAGAGCATCGACGCAGCCGGCAACAAGGCCTACCGCATGGCCCTGCAGACGCGCGAGCAGCACATCCGCCGCGAAAAAGCCACCTCCAACATCTGCACCGCCCAGGTGCTACTGTCAGTGCTGGCCGGTATGTACGCCGTGTACCACGGTCCGCAGCGCATCCGCCAGTTTGCCACCAACATCCACGCCCTGACCCAGCTGCTGGAAAAGGAGTTGAAAGCTTTGGGCCTGGAGCAAGTCAACGAGTTTTACTTCGACACGCTCAACATCCAGCTGGAAAGCGCCGAGCTGCAGCAGGCGGTAAAGCGCGAAGCCGAAGCCGCCGGCATCAATTTCCGCTACTTCGGCGAGTCGAACGTGGGCATTTCCCTGCACCAGAACACCGAAGCGGCCGACGTGGCCTTCATCGTGGCCGTGTTTGCCAAAGTACTGGGTAAGTCGGCCGCTGAGGCCGTGGAAATCCCCGAAGAAGTCGAGCTGACCTGGCCGAAGAATTTCGTGCGCACCTCGGAGTATCTGACCCACCCCATCTTCAACACGCACCACTCCGAGCACGAGATGCTGCGCTACATGAAGCAGCTGGAAAACAAGGATTTGAGCCTGGCTCACTCCATGATTCCGCTGGGCTCGTGCACGATGAAGCTCAACGCCACCGCCGAAATGATTCCGGTGACCTGGCCCGAAATCGGTGGCCTCCACCCCTTCGCCCCGCGCGAGCAGGCCCAGGGCTACCAGCAGATTTTCGAGGACCTGGAAGCCTGGCTCTGCGAGGTGACGCGCTTTGCCGCCGTCAGCCTGCAGCCCAACTCGGGTGCTCAAGGTGAATATGCCGGTCTGCTCGTTATCCGGGCCTACCACGAAGGCAACGGCCAGGGTCACCGCAACATTGCCCTGATTCCGGCTTCGGCCCACGGCACCAACCCCGCCTCGGCCGTCATGGCCGGCATGCAGGTCGTGGTGGTGAAAAGCACCGAGGATGGCAACATCGACGTGGAGGACCTCAAGGCCAAAGCCGCCCAGCACGCCGACAACCTCTCGTGCCTGATGGTAACCTACCCCAGCACCCACGGCGTGTACGAGGAAACCATCATCGACATCTGCGCCACGATTCACCAGCACGGCGGCCGGGTGTATATGGATGGCGCCAACATGAACGCCCAGGTGGGCCTCACCTCACCGGCCACCATCGGCGCCGACGTGTGCCACCTGAACCTGCACAAAACCTTCTGCATCCCCCACGGCGGCGGCGGACCCGGCGTGGGCCCCATCGGCGTAGTCGCCGACCTGGCGCCCTACCTGCCCGGCCACGTGGTGGTGGAAGTAGGCCACGAGAAAGCCACCGGGGCCGTTTCGTCGGCACCCTGGGGCTCGGCCAGCATTCTGCCCATCAGCTACGCCTACATTTCGATGATGGGCGGCGAAGGGTTGAAAGCAGCCACCGAAACGGCCATTCTGAACGCCAACTACATCAAGGCCCGCCTCGAGGAGCACTACCCCGTGCTCTATACCGGCGCCAACGGCCGCTGCGCCCACGAAATGATTCTGGAGTGCCGCCACTTCAAAAAGGCCGGCATTGAGGTCGAGGACATTGCTAAGCGCCTGATGGATTACGGCTTCCATGCCCCCACCGTGTCGTTCCCGGTAGCCGGCACGCTCATGATTGAGCCCACCGAGTCGGAAAGCAAGGAGGAGCTGGACCGCTTCTGCGACGCCATGATTTCGATCCGGAAGGAAATTGCCGCCGTTGAGTCGGGGAAGGCCGACGCCAAGGACAACGTGCTGAAGCACGCCCCGCACACGGCCGCCACGGTGCTGGCCCACGAGTGGACCCGCCCCTACTCGCGCGAGCAGGCTGTGTACCCGCTCGAATACGTGCGCGCCGCCAAGTTCTGGCCCACCGTATCCCGCATCGACTCGGCCTACGGCGACCGGAACCTGATCTGCTCCTGCACCCCGCTGGAGGAATACGCCGACCAGGAAGAAAAGCTGGTTGCTACCGACAAAGGCCCGTCGTACTAATCGGGCATAGGCCATAGCCAAAAGAGCCGCTCCTTCCGGGGCGGCTCTTTCTGTTGTGGGGTCTTGCAAAGTGGTGTGCGGCCTAGCGGCCGACTTGGAAACGGTCTAACGCTGCGGGAAGCAGGTGCGGTACATGTAGCCGGTCAGGGGCTTGCCGCCCTTGGTGACGCGGGCCTTCACGAAGTAGGCATCCACCGTGTCCATTACCTGCACTTCCATCCCGGAGGTGATGGTTGTGAGCTGGGTTGAGGTTTTGCTCATACCGTCGTACAGCGTGCACTCCACGACGGTGTTGTAGGCCACCGGAGTACGGTTGGCCCGGGCCGAAGTAGACGATTCGCCGGCCGCGCTACAGGAAGCAAGTGCCGCCAGGCCAAAAAGGTGAAGTAGACGTTTGTTCATAAGTAGTTGTTAGGTCGGTTAAGATAGGGCTATTTCAAGGGCAAAAGTAATTTTCCTATAAAATATCTTTGCCCGAATGCGCTGCTAGCCTACGACTTCTGGAACGTTGCCCGCAGGCCCAACGTTAAAACAGCAACCCCGCAAAGCTGGATTTTTCGCACCTTGCTGCCAACCAACCACTGCCTTTCGGGTTCTTGTTTATTCACTATCTGATCAACCACCGATGAACCGCATATCCCGTTTCCTTTCCCGTCCGGTTGCTATGGCTGCCGTGGGTCTTTCCCTGCTGCTGGGGGCCAGCAGCTGCGCCAGCTCCCACGTAGGCGTCTCCTCCGACTTCGACCACTCCGTAAACTTCCGGGCCTATAAAACCTGGGGCTGGTACCCGCAGCAAATGACCGACACCGAAGGCGGTCCGGCCAAGGGCTACGAATCCTTCTTCGACAAGCGCATGCGCACGGCTGTGGAGGCTGAAATGGGCCGCAAAGGCCTGACGCAGGTCGACAAAAACCCGGATATCTACGTGGCATACAGCGCCAAGGTAGAAGACAAGCAGCGCGTCAACTATCCGTACTCGCCCTACGGTTTCGGCTACGGCTACTACGGCTACGGCCGGGGCATGAACACCGTGTCGCAATACAAGGAAGGCACCGTCATCATCGACATCGTGGATGCCAAGCGCAAGGAGCTGGCGTGGCGCGGCATGGGCGAGGCCCAGATTGACAACCGCACCATCTCCGAGCCGGAAGTGTACCGCATCGTCGGCAGCGTGCTGGGCAACTACCCGCCCACCGATGGCCGCAACAGCCAGGCAAACCGCTAATTCAGCGTAGCCAGTCACTAAAAAGCGCGGCTCCCAGGTCTGGGAGCCGCGCTTTTTAGTTGTATCCGGTCGTGGTTGGTTTAAATTGGCACGTTCACGTGGCGCTCGGCGTGGTAGCTGCTGCGCACCAGCGGGCCGGCTTCCACGTACTTCAAGCCCCGGCGCAGGCCCTCCTCGCGGTAATGGGCGAACAGGTCGGGGTGAATAAACTCGGCGACTTCAATGTGGCGCTTGGTGGGCTGCAAGTACTGGCCCAGGGTCAGGATGTCGAGGCCGTTGGCCGCCAGATCGTCCATGGCCTGGTACATTTCCTCCTTGGTTTCGCCCAGGCCCAGCATAATGCCCGACTTGGTGCGCTTGCCGGCTTCCTTGGTGCGCCGGATCTGCTCCAGGCTCCGGTCGTACTTAGCCTGGGGCCGCACGAGGCGGTAGAGGCTGCCCACGGTTTCCACGTTGTGCGACACCACTTCCTGCCCGCCGGCAATCATCGTGTCCAAGGCGGCCCAGTTGGCTTTCACATCCGGAATCAGCGTTTCGATGGTCGTAGCGGGGCTCAGCTCCTTGATGCGCACCACCGTTTCGAGCCAAATGCTGGCCCCGCGGTCCTTCAGCTCGTCGCGGTTGACGCTAGTAATCACGGCGTGCTTCACGCCCATGAGCTGAATGGCTTCGGCCACGCGGCGGGGCTCGTCGGTGTCGTACTCGTTGGGGCGGCCCGTGGCCACGGCGCAAAACGAGCAGGAGCGCGTGCACACGTTGCCCAGAATCATGAAGGTGGCCGTGCCGGCGCCCCAGCACTCGCCCATGTTGGGGCAGTTGCCGCTCTCGCAGATCGTGTGCAGTTTATGTTCGTCCACCAGGCGGCGGACTTTGGCGTACTCGGGGCCTACCGGCAGCTTCACGCGCAGCCAGTCGGGCTTGCGGGGCTTGGCCGGCACCGCCGGAGCGGCCGTTTCGGCTTGAATGATAGGTAAAGTCAGCAGCAGGTCATCCATACTACAAAGGTAGCAGTCGGTTAGCAGTTATGAGTACCATCGAAAGCCGATGGCTAAAAAAGCGGAGGACTTTTCAGTCGTCAGGAGGATAAACACCCCAACGTCCGAAAAGTCCTTTTTGTCGCCGCAAAAGGCGGAGTTTTTCGCCTAGCTGCGGTGCCCGATATACAGCGTCAGATACACCGAAGGAAAAAAATTGGTGTTCAGCGTGTTGTCGTTGATGTTGGGAGCCCGCAGAATCGTCAGGTTCTTGGGGTACACTTCGAACAGAAAGCCGGTTTCAATCCCGGCCACCGCGTCGCGGTAGCGGCCGTACTCGAAGCTCAGGGCGCCGCGCAGGTGGCCGCCGAGCCTGACCTTGGTTTCGGCCGCGCCGGAGAAAATCGGGGCCCGGTCCAGGATCAGCTCGCCCGAGGAATGTTTCTCGGGGTCGTACTGCTCACTGCGGATGTCCTCCTGCACCGTCCGGCCCGTGCCGGGCTCCCGCAGGGTGTAGTCGTAGTAGATGTAGTAGGGCATCAGCAGGCCCACCGAAGGACCGGCCCCCAGCAGGGCGTTAATCTGCACCCCGGACTCAGGGGCTTTGCGGAAAATCACGCGCTGCATGCCGAAGGACGGCCGGATGACGAACAGGTAGTTCGACTTGCCGTACACGAACGAGCCCCCGGTTGAGCCGTTCAGTACGCGCTGCTCCTTGGGGTGCTTCACTTCCACGCCCTCAATACCCCAGAAGCGGGACCATTTCTCGTCCAGCACGCGGGTTGAGCGCACCGCCGCGCCGCCAATCAGGCCGCCCCGGGTGTTGAAGTTGATGCCGTAGGTGAACTCCTTGCGGTAGGAAGGCTCGTCGTTGCTCTGGGCCTGCCCCCGAAGCGACGTTCCGAGCAAGGCTAGTACACAAAAGCCGAAAGTGTAGAGGTGGCGCACGGGAGGCGAGGTAGCTAAGGATGGAGGAAGTAACCGCGAAAGGGCCGGCCCGGGGGCCGTACTATCTAAAGTACGTAAATTTGTGAGCATTGTCTTGCCAACTTTCTGACTATGAGCACCGCCACCGCCCGCTACGCCGGGAATCTGCGTTCCGAAGCCCAGCACACTGCCTCGGGAACCACTATCGTCACCGACGCACCCCTTGATAACCACGGCCGGGGCGAGGCATTTTCCCCCACCGATCTGGTCAGCGCGGCCCTGGGCACCTGCATGATGACCATCATGGGTATCGTGGCCGAACGCCACCAGCTAGACCTGACCGGCGTACGGTTCACGGTAAACAAGCACATGGCGGCCGAGCCCCGGCGCATTGCCCAGATCGACGTGCACTTCCACATGCCCGCCACCCTGACCGAGAAGGAACGAACCCTGCTCGAAAACGCGGCCCGGACCTGCCCGGTAGCCTTAAGTCTGAACCCGGAAATCCGGCAGGAGGTTCAGTTCGCCTATGGTGAGTTAGTGAGTTAGCGACTTAGTGAGTTTGATGTTCACGTTAGCACGACTGGCGCAGGTAGAACATCAAAACCACTAAGTCGCTAACTCACTAACTCACTACTTCACCAGCGCCTGCACGTCGCTGAGGCGGATGCCCATGTGGGAGGCGTCGAAACTGCACGCGCCGTCCTGAATCAGCAGCAGCTGCGGCGACTCGTGGCGCACGCCGAACTTGCTGGCTATTTCGCCCGAGATGGGCCGGTAGCGGAGCAGGTCGAGGTAGTAGATCGTCACGTTGGACAGGTTGGCATCGGGCCACTGGCGCTCCAGCTTGCTTTTGGCGGCAGCGCTGATGGAGCAGCTCGTGCTGTGCTTGAAAATCAGGACCGGGTGCTCGTGCGACTCGCGCACGATGTCGGTCAGTTGGTCGGGTTCGGTGAGGGGCAGCCAGGGAGTACTCATACAGCTAGTCTTTCTTTGCTTTCTTTTTGGTGCGTAGGCCCAGCCCGACGTGGGCCGGCTCGCTCACGCGGGGCATGCCCGTGTTGTCGAACTTATAACTCTCGCGGCCGTCATTAGGTTGCTGCGGCCGGCCGGTTCCGCCGGGCTTCAGGGCGGTTTTATCCACGGCCAGGTGCGAGTCCTTGTACTCGGCCTTGAACTTGCGGGCGTCGCGCAGGGCACGGCGGTTTTCGGCCCGCTTCCGCGCCGGGTACATGTCGTCGGTCTGGGCCGAGGCGGCCGTACTAAAAGCCAGCAGCAACCCGGCTGCCAAGTAGATAACACGCATACAATTCAAGGTTAAAAAGGCCCGCTGAATCAGACTGTTGCGGGGCGTAAGAGTTTAACGGCGCCGCCGGGGCCGGTATACGTAACTCCCGCGCGGAGTGGCACTTGACCAGAATTAAAAGGGCAGCGTAATGCCCAGGAACTTGCGCTGACCGACCTTCTTTTTCAGGCGCCGCCGCTCGTACTTGGGCTTTTTCAGCAGGCCCTTCCTGTCGTAGTTGTTGTGAATGGGCTTAATCTCGGACGTAGCTTCCGCGCTGCGGCCGTCGGCCGACACCTCATCCTTGTTGGCGGCCTTCTTCACCTTAGGCTGGGGCGGCCCGGTCGGGTTGGGCATGCGGTAGGGCCGGCAGCCCCCGCCCGCTACCAGCAGCAAGCCCAGGGCCAGGCCCCCACCGAGGCGGCGCAGCTTAGAAAACGACAAACGGCTCATGCGGCACGATTCACGGGTAAGCGTCGGAAAAGGATAGTCCGAAAGATAAACAACAACCTAGACACTGGCGGCGCGGGCAGGCCCCGGGAATCAGGCCTGCCCGCCGCCGCTTTAGTAGGCCAGCAGCTTCTCGACCCGCTCGCGCAGGCGCTGCTGGGGCAGGAAAGCCTTTTCCAGCGGCGGCGAGAAGGGAATAGCCGTGTCCAGGGACGCCACGCGCTGCACGGGGCCGTCGAGATGCTCGAAGCAGTGCTCGGCAATCCAGGCCGCAATTTCGCCCCCGATGCCGCCCGTGAGCGTGTCTTCGTGGAACAGGATAACCCGGCCGGTCTTGAGCACGGTGGCCCGCACGGCTTCCTCGTCCCAGGGTAGCAAGGTGCGCAAATCCAGAATGTCGCAGTCCAGCTTCAGCTCGTCGGCCAGCTGCGAGGCCCAGTGCACGCCGGCCCCGTAGGTAATGATGCTCAGCTCGGAGCCTTCCCGGGCCAGGGCGGCCTTGCCGATGGGCGTGGTGTAGTAGGCATCCGGCACCGGCCCGCTGATGCTGCGGTAGAGCATCTTGTGCTCGAAGTAAATCACCGGGTTGGGGTCTTCGATGGCCGCGTTGAGCAAGCCCTTGGCGTCGTGGGGGTTACTCGGAAACACCACTTTCAGGCCCGGGGTGTGGGTAAACCAGGCCTCGTTGCTCTGGGAGTGAAACGGGCCGGCCGCCGAGCCCGCGCCGGTGGGCATGCGTACCACCACGTCGGCATTCTGCGCCCAGCGGTAGTGGCTTTTGGCCAGGTTGTTCACAATCTGGTTGAAGCCGCAGGTCACGAAGTCGGCAAACTGCATTTCGACCATGGCCTTCTTCTTCCGGATGCTCAACCCCAGGCCCGCGCCCACGATGGCCGACTCGCACAGGGGCGTGTTGCGCACCCGGCCCTTGCCAAACTGCCCCACAAAGCCCTCCGTGACCTTGAACACCCCGCCGTAGTCGGCAATGTCCTGGCCCATGAGCACCAGCTCGGGGTAGCGCTCCATGCTCTGGCGCAGCGCGTCGCTGATGGCGTCGACGTAGCGCTTGTCGGTAGTGCTGAGTGCCTGGTGCTTGGTGCTTGGGTCGTTCGGGCCAAGCACCAGGCACTCTGCACTAGGCACAAATGGCTGGTACATGTCGGCTATTTCCTCCTCCACGTTGGCCGTGGGCATGGGTGTGGCGTCGGCGACGCGCAGGCCTTCCTCGATTTCGCGCTTGATGGTTTCGCGGAAGCGCATCCGGGCCTCTTCGTCCAGGATACCCTCGGCCAGCAGCCACTTTTCGTAGTTCTCGACCGGGTCTTTCTGGCCCCACTCCTCAAACAGCTCCTGGGGCACGTACTTCGTGCCGCTGGCTTCCTCGTGGCCGCGCATCCGGAAGGTCAGGGCTTCGAGCAGCACGGGGCGCGGGTTCTGGCGCAGGTCTTCGGCCAGGCGCTTCACCGTGTCGTACACTTCCAGCACGTTGTTGCCATCCACCTGCACGGCTTCCATGCCGTAGGCCGGGCCCTTGTCGATGAAGTAGTTGAAGCGGAACTGCTCCCGCGAGGGCGTGCTCAGGCCGTAGCCGTTGTTTTCGATGATGAAGATAACCGGCAGCTGCCACACGGCGGCCACGTTCAGGGCCTCGTGGAAGTCGCCCTCGGAAGCGCCCCCGTCGCCGCTGTAGGTTACCGTCACGCGGGGCTCCTGATCCAGCAAATCGGCCAGGGCAATGCCGCCGGCCACGGCCAGCTGCGGCCCCAGGTGGCTGATCATGCCCACGATGTGGTGCTCGTTGGTGCCGAAGTGGAAGCTCCGGTCCCGGCCCTTGGTGTAGCCGGTGGTTTTGCCCTGCCACTGGGCAAACAGCCGGTCGAGGGGCACGTTGCGGCCGGTAAACACGCCCAGGTTGCGGTGCAGGGGCAGAATGTACTCGTCCGGGTGCAGGGCCAGGGTGCTGCCCACCGAAATAGCTTCCTGCCCGATGCCCGAAAACCACTTGCTCACCTTACCCTGCCGCAGCAGAATGAGCATTTTTTCCTCAATCATGCGCGGCTTGAGCAGGCCCTGGTAGAGGTGAAGCAGGATGTCGTTGGAGTAGTCTTTCCGGTCGAAGTTCATACGGGGGGAAGGGTGGGTGGTAAGCAGGGCAAAAGTACAGGTTTGGGCGAAAGGAAAATTACGGCCTTGCCAATGGGTAATCGGCCGGCCCGCTGGACGTATCTTCGGGGCTGCTTTTCCCCTCACCTATCCTTTATGCCCCGAATCTTACTCGTTATGAGCTTGCTGGTCGCGCCTTGCCTGCCGGCCCGGGCCCAGCAGACCGACTCCCTCGCCGGCCCCGCCCCCGACAGCCTGCGGGCCGCCCCCACCGGCTGGCTGCGGCTGGCGGCGGCCGGCGAGCCGGCGCCGCTGCCGCACTTTGTCACCGTCCAGCCCCTGCTCAGCCGGGTGGCCGGGGTGCAGGTCACCCCCTACTCGGGGGCGCCGGGGGCCCAGGCCCTGGTGCGCATCCGGGGGGCGGCCAGCCTCAGCGGCAACGCCCAGCCGCTCTACGTGGTCGACGGCGCGCCGGTGTTTCAGAACACCTTTACCCCCAACAACTACTCCGGCAACCCCACCGCCTTCTTCCGGCCCATCGAAGCCTCGGAACTGGAAGCCAATCCGCTGCTGAGCATCCCGGCCGAGGACATCGAAACGATAGAAGTGCTGAAAGGTGCCCTCGAAACGGCCCAGTACGGCTTCCAGGGCATCAACGGCGTCATCCGCATCACCACCCGCCGGGGCCGGGTGGGCCAGACGCGCCTGCACTATGCCGGCTACGGCGGCGTGCAGCAGGCCCGCACCCGCTACGATTTGCTCGACGCCCAGGAATATGCCCAGCTGGGAAACGATGTGGACACCAACTTCGGAACCCGCCCCCGCTACTCGGCCGCCGAGGTGGCCGCCTTCGGCAAAGGCACCGACTGGCAGGCGGAAATCCTGCGCGCGGCGGCCCTGCACGAGCACCAGGTGAGCCTGGATGGCGGCACGGACAAGACCCGCTACTACGCGAGTGCCGGCTACCTCAACCAGCAGGGCGTGGTGCGGCAGTCGAGCCTGGTGCGCTACAACGCCCGGGCCTTCGTGGCCCATCAGTTCACCAACCGCTTCCGGGCCGAAGCCGGGGTGGGCCTCAGCCAGACCCAGCAGCGCCTGCCGGTCTACGATTTGCTCACGCGTACCGTGCTGGCCCCGCCTATCTATCCCGTGCGCAACCCCGACGGCAGCTACGCCAAGGTTATCTTCGAGGGCAACAACCCGGTGCAGCTGCTCGACGAGGCGTACCAGCGGCCCCGCCAGAACCGGGTGCTGGGCCGCCTGGCTGGCTATTACACCCTGGCCCCTGGGCTTACCCTGGAAGTACAAGCCACTCTGGAACGCTCCGTGCTGCACAGCCAGTTGTTTGGTCCCGGCATCTCCAACCCCTTCTTCTTTCGGCCCGGCGGCCAGTACGTCGACAACCGCGCCACCTACGAGCAGTGGGTGGTGCAGCCCGCCCTGCGCTACCGCCGCGCCTTCGCCGACGGCCGCCATACCGTCGGCGCAGCCCTGCAAGCCGTTCGCCAGAGCTACGAGTATCAGGACGAAAACCTCAACTACCTTCCCGGCCAGGAAGGCAGCGTGGGCGGCAGCACCTCCACCAGCCAGGTGCAGGTGCAAAGCCTGCTGCTGACGGCCGACTATACCTTCGCCGGGCGCTACCAAGTGCAGGGCAGTCTGCGCCGCGACCAGGCGTTGTTTGGCAATCTTGACCCGGAATGGCTGCCCGGTGTGCAGGCCACCTGGCACGCCGGCCAGGAAGCCTTTCTGCACGGCCAGACCGTCGTGAGCAAGCTCGATGCCCGGGTTGGCTGGGGCCTTACCTCCGGTACGGGTCATACCAGTCCCGGCCAGGCGGGCGGCGTGGCGTGGTATGCTCCCAATTATCCCCCGAACACGCCCGCGCAGCAGTGGCTGTTTCGCCGGGAGCAAGTGCGCCAGTTCGACGCGGGCCTTGCCCTGGGTTTGTGGCAGGACCAGCTAAGCGTTACGCTCGGGGCCTACCAGCGCCGCATGCACCTCGAGGCCCGCACCGCCCAGGGCTCCCTGGCCGGCATCGACGGCACCGAGGTGCTCAACAAAGGCCTGGAGCTAACGGTAGCTGGCGCCTGGCAGGCCGGCCCGGTGCGGGGCACAACCACCCTGGCCGCCGCCCTGAACAGCAACCGCCTGGCCCTGCCCACCGACCCCGCCGCCGGCCCGGTGTACGGCATTTACCACCGGACCGAAGACGGGCAGCCCCTCAGCTCTTTCTACGGCTACGACTACCAGGGCCTCACGGCCAATGGCCTGCCGTATTTCCGCGACATCGACAACAACGGCATTATCACCCCTGCCGACCAGGTGTTGCTGGGTAGCGGCCTGCCCCGGCGGCTGCTCAGCATCAGCCAGGATCTTGCCTGGCGGCGCTTTAGCCTGCTCACCCAGCTCGACGGCCTCTTTGGCTACCAGATGCTGAACACGACCTTGCTTAACCTCGACGAGCCGGCCGGTGGCTACAACTCCTCGGGCCGGGTGCGCAACCGCTGGACGCCCACCAACACCGCTACCGACGTACCCCGCGCCGGCGGCCACCCCATCCTGGAACGCACCTCCCCTTATACCCTGCAATCGGGCAACCACCTGCGCCTTTCCTCCCTCACCCTCTCCTATAAGGTGTGGAATACCGACACCCGCCAGATTTCGGTGTGGGCGGGGGCCAACAACCTGTTCATTTTGACCAACTACCGCGGCTACGACCCCAACGTTAGCTCCGCTGGCGCCAGCAGCACCCAAGCCGGCCTCGATGCGGGCAGCTACCCCACCGCCCGCACCATCCTGCTCGGCATAAAGGCCACGTTGTAGGCTTACAGCCAACCAAAAGCCTCCTACTTGGGGCTAACGAAGGCCTTTTTAGTGATTCGAATCACTAAAACACCGATTCGAATGACCATTTCGGTCATCGGAATCACCGAATCAGTCATCGGAATCACCAAAACGGTCATTCGAATCACTAAAATGGTCATCCGAATCACCGAAACACCGATCGGAATGACTAAAAAGGTCATTCGAATGACCAAAACACCGATCCAAATCACCTTTTTGGTCATTCCGATCAATGAAACGGCCTTTGCCATCACCAGTCCGGTGGTAGCAAAGGCCGTTTCGGTGGTCAGCCCAGGGAGTACCCAGGTGCTGGTCGGCAGCAGTTAGCTGGGCTTATCCGTCCCGCCTTTCCCGCCCTTGCGGTTGCCGGGCTTGGCGTAGTACGCGTTGATGCTCTGGCGCAGCTCGCCCAGGTCTACGTTCTCGCCCTTGTCGCTCTCGATGTCGGCGTGCACGTTGTTGACGTGAAACAGGATGTCGGAGCCCAGCACGTTGATGGCGTTGTCGAGGCGGGTCAGCTCGGGGGCCAACATGTTGCGCAGGACGGCCAGGGCGCGGTAGCCTTCGATTTTGGCGCGCAGCAGCTCGGGGTCGGCGGCCTTGCGCATGATGTTGGGGGCCTGCTCGGCGGCTTGCAGGGCCAGATCGGCCAGGGGTAGCCGCTCCGAGGAGATGGTAGCCGGGGTCAGTAGGCTTTCCGGCTGCTGGGGCACGAAGGCCAGCTTGCCTTGCAGGGCTTTAATGGCGGCGCGGGCGGCCGCAGCATCGGTTTCGGCCACGGGGGCCAGGAAATTATTGCCTTTGGGCATGGTGATAGAGGGGGGAATAAGTGAAGAATACAACCACGTGCAATAGGAAATAGTACTAGAGCGGATCGGCTCGGCCACGGCCGGAAATAGCGCTACCTAATTACAAATTAATCTGACTCCCGCGGCCAGCCCCCGAAAACTTTTCTTCCCCCGGTCACTGTTTTCTGCTACCTGTACGTTTGCTGGGTTCCTACCTTTGGGTGGGGCCCCCAGCCCCGCTCCTTCACTTTGCCACCCATGATTCACTTCGAAGAATTTACCCTCGCCAACGGCCTGCGCTGCATCGTCCACGAGGATCATACCACCCCCATTGCCGTTCTGAACGTGCTTTACAACGTCGGCTCGCGCGACGAAGACGAGCAGCACACCGGTTTTGCCCACCTCTTCGAGCACCTGATGTTCTCGGGCTCGGTCAACATCCCCAACTACGACGAGCCCCTGCAGTACGTGGGCGGCGAAAACAACGCCTTTACCTCCCCCGACATCACCAACTACTACCTCACGCTGCCGGCGGCCAACCTCGAAACCGCCTTCTGGCTCGAATCGGACCGGATGCTGGGCCTGGCCTTCTCGGAAAACGGCCTGGAGGTGCAGCGCAAAGTGGTGGTCGAGGAGTTCAAGCAAAACTACCTCAACCAGCCCTACGGCGATGTCTGGCTGAAGCTGCGGCCCCTGGCCTACCAGCACCATCCCTACCAGTGGCCCACCATCGGCAAGGAAATCAGCCACATCGAAAACGCGGTGATGGACGACGTGCGGGCTTTCTTCGCCAAGCACTACTCCCCGGTCAATGCCATCCTGGTGGTGGCCGGCCCCGTCAGCGTGGCCGAGGCGCGCCGCCTGGCCGAGAAGTGGTTCGGGCCCATCCCGGCCGGTACGCCCTACGAGCGCAGCCTGCCCGCCGAGCCCCGCCAAACTGAGGCCCGCCTGCTCGACGTCACGGCCGACGTGCCGGTCAGCGCCTTCTACAAGGTCTACCACATGCCCGGCCGCGCCGAGCCCACCTACCACACCGCCGACCTGCTCAGCGACGTGCTGGGCCGGGGCAAGTCGTCGCGCCTCTACCAGCGCGTGGTGAAGGACCAGCCGCTATTCAACTCCATTTCCGCGTCCTGCACCGGCTCCCTGGAACCCGGCCTGCTCGTCATCAACGGCCGCCTCAACGCGGGCGTCACCCCGGAAGAGGCCGATGCCGCCGTCGAAGCCGTCGTGGCCGAGCTGCGCCAGGAGCTGGTGCCCGAGCTAGAGCTGGAAAAAGTAAAGAATCAGGCCGAAACCAGCATCGTGTTCGAAGAAATCGAGCTGCTGAACCGCGCCATGAACCTGGCCTACAGCAAGCTCATCGGCGACGCCAACCTCGTCAACCAGGAAAGCGCCCGGGTGCAGGCCGTTACGCCCCAGGGCCTGCTCGCCATGGCCCAGGACATCCTGCGCCCCGAAAACAGCACCACGCTCTACTACCGGGCCCAGCCCACCGTGGCCACCCCGGAGCTAGCCACCACCGACGCAGTGGAATAACGCCCCGGTCCTAACTAAAAAAGCCTCCCCGACGCATCGGGGAGGCTTTTTTGTTGATTCGATAGAGGCGAATGGCTTACCAGCCGCTGCCGGAAGAACCCCAGCCGTCGTCAGCTTTCTTGGCGGGAGCCTTTTTGGCGGGAGCTTTCTTAGGCGCTGCTGCTGCTGCCGGAGCCGCACCGGCGCTGCTTACCTTCTTGGTAGCCGAGGCCGAAGCCGATTTGCTGGCGGGAGCCGCCACGGGGGCCGCTACCTCGGTGGTCGTCACGGCGGGCTCAGCCGGCGCCGATACGGGCGTAGCTTCCACCATCGGCGCCGGGGCCGTGGTATTCACGCTTACGTTGCGCTTCACGTAGGGAGCCAGGGGCCGGCCACGGTAGTCCATCCGCACGCGGTGCGAAGGAGCCGCCGTGAAGCCCGGGGCAATGGCGAAGCCATTGGACTGGGGGTTTGCCTCCATAGCCGAGGCCGGAGCGGCAAAGCCGCTGGTGGCCGCCGGGTCGGGGGCGGGCGTGGCCACCGGCTCCGCAGCGGGGGCGGCGGCCGGAGCCGGGGTAGCGGGCGTTTTAGCCGATTTCGAGCGGCTTTGCTGGGCTAGTGCGTTTGAGGTGCTCAACACGGCAACCAACAAAAGGCACGAAAAAACGGGACGTAGCATAGCGAGAAAACAAGTGGCAGTAGAAGATTTTTACTCTCCCCTACTACGCAGAAACTGTAGGATTTGTGCCTGAAACCACAAAAATATCTACTCCGGCGCTAACAATGCCGTTTGGCCCGATATTTTTCTCACTGCCGCTTCTGCACCTTGGCGGGCGTAGCCGGAGCCGGGGCCGTCTGGCCCGATGAAATGGTGGAACTGGTGGAGGCCGGCTTGGCTACTTTTTTCTTGATTGGGCGGCCCATGTAGTCGGTGCTGGGCGGCGTGGGCATGTTGATGCGCATGCCGGGAGCCAGCCGCTGGCGGTCCTCATCGGAATAGCGCCGGTTGCTGGCCGTGCGGGCCACCGCGCGGGAGCGGGAGGCTGAGGCCTTTTTATGATAACCACTGGCGCGCTTGGTTTGGGCCTGGGCCGCAAGCCCTGGCAGCCACAGGGCCAGGGTCAATAACCAGAAAAAGAGTCGGGGGTACCGCATAGCAAACCAGTTGAGCTGTAGAACATACACTGCTGGTTTCTACTACGGTACCCCCGAAATTTCGGCGAACCTGCTACTCCAAATACTACTGGCCGGAAGTGGCCGTGGTAGCGGCTACGGTCGAGGCTTTGGCAATCTTGGCGGCTACCTTGGCATCCTGGCGCTTGGCTTTGCGCACGGGGCGGCCCCAGTAGTCGGTGCTGGTGCCACGGTAGGGGGCCGTGTTCATGCCGGGCGCAATCATCTGGCCCGACGACTCCATCATGGGGTCGACGCTGGTTTCTTGCTGCGCCACGGCGGCGGTCAGGTTGTTCTTCTCTTTTTTCTTGAGCGGGCGGCCCCACCAGTCGGTGCTGGGCTTGTTGTGCAAGCTCAGGCTGATGCCGGGGGCGCTGCTCCAGCCGGTGTTGTAGCTGGCGGGCTCGGCCGAGGTAGCGGCTACGGGCTGGTCAGCGGCGGCGCGGGGCGCGTTCATCGTCCAGGGGTCGAGCTCGGGCGAGGCCCACTCGGCGGCCGAGCCAACCGACGTATTTTGCGACTGGGCCTGGGCCGAGGCGGCACCTACGAATAACAGAAAGAAGGCGGAAGACAGGAAACGGTTCATAACTCAGAAAAGACGAAAGGGAGGAAAGATAGACCTGGCGCGTAGCCGTCGGCGTATAACTCGAACGGGTGGCGCCCCGCGTTCAGTCGTCTGTGCCGCTTGATGAGAGGGGTTTTGCAGCAATCGTACCAACTTTTTTTGCTTTGGGCGGGCGGGGCCGGCCCGCGGGCAAATTGCGGGCAGATTTTGCGCCGGAAGCGTACCTTTGCTGTACTATGCAGGACCAAATCAACCGCCTTCGCGCCGAAATCGAAGCTTACGACCTCTCCGCTCCCGACCAGCTGGAGCAGTTCCGCATTGCCTTCACCGGGCGCAAAGGGCAGCTGGCCGATTTGTTCGACCTGCTGAAAACCGTGCCGCAGGAGCAGCGCCGGGCCGTGGGCCAGGAGCTCAACCAGCTCAAGCAGCTGGCCCTGGAGAAGTTTACCCAGCGCCAGCAGGAACTGGAAGCCGCCGCGCAAAACGCCCCCGCCGACCCCACGTTCGACTATACGCTGCCCGTGGTGCCCCAGGCCCTGGGCACGCGCCACCCCCTGAGCCTGGTGCGCGAGGAAATGGTGCGGATTTTCTCCCGCATTGGCTTCAACGTGGCCGAGGGACCAGAAATCGAGGACGACTGGCACAACTTCACGGCTCTGAACTTCCCCGAAAACCACCCGGCCCGCGACATGCAGGACACGTTCTTCGTGACCCGCAACCCCGCCGACCCCACCCACGACGCGCTGCTGCGCACCCACACCAGCACCGTGCAGGTGCGCGTGATGGAAAGCCAGAAGCCGCCGATTCGCAGCATCATGCCGGGCCGCGTGTACCGCAACGAGGCCATTTCGGCCCGCGCCCACATGATGTTCCACCAGGTCGAAGGCATTTTCATTGATGAGGGCGTGAGCTTTGCCGACCTGAAGCAGACGGTGTATTACTTCGTGCAGGAAATGTTCGGTCAGGATATCAACATCCGGTTCCGGCCGTCGTTCTTCCCCTTCACCGAGCCCAGCGCCGAAATCGACATTACCTGCCTGATCTGCAAGGGCGCGGGCTGCAACATCTGCAAGCAGAGCGGCTGGGTAGAAATTGGCGGCTGCGGCATGGTCGACCCCAACGTGCTGGAGCAGTCGGGCATCGACACGGAGAAATACTCGGGCTACGCCTGGGGCATGGGCATCGAGCGGATTACGATGCTCAAGTACCAGATCAAGGACCTGCGTTTGTTCACGGAAAACGACCTGCGCTTCCTGCGCCAGTTTGAAGGCGTACAATAAATCGGGCCCTTCTCCTTTATAGTATAGATAGTATAGAGGCTCAGCCCAACCGGAAGCCGCCCTGGAACGAGAAGCCGTAGCTTCGGCGTTTTAAGGCGGCTTTCCTGTTCGGCTGGTACTTCGGCTCACAGCTGGCCAGCCTCTCTGCTCGTATCCTTAGCGCATCCGCCTATGTTCCGCGTTTCTTCTCTGCCTAGCCTCCTTGTGGCCTTAGCCGTAGCCAGCCTCCCGTTGCTGGCCAGCTGCGCGGGCAATTCGGAGGCTCAGCCCCAGATTCCGCTCACGGCCTTCAACGAGGTGCTTTACCTGACCGACCAGCAGAACAGCGCGCTGCGCTTCGACAACGGGGCCGTGTACCACGCGGGCGGGGTGCGGGGGCTTATTGTGGTGCGGCAAAACGCCAGCACCTATCTGGCCTTCGAGCGGACCTGCACCTACAACTCGGCCGACACCTGCGCCCGGGTGAAAATCTCGCCTTTCGTGCAGCTGTTCGACCCGTGCTGCAAGTCGCAGTTCAACTTCCAGGGCCAGGTGCAGGGCGGGCCGGCCAACATTGCGCTGCGTCGCTACCAAACTTCTTTGTCCGGCAACGTCCTGACAATCACGAACTAGCTAATTTTTTACAATTATTTTCAGCGCAATGCTTGCAGGAACTAGCCGCATGCACTAATATTGCACCCGCAACGACAGATAAACGTCGCCATAACCGCTTCCTTAGCTCAGCCGGTTAGAGCATCTGACTGTTAATCAGAGGGTCCCTGGTTCGAGCCCAGGAGGGAGCGCTCAAGTTGAAGAAGCCCGCCGATACCCGGCGGGCTTCTTCGTTTTTAGGCCGCTTCAGGCCACTTTTTGCTTTCGTCCTTCTTGCCTTTCCTCCGCGTTCCGGTTATCTTGAGATATAAACCGGGACACAAAGCGGGACCTATACCGGGACACAGGCAGGATGGCAAAGCAGATTACCTACCGGAAGCAAATCAGCGTGCGGATGAGTCTGCGGCTGGCCAGATGTAACAGGCGGGGGTTCTGCCCGGTACGGGTGACTGCCCGCTGGCACGGCGAGGAACTACAGCTGGATACGGGAGAGCTGGTACTTCCGGCAGGAAAGAACCGGCGGGGCAGGGAGGAATCGTTCTGGGATGCGGAGGCGGGACAGGTTATCGGTGACCATCCTGACAAGGCGTATCTGAACTCCCGGCTGGCGGAGTGGGTCAGGGACATTACCCAGGCTTTCGAGGCAGTGTTTGACCGGGCGCCGTTCGAGAAGGTAACCCGGGAACAGCTGCGGGCTGAGCTGTTCCCGTCGGAGGTGGAAGAGGTACTGGTACCGGTAGCAGCAGCAAAGCCGGTCAGCCGCACGTTCCGGCAGGTGCTGGAAGAGTGGAAAGAGGAAAACCGCAACCTGGGCAAGGACTCTCTGCGCAAGTACGACCAGCTGGCCACTATGATGGAAAGCTGGCGGCCCGATCTGCGGCCGGAGCAGGTGACGCAGAAGATTGCCAAGGAATACCAGCAGCATCTGCTGGACCTGCAGAAGTCGGACGCCACCATCAAGGTACATTTCACCGGGCTGCGCAAATGCTTCGAGCAGCTGGGGCTGCCGGCCGACATGGCGTGGCTGCAGTATTCGGCCAAGAACGCGCCGCAGCTGGACCTGGAAATCGAGGAAGTACAGCGGCTGATCAGGTGGCGGCCGACTTCTGACGTACTGGCTGAGGAACGGGACCGGTGGCTGTTTCAGCTGTTCAGCGGGCGGCGGTATGAGGACCTGGAAAAGTTCGACCCGCGGGAGCGGATTACGCTGACGCTGGAGGATGGCACGCGGGTGCCGGCGCTGCTGCACGCCCAGGGCAAGACGGGCAACGATGCGGCCGTGCCCCTCCCCCCTATTGCGGTGAACATCGGGGAACGGTGGGGCTGGCAGTTTCCGGCCCGCACCTGGCAGCAGCGCGGCGACTATATCAAAGACATTGCCCGGCAGGCCGGGCTGAACCGGGAATGGGACGACCGGCTGATTACGGGCGGGAAGGTGGTGCACAACTGGCGCCCCATCTGGCAGGTCATCAGCACCCACACGGCCCGGCACACGGCTGCCACGCTGCTCAAGCAGGTCAGCAACGGTAATAAGGCACTGGCCCGGCTGGTGCTGGGCCACGCCGAGGAAGACGTAACGGACCGTTACGCCAAAGACAAAGCCCGGCTGCTGGCACCGGCCGTGCTGGATGCCTGGCAGAAGATTCTGGGCGAGTGGTTCGACGGGGAGCCGGCGCGGTAGTGGGTGTTAGCGGCCTGGGCCGCTGCCGCCCTGCGCTCAGCCTACGCACCGGCCGACACCGGTACTGTTATTCGGCTTTCTGCGTCGCCTGCATGTCGCGAATGAAGAACAGGCCGTCGTAGGCCAGATTCCAGGCGACAGGGGAAATGGAACCGGGAGGCAGGGAATGACCGGGGCTTTTCAACGCGAAGGGCGTGGTTGGGGTATTGAACTGCCGGTTGTAGGAGGTGAAATCCAGAAAGCCGTAGACAACGCTGGGGGGAATCCAGGTTTCCAGGCCATCCTTCTCCGGCAAGGCAATGGTATAGGGTGCAGGCATGGTCAGCCGGCCGGCGGTGCCCTGATAAGAGGCAAAGCCCAACACATAGGTTTGCCGGGCCCGTTGCGGGTTTTGCGTGAAATACGAGCCCATCTTATTGCGGATTACCATGTCGAAAGCCCGGCCTTTGCCGGGCTGCTGGTCCGGGTAGCGCAGAATATGAGCATTGGCAGCCCACACAATGACTTTGGTATCCGGGTACTGCGTAGCCACCAGAAATTCCAGGTTATCCGCCATGGCCTTGTCGCGGGCCAGCAGCGGGTAGTTGGTCGCAATGGAAGCCTGCAGGCTGGCGATTACGCGCGGCCAGCCGGATGTATCGGCGGCAGCGCGCTGGGCCTGGCTGATCAGTTGCAGGCCTTTTTCCAGGTCCCGGCGCATGGCCGGGGGGAAGGCGTCAGGCGTGTTGGTGCGCTGTTTGACCATCAATCCCTGCACCGCCGCCAGAAACTGCTGGCAGGCGGCGGGGGAGGCAAATTTGCCGGCAATACCCGAGGTGGTCAGGTAACGCTCCAGGTTTTCACGCAGATGCAGGTGGCTGTAATTAAGATACAGCTGCGAATCGAAGCCACTCACCTGGAGCGGGCTGGCGGTCTGGAAGCTTTGAGGAATGTACTGTTCAAACAGGTAGCGGCAGTCGGCGCTGCGCGTCCAGACGGGAAAGATATTGTGGCGCAGAAAGTGCCGGATGGAGTCGGGTTGTTTGGGCAGTTGGTTCCAGCCCGTGGTCAGGCCGTAAAAGTCGCTTTCGAAAGCCAGCACAGTGAATCCTTTGCGCTCGTGCAGGTATTTGATCAGGCGCGTTTTGGCCTGGAACGCCGGACCGTCGCCGTGGTCCTGCTCGCCCAGCATGACTACCCGGGCCTCGCCGATGGCTTCACCCAGCGGGGCTAAATCGGCATACTCGTCGGCCGGGGCGGCCGGGTTTATCATGGCCACTGGCACCGTATGGGTGCTCACGTAGGAACGAACGTCCTGCCCGAAGGCCGACGCACACAGCAACATGCTGGTAACAGTAGTGGTAAATAACTTCATCAGAACGCAGAATGCGGTATAAAGCGGGATAAAAGCGGGGAAACCAGGATCTACCCTGGGAACCAGAGTAGCTGCCATACTTCAGATGCCTCCCTGCACAAGGCAGAGGGTACCGGCAACAGGAGCCAGATGCGTGAAATAAACCAGGGGTTGCCTGGCCTGGGTGGTTTTGGTCCTCCGGCGTACCAGAAAGTATCTGCCGACCAGGGGAAGCACAGATGCGGTACCGACGCCACGTAACTACTGCAGTTGTAAGGTGCCTGGAGGGTGGCTTTTGCCTGCCTCCAGCTACGGGCGGAGGGCGGCGCATACTTCGGCCTCGGGCAGGCCGGTGTAGCGGCAGAACTCGGCGATGGAAACGTAGGAGCGGGCCGGCTTGGCCAGGTGGCGGCGGATGCGCTGGAGGAGGCGCTTGCCGGCGTCGTAGCTGGTGCCCGTAAGCTGGGCTGCCTCCTTGGGGTAGATGCAAACCTGGGGCATACTGGGGAGAGTGGGGGCGTTCGGGACAGACAAAGATACAACCAGACGGGCGCAGAACATAGGTTTAGCGTCATGACAAACAATACGTTACGATTGGTTGCGATTGGTTTCCTGGCGCTGGGCGGGCTGCTGACGGGCTGTCCGCCGGCCGCCGGCAGCACCGGGGGCGGTACGGACGTGCCCCGTACGGAAGCCGGCCGGGTGGTGCGCGTCATCGACGGCGACACCTATGACGTGCTGAGCGGTGGCCGGGTGCTGCGGGTGCGCCTGACCGGGGCGGATGCACCCGAGCCGGGCCAGCCCTACGGCCGGCAGGTGGCTGACTCGGTGCGCCGGCTGCTGTCGCCCCGGCAGCTGGTGGCCCTGACCCTGCACGGGCAGGACCTGTATGGCCGGACCCTGGCTACGGTGGTACTGCCGGCGGCGGGTAAGCGGCCGGCAGTGGCCCTGGACTCACTGCTGGTGGCGCGGGGCTGGGCGTGGGCCTGGGCGCCCCGCCACAAGGTGCCGCGGCTGGCGGCCGTGCAGCAGCAGGCCCAGCGCCAGGGGCGCGGGCTGTGGCATTGCCCGCCGGCGGTGCCGCCTTCCATCTGGCGCAATCTGAGCGCGGCCGGGAAGCGGCGCTACGCCTCGGGCTGTCCCCGCTGAGCCAGCCGCTTCTCCCCTGATTTTTCTCATTTCCTCACTCCTTTTCCCTTTTCACCCATGGCACAACAAACCGGAATTATCGGCATTCAGGGCACCGTCGGCGGGCTCGTGTTTGCCAAGGACGGCAGCATCCGGCAGAAGCCGGCTTCCAACAAGGCGGCATTTGCCGGCTCGGCCAGCATGGCCCGCACGCGGGAAAACGCCTCGGAGTTCGGCGAGGCGGCCTCGGCCGGCAAGCTGGTACGTGACGCGCTGCGCCAGGCTATCCAGTCGGCCAGCGACAAGAAGCTGGTGGCCCGGCTGACGCAGAAGATGCGCGAAATCATCAGCCTCGACGAGGACAATGACCGGGGCGGCCGGCAGGTGCTCAAAGAAAACACGGCCGGCCTGCTGGGCTTCAACTTCAACGCTGGGGCCGGCCTGAGCCAGACGCTGTTTTTCGGCTACGGCGTGGAGCTGGCCGGCCGGGACGTAACGCTGAGCGTGGCGGGCATCAACCCGCAAACCGACGTGGCCGGCCCGCAGGGCGCCACCCATTACGAGGTTGTGTACGCCGCAGCCGCGCTCAGCTTCGACACCAAAACCTTTGCCGTGGCCACGGTGGCCGCGCCGCTGGGCACGCAACCGCTAAGCGGCGCCCTGGGCGCGCAGAACGTGGTGGCCACGCTGCCCGCCGACCCGGCCGTAACGGACGTGGTGCTGGGCGTGCTCGGCATCAACTTCTACCAGGAGCTGAACGGCAAGATGTACCCGCTGAACAACAACGGCAGCAACCCGCTGGCGGTGGTATACGTGGGCTAGCCGCCTGGCATCAACGGGCACGCGGCCGGCTTCCCGGAGCCGGCCGCTTTCTTTTTCACTTCAACGCCGCAAGGCAGTTATCAGATGGCAACCCTGACCCCTTACCAGAAGCAGTTCCGCCAGCGCATGAAGCGCGCCATGAGCCTGCGGGCCAAGGCTGACCGCAAAGCCCGCTCCTACGCTACGCGCCTGGCTACGGCCCTGCTCGACGCCCAGACGGCCACAGCCATGATGAACGCGCTGAACCAGACCTACAACGTGGACGTGAGTACGCAGACCCTGCTGGTGCACGACCTGCTGGACATGGTGACGCCCCAGCGCCTGACCGATGCACTGGCCGCCAGCACGCCGGGCGAAGAGGTGGTGCTGTTCAACCAGATTCCGGATGGCAACGGCGGGCAGCAGCTGCCGGCCAACCCGCTGTTCGGGGAAACGGTGGCGGGCACTCCCATTGTGCTTATACCGCAGCCGGATACATCAGACCTTAGAACGAAGAACGAAACTCGTTCAACCAGTTCTGAGCATTCTTACAGCATACTTCCAGGTGAGGTATAGATACGACAGTAACGCACATCATAAAGACAGAAAAAGCCAGCCCACACAGTGTGGGCTGGCTTTTTCTGTCATTGCCGGGTACCAACTCAGCAGCTAGGCCAGCAACAATCACCAAATGGCTACTACATCCTCGATTTGTACGGAGCATGACGTACCATCGGAATGCCAGTTGAAGGAATATTGGGACTTACTCTTTTGTCTGGCCTCAATAAAAGCATTCCACGGACAAATTCCGGAAGCCGCTGCTGAGCTGTCCAGGGCCAGTATCCTGACCACTTTCTGCCTGTCGTCGAATTCTACTCCAACTGCAACCATCCAATGGCCACAGCTTTCGTTCCGAACGCTGATAACGACGGGGTGGTCATTCTGAAGGTGACCAATTATGAATTCCCAGGATGTTTCCCCTCCGTTTGGTGCAGGCTCCACGTGCAGTACTTTACCAAAGCTATCCAGAAGCAAGCCCTGTACTTCCTGCATATCCATACCTTGACGGAACAGACCAGGAAATCTTTCCAGCCTTGCCAGAAACCTGCCCTCACGCCGTCTGCCATCTGTCTGTTCCAATCCGGTTAACTGTTCATAATCCAACCGACCCAACAAGAGCAATACCATCATGATGCTGTATGCACCGCACGCTCCATCAACGCTACCCTGCCGCAGGTGAACAGGCTGCCATTTTCCGGACTGATGGGATACAGCCCCCTGAACACCTAACCTGAGCTGTGGAACAAGACGATACAGCATATCAGTGGTGGCGGCTCAGTATCATTCTGATCTCGGCGGCGGCGGCTTCAGCAGCACCTTTAGGCCGCTGCTGCCACTGCTGATACAGGTCGGCATGACGGAATGCCGTCGGTACCGGTGTGCGGTAAAGGTGCAGATAAAGCCAGAGCATCTGATACCATACAGGGGAAAGGTTTTCCGGCAGATGTTTCCAGGAGTAAAAGTCCCGGTGCATCAGAAAATTCACCGCAAAATTTTCCTCCGCATAAGCAGACAGCCGGCCGCTGGTATGCAACTGCTCCCTGAGTTCAGCGGCACGCTCCGGCCGGTGCTGCCACATCTTTTCGGTATATGCGTAGCCATCGAATGTGAGAGCGAAGAGTCCGATCGTGGCTTCTGTGGCGCTGGTGAGTCCTGATTTCACGCTATTTGTGTCATAAATACACTTCAATTAATTGGTTGAAGAACCCAAACCTTCACTCCTTATTGACAACTAACAAAAACGAAGTGGGCTTTCCTGCCTGGTGACTTTCGTATTCGAAGCGTCCAAGATAACGAAAGGCAGCACTGGGATATTCCCGCTTACTATGACGATAGAAGACCAATAACTCAATGTGCTCCGTTGCATGACTCATGATTAGCTTATCCGTGCGGCCACTAAGCTGTCCTTGCCATTTAAGTATATCACCCTCCAGCTTATCCTTATACTGGATTTTATCGGCTGCTTTTTCCTCAGTCACGAATAGCCATACGGAATTGGTGCCTTTGGGCCGAAACACGCCAGTATTGATCGTAGCATCATTAATAGCAAATAGCTCACGCAAATCCCGCCTTGAATACAATTTATTGACAATCAAGCTATCAGATGTATAAGTACGAGATGGTCTATACATAACAGTTAAGGTTTTCAAAGAAATGCCACCTGATCAAGCACCCAGTGATGAAAGCGGAACACGGGAGCAAAACCAGGGGTTGAGTTGGTATGGCGGACAAGATTACACCTTCGCAGAGGAGTTACAATATGTCGCGTATCCGAAGCAAGGATACGAAACCTGAGATGACCGTGAGGAAGTGGCTTCACAGCCAAGGACTCAGATTCCGACTGCACCGGGGAGACTTGCCAGGTAAGCCAGACATTGTATTGCCACGGTACCGTACCGTGATTCTGGTACATGGTTGTTTCTGGCATGCTCACGAGGGCCAGCCCTGCTTTAAGCTTCCAGCATCAAGGACTGAATGGTGGCAGCAGAAATTAGGGCGCAATAAAGCCCGTGACTGGCAACAACAACGTGCCTTGGAATTACAGGGCTGGCAAGTGCTAGTAGTATGGGAGTGTGAACTCAAGCCGATACGGCGGGAGTCAACATTCGAGCGCTTGTGGAATGAACTGAATTACAGCTCCCTTCGCATAGCTGGGTAGTAATAGGATGCAAAATAATGTTTGCATCATTCATAATATGCTTGCAGTTGCGTGACTTTATAAGCTACTTGCTAGTCTCAAAAATATGGCTGTAAAGCAACTACAGCTAATCTGCAGTTATTCAATATGGACTATATACAGTGGAATAATCTGGTCGCAGATTATTTGTTTAAACCTGACCGGCAGGGACAGGAGGTGTTCCTATATCTCACTGAGGACAACTTACTTCAGGCGGTCCAATCGGCAGCAGCCAAGCCCACCGCCACCAGTACTTTGGTAACATTGGCCAAAGCCGAAAGTGCTGTTATTCTGCGTGACTTTTGGCAAGCCCTACAACGCGGCCCCGTGTTCTGGGACAGTGTGTCCTCAGGCAAGCAATCCGTAGTACTAAGTGAGGAATTACAAGACTGTGTTGTGCGTGATGCACCTGCTCATCCAGCTGAATTGGCCAAGTATGCCTGGCAAGACTGGATGCATGCTGCACAGGGAGCCATTACTGGTCAGCGCACAGTCATGTTCCGTGGTAACAGAAAATTGTCGCTCAAAGCTCCGCTTCATCTGTTGTATTTGGCTTGCTTTACGCTGCCGTTCAGCATTGATACATCTGTAACCCGAGGATTTTACAGATGCTGGAATAACTTTTTCAGAGGAAAAGGGCTACTGCTGCGCCAGACTGAGATGCCAGATAATGCCTTTGCTCAGCTAGGCAGCGGGGTTTGGGTGCAGATGTGGCAAGAGCTTGCCCGGTGGAGTCAGGAGGATTTACAGGGCGCACGTGGGGTACTGGTGGCCCGGAAGCTGGGGCATCATATCCATGTTGGTTGGCCCAGGGCTCAGTGTCTTCTCCCGCCAACTACCCTAAGCGGTTTGCCAGCATTTTTTGGGCGAAACAATCTCCTACCAGGATCTAAAGTCACTGCCGACAAAATGCGGACCCTGTTGCTGCAGGACCCATCCATATTACTACCTGCCTCCACCCGACACGAGCTGCAAGAGAGCACAGAACTAGGGGTGGCGGTTGTAGACATTGTGCAGAACGTGCTGGACCGTTGGACTGGCAGCACGAGTCGGCGTGAACGGGTGATACGCTTGGGTGGGCAGGTGAAGACTGTGGAGTACCGCGGTGAAACGTATGCCCGGCTGATGCCCTTTATTCCTGACTGGATAGGTGAAACCGGCAAGCTCACCTTACACTACCGGCTGGATATCAAAACACCGATTCCGGACGACATGAAGCTGACGGGACCGGGCATACAGCAGCAAGCTGTTCAACCGGAAACGGCTGAATGGTCGCAGGAAGTAGAAGGCATAGTGACTAGTAGCCAAGCGCAGGTTTACCGGGATCCTGCGAACAATTGGAAGGTGGTAGCTCAGTTGGCTGAGCTGCAGGTCTTCATTTCTGGAGGACGCTACGGTTTTTACCAATGGTGGGTGCCGGCACAAACACTCGAACATGGTACTCCCCTGTTGATTCTTTGCCATAAGCACCATGCCAGCGCAGTACAACAATGGAAGAATAACGTTGGACCGGCTGGATTTCTGGAATGGTCACACTTCGATGGGGTTCCAAACGACTACTGTTTATTCTGGCTGGAGGGTTTGCCTGTAAACGCAACAGGACTTGCCGGACTGCCCGTCGCTACTGAAACCCAAATTGTAGCAGAAGGTGGCCTGGCCTGCGGCTACCGCACCTACTTGGATGAATTGGTGCCGTCGTTCCGGGTTATCAACGGCCAAAGAGACTGGCAGCTATGCCTGGCATACACAGACGGGGGACCAGCAGTAGAATTATGTCGGGACGAGAAAGATGCTGCCTTGTGGCATTTGCCTTCCGACATGGTTACAGATAGAAAGTTCAAAGTGTTTGCCGTCGGCGAAGCAAATGTCAGCAGCTTGCCGCATTGCATCGTTTCCAGCAAGCTGCCAGAAAATTATTCTGCTCCCAGCCGGGATTCACTTGGACTTGCTACCACCATTATTCCCGAGGAATTGGCAGGCCTGTGCTATGACGGATATGGGCTGCGTGGAGAAACCCAAACTCTGAAGCAGCTACGCTTGCGCCAGCAGGTGGTTTATGCCCAGTATTTCCAACCCGTTTGCTGATTCCACAGTGCACAACGATACACTTTTACACTATCTGACTCTTCAGGGACGGCTCAGCAATCAGGAATTCGGTGAGGCGTTTCAGGTAATCCATGACAAACGGCGCCGTGCAGCCCCCCCAGGTTCACAAGCAGCCCCACCGAAGGCCGCAGACAAGCGTGCTGCCATGCGGCTCTATGGCCAACTAGGATTTGGAGACTATGACGCACAGCATGGTCTTTTGCGCGTCCACCCACCTGGGGTCATCCTGCTGCCAGCACCTACAGGATTCTGTGGCCGACGCATGCTCTTGACCGGAGCACGTACCAGGCAGCTCATCGAAGACATCAGTCAACAGGCTGCAGCTTTAGATGTTGAGGTGGAAGTGAGCCCGCAGCCCAATAGTAATACCCACCTGCTTCTGCCTGATCGGGTGGTGTTGACAGCACGCGGTACTGCTCAGACCAGTTATGGACTGCCCAAGCTGAAACACCTGGCGGCCGAATGCCGACTGCAATTCTGCAGCGACCTGGTGCAACCGGAACTGATGGCTTTTTCCACCAAGCTGGAAGCATACGGCGCTTCGTTGCAACCCCATAACGACGAACTCCCTGACGACTGGAAGCAGTCCTGGTTCAACCCGCAAACGCTGCAATGGCAGGAAGGGATTGGTGACAAATCCTTCAGTCTGGTTGAATTTGAGCTTACAGTGTACCGGCGCCACTGTTACTTGTGGCAGGATAATATTCCTTATGCCGTTGATAAGAGCTGGGGAAGATACCTGGTTCTTTCGCGGGCAGAGGCAGGAGCCCCGAAACGGGTGCTGCTCCATAGCCAGTCACAGGAATTGCTTGCCGTGCCAGCAGCAACACCGTTACCCGAATTGCCGGCACGGGCGGCCACTCTATTAAGTGGATTAGCTCCTGAGCAATGTTTTATTGAATACGGTGGCCAGATACGACGCTACAACGTCTACAGTGCCCCTGGCATGTACACACTGCTCTACAACAAATTGCCTGAGCTTCTGGGACAGAAGATCATTGAAGTACAACACCTGAACTGTTTGCCCCCCTCCTGTTATGAATGATCCTATCGGTGCGTTTGACACCATCCGTGACAATTTTATCCGCTACGTAGAAACAGCATTCCGCACCAAATTTCCAGATATAGAAGAACGTCGGCACAAATTACTGCATCAGGACCGGGTGCTGTACCGTCAGCCATGGGCCGAACCACTACCGGAGTACAAGAGCAGCAGAAAGAATATTGCCGCACTTGGCCCGGATGACCTGCCCGGATTGGACAGCCGACAGCAGGAGCTTTTCAAGGGCCTGATCCAGGCTGGGTTGATTGACAATCCAGAGATAGAATTATATGAGCACCAAGTGATGATGCTGCGGGAAGCTCTACAGCATAAACACTGTGTCATCACTTCTGGTACCGGTTCGGGTAAGACCGAATCATTTCTGTTGCCGCTCTTGGCTGAAATCACCAAGGAATTCACCCGAAAGGAATGGCGGCCGGCCGGAGAGATGCCACCCAGTGCAAAAAACTGGTGGGATGGCCCAAATAAGCTCACGGATGCTAGCACAGTTGATAAAGCGGCAACGGCAGGCAGCGGCTTAAAACCTGCCGCCAAACAACGCGGGCACGAAAACCGCCCAGCGGCAGTGCGGGCAATGATTCTTTACCCGATGAACGCCCTGGTTGAGGATCAGATGACCCGCTTGCGGCGGGCACTGGACTCGCAGGATGCCCGCGACTGGTTTGATGCCAACAACAATGGCAACCGCATCCATTTCGGCCGATATACAGGGGCTACTCCCGTGGCCGGCTCATTGCGCAAGAAGAATGAGGCTGGGCAGTGGGAGATTAACAAGTACAAGCTGACTGAGCTACGGGCTGAGCTGCAACAAGCTAGCGCCAATGCAGAAGCCATTGCGGAATTTATAAGTCAGCCTGAAAACGCTGACCGCCGGAAAGAACTGACTGCTTTCTTTCCGCAGCTGGATGGAGCTGAGATGCGGAGCCGGTTTGATATGCAGGATTCTCCACCGGATATCCTGATTACCAACTACTCAATGCTCAGTGTGATGCTAATGCGTACACTGGACAGCCCGATTTTTGAGAAGACACGCCTTTGGCTAGAAGAAGACAGCAGCCGCATATTCCACCTGGTCGTTGATGAGCTGCACCTATACCGGGGCACTGCCGGCACGGAAGTAGCCTACCTCTTACGGCTCGTATTACAGCGGCTTGGCTTGTCGCCTACACACCCGCAGCTACGGATCTTGGCCAGCAGTGCTTCGCTGGAAACAGAAGGAGAAGAAGGCGCAGCAAGTCGTCAGTTCCTCGAGGACTTTTTTGGTGTTCCCACTAATGAAGATGGCAACGAGGCTTTCCAAATCATCAAAGGTCAAGAGATTGAAGTAGCTACATCTCCTGACGGTAGCCTGAAATGCCATTTGCCAATAGCCCCATTCAAGGTAGTGGCTGACGCATGGGGCGGAACCCAGGACCAATTAGACGAGGCTGCAACCGAAGCGGCCCAGCTGCTGAACCAGTTTTGCAAAAGAACGCAGAGCACAACTGAACCCATCACGGGTGTAGCCGCATTGGGACGCAGCCTGTTGTCGGCCGAACTACAGTTGCGCGAACGGCTGTACGCGGCCTGTCAGGTAACTGACCAGGATACTGGACGCACCAAGATCCGTGCAGTACCCGTACTGCCAGCTAATGACAGCCTTGCCCCTGGCTTCCAGCACCTGGCTATATCATTATTTGGCCCAGGGCATGCCGAGGCGGATTTACGGGCCGCCATGCGTGGCTTGTTTATTGCGCGCGGTCTACTCGATGACAAGCAATTCCGGGATGTCGAGAAGGCAGCACGGGTACAGGGGCGTGCACTGCCCCGATTCCGGTTTCACTTCTTCTTTCGCAACATCGAAGGCTTGTGGGTAGGCCTGCCTGGTTTACCCGCTGGTCAGCAGGTGAGAAAGCCGTTTGGTGAGCTGTTGCCTCAGACAAAGCTGCGCACCGATGACGGCCAGCATGTATTGGAAGGTCTGTACTGTGACAGCTGCGGTACTGTATTTTATGGAGGAGCCCGCCTTAACTGGTCGGTACCAGGCACTTCCTCCCGCAACAGCTTCCAGATGCTGACTGTTAGCCCTGACATTGAGGGCATTCCGGAGAAAGCAGCAGAAACCCTGGTGGAGCGGCGGACCTATGCCGACTATGCGGTATTTTGGCCAGCTGGGGATCAGAAGGTCCTACCTTATGAACACCCGCGGCGGGAATGGACGCAGGCCGAACTTGATGCAGAGGGTCCGTTTCCTTGGCAGCAACCTGGCATAGGCAAAAACCGGCCAGCCAACACAGCTAAATGGGTGCGGGCCAGGATTGATAGCCGTACCGGCCAGGTACAGTTACTCGGGAACGGCTCGTCAACACCAAGTGCCGCCAACGGACCGGATTGGATTACGGGGTGGCTGTTTTGCGTGGAAGGACAGAGTGCTGCCGACGCACAACCATTGCGGGCTATGCCAGCTGTATGCCCTGGGTGTGGTGCCAATCATGAGAAAGGCAAGAAACGCCTGAGTTCAGTGCGCGGCTTCCGGACTGGTTTCGGCCAGACCAGTCAGACGTTTGCGAAGGAACTGCTATTACAGCTGCCAGAAGGCGCCGATAGCCGGAAACTGGTTGTATTTTCTGACAGCCGAGACGATGCAGCTCAGGTAGCCAATGGAATAGAACGCAACCATTATGGCGACCTGCTACGTGAACTACTAACAATTAATCTACAACGAGTAGTATCGGGCTACTCCATCATCCGATTACTGAAAGACCCGGAAGCATCTGAGTTAACTAAAAGCGGGGTTAAGGAACAGCATCCAAACCTATACAGCCAGATATCATACCTGCTCAACAAAGCACGCTTGTCAAGCAGTGATAACGAATATGAGCGTAACGACGGCATAGCGGCACAGTCTGAATTAGATAAGATTTCAGAGAGAACTGTATCTGTTAAGGAGTTGATAAGCGGTTTATCGGACAATAGCCTTAGTTCACACAACGGGGCCGGCCCTTTGCAGGAATCGTTTTTGCAACTAGGTGTAAACCCAGGAGGGAATGAACTGAAAGTACAATTTCTGGACATCCAGAATCGCCAGAAGCCATGGTTTAGTGGGCTTGACTACTCTAATCCGGTTAAGCCTAAGTGGCGGGAAAACTATGGTGCTCTGAGTGATGAAATTCGCAATGGGATGACAGATAGGTTAGCAGAATTGCTGTTCCGCCGCCTGTTTTACTCCCTTGAAGCATCAGGCTTGGCAACGGCCGTGGTGCGGCCTAAGCTCAGCGATTCAGCATTATCTGCTCTGCCCTCTATACTTCATGCACACGCAGACCACATATTGAGCGCCGTTATCAGAATCCTGGGCGACAAATACCGTTACACTACCAGCGAGTACAAAAGCGAACGGCCGCTGGCCGATGACGAGAGTTTCCCTGGCGCCGTTAAACGGTATATGAAAGCCGTTGCAGGCCTACACCTGGGCGGAAGAGACCAGTGGAATATTATTGCTGATTGGGTGCGCCGGTACTTGCGCGGAGCAGGAGGTTCCGCTGTTGTAGATCCCAACGGTAACGTAGACCCCATTGCCCTAAGTTTGCAAGCCGCTGCCAAGAATGACCCGGTATGGATTTGCGGCAAATGTTACCGTCCGCACTTGCATCCAGCAGCAGGAGTTTGTACGGGGTGCCGTGAGCCGCTGCCCAAACAGCCAGAAAAGCAGTGTTATGAGCTTTGGGAGCGGAATTACCTCGCTTACCACGCGGCATTGCATCCACGGCCTTCCATCCGCTTACACTGCGAAGAGCTTACCGGCCAAACGGATGACCAGTTTGAGCGGCAAAGGCATTTCCGTAACGTGGTGCTGACCGACGAAGGACCAGCAGTAGTTCGGCAGATCGATCTACTGAGCGTTACAACCACCTTGGAAGTTGGCGTTGACATCGGTGCCCTACAGGCAGTGATGTTAGCGAACATGCCCCCGCAGCGCTTCAATTACCAGCAGCGGGTCGGACGTGCAGGCCGCCGGGGCCAGGCGTACTCCGTCGCCTTCACCTTCTGCCGGGGCCGCAGCCATGATGAATTTTATTTTGCCAACCCCCACAAAATAACCGGCGACGATTCTCCTACACCCTTCCTGGCAATGGACCAGCCCCGCATTTTGAAGCGCGTGCTGGCTAAAGCCGCGCTGCGCGAGGCGTTCCAGTATGCTGGCGCCACTGGAGGCGGAGTACATGGCGAGTTCGGGGAGCAAGGAACATGGCCTGCGTGGCAGGATGGCGTTAAGCAATGGCTGAAGGAGGAGTCAGCCGATTGGGCTACAGAGGTCCTGGATGTTATGACGGGTGCCCAGAATGCGCAGTATATTCCGGAAATGCTGGATTGGCTAGCTGATACAGGCACTGGCCTTTACCGGGAAATGGACCGGGTTATGACCGGCAAATCCCCAGGTGAGGACAACGCCGACAAACTGGCCCAAGGCGGTGTGCTCCCCATGTTTGGAATGCCTACCACGGTCCGGAATCTGCACTTAGGAGCGCGGCAGCAGGCCGGTAGGTGGATATTACCACTCATTGACCGGCAGGCGGACACTGCCATTTATGAATTTGCTCCGGGAGCCCAAAAGCTCAAGGACAAGTTCTATTACATGGCCACTGGGTTCACCTCTGAGTTGCAGACCCAGCAACGCTACGACCGGACAGTAATTAGCAACCGTGACGAGGACCCATTCGTGCTCCGACGCTGGATGCGCACCTGTCCGGTATGCCATCATACAGACACTTGCGAACAGGCGGACCCGCCCACAGCAGTGTGCCCCGTTGAGGCCTGCAAGGCCGAACTTGATGCGCCGCACGTCAGCACGGCACATATCTATGAAGTAGTTTCCCCTAGAGCATTCCGTACGAACTATGGCCCGGGCAGCGATGAACGGGAAGACGTGGATTCGTATGTGCAGCGTCCTCCCCTATTAACAGAACGTGGCGCTGATAGTGAGCCTACCCCTGTATTGGAGCTGCACGGGTCACAGGCAATGCTTTGGGATGCTGATGTGGTATGGCGCTTGAACAAGGGCCCTCGCGAAGCATTATTTGGAGGGGGAATGAAAGCAAATGTGCGGGAGAAGCAACTTAACGACGTGTGGACTACCCAGCAATGGCTGGCTGACGAAGCCAATCCGCAGGAGCGGGTGGCCTTGGCAGCCAATAAAAAAACAGAGCTATTGCAACTCAGGCCCACAACAGTACCCCTTGGCTTGAACCTTGGCTTAGATGGATCAGCTGGTTCGCAAAGAGACGGGGTGAAGGCCGCGTATTACTCAGCTGCGTTCCTGCTGCAGCGCGCCATTGCGGATGAAGAGGATATCGAGCCCGAGGAAATTGAAATTGGCAGCATTACGCAAGTGCCCTTGGCTGATGACAAACGAGCAGGCCGTTTCGTAGGTCAGTTGACACTGAGCGATGCGCTGCCAAATGGTTCAGGCTTTGTGCGACGGTTGTTCGGAAAGATGGCACCTGTAGGCCATGGATCAATTGGCATGGACCTGATACAGGAGGCACTAGCACCAGCAGAAGCAGGAGGCTATCTGGACAAGATCCACAACGACAGAGGAACTGGGACAGATGGCCACCCGGAGCGCTGCAAAACGGCCTGCTACAACTGCTTGATGGGCTACCGTAACATGAGTTATCATGCTTTGCTGGATTGGCGGCTTGCACTAAGTCTGTTGCGAGTTATGAGAGACCCTTCTTACCGCGCTGGTACAGATGGGCAGTTCATTACCCCCGAACTCGCAGGCTGGTTGGACCAGACTAAAGTTCTTTTTTCCGACCTGGCTACCAGCTTCTTCATTACTCCTGGAGGCATTACAGGCGAAGTCAGCGAGTTGCGGGCCAGCAACGGTCAGGCTCTTCCTGTCCTGCTATGGGGTCCCAGCCGCCAGAACATAACTCTGGCAGTACATCCATTCTGGGAACTCAACCGTCCTGAGGAAGGCAGCTGGCTAACTGAGATACTCGCGTTGGCACAGCAGTATGCGCTTGACCATGATGGGCAAGTCCAGTTCCTGGATTCGTTCAATCTGGCCCGCCGCATGGGCAAATGTTATGAATGGCTTAAAAGCAGCCAAAACCTGCTGAAATAATGATTACAGCGCTGCAGCCTCTCACCAGTGTATCTCCCAGCCAGTTTGTGCGGCTGCAGCGCTGCGCTTATCAGGTGCTGCTGGAAAGGTCTCCCGAGGGAAAAATGTTACTGGCAGTGTCGGGTTCAGGTTCAGGACCTGGCGGTGCTGGGCCATTGGGCACCATTATTCATAAAGTGTTGGAGGCCGCTAACACAAGCGGGATAAGCACGGTAGCTGAGTTTGAAGCTGAGTGGAACAGGCAAGTGGAATGTCAGGAGGCTGAGCTGCTTAAAAAGCAGCAGCAACATCTGGTTCCACTTGCTTACCGCGCTCATCAGTATGCTGTCAGAAAGTTGCTGCTGTGCTGGATGCTCACAGGCAGGTCGAAACCCGTTTCCTCTGTTCCACTTGGGGTTGAACAACGGCTGGCTGACAGTCATGGCGTTGTCCGCGGTGTAGCTGACCTCATCAGGCGAAACGCCGCTGGCAATCTGGAGGTAGTGGACTATAAAACCGGGCGCATAACCGAACCGGACGCGGATTCTCAGGAGCCGGATGCCCGCAGAATCAAGCCTGAGTACATCACACAGTTGCAATTGTATGCTGCCGTATTGCATGAAAGCTCTGGCGAATGGCCAATTTCAATGCTGTTGGCAGATTTGGCGGGTAATGAATACACAGTGCCTGGCAGTTTGCAGGAGTGTTCCTCCTTACTAGCTGCTGCACGTGAGATGTTCAAGGAAGTCAACAATCAGATTGCCGCTGGCCATAGCGAGAAGCTCGCGCGGCCTGCAAAGGAAATTTGCCATGGCTGCCAGGTGAAGCAACTGTGTGAGCCTTACGCAGTATTGGTTGATACTGCTTCCAACGGTTAGAAATTGTTGTTTTGTTCACTTTACTATCAGTCGTGACTGAACTACATTTACCAGTTACTGTATCGTATAGCAGTCGAGGATAACAGTTGTGCGGAATTAATGAATGCGTCACTTCAAAGCTTGCAGGAAATAGCCCATCAGATTCCCGTATTGTCGTTTTTCACAGGCGGCGGACTAATGGACATGGGATTTGAGTCATTAGGGTTTCCCGTGGTGTGGACTAATGAGGTTGACCCTCAGTTTGCTGCCCTTTATGCTGCGGGCATGACCTCCTGGCGTCGCGGGAAAGATCCACAGGCTGAAGAAGCGCAGATTTCTTTTGCAGGCAGCATTGTAGACATACCGGACGATGACACAATTCTGAAGCAGGCCTTTCCTGCAGGAACACCCAATCTGTTCGGTATCATAGGCGGGCCACCTTGCCAGGATTTCAGCATCGCCGGCAAACGGGAAGGGATTGGTGGAAAGCGGGGTAGTTTGACGCACGATTACTGTTGGCGCATTGACCATCTGCAACCGGCCTTCTTCGTTTTTGAGAATGTTGCTGGCTTGCTACAGAAAAAGCACCGGGCAGAATTTGATCTGATCCGGGACTTTTTCAAACAGCATTACCTGACAGATTATGCCAAACTAAACTCCTTGGACTACGGAGTGCCGCAGAGCCGCGAACGGCTTTTCCTGATAGGTATCCGGCGGGACTTGGTACAGACACCGCAGATAGACTTGTCAGCACCTGAGTTGCTACAGGCTGGCTGGGCTGGTTGGGAGCAGGAGTTTACCCACGCGGAGGCCCGAAAGAGCTACACCTGGCCCACCATCACGCCACTGGGTGTAACACCTCCTGCACCAGAAATGGAGCAACAGCTTGATTTGTGCGTTAGCCGATGCCTTGTTCCTGAACATTTGGAGGAAACAACCCACAATGCCAAGGAGCGTTTCAACTTATTCTCTGAAAAGCCCGCGGCAACCGACGAAGGCATGGTATCTAACCGTTCCTTTAAACGGTTACACCGATACCGGTATAGCCCGACCGCGTGCTACGGCAACAACGAAGTTCATCTGCACCCATGGGAAAACAAACGTCTCTCCGTCAGGGAGGTGCTGCGTATCCAAGGGGTGGATGAACAATACATTCTACCAACCGACCTGCCACTTAGCGCAAAGTTCAAGATGATTGGCAATGGTGTACCCGTTCCATTGGCCAATGGGGTTGCCCGCACTATTGCTCGGCTGTTAAGGGACTACTGTGGTGTCAGGGCCAAAAGCGAAATCGGTCTTGAGCCGGAACCATCAGCACAATCCCTGGCCCTGGCGGAGGTTTAGGATTTCCTGTAGCACATCTGTGTGCTCAGCTCTTTGGCTTTGCTTTCATGCTTCAAGCATTATGGCAACCGCCAACATTTAAGGCACGTGTTTCCACCTGCAATACTCCCATGCCAGCGGGTATGAATTCCACCAGCGCGTGAAGCGCCAGCAACACAGCGCAACAGGCCGTCTCGTTCTGGCAGAAGACAATGGCAATATATAGTGGAGCAGCTGTCAGAGGAGATTGTCAGTAGCCGTGGGAAACAGACCTACCCCCCCGAAGTACTGACGTCCAGCTATGTATAGAACTGCGGGCCGCGGGAATGGTACATACCACAACGATGGGTGTAGGCCTTGGCTACTGGCACGACCTCAGCAGTGTACCGATGCAGCAGGGCGGTGTACTTCTTCCGCCCCTGAGTGAGCAGGGCCGCATTGGCGCTAATGTCTAATACCCATACCTCGTGCGGGGCTTTCTTCTGCACGCCGATAATCAGGAAACGGTCAGCCTGCAGGGCATCGAGGTAGAGGGCAGCCTGGCGGTCGTAGTCGTACTGCTCAACGGTGGCGAGGAACTGCTCCCGGCTGCGGCAGCTGGTAGTTTTGAAGTCGATTAGGGTACGGCGGCGGCCGGCGGGGCTGATTACCAGCAGATCGGGGCGCACCTTCACCCCTACCCCGGTTTCGGTGTGCACGGCGGTGTGGGTCAGCTCGGCGGTGCCGCGGTACAGCAGGTCGCGGCAGTAGCGGTGGCGGCGCACGTGGCGGGCCAGCTGCTCCAGCTCCTGCCAGGGGCAGTTGTCGGCGGTGCGGGCGTAGGTGCGCGGCTCCAGGGTGGCCGCGTGAAAGGCCGTGCCGTAGGCCAGGGCCCGGGGGTTGGGGGTACGGAGCTGGCCCAGCACCCGGGCTTTCAGCTCAGACAGGTCGGTATTGGAAACGTACGGCAGGGCGCGGTGCTGCTCCTGGGTGAGGCCGGGGTAGGTTTGGAGGCTGTGAAACATGGCTGTCAGGTTCCTGAGAGTGGATAAATGCTGCGTTCGGGGCTTACCGGTCTTCGTGAATGATGGCCAGGCGGCCCGGGTCGTCGGTGCGGTGCAGCCAGATGTGGGTGCCGCCGCAGCCTACCTGGTAAGTAGGGGCCGGGAAAAGCGCCCGGATGGCCGGGGCCAGGACGCGCACATCAGGCATGGGGCCGGTGGCTTCTACAAGCCGGCCGAGGCGGGCCAGCAGATCGGCCTCGGTGGCATCGAGCGGGGTTTGCTCGACGCGGAGCCGGGGCAGCGTGAGGATAGTATGCAGCGGAGTCATGGCGCTGGATGGGTAACCGGATCAGGCCCCCGCCACCGGGGAAGCGGGGGCCGGGACATCAGGCAGCCTGCTGGGTTTCCGGTGCTTCTTCCGTAACGGCCTCTGCCTCCGCGGGCACGGTGTAGCCGTCCCGGATGCGCACGTCGGCCGTACCCGTGTGGGTTTCCTGGCGCCAGATGGGAAAGTCGCGGGCAAACTCCTGCCGGGCCTGCACTTCGGCCGGATCGGCGGGTTCGTAGCTAAATTCGGCAATGTAGTAGGTGGCCTTCTTGCCGTCCTTGACGGTTTCCTTCTTCGCGGCCTGCACCTTCACCACCACGTCGGCCAGGGTCAGGTCGTCGTAGAACAGGGGCTCAATGAGGCGGTACAGGTTCTCGACCGAATAGCCGTGGAACAGCACGGCGCAGATGGCGCCCTTGTCGTCGGCATAAAACAACTCGGCCCACAGCTTGCGGCCCATGTTCAGGATGTTGTCGTGGAAGATGCGCCAGGCCAGCGGGATAAAGCGGATGGAAGAACCCAGCGGCACGGTACCGTTGCTATTGAACTGGCCGGCCTTGGCGTCGAAGCGGATCTGGCGCGGGTGGCCGGGCAGGTAGCGGAAGCGGCTGGTTTCTGTGATTTCGCCGGTGGCCTCGTCCACGGCGGCCGTGAGGTAGGCCCGGCCGGGCATAATGGTGGAAGTCAGCCCGGCGGCGGGCGTGGCGGGTGCAGCCGGGGCGGTGGTGGTTTGTCTGGTTTTCATGGAAGAAGGAATGAGAAATGAAATGGGGGGCCGGTTGCCGGCCCGGCCCCCGGTAGCCGTGTGTGGTCAGCCCTTGCAGGGGCCGGGGTGTTCGTGGCAGGTCTGGAAGTGGCGGCAGTCCTGGATAGCCTCGCGCATGGCGGCGGCCCGGGTGGGCCGGTCGCCGTGGGCGGTGGTCGTATAAGAGGGCTGGCGGGCCTGCCAGACAAAGCCGAAGCGCGGACAGGGCCGCACCCAGGCGCGGAAGGTGGGCGCTTGCATGGGCCTAGCGGAACTGCTTGTCGTGGCACAGAATCACGCGGCCCACAATGCTGTCCACGCCGCGGGCGGCGGGCTGGTACTGGTACCACAGGTAGGTAGCCAGCAGATTGAGGTAAGCCGGGTTGCGGAACTTGCCTTCGTCGTCGATAATCAAAATCAGCTCGTCGGTGAGGCGCACCACGTCCACCGTGCGGCAGTCGAGGAGTTCGTAGAGTTCGGCCAGCCGGAAGCTGCGGCCGTTGCGGGGCTGGATGGGCTGGGGCTCGGCGCGGTGCGGGTCGAGCAGATGGGGCTGGTACATGGTCTCTGGCTGTTAGCTGATGGCTGTCAGCTTGTTGATGGATGGGGCCGGGCTGACAGCTAAGAGCTATCAGCCAACAGCCTTATTTGAGGTCCCAGGGGTGGGGGTGGTCGTCGTCGGCCGGCGCGGGCAGCTCACCGTAGCGGTCGGCCGGGCGCAGGCGCAGGACGGGCGGCGCGTTCAGCGCATCGGCCGCGGCCTGGGCCTGCCCGTGGGTGGCGTAGGCGCCGGGGGCGGCCTGCTGCTGGTAGTGGCCGGGGCCGCCGGGCCGGGTGCCGGGCAGGGCCACGTCGCGCACCACGGCCCAGCCCAGGTTGCCGGCGTACAGGCAGGCCGGGTGCCACCGGCCAGCCTGCGGGGGGCTACCAGCAGGCATACTGCCGGCGCATGCGGTGGAGCTGTGCACCTTCGGGGCTGGCGTGGAACGCCTCGCAGGCAGCCTGATAGGCAGCGCGGGCGGCCTGGTGGCGCAGGATGGCGGCGCGGATGCGGGCGAAGCGGGCCGGCTGGCGCGGGTACTCCCCGCGCAGCCCGTACAACGCCTGGCGGGCATCGTGCAGGGCCGACTGCGTGTGGGCCAGCTGCTGGCGCACGGTGGGCACCGGGGCCGCCCCCGATGCAGGGGCGGCCGGCGCGGACAGCAGGGCGCTACGCATACCGCAGGCGGGCGCAACGGTGACGGAGGCAGCGGCTGATGAAGCCGGGGCGGTACTGCGGGCCGCCGGCCAGCGCCCGGGCGGCGGCAGCCAGGGCGCGGGCGGCGTGGGCTACGGCCAGGGCCCCCAGCAGGCTGGGAGCGGGCTGGGCCACGGCAAACGCCTGCACGGCAGCGGCAATGGCCTGGAAGGGGCACTCAGCCTGCCCCAGGTGACAGGCGCGGCCGAGGTGGTACGAGGCCGTGTACTGGGTGCGGGTGTAGCCCTCCGGGGCTGCGTAGTGGCTGATGGTGGCGAAGTGGGCGGCAGCCGGACCGGACCAGGCTGCGGCAACGAGCTGCGAGAACTGCAAAGCGGTAAGCATGGGCTGTAGATGTTAGCCGTGGGCTGCGCCGCCGTGGCCTTTGGCCGGCGCATGGCGTCCGGGCCTTTCCCGAACTACTTGTATAAATATACAATAATAATTGGAATTATATGCAATTAAATGCAAGTATTTTACGGTAACACCCCCTGGAAATGCAAGAAAAATACAGTATCTTATTTCATGGTAAAAGACAAAATAATAGCAGTAGTTGGCAGCCGGAGCGTGCGCACCTGCGCAGCGCTGCCGGCCCGGCTGACGGAGCTGGCACCGGCCGGCGTGGTAAGCGGCGGCGCGGCGGGCGTGGACCAGCTGGCCGCCGCCTGGGCCCGCGCCCACGGGGTACTGCTGACGGAGCTGCGGCCGGACTACGCGGCCCACGGCCCCACAGCCGCGCCCCACGTGCGCAACGCCGAGATAGTACGCCGCGCCGACCTGGTGCTGGTGGTATGGGACGGCCGCAGCAAGGGCACGCTGAGCGCCCTGCGGGCCGCCCGGCGCCTGGGCCGCCCGGTGGAGCTGCTGCCCCTGGACACCTGAGCACGGGCACCGGCACAGCGTGGCCGCCGGGGCCGCCCACCTGCCCCCTGAATGCCCGGGGGGTGTGGGGGCCCTCCCCCACTGGGGCTGCGTGCAACGCTCCTATGGGCGGGGGCTTAGGGGCGGGCCGACGGGGAGGCGCAGAGCAGCGGAGCCGGACCGGCGGCTGGCCCCGCGTGGCGGCTAAGATGACCGGCGGCCCCTTTTTAAGGGCCGGTGGGCATGGATGGCGGCAAGAGGCACCGGCCGGTCGGAATGGAGCAAAGCGGAATGGAGCCGGCGGGTGCCGGCGCGGTGGCGAGGGGTCCGGGGAGGCCCCCGGTTAAACCAACCGGTGCGCAGCACACCGCTTTGTTTGGCCTGCGTGGCCTGAACGCACTTCAACCGGCAGCCGGCCCCGTTTCAGGGGCGGGCTGCGGCCTTATCGGGGGAGCGGCCGGGTGGCCCTGGTGGGGTGGCTGTGCGGGGCAGACAGGGCGGCCCGGCCGCGGGTGCGGGGGCGGAGCGCCCGGGGAATAGCGGCGGGATGCGGCAGAATCGGGAGGATGCAGCAGGGATGGGAGCCAAGCCGACGCAGGAGGCTGCCCGCAGGGCCGCAGCGAAGCGGAGTGGCGGACAGCCCGGCCCGCAGGGGCTGCCCAAAAAAGTACCATACGCAACCAACAGCAACCGGTGCTGTCTGTCCGACGGTGCGGCTCGTAAATTTGTTGTAAATAAATACAACAAACCACACGCAGCCCCATGTTCAGCAGCACGAAAGCCGGCCATATGGCACACATTATGGCAACTTCCTTTCTGGGCCAGGTAGCCAGCCACGAGCTGGTGCCGCCGGATCCTGATAAGATTGAGCAGTACGGGCATCTGGTAATTCAGGCGCTGGTAGCCATCGTGACCATCTGGGCCACGGTGCGTAAGGCTCTGCAGAAGCCGGAGGCGGTCGTGAAGATTCCGGCGGAGGCCCTGCCGGCCGAAGTTCCACCGGCTGCCCCTATCCGGCGTGGTGACGCTGACTAAGGCCCAGCAGGCGCGCCAGGCAGCACGTCTGGCCGGCGTGCACGAGGAGCTGCGAACGGCCTTCGGGCGGGCCCTGGCTGCTTGGCAGGCTCGGCCGGAGCTGGCCCGGCTGGGGCGGCCCATCGTGACGGAAGGCTACCGGAGCGCGGCCGAGCAGGAGCGGCTGTACGCGCAGGGCCGCACGGCGCCTGGCCCCATCGTGACCTACAAGCGCGGCGGAGGGTCGAAGCACAACCTAGTACCGGCGCGGGCCCTGGATGTGGCCTTTCTGCTGGCCGGCGGGCAGATTAGCTGGTCGGCGGAGCTGCTGCGGCGGTTCGCACAGTTGATGAAGGCGGCGAGTCCGGCGGTGCGCTGGGGCGGGGACTGGCCGGGGTGGAAGGACCGGCCGCATTTTGAGGTGTAGATGAACAGCAACGGGCAGGTCAGGCGATCTGCCTGTTTAGTTAGAATGAGCGTTGGGAAACTCGGTAGCGCAAATACCGACCAAGTGCATAGGATTAAATTCTCAACGCACTCTCTCCATTACTGCCTTAATTTCATTCAACAAGGACCGGTAGCTTTCCACTCCTACGTGAATTTATACTGTCATCACGGTGATGCTTATCATACGCGACTATCACGGACATGTAGTGTTGCCGCGCACTGGCTTATTAGTAAGCCAAGCATCAAGGAATTGTGAGAAAGTGCGTTCATCATTCATGAAACTAACGACACCATGTCCTAACCCGAACCACGGAATACCTTTAGTAAAGTCATACAGAAAGGTTTCTGCTGAACTTCCTGTACTGCGCAACAAAGTCAAAACTCCATAAGGAGTTGTATTACCGTGTCCACAGTATTCGCTTCTTTTAGTTCCCAGCCGCGTAGAGCCGTAGAGTCTAGTTGGAAACGGGCCTTTGCCCGTCACCTTGTCATGGCGGTTATGACCTATCACAAACCGCTGCGGGGTTAATGGTGGTGGAGTTAATGACTGTTGGCCTGCTATTGTTGTGCGGTTGTCAAAATCATTGAAGTGCAATGCTGGCATAGCGGGTGCGACAAATGCTACCCGCAACTTAGGTAAGGTTGGAGTGATGTAACGGGGCTGTTTGAGCATATCTAAATATCTCTCGCCTAGATGCACTTGGTAATCACGACCCTTGTTCAGTGCCGAGGTGCAGTTCCATAAAGCCGCACACAATACGGGGGCACCAGTGCTGTGCCCTAACGCATAAACAGGCATCTTGGGGTCAAGACGAGTCAGAATCTGCCTTACTCCCAACCCTACCGGATACAACGATCCTTGTGCCCATGTCCACATCGGTAATACGAAGGTACCTGAGCGCCCGTCCCAATATATGTGCAAGAAATGTACTCGCTCACCAATGAAATAGTTAGCCAGAATCTGACGCTTAAGCGGCGCAAACCAACGGGTTTCACCTACATTATTATTGTAGCCATGAATTAAGACTACCAAAACATCAGTTTTGGACGCTTTAAGTTGTCGATTAAAATTCCGGATAAACTTCGTCTGAACAGAATCCTGTAGCTGAAGCCACGAAGCTTTTACCTCTGTTTCCTTTGCTGGCAAGTCTAGATTGACCCCATAGTATCTACTCAGAGAAGTAACCTGCGCTTGCTGGTCCGCAGACCAGATTGGCTTAGTTAAAAACTGAAAGTAGTGCTGCAGAGACGCTCCATGGTAGTTCAAACGGTCGTCGTGAACAACTACTCTAGAGTCAACCGAGGGATACATATCTCCTTGACGATCAAAGTAAACGAATGTGCTATCGTTTTGCACCGCTCCACTATAGCGGCTAGCCTCTGTGCCGTACAGTACATATCGCATGGTGCAGCTACACATGAAAGCTGCATTGGCAATGATCATCACCCATAAAATTATATTGAATATGAATTTTGTATTCATTCGGCTAATGGCGTGTGTTTGAAAATATTATTTTCGATCAAAGTCACTATTTCAAAAATCTTGATTTGATGCGCGACTTACCAGGCTAATTTTTAGCTATACCAACTAGCGCCTAGGATAGTACTTTTTGATAAAATCAACACCGTTGGTTGAAAATACTAAACGAAGATTTTGAGACATTGAACGGCCAGCTAAATTAAACCTTAAGCCGTACACATGTTCGAACGCTTGGTAATAATCATTGATAAAACTTTCTAGGTTAGGCAGCCGGCTGGAGGTTGCAAAGGAATCCATAGGATCAGCAATGCCATCATAGTCAGACCCGATGGTAAGGTGATACCAGACGTCAGCCCCAGGCTTACTGAGGTTAGTGAAATACCACAGGTTGCGCATGAATGGAACCGCATCAAAAAACTGCTTTTCTCTGATCAGACGCTCAGCATCAGTGAGAGTGGGTTCATTACGGGTAAGCCAGCTCCGGAAACTCGCTTGGGCTGCACGACGAGTCTTCTTGTACTGTTTCATACTGCCCCCCAAACCTCTTTGCTCAACGGTGAGACCCATGAGTCCACCATTTCGGGTGATATACTCTATTTCCTCATCTGCCAAGTTATTACTAGTCGGATGGAACCAACCTGTGCTATTACTACGAAATATTTCAGTGGCCTTCAGCGTCGTGGTGTTGTCGGAGAAGTACTTGGAATAGGGCCATTGATTAAACATCCGAAAAGAATGATTTTTTATCTTTTTGCGATAGAATTTTTCTGGGTTGTTGAATTCAGGGTATCTATCATAATATGGCCGTAGGCCAGTGGCTATTGCAAGCCGTAGAGATTCGCCACTTGCGGCGCAATGAGAAACTAAAGGCGGAACGTCTTGATATAAACTATCTCGGAGATGATAGAATTGCAGTCGGGTCTTGATACCTGAATGGCGAAGATCTATCAATATTCGACGCCCGTTGTTTTTACTCAAAAGAGCCTCTATTGCTACTAGACCCAACTGGTTATCATCTGGGATAATGCGTTCTGAATTCCCATTATCATATGGCAGGGTACCGCTTTCATAAGATGCTCCAGAAAGCCCCGCTATGCCTGAATTTGGCTGGGTGAAAACTGCAGGACCAAAGCCCGGCATACGAGAAAGGATGGTAAGCAACTGCCGCTTGAAACCATCAGCATCTGTTCCTTTCGCTTGGCCTGCCAACTTATTCCAGATGAGGTGGCTAAACGTGATGAAGAAGACGGGGTGTTGCCAAGCTTTGATTAAAGCTACCCTGTCACGGATGTCCTGTGCATCCTGGGGCTTGGTATCTGCTAATAACAATCTATTGTTTTGCAGCGCATCAGGTCCTAAGAGCACGTGCCCCCCCTCAATACTGATAACAACTGCAGTTGTATTTGGTGCCTGCAACAGACTATCTAGAGTTCGGGGCTCGGCCAATACGACACGCTGAGGACTTTCGGCAGACAGCGCCTGTGCTTGATGCTTTAGAAAATCGTACTCAGCCTGGGTTTCAATTAATGGCTCAAGCGTTAAATCATGCACTACATTTTGTAGTCGTTTTTTATCCAAACCAGTGACTGTTTTAAGGGCAAAGCGTTTAAGCCCTGTATTATTAATGATGCCTAATGTTTTGCTTCCCTCGTTGGTCGTGAGCCCCTTCTCGATAGAATACAACGAGGTACAGACTGCTTTGTAGCCCGTCAACTCGGGCCAAGCGGATTGTCGGTAACGAGAAAAATCAGAAAATTTACCGTAGGCTTGGTATCTCAACTCTTGTGAGGTGTTCAACTGCCAAGCTGCATAACCTAACCTGCCCGATGGATCCCATTGTGCAGGAGGGTAAGTTTCATAGTGGGGAGTAGGCACAAGTACCAGTCTGGGATTGACTATTTGAACCGGCGTCTCTATAAGTTGATAATAAGGCTTTAAAGTTAAATGATTGTGATAATCAACGTTATCATGGTTGAGAGGGGCTTTACCTTGGTAAGGAGCTGGTAGCTGACTCACCTCATATCTGGGCTCTATAGCGCGGCAGGATGATAAGGCCAAAGAGCCACCTAAAAGTAAAAGCTTAAAGAGTTGCTCGCCACGCTTAAGCAGGCAAGAAACCACTTCTCGCCGAAAGCGATGGTACCTGTTATCCATAGTCTTACTTAGTTAGCACACACATATTTATATAAAATATTTAATTTATCATACTTGTACAATCACACAAATCTGATTTGTGACGCAAAGCAGACAAAAAAACCTTTTACCACTCACGTCCTGCGGCGGTTCGCGCAGTTGATGAAGGTGGCGAGTCCGGCGGTGCGCTGGGGCGGGGACTGGCCGGGGTGGAAGGACCGGCCGCATTTTGAGGTTTAAGGCAAACTGTGTAAGAGGTACTTTGACGAAAAAGGCCGCTCCGATGTCGGAGTGGCCTTTTTTGGGGTTAAGCCGGTGTGGTCTTATCATCCAGCAGCTTTGCTATTGGAAGTATTGGCTGGACGAGTCTTTTTTAACGGTTCCAAGCGGGTAATGCGGTGACAGGAGTTGAGAAAGTCTCGGAAACAGTCTACCCACTGTTGCAACTCGGGTACATCGAAGCGGGCGCGGGTGAGGTGGGAGCTACCGACAATGATACGCTTGACGCGGGCGCGGGTAATTGCCACATTGAGGCGGTTAGGCATAAAGTAAAAGCTGGCTCGCTGCAAAGCAGAGTCAAAGCGGCCGGACGTGAGTGACAGTATTATCACGTCACGTTCCTGGCCCTGCATTCGCTCCACGGTATCGATGGTGACCTGAGCTAACTCTTCGGGCGAGCGGTCAGCGCAACGTTTGTCGAGGCGGCGGCGGATGGCACGCCCCTGGGCACGATAGGGAATAACAACAGCTATTTCGCTGGCAGAAACGCCGCTAGCCAGCAGTTCAGACACCAGTTCGGCAACATAGTGGGCTTCGCTGCGCTCATATGTTTTGGAGTTGCTATGGCGCAGATCTACGAAAACGCTGGGTTGGGCGGGGTCAAGAATATCAGCGTACTGTGTGGGTGTCGAGGGTATGTGAAGGGTGCGGGTAGCAGCGGACTCGTGGGAAGTAAAGTCGTTTTCGTAGAAGTAAGACGATGCAAATTCAGCCAGGCTCGCATTGAGTCGGTAAGTGACGTTCAGGCGAGTGCCAGGTGCGCGGGTAAACAAGTGCTCGAATACGGAGCGGTGCAGGGCTGGGTCGGAATGGGAGGCCGCAATGATGGGCGGCATTTGCTGGTGGTCACCAATGAAAATGTATTTGCGACCAGCAAGCATAGCGGCAGCGGCTTGCAGCAGCGTTAACTGGCTGGCCTCGTCGACAACTACCACGTCAAATTTTACTCCTGCTAAGCGCTTGGTATAGAGAGCAAAACAGGTAGCACCGACGATGAACCCATTCCCGTCCACAGCTTCAAGCGCTGGCCCGTTTTCATGGTTAGCAACTTCTCCTAAGCCGTCGGCATCTGCCTGCTTACCGACTTTGAGCAGGTGCGGGTAGCTGGTTACTTCGTGAATCTTGCGCAGGGCATTGTTTATGCCGCGGTGGTTGGAGGACGTAATAAGCACGCGCAAACCCTGCCGGGCGAAGGCTGTGGCGAGGTGTGCCAAGACCCACGTTTTACCTGTGCCGGGTGGCCCCTGAATCAGGTAATAGTTACGGGCGCCGTAAGCATTGATAAACGCCTCACGCTGCCGGGCGTTGAAACCTAACGTAGCAGATAAAGCCTCGGCTTGGGTGAGGTGGTCAGGGTCGAAGGTCGGTAGCTGCTGGTCAACGAGCACATCACTAATAGCATCGGGCTGGCTCGCCAGAAGTTGGTCGAGAGCTTTATGTAATATCCACCGTAAGTCAGGCTGATGAGCATCCAAAATCCAGCCATCGGAGAGGCCGCGGGCACGGGGATTTTTGCCAAACTCGGCTTCCAGCGTTAGCCGTTGGCCGGCGTCTTGCATGAGCACTAATGGGTAAGATTCACGCTCATTGAATGGGTCGCCGCGGTGCAAGAGGACATAGGATCCTGCCCTGAAATTTGACCTATTGACGGGTGCTTCTATAGTGACAGTAGGCGAGAGCGACGCATAGGAACGAAAGTTGTTGAGAATCTTTTCCTCGCTTGGCTCAATACCCGCGTTAGTAAGCCGCTGGCGAATGCTCTCGCGTGTTTCCTCACTCGGTACGGTGCCGGGAATACTCACATTGGCAATGGCGCTACCTTTGCGCACCCGCGCCGCCAGCGGCAGCGCCCAAGTCTGGCGTATTTCACGCTGTTGGGCCTCGTGCTCGGCATCATGAAACCGGCGAAGCTGTTCAACCAATTCTATAAGCTGGTAATTGGAGGCTGGCATAGCGAGGCAGGGTTACAGCTCTATCGTTTGGCTCGCACAACATCGAGCATACGAGCAACATGGGCAGGGCGCTCGGGCACGGGTACGAGGTGGTAGCGGTCATAGTCAGGATGTAGCACTACCAAGTGCATATCACGGACGCGGCAACCGTAATTGGTTTCAAGCAGCCACTTATACATATTCTGTTGCAGGGTATAGTGGCTGAACGAGCAGTCGGGCAGGTCCCCAAGCGGCCCCTCGGCAGTCTGGTAGCGGTTTAGCTGAACTTGGCCGGCAGCATCTACCACTTTATGGCTGCGCTTCCAGTCGTAGATAGAAAGGGTTCCATCAGTGTTGCGGGCCACAAAATCGAGAGTGCCCGCCAGCATCAACTCCTCACTGTACACCTGCCACTCGGTGCGGTGAGGCACAAGGTGGGAAAAAGCGCGGTGAAAGCTGAGGAAATGAGCAAACTCGGAGCCAGTAGCGGGGGTGCCTTGATTGTAAAAATCTTCGATCTGCTGATGCAGGATGGTGCCGGCACGCGACGAGGCAGCAGCTTTGTCAGCCCATTCTTGGGCCACCTCTTCGGGTGTGCAGCCGCGTTGAGCCGCTTTGTAGGCCGACCAATATTCAGTGTCAAACTCCGGGAAGAAGCGGCTTATCAAAGTACTGACAGCCAATGCAGGCTGTCCGTTGATGTAATACTGGTGGGCGTCAGCATCGAAGCTCAAGGCGCTACGGCGCGGGTCAGGGTTAGCTTTCTGCAGCGTACCAGGCTTGGGCGGCGGAGGCAGGGGGGCTGCTTGAGCTACCAGTTTTTCAATCTCCGCCTCAATGGGTAACGGTTCGGCGGCAGGACCGACGCCACTACTCTCATATCTGCCGAAGTCAATGATTCCCAAGTACTGCTCACGGTAGCGGGCTTTAGCCCACTTCTGCGCCTGCACCACATCCCAGACCGCCACGCCTGCGGGCGTACCGACAGATAATAAGGTTTCAGGAATCTGGTAGGCAGGGTCGAGCCGGGCAATGAGGTGGGCAATAACGGCACAACAGGCTTCCGGCTGCTGATGAACCTGAATTTCGGCAAAGCGCAGCACGACCCACCCGCGACTGGTAAAAAAGTTGTCGCGGCTGTCATCGTCACCCTGGCAGTGTGTGGGCAAGCGGTTGGCACCGTCATAAGGCTCGTCAATCTCGACGTTGAGAAAGAGATTGAGGCCGTTGCGCTCGTGTAGCAGAGCTACATCCGGCTCGTAGGGACGGGAAGCGTTGGCGGTGGGCAGATGGTGGTTATCAAGCACCCGAACCGGGCCGGACTTAGGAAAGAAGCGGCGCAAATGCTCAACAAAAGCCGCTTCGCAGTAGCCGCGGTTGGCCGAGCGACCAGCGCGGGGGAACTTGACAGGTACGCGCTTGCCAGCGGCTGGCCAGCGCAGATAAGGATAGCGGCTATTACTGCGGGCGGGTAGCGGCTCGTAACCAATGTATTTAATTTCGCCAGGCACCGGTACCTGTTCGGCAGCCGGGTGCTGGGGCGCAGGCCGGGGCGCAGGCCGGGGCGTAGCCGGTGGAGGAGTAGGCTGGGTAGGCTCTGCCCGTCGAGCGGGGGGCGCAGCAGCAGGAGTTGGCGGCGGAGTGGCGGGAATTGGTTTAGAATGGACAGGCGGCGGTGGAGCAGCGGCCTCTGGCTGACTCTTGGTGACCGGAGTTGGCTTTGGCGTGAGCGTTGGCGAAGCAACCTTCGGAATTGCAGGCGCAGGCTGTGGCCTATTCTGAATAGGTAGAGTACCTGGGGAAGGCGGGACGGGAAGTGGCGGAGGCGGCAGCGTGTGGTGCTGGGTCGACTTGGGACGAAAAATCCAGTAAGCCAGCAGACCGAGCGCAGAGACAAGTAGAACGGCTAAAACTATCGGGGAGCCTGAAGTAGATTGCGCTAGAGCAGAGGCGCTAAGTGTATCTATTTGTGCGAAAAGCAAAGCTGTAGGGTGTAAATGCGGAATATGGGGCAATTTACACGGATGCCATTACCCTTTAGTCCTCGGGCAGTTTAGTTGTGAGCTATCGCCGAACTTCGCCTACCTTATGCACACCGTTTTGCTATGAATGCTACTTCCTATCTGCCGCACCAGAATCCGCAGCGCGTTTCCGTTGAGGGGCTGAGCCTGCCCGACCCGGCTACCGGGTTAGCGGCGGTGCCCGAGCAGGTGCCTGTGCCCATAGGCTGCTCCCGCGACTTGGTAGATGTGCTGGTCAGGGGGCCTAGGTACATGGCCTACTCGGTGTTCGACTGCGAGGAGCCTGTGAACGAGGCCGCAATGGCAGCGGTAACTGAGGTGTCGGGGGTGGAATTTGACCCAGGCGACGAGGACGCGGCTTTGTGTGGGCCGGTGCTGGTTATAACGCATTAGCAATAGTGAAATCCCGCCAACTGTATGAGTTCACAAAGGGAAAATCTGGATTTTCTGCGTGAGGAGATTGAGGCAGAAATGGCCGCTGTGGGTAGACATATCAGGGCTAACCCGCCTTTCGTGGCATTGCTGGGACTAATTAGAAGCTTGGACGTTCAGTACATTATATCCCAACACGATGCGGAGATTAGTCCGTCAATAGCAAGCTTATACAAATTCGGATGGCAGCCGCTTTTCAAGGAGGCATACGGACTCTTTGACATGGAGCCTCAGCCTATGCTTTTTCCCTCAAACAAGGAGCTTATAGAGAACGGGCAGATGCTCCTGGGTGCGTCAGGCCGAGTTGGTCTATGTCAGCAGCTATTGGATTACGTGCACTACGGGATGGTGAAAATTACTGAAATTACCGGCCGCGAAGCGCAGCTTGAGCCCAACCATAAATACTATGGTGTCGAACGTTTCGAGAGGGAGTATAGGCACCTTGTCGTTACAAACTTATTTGAGCAAGTCATCAAGGCTCGGGAGAAAGAGCGGCCGTTATCGTTTGAAAGCATACAGCCGCTGCTACGCCAGACCGTCCAGATGCCGTACCCCCAGTTTATGGCCTATGATGCGCCAGAAGAGGTTTCTGACTATTTCCAACAGCAAGGCCAATACCATCTCTTGCGGTTACAGGAGCATGAGAATTTTGGGCCAGAAGACGTATTTGGTGGCCTGCCCTATCGAATTTACGTTGATGCAGTTGAACAACTTATGGGCGTTGCACTAATGCACACGCATTACGCACTTGCCGCGATTGAAAAACAGCCACAGGCGCTGCTGGCTAATTTGCTGCCCTATCTGCGACCTGACCATTCCTTCGTTGAGGCGCTTGTTAAAGACCTTGATGTTACTGAGGAGCAGGCCAGCCAGATTCTGAGTTGTCTGACGGTAGACAAAGCCAATTGCGAAGGCTACACAAGCTTCACAGCCGCAGCGCCGCCGCCGTTTGTTCGGATGTCCGACGGATTTCTGCTCAGGTCGGTTGCGGGCTGCTGTGACAACCCGTTTCAACTGCTCAACTACGAGTTAAAGCGTCGGTTTGAGAAAGACTATTTCCGGTCTGTGAATAATAGGGAGGATAGATTTCGCAGCGACCTGTTTAAGCTTTTTCCGCAAGAGCATATTATTAAGATTAATAGGGAGGTGCGGATTACTACTCCACTTGGCGCAACGGATGTAGACGCTGTTATGTACGACAGAAAGACCTGTACCCTTGCGCTCATTCAGCTAAAATGGCCTGATGGCTATGGCGACTCTATGCGACGGCGTGCAAGCGTTGTGAAGAATTACTACGGTAAGGCTAACGAATGGGTGGAGAGAGTATATGCTTGGGCAACAAGGTTGAAGCCAGAAGAAATTTTCAGCGCCCTTCAGCTTCAACTCACACGCGAGGAGCGTAGGAGCTACAAAGGGTTTTACCTGATGGTGCTGAACCGGCACACGGCGCATTTCACGAGTGGTGAACCGAGTGAGAAAGCAGCTTGGGGCTCGTGGATGCAACTTGTGGCTACACTTGCAACGGGCTTAAAGTATAAGCCTGATGACCCACTTGGAGCCGCTTACTCGTGCCTGCGATATTTTGACCCGAAGCGCCGGACGGATAGGGGCGATGTGCCCGACTCTCACCCTTTTGAAATAAAAATTGGCGACTCTACGGTGAGCATGAATTTTTAAGGATGAGCAAAGCCACTACGGTGTTCAAACGACTGCTGGAACTGCGCGAAGCTGTGGGCGACGAAAGCTAGGCCACCGGCGGCTTTTAGCTCATCGAGAAACTGCTTCTGCTCGGGGCGCAGCTGGTCGCGGCCGGCTTTGACTTCAATGCCGATAAACACGCCGTCGCGCTTGCGGAAGCCGATAATGTCGGGGACGTGGGGGCGGTCCTAGAGGATGGAGCGGTAGCTGCCGGTTTTCTGTTTAAAGATGCCGCTGGTGTTCTGGCGCCATACGGCGAAGCCCTGCAGCGTGAGGTAGGCCAAGATGGCACTGGTGGTTTCGCCGACTGTGGATGAGGACAGTTCGAGCGGGGGCCGCTGGTGGTAGGTTAGAAAATGTGCTAGCCGGAGGTGGACGCGGGCAGGCTATGGGCGGAGCCAGTGGGCCGCAGTTAATAAAGGCGGCGAGTCCGGCGGCGCTCTGGGCTGAGGGGGAAGCACCGGCCGCATTTTAAGGTGTAGCTATTCGGGGCACTTACTTGTGCAAGTGCGGGTCCCGATGCTATTTGCCGCCTCACTTACGCCGGTCTAATGCTTCATGCTATAAGAAACAACAAGGCAGGCCGCAACTTTCAGGACGCCGTGAACTGGCGGTCGTTGTTCGGCGCGTCGGAGGATTCTCTTACTTCCTCGGTATTCGGGCACTTGTTTTACCTGCCCGCAAGCCTGTTGTGGGAGGTGTTGTGCAAAGGGGCCTACAACCTGGAATTACCTTGCCAGTCCCCGCCAGAAATTATCAGCTATGAGTTCTGGCCAAGATGGGATGCTACGCACACTGCCAACACGTACAGCGTGGAGCCCGACGTTTTTGTTCGCACATCGGAATTTGATCTGATAATTGAGGCAAAGCGTCACGACTACGGGCAGCAAAACCCTAAGCAGTGGCGTGACCAAGTACAGGCGTACCTCAATGAGTATGGCTGTGAGAAAAACGTGTTGCTGCTGGCCGTTGGGGGTATTGACCACGGCGATGAACAGCCAACACATTTGACCTTCCCAAGTCGCACGATATTAGTGTACAAATGTCGGTGGCGCACTCTGCTGGGGGCTCTGCGCACTGCCCAGCAGCAGCTACCGCCTGATACACCACACCTCAGTCACTTGCTCAAGGACCTGATAGCCGCTTTCGGCCTGCACGGTTACGCCACTAACGACTGGCTGGCGACTATGCCTGGCAGTGAGTTGACAAGGCTCAAGCAGGGCAACGGACTGCAGACGTTGCTGAGCAAATCCTCCCAATTCTGATTACATACCCCCGGCCCTGCATGTGCAGCGCCAACTGATATCCGCATTTTATGAGTGAGCTTACCCAGGAAGATTTAGTGGCAGTGGCCCTTGACGTGCGCAAGGCCTACCGGCTCCTGTACCTGTTTCAGGCTCGGGTGATGGACACCGTAAAGTTTATAGCTGAGCAGCTCGGCCGCAACTACCATGGCGGTTGGTGCTGGTTCAGCAGTGTAGCGCCCCGGGATGGACGGGGCAGCCTAGACAACTGGGCCTGGGACTGGCTGAATATGTACCATTACGAGTTTTTCCTGGGTGAAGAACTTGTTGATGGTAACAGGATCAGGCTGGCAGTAATTCTGCAGAGCGACACAGGATTTTATGATCATTCGGGTGCCGAAAAAACGGATATTCGCTCATTCGCACCGGTTGAAGAATCCGAAACGCGGCTGCGCTTTTTGGTTGGAAAGAATACCTGGCACGGTGAATTCGGGAAAGACTTTCCTGCTACCGAAACCAGAACGTCCGTAGGATACACACAGCTGAAAACTGCTGATGGCAGCGGCACGCTGATCACCAAAAGCTTTCCAATAACGTCGTTTCTGAATGAGACTGGTACCCGTCAGGTGCTCGATGAATTCGTCACTTACTGCCAGTCGAATGGTATCCCCGAGATTCGTCTGAGCCATTCACATCCGGCAGCCATTATCTAATACAACATTAGAACCGCTCGTTCAGGTGTTCTTCGCCGTTGATGTAGTAGCGTACCAGGTGGCCGGCGAAGCGAAGAGAACTGGCAAACTCAGCCCGCTCATGTGCGTCCTGCAGCGACGCAGCCACCACCTCAAATGATTCTTCCAGGAAAGGCAGCGGCCGCATAGAATCGGGCAGGTGGGGGCCGTCTTCGCCGGTTATCCGGACCTGGTATACCTGCAGGCCCTCTGGCAATGGGGACAGGGTGTGCTCCCGGACGTGGCCACACCGGCGGCATCGTACCGCTACGGCCACTCCGGTGGCGGTACGGCCCAGCACCCGCCCGCCCGTATGCGGGGTATCGGTCTGCTCCGCCTCGCAGAACAGCGTCAGCAGGTTGTGGGGCGAATAGCCGGTGCCGGTAGAGATGATGGAGTTGCGGGCCATGGTGCCGGGCCGGAGCCCTGGTAGATTCATCAAAGGTAACCACGAACCCGCCTCCGGCTGCACTGGGCCCGGGCAGGCAATGCTGCCAAGCAGAGTCAGGCGCTGCTGCGAAGCTGCTGCCCGTCATTCTCCGCGCGCAGTTGCCTTACGTACCGGCCTACGGCGCCCAGTGGAGCATCGGGGCGGGCCTGCCAGTCGGGGCGGGGGTTGCGGAACGCGGCGGCGTGCTGCTGGCGGCGGAACTCCTCGGGGTCGGGGGTGGGCAGGCCGCGGCGCCGGCGCTGCTTCTGCAGGCTGAGGCGGGCGCGCAGCGTGTCGTGGTTGGGGTGGTCGTCGGGGATGCGGTCAGCCAGCTGCTGGATGAGCTTCGGGGCCAGGTCGCCGAGGCTGGCCACGGCCTGGGACTGCGCCGAGGCACCCTGGGCTTTCTGGTCCAGGTGGCGGCTTTCGAGGAAGGCGGCCTTCTTGTCGAAGTAGTCGTTGAGCAGGGCGAAGATTTTGCCCTGGTCGAGTTCCTGGAAGAAGTTGCGGCCACTGGTGCGGGCCTCCTTCAGGGCCAGGATGATGTCTTTGAGGCTGTCGTGGCTGTACTTGCGCATGACCGTTTCGGCCAGTTCGATGAGGTCAGCCGCGTCGGGCTTATGGGGCACGCGCACCGAATCGACGAAAGCCCTGAAGATGACGGCCAGCAGTTTCAGCAGCTCCCCTTCGCCGATGCGGCGCTGCACCTGGAACAGCTTGGGCGCTTCGGCGGCGCGGGCGTAGTCGAGGCCGACGGACATGCGGGCCAGCAGCAGGCGGGGACGCTCGTCGGACACGGTAACCAGCTGCTCAAGCGTAGCGGCTGTCGAAATAGTCAGCAATTGCGCTTCGGAGCCCGGCCCCGGGGACGGGGGCACCGTAGCCGGCGGCTGGCTGCGCGGGAGCGAGTACGAGGGCGTTGCGTTCGATGTCATTGAGCATGAAATTTTTGGCGGTGGCTTTCCAGTCGCGGCGCCGGGGCGGCTCTCCGTCCTTGCGCCAGTTGGCTACTTTCTGGTGGTAGAAGCGCAGATTGGCCAGCTCGAAATCGGTGCCGGCGAAGGCCGCCACGAAGGCCTCGGGGTCAGCCAGCTCAGATTCGGCAAACAGGACCTCGGGCCGCCCCCCTCCCCTGCCGGGGGCCTTTCTTTTTGGCGCAACTTTTTCTTTCGGGGCCTCACCTGCATACTCCTCTGCGGTCAGCTGCTCCGCTGAAAGCAGCTCAGCCGGCACAGCGTAGCCCCCCGGTTTTTTCGCGCCCGCCGCAGATGCGTTTGAAAAGTCTGCGGGGTTTTCTTCGTCTGTTACCGTTACCGGTGTTTTCAGAATAGGCGCCACGCCCTGGCCGGTGGTCGGGCCACGGCTTGCGCTGCGGCCTGGCCCACAGCCTGGGCCGGATGTGGTTGGAGCACTTCCGGGCGCAGCGGCGGGCAGGGCCGCCTCCGGCTTCAGCTCGTGCATGAGGGCCTGGCTGGGGTGGTGCTGGCTCTGGCTGGGCTGGTAGGTGATGAGGCCCCAGGCCGTGAGGTCGCGCAGGCAGGCGCGGTAGGTGCCGGCGCTGCCGATGTGGGCCGCCCGCATCAGCTCGTCGCGGAACAGCAGGACTGCGGGCGGAAAGTGGGCGGCGTTCCAGAGCTGGAACAGGGCCACGTACAGGCTGATGTGCTGCGGGGTGGCCGTGGGCTCGGCAGCCAGGAAGGCAAAGGCAGCGCGGGTATGGGTAATGTAGTTCATACAGGGCCGTGCGGGAGGTAGCAGAGGGTAAGGGGCAGATGCGTACTTTGCATAGAAATACAAGCCGGTAGCCTGCGCGGCCCGGAAGCAGCACCCCCCACGTATGAGTCAGGAAATGCAGGTTGGTGACCGGATCAAGGCCTTTCTGGAAGCCCACGGGCTGAACGCCTATCAGGCTTCGCAGAAGCTGGGCCACGAGAAGCCTTCAAAAGTTTACAAGCTGGTGAACAACGACGCCAGGCCGGGCTACGACACCATCGTGGAGCTACTGACGGCGTGGCCGGATCTGTCGCCGGAGTGGCTGATTCTGGGTACCGGGCCCATGCTGCGCAGCGGAAGCGCGCCGGTGGATGACCTGCCGCTGTTTGCCGCCAAGGCGCCGGCGCTGCCGGAGCGGGGCATCAGCGGGGGCCGGACCGTAGCCGTGACAGTGGACCACACCGGACACGAGAACATCCTGATGGTACCGCTGCGCGACCAGGCCGCCTACGCCCGGCGCCACGACGACCCGGCTTTCCTGGACAAGCTCACCACCTTCCGGCTGCCGCTGTTTGCCTCGGGCACCTTCCGCGCCTTCGAGGTGGACGGCGACGAGCTGCACCCCGGCATCCGGCGGCACGACGTGGCCGTGTGCTCCTTCGTGGAGCGGTGGGACCTGCTGGCCCCGGGCTCGGCCTGCGTGGTGGTAGTGCCCGGCAGCGTGCTGGTGCGGCGCCTGCCCGCGCCCGTGACGGAGCGCCGGCAGGTGGTGGAGCTGCTGGCCGACAACGCGCAGATACCGCCCATGCACGTACCGGCGGCCGACATCATCGAGCTGTGGCAGGTGCGCGGCTACCTTACGACCCGGGTACCGGCCCCGCCGGTCAGGCCGGGCGGCCGGCCCGGCGGCGGCGAATAGCGGCGGCCGGCTCAATCAGCGCGGCGTCGGTGCGGTTGCGGCGCTGCCAGTCGTGCAGCTGCGAGAGCAGCACCCGGTCGCCGCGGCTGCTCTCGCCGGGCACGTAGTGCAGGCGGCGCGGATGGTTATCGGGCAGACGCATGTAGTCGCGCACGGTTTCGGGGTGCAGACCCAGCAGCTCGGCCGCGCGGGGCACGGCGCAGGCCGGGTCGGGCGCCGGGGTATTTTCCATCTGGCGGCGGGCCTCAGCAGCGCAGGCCTTCTCCAGGGACTCGCGCACCCAGGGGTGGTCGTCGGGCATCCGCACGATAATGTGCAGGCCGTCAGCGGTAGTGGTGGTCAGTTCCGTCATGGCCGGGGGCAGTTAACCTGTTCGGGAAAGAAATAGCCGCCTTTGTGGGGCACGGGCATAATGCCGGTAGCCTGCCGGTGGCGGATGATAATGTGGAGCTGCCCGAGTACCCGGGCGGCCGTGTCGGTATCGAACTGGGTGCGCCAGAGCTCCAGCCATACCGCCTCGCGGTGCGTGAGGTAGGGGCTGTCGAGGCACTGGCACAGCTCATGGCGCTGCCCCGGGGTCGGGAACGGATAGTTGCCGAAGTAGTCGGGCTTGGGGCAGGCCCGCACGGCAGTTTCGAGGGCGGCGGTGGCAGCGCGGGGCTCCTCCTGCAGGTAAGGCGTCGGCGGCAGCGGGCGGCGGGGGTATTCCTTGTCGGCGGTGAAGTACAGAAGCATAATGACGGATTATCTGGTAAGCTGGGACAGATCCTGCTGCACGGCCTGACTGCCGGCCTCCTTAATGAGGCGCACGGCTTCAGCCACGGCCGGGTGCGAGGGCCGGCCCTTGCGCAGGGCCTTGGTGACGGCGGCCCGGGACATTTCAAGCCGGTGCGCTATGTAGGTGATAGAGCCGTGGGGTAATAGTGCCCGCAGATCGGGCACGGATTTTTTCGGTTCAGACGGTTTCATTTGGTTTCATTTTGTTACATTTGCCATGTTTGTTACAGTTCCACCCACTAACGGAGTGACCAAATGTAACAATACCTAACTAAATGGCACAATATGCTACCAGTAAAAAATCTCCGGCTCAGGAAGTAGCGGAAGAAAACATGCGTACCAGTACCGGCGAACGGCTGCGGATCGTGCGCCAGGCGCGGGGACTCACCCAGCAGCAGATGGCTGATCTGCTCGGCGTAAAACGCCCGACCATCACGCAGCTGGAGGCCGGCCGGCATCAGCCCAGCCAGGAGGTACTGGAGGCTATTGTGCAGAAGCTGGAAGTCAGCCGCAACTGGCTATGGTTTGGTATCGGGCCGATGGAGGAAGCCACGCCGGGGCTCAATGGCAATGCCCGGCTGGCGCACCCGCTGGACGAGGAAGATTACGAGGACTGGATTCACATTACCGTGCCTGCCCGGGCCGGCTTCGGGGACCTGTGCGACCTGGATACCACGCTGTTTGACACAATCCGCATCTACAGTCCCAGTCCGGAGCTGCGCGGCCGGAAGACCTGGGTAATTGACGTGGACGGGGACTCGATGGAACCGCAGCTGCGCTCGGGCATGCAGGTGGCCGCGGTGCTGCTGCCGCTGGAGGACTGCAAGTATGCGGTGAGCGGGGTGTACGCGGTGGTGTTCGGCAGCCAGTTTGCCATCAAGCGCATCAAGGACAATGACCTGCTGACGAAGGGCTACCTGGTGCTGCACTCCGACAACGAAAACGCGGGCAGCCTGACGGTGGCCGCCGAAGATATCCGGTACATGTGGCGGGTGCTGGAAATCGTGCGGGGAAAGGTGCTATAATAGCCGGACCTCCTATCTGGCTACTACTACTTATGGCTCATTCTGACCGTCACCGGGCGGCTGTTGATACCCGTTACGACGAAGCACTACAGAGCACCGCCGACCAGTTGCACTGGTTGCCTTGGGTAGGTACCGGCTTCGCAGAACTGCCGCGTAATCAGCGGCTGCTACTTATCGGAGAGAGTCACTACCACTGGACACATCCAACCGAAACGAAGGAACAAGTGAGCCGTTACTTGGCGAACTGGGAGTTTACCAGGTATTTCGTTTTTGACCACGGCTTTAAAACTCCCCCAAAGCCTACCAAATTCACTACAGCACTCACCAGAGCACTTTACGGCAGGCAGCACTCCCGGGAGCAGAAACAGCGTTTGTGGTCGTCGGTGGCCTACTTCAACCGGGTGCAGCGGCCCATGGCAAACGCGCGGGCCCGCCCCACCCAGCAAGATTATCAGGCTGCATGGGACACATTTTTCGCCGTGCTGAGCGTATTGCAGCCGGGATACTGCCTGTTTGCAGGCGTTGAAATCTGCGGTTACACGGAGGAAATGCTGGTCGCAGCGCGCCGACACGGCTATACAATAGACGGACCGAAACGGCGGCCGGCAATCGGCAGGACGACACCCCGGATTGCCACCGTGACAAATGCAGCCGGAGAAACCACCCGGCTGCTCTTTATCAGGCATCCCAGCAGCTTTTTCTCTTGGCAGAATTGGGGCGGCTTCCTGCATGAGCACCTGCCCGGGTATCGTCAGTGGCTGCTTAGGGAAGATGACACAGCACCAGACCGGAGCTATTGAGTTTGGGGCCGGCAACCGGTAATTTTCCTGACGGATACAAGCTACTGCCGTCATGAGAATTTCTGCCAATACCAGTGTGAAGACGCCTCCCCGGATGAAGGACGTTTTCATTGACCTGTATTATGCAAAGCCAGCGCTGCTCCGGCTAAAAGGCCGCGGCCGGCCCTATGATGCGTTGATTGATATCATACTGGTCATGGGTGAGGACGATCCGGTGCCGGCTGGCAACCAGTTGCAGCAACAGCTGGGCATATCGGCTTCGGTGCTGCGGCGCTGGGTTACACTGCTGCACGAGGAGTTTCTGGCACTGATTGATGCGGATGCGGATGTGCTGCAGTTTCCGCTGGTGGAGCACCGGTTCCTGATCGACGACTATACGAACAAGGCTTCCTGTGTGTGCCGCCTGCCGGTCACCCCACGGGTTGGTGAAGAAGTCGAGTTACCCTTTCTGAAGAATTATGCCGGGTCCGGCTCTTATCACGTGTACAGGGTCACCCACAGCTATGAGGAAGGCCGCACTACGGTGACTGTTTCTCTGCGGCCCACCCGGCGCAATCAGCATTATGAGTATCTGAAAGACCGGGCGGAATTTGAGAATACCATAGATGCCTACACGCTGATCATGGGAAATGAGTATGAGATAAGTAAACGTCTACTGGAAAAGTATCCAAACGGGTGATGTTATTATCTCAGGCAAACCGGGACACGAAACGGGACACAATGACGCATTTTTCCTTTAATAGAAGCCAATAGGAATAATTACGCACCCAGGAGGGAGCGCCAAGAAGCCCGGTAGTAGACTTTAAACCAGTCTGTTACCGGGCTTTCTCTTTTTATCTGCCATTCCTGGCATCCTTGACCTGGTATTCAGACAGGCGTTTTGGCTCGGCGGATCGGCAAATCAGCCGAAGTACTGGCGGGTGAAGTCCTGGGCGTAGGCTTGCACCTGGTCGCGCACTGCCCGAAACTGCGCCAGCACTTCTTCGGCGGTGCCGGTAGCCTTCGCCGGATCGGGAAAGTTGTGGTGCAGGACGGCGGCGGTGGTGGGAAACACGGGGCAGGCCTCCCGGGCGTTGTCGCAGACGGTAATTACGTAGTCGAAAGGCACGGCGGCGTACTCGTCGACGTGGTTGCTGGTGTGGTGCCCAATGTCAATTCCATCTTCCCGCATCACCTGCACGGCTTTCGGATTGACCCCGTGGGTTTCTATTCCGGCGCTGTACACCGTCGCCTTCTCGCCGAGCAGTTGGATCAGGTAGCCGTGCAGCAGTTGGCTGCGGCAGGAATTTCCGGTGCAGAGCACCAGCACGTTTTTCTTGGCGGTCATAATACAAGAGCGAAATATGAATACCGGCGGCGCGCTAACCGGCCGCCGTGAGCCAGCTGCTGGCAGCCGAAAACTGCAGTGCTATGCCGTGGCGGCCGGTTGGGGCTGGTCGGCGCCCACTACCGGGCTCCGGCGTTCCAGCAGCACCGTGTCGCGCCACACGCCGCGGAGCTGGCCAATCCGCTCCCGGCGGCCGACCAGCCGGAAGCCGTGGGCTTCGTGCAGCCGGATGCTGGCCGTGTTTTCGGGGAATATGCCGGCCTGGAGCGTCCACATGCCCTGGGCTTCCGACTCGGCCACCAGCTGCCGCAGCAACTGCTGCCCTACGCCCCGGCCCCGCGCCTCGGCTGCCACGTACACGCTGACTTCGCCCACGCCGCCGTACACGCAGCGCCCCGACACCGGCGACAGAGCGGCCCACCCCAGCACGTGGCCGGCCGCGTCGGTGGCTACCAGGCGGCTATGGGCCAGGTGGCCCCGGTCCCAGTCGGGCCAGGTGGGCGCTTCGGTTTGAAATGTGGCGTTACCCGTGGCCAGACCCTGCTCATAAATTGCCCGCACCTGCTCCCAGTGCGCGGCGGTAAGTGGGAGGATATTCATGAAACCAAACGTGAAGGATGGAGAAACGAGAGGCCGTAGCGTCTAGCAGCAAGCCGGGGCCAGCGTGAGCGTGGTGGGAGTGCCGCAGCCGCAGCCCGCCGTGGGCTCCGGGGCCGCCGCCGCAACGGTAGCCAACGGAAAGGCCATAACCTCGGCCGTGGCGGAGGCTTCCTGGGAGGTGGCGGGGGCAATGCAGCACTGGCTGCTGGCCTGGCTGTATTCGTCCTGGTAGCGCGGGTCGTTGAACTCGGCATCCTCGTGGAAGTAGTAGACCTCCCACTCTACCCCGTCGGGGTCGTTTACCCAGAACTTGTCCTGCTTGGCGTAGCAGCAGCTCGTGCCGATTTCCTCGCGCTGCACCAGACCGGCGGCCCGAGCTGCGGTCAGGCGCTCGTCCAGCTCGGCCACGGTTTCGACCTGAAAGCCCAGGTGCCCGAAGTTGCTGGCTACCCGGCCGGCATTTTCCACGAAGGAAATGATGAGCGAGGGCCGGTCGAGGACGTATTTGGCGTAGCCGAGCCGGATTTTGGTGGCGGGCTGCCCAAAGAAGGTATCGTAGAAACTGACCGTGGCGGCCAGGTCGGACACATACAGCGACACGTGCATCCGGGGAAAAACAGAGGCTTCCATACGAGTAAGAGGTTGAGGTGGAAAGAAAAATCAGCAGGCGCAGGCCGCATCGGGGCCACAGGCGGGCTCGGTGGTAGCAGCCTGAAAAAAGGCGGTGAATTGCTGCTGCACCTGGCGGAGCAGCGTGGTGTTTAGGCAGTAGCAGACGGTGAGGCCGTCAATTTCGCCCCGAATCAGATCCAGGGCTTTCAGTTCCTGCAAGTGCTGCGTCACGGTAGTGCGCGACAAGGGCAGCTCGGCCGCAATGTCGCCGGAAATGCAGGTGGTTTTGCTGGCCAAAAGCTGAATAATAGCCACCCGGGCGGGGTGGGCCAGGGCTTTGGCTACCCGGGCCAGCTGCTGCTGCTCGGCGGTGAAGGCGGTGGTTTTGGCGTAGGTCATCTGAAGAATCAATAACTATGTCGTAAATATACGTCATTATATGTCGCATTTTTACGACATAGATAAAAATATTTTTATATAAAGCTCATCATCTAAGATCAAATTTCTGATTATCAGCGCAATCAGACTTCACCCAAAACACAAAAAGGTCCCGCACAACTAGCCACCTGAAGCGGAGGCGGCTAGTTGTGCGGGACTTTTTTGTGTCTGAGTGGTCAGGCTCAAAGGCAATCCGGGGCGTTACTTCACCACCAGGCTGCCGCGCAGCATCCCCATGCCGCAGGTAAACTCGAAGCGGCCGGCTTGCTGGGGCAGCAGCTCGACCAGGGTGGTTTTGAATGCCGGCAGGTCGCGGCGGATGCGGAAGTCGGGCATCAGCAGCTCCTCGGAGCAGCTGCTTTCCTCGTCGCGGTAGAAGCTGAGCTGCACGGGCTTGCCCCGCTCCACCTCAATGACGTCGGGCGAGTAGCCGCCCTTGACGGTAATGGCCACCTCCTGCACGCCGCCGGACGAAGAAACCGCCGCGGCCGTCCGGCGGGCCGAGAAGAAGAAGTACCACAGCACAAACGCGGCCAGGGCCAGGCCGCCCGCAGTGACGATAAGCTCAGCAGAATCCATAACAAAGCAGCATTACTGGTTGGTGAAGCCGCGCAGGCGCAGCGAATTGGTCAGCACCGACACGGAGCTCAGGGCCATGGCGCCGGCCGCCAGCATGGGCGACAGCAGCCAGCCGAACACCGGATACAGCAGCCCGGCCGCAATGGGAATGCCCAGGGTGTTGTAGATAAAGGCAAAAAACAGGTTCTGCTTGATGGTGCGAATCGTCTGCCGCGACAGTTCGATGGCCGTTACCACGCCGTTCAGGTCGGAGCGCATGAGGGTGATGCCGGCGGCTTCCATGGCCACGTCGGTGCCCGAGCCGATGGCCAGGCCGATATCGGCCTGGGCCAGCGCCGGCGCGTCGTTGATTCCGTCGCCGACCATAGCCACGGTGCGGCCTTCGGCCTGGAGCTCCTTTACCTTGCCGGCTTTGTCGGCGGGCAGCACCTCGGCGAAATAGCGCGTAATGCCCACCTGCGCGGCCACCTGCGCCGCCGTCTGCGGGTTGTCGCCGGTCATCATCACCACCTCGATGCCCAGGCGTTGCAGCTTGCCGATGGCGGCCGCCGACGTGTCGCGCACCGTGTCGGCGACGCCCAGCAGGGCCACGGCCTGTCCGGCCACGGCCACGTAGAGCACGGTTTTGGCTTCGGCCAGCAAGTCTTTCGCCCGGGCTTCCAGGTCGGCGGAAAGGCTTACGCCTTCGTCGGCCAGCAGGCGGCGGTTGCCGATGAGCACGGCGCGGCCGTCGACCAGCGCGGCGGCACCTTTGCCCTCCACAGCCCGAAATGCGGTAGCCGCTAGGGATTCCGCAGCCGGCATTTGCGCGGCGGCGTAGCGTACCACGGCTTCGGCCAAGGGGTGCTCACTCTGCCGCTCCACGGCCGCAATCAGGGGCAACAGGTCGGTGGCGGATGAGCCGGGAGCTACGAAGTCGGTAACGGCCGGCTCGCCGCGGGTGATGGTGCCGGTTTTGTCCAGCAGCACGGTGTTCACCCGGTACGCTTTTTCCAGCGCCTCGGCGTTGCGGATCAGTACCCCGTGCTCGGCGCCTTTGCCCGTGCTGACCATGATGGCCGTGGGCGTGGCCAGGCCCAGGGCGCAGGGGCAGGCAATGATGAGCACGGCCACGAAGTTGACCAGCGCCAGCGGCAGCCGGGTGCTGACCGGGGCCAGATCAAACCAGAGCACGAAGGTGAGAATGGCAATGACGACCACCGTGGGCACAAACACGGCGCTGACTTTATCAGCCAGCCGCTGAATGGGGGCCCGGCTGCCCTGCGCGTCTTCCACCATTTGCACAATCTGCGCCAGCATGGTATCGGCCCCGACCTTGGTGACGCGGAAGCGGAAGGAGCCGGTTTTGTTGAGCGTGGCCCCGAATACGGCGGCGCCCACCGTTTTTTCCACCGGCAGACTTTCGCCCGTGAGCATGGCTTCGTCGAGAAAGGAATGGCCCTCGGTAATAAGGCCGTCGGTGGCGACCTTCTCGCCGGGGCGCACCACCACTACATCGTGCAGCTGCACCTGCTCGATGGGCACGTCGACTTCCTGCCCGCCGGGGCGCACCACGCGGGCAGTTTTGGCCTGTAGGCCCAGCAGGGCTTTCATAGCCGCCGAGGTCTGGGTTTTGGCCCGCATTTCGAGCACCTTGCCCAGCAGAATCAGGGCAATGATGGTGGCCGTGGTGTCGAAATACACTTCGGGCATGATGCCGCGGCGCAGGAAGTAACCCGGGGCCACGGTGGCGGCCAAGCTGTAGAGAAAGGCCGCGCCGGTGCCCACGGCAATCAGGGTATCCATGTTGGCGGCGCGGTGCCGGAAGCCATTCCAGGCCGACACGTAAAACTCGCGCCCACTGTAGAGCAGCACCGGCAGCGTGAGGGCCAGCAGCACGTAGTTGAGCACCGGCAGGCTGACGCGCTCCAGCAGGGCCGGCCACAGCATGAGCATGCTCAGGGGCATAATGAGCAGGGCCAGGGCGGCGGCCACCCAGAAGCGGCGCTTGAGCTTGTGGTAGGCCCGGGCTTTCTGCCGGTCTATTTCGGCGCTGCGCTCGGCGGCGCTGGTATCGGGGGCCCGCTCCAGCACGCCGTAGCCGGCATTGATGACGGCTTCTTTGAGCGTGGCCGGCGTGGCCAACTCGGGCAGGTACTGCACGGTGGCCTTTTCGGTGGCGAAATTAACCGAGGCACTTTGCACGCCGGGCGCGCGGGACAACGACTTTTCGACGAAGGAGGCGCAGGAGGCGCACGTCATTCCTTCGATGTCGAGAGTGGTGGTTTCGGGGGAAGAGGCCATAACCAATCAGGTGAATAACGCCCCGCCCAACAGTTGCGACGAACCGGCAGGGACACTACAAAGTAACGGCAACCGGCCCCGGAAGGTGGTACGGAATCCTGCGTAATACTTGCATAATTTCACGACGCCCCACTGTCGGCGGCCGGCCACGAAACTACCGGAGCCGCTTACCTGCTGCCCCGCTCCCACCCCAGCGCGGAACCATTCCACGGGCCAGCTGGTAGCGTATACATCGACTCCGGCCCGCGTAAAGTTTTCTACTTTTGCGGCGGCTTACTGCCCCACCTGCCGTGTAGCAAGCTGGTGCCGGGGCGCCGGCAGAAGTCCCGCCGGGTTGGCTTCCGCCCAAGTACCCGCAACCACTTTACGCCCACCCTTACCCCTTCGGATTTTCCATGAAACGCTCTGCTTTTTTCCTTTCGGCCCTGGCTTCCTGCACCCTGCTCCTGAGCAGCTGCGACGGCAACAAAACGGCCGAAACCACCACGACTACCACCACCACCGACTCGGCGGGCCACGGCGACATGGCCGGCATGGACCACGCGCCGATGAGCCACGCCGCCACGCCCGACATGAAGGGCGTGATGAACACCATGATGACCAACATGGACGCGCTGAAGCCGGCCGGCAACACTGACCACGACTTTGCGCACATGATGCTGGCCCACCACAAAGGCGCCGTCGAAATGTCGGCCCTGGAGCTGAAGGAAGGTAAAGACGCGACGCTACGGGCCATGGCCCAGAAAATCAGCGACGACCAGCAGCAGGAGATTCTGGCCCTGGAAGCCATTGCCGAGCGCCTCGACGGGGCCGCCGCCAACTACAAGCCCACCGACCCGGCCGACCCGTTCACCCGCCAGATGAAAAGCTCGATGGACGTGATGATGACCAACCTGGGCGAGCCCAGCGGCAGCGTCGACCAGGACTATGCTCGCCTGATGGTGCCCCACCACCAGAGCGCCGTAGACATGGCCAAGGCCGAGCTGGCCCACGGCCGCGACCCAAAGCTCAAGGCTATGGCTCAGCAGATGATAAACGCTCAGGAAAAGGAAATCAAGCAGTTTAAGGAGTGGCAGGCCAAAACCGGCAGCCAGCTCAAAGCCAGCTCGGTGCTGTATGAGTGCCCCATGGGCTGCGAAGGCAGCCAGAGCACCAAGCCCGGCAAATGCCCGGTATGCGAAATGGAGCTGGAGAAAAAAGCGTAACGCTTAACTTCAGGCTGGCGGAGCGGCCCTGCGCCAGCCATTGCCCCAAACGACCCCGGCCCCAGCCAAGACGGAACATTCCGTCTCGGCTGGGGCCGGGGTCGTTTGGGGTCAGATGCGGCGGCGGGGGCTAGTTGCCCAGCTGCCAGGCGGCCTTGGTGGCGGCTTTGGCTTCCTGCTCCGAGGTGTAGAAGTGCAGCTCGTAGTAGCGGCCCTTCTGCCAGTCGTCGATGAAATCGGTGTAGTGCGGGCTGCCCACGTCGCCCGACTGCCCGCCGGGGTAGATACCGTAGGCTTTGGGCTTGTCGCCGAGCTCCACAATCATGCGCCACGAGGGGCCCCAGTTCTTGGAAATGGCGTTGATGGCTTCCGGGTTGCCGCCCGAGGAAATACCCATGCGGCTGAAGGCGGCCAGCGTCGAGAGGTGCGTCACGTTGATTTTGTTGACCTGCCCCCACGCGGGGGAAGCGCCTTCCCCGGCTTTTTCCACGATGCGGGCCACGGCATCGACGAAGGACGACTGAATGACGGCGGCGGCATCTTCGGTAGCGGCGGTGTTGATGCGGTTGAAGTAGCGGTTCTGCGGGTCGCGGGCAATGAGCTGGAGCAGCACTTCATCCTTGGGAGCCTGGCTGTAGAACGGGTAGTTGCGCAGCTCATCCCAGGTGTAGTCTTCCACGTTGTCCCACCACAGGTCAAACAGGATGGCGGTGGTATCCTGCTGGCTGTAGTCGCCGCGCCAGTTTTCGATGGCCGCCAGGAATTTCAGCTGGGCCGCGTTGAGCTTGGTCCGGTCGAGGGCGGCGAGCAGCACGGGCATGGCCTGGGCCGCGAAGCCGTTGGTGTTGTCGAGCTGCATCTGCTCCATCTTAGCCACGTCGAACTGGTTGTCGGCAGCCAGCAGGGTGTGGATGCGCGCGGCCCGGGTTTCACTGTAGTAGCCGTTGTAATAATAGGGGTACTTCTCGTCGGTGGGCCGGTTGTTGGCCGAAAACAGGTAGCCGCTGCCGGGATTGTGGCTCACGGGCAGGCTGTCTTCGGGAATGTAGCTGGTGGGCAGGTGCGACTTTTTGGTGCCGTCCAGCACGAAGCGGCCCTGCTCGGCCCACTTCCGCGTGATTTTGCCCTGGTGGGTAATGGCAATGTCGTTGTCCTTGCCGGCGTAGATGAAGTTCTGCACCGGGCAGGCGTAGTGGCTGATGGCCGCGCGGTACTGCTGGTAATTAGTAGCCGTATTAAGCTTGATAAAGGCCAGAATATCGTTGGAGGGGTTGTGCAGCTCCCAGCGCAGGGCGTAGTTCAGCAGCTCGGGCTTCTCGTGGAAGCGCCGGTCCATCACGATGGGGCCGTGCACGGTGGAGTAGATCGTGTCATACACCGTGGCTGCGTCGCGCACCTTGATTTCCTCGACCCGGGCCGTGGTTTTGCGCCACTGGCCGTCAAACTCGTAGGCCGAGTAGTCGTCGGCAATTTTGAGCTTGTACCAGTCTTTCACGTCGGTGGCCCCGTTGGTGGTGCCCCAGGCAATGGACGAGTTGAAGCCCACGATGATGGCCGGCGCGCCCGGAATCGAGACGCCGTACACGTTGATGCCGGGGGCCGAAAGCTGCATTTCCAGCCAGATAGCCGGCAACGACAAGCTCAGGTGCAGGTCGTTGCAGAGAATCGGGTTGCCCGACTTGGTTTTCTTGCCCGATACCACCCAGTTGTTGCTGCCCAGCTTGGGGTTGTACTCGCTGGGCGTCACGGTGGTGATTCCCTGCAGGAAAGCGTAGTTCAGGTAGCCCAGCGAGTCGGCGGAGGCGGGGCGGTGCCGGGCCAGCTGGGTGGCGGCGCGCTGGGCCGCCGGCGAGTTGTCGGGCGTCCACTCGGGGTACACCCGGTCGAAGTCCTTGCCCAAAGCCAGGCGCATGCTCGACATGGCCATGTCTTCGTCGTAGCCGCTCAGGGCCGTGGCCATGTACTTCATAATCAGCACCGTCTTGAGCTTCGACCAGGGCTCGGGCTTGCCGGCAAACAGCTTGTATTCCAGCGGGTAATCCTTGTAGTGGAGCTGCTCGATGTAGGCATTCACGCCCTTGGTGTAGGCCGTCAGCACCTGGTTGGTCTGGCTGTCCTGCTCGATGAAAGCCAACGACTTCTTGGCCGCTTCCAGAATGCCCAGGCGGCGCTGCAACCGGTCTTTGTCGAGGTACTTGGGTCCCAGCACCTCGGCCAGGCGGCCGGCCGAGGCGTAGGTCACGAAGTCCATCTGCCACAGGCGCAGCGAGGCCGTGACGTAGCCCTGGGCGAAAAACAGGTCGGACTGCTGGCTGGCGAAGATGTGCGGTACTTCGCGCTCGTCGAAATACACCTGCACCGGGCGCTGCAGCTCGTGCAGGCCGGTGGCCAGGGCGCGCCCGGTGGGCTTGTCGTTCTGGGCCAGGCCCACGAAGGGGTCGAACAGCGGGCCCAGGGCCGGCACGTCGCCGATGTTGCGCGACAACACCATCACAATGAGGCCCACAATCAGGACGGGAAACAGAAACGCTATACTCGGTGCTTTCATCGTTGGGGGCAGGCTGGGCCTGCGGTGCTCCGCCCGAAGGCGGGGTTAGAAATAAAGTATAAAGGCACTGGCTATAAGAATATTCGGAACCGGGGCGGCCGGCTTACGCCTCGTGGAGGGCGTAGGCCGCCGCCGGGCTAGCCGTGGCAATGGCGCTGGCGTAGACCTGCTGCAGCTCGATGGAGGTAACGTTGCCGCTGGTGCAGAGGTAGGACACGTAGCCGGGCGCAATGGCCAAGGGGTGAAACACCCACTGCTCGTCTTTGTAGGCCACGATTTCGTCGATGCAGCTGAACTCCTGCCAGCCTTCCACGATGCCGGTGCCGATGGCCTTGAGAATGGCTTCCTTCTTCACCCAAATGTTGAAAAAGCTCAGCTGCTTGTCGTCCGACTTGCGCACGTAGGCCTGCTCGTCGGGGTGGAAATAGGCAATCAGGCTCTGGTAGTCGACGGCCGTCTGCTTCTCGATGTCGACGCCGATGTTTTCGTCGCTGTAGGCAAAAATCACCCACTTGCCCGCGTGCGAGATGTTGAACGGGTACCAGCCGGCAATGAAGGGCTTGTGGTTGTCGTCCTTTTTCCACTCGGTCATCAGCTCATCCGAGCCGGTGGTTTCGAGCAGGCAGTAGCGCAGCATCAGGCGGGCCAGCAGGCGGTGCTTCTGGTCGTCGGCAAACTTGTAGCGCAGAATGTCGCCGTGCATGGCGAAGGGCAGAAAATCCAGATAATGCGCAATTTCATTATCCTCCAGGCACTCAGTATTTGTATACAGGAGTCGTAGCATAGCAGCTTTGGATTATCTCGGCCATCCGGCGAGGGTGTTGGTGAATAAAGAAATGGTTGCCCGGCAGCACCTCGTAGGAAAAGTCGGTGGTGGTGTACTGCTCCCAGTTGGTGATGAGCGGGGCCGTGTCCTCCTCGTCGCCCATCACGGCATAGATGGGCGTCTGGATGGGCGGAAACGGCCCCAGCTGGTTGCGCTCCACCACTTCGAAGTCGGAGCGGATGATGGGCTCGAAAAAGTCGAACACCTCCTCGTTTTCCAGGATTTCCTGGGGCAGGCCGCCCAGGCTTTGCAGCTCCAGCTTCAGCTCGGGCTTGTTCATCAGGTGCCGGATCTTGCGGTCGTTCTGCAGGAGCGAAGGCCCCGAGCTGCCGCTGATGATGACGTGAACGGGTAGCTTGTGGGCCTTTTCGAGCATGCCGGCCACCTTGAAGGCCAGGCGCGCCCCCATGCTGTGGCCGTAGATCAGGAACTTGGAGGCCGAAAAGGCGTCGAGGGCCAGCACCTGCATCACTTGGTGGTACATGTCTTTGGCGGCCTGCTCAAAGTCGCGGATCAGGGGCTCGCGCATCCGCTTGCCCCGGCCGGGCAGCTCCAGCGGAAACACCTCGAAGTCGTTTAGATACGGGAGCAGAAATTGAAAGGAGAAGCAGTTGCCACCGGCAAAATGCAGCAGGAATAACTTAGGTTTTTTCATAGGGCGAGCTAGTAAACAACAGGGAGCAAACAACGTGGCAGCTCGCTTCCCGGCCGACAGCAGGGACCGGATTGGCGGCCGGGCAAGGGGGTTAGAGCGTGCTGAACACGGGCTCTTCCTCCCGAATCAGCTTGCCGTATTCCATTTTGTAGAGCGTATCGGCGCAGTTATAATATTTATCGTCGTGGGTAATGGCGATAAGCGTAAAGCCGGCGGCCTTCAGCTCGGGCACAATCTGGGTGTAGAACTTCTTGCGGAAGTACGGGTCCTGGTCGGCGGCCCACTCGTCGAGCATCAGCAGGGGCTTGCCTTCGAGCAGGGCCGTAATCAGGGCCAGGCGCTTGCGCTGCCCGGTGGAAAGGTGGGTGGTCGAAAACTTGCCGTCCTCGACTTTCACCTTGTCCTCGATTTCAAACAGGCGCAGGTAGTAGGCCAGCATTTCCTGGTCGAGGTGGTCGATGCCGTAGAACTCGTCGAAGAGGTAGAAGTCGCTGAACACCACCCCAAACAGGGACGAGTAGGACTGGCTGCGCTCCTCGTCGATCAGGCAGTCGTTGTAGTACACGCCGCCGCTGGCCGGCACCAGCAGCCCGAGCAAAGCCGACACGAAGGTGGTTTTGCCGCTGCCGTTGCCGCCGTAGATAAACACGACTTCGCCGCGGCTGATGCTGAAGTTGACCGGCCCGATGCCGAAGCTTTCCTGGTTAGCGCCGTGGTACTGAAACGTGAGGTCGCGCACCGCAATGGTGTCGAACTCGCCCAGGGTCTGTTGCAGATCCACCAGCTCGCCCAGGGGCTTTTCGCTCAGCAGGTCGGCCTGGAGCTTGGCAATCCGGTCGGAGGAAATCTTGGCCTGGAGCAGGTTGGGCAGCAGCACCATGATGGTTTCGACCGAGCTGAGCACGTAGAGCAGGATAAACAGGAAGCTCACTGTGTCGGCGGGGGCAATGCGCCAGGCCGCGCCGCAGTAGAGCAGAATGGCCCCGATGAGCAGGTAAAACATGGTTTGCCCGGTAATCTGGTTGTTGAGCAAGCCCACGAAAGCCTTTTCCTGGTTTACCACCGACTCGTCGGCGATGCGCGCAATCTTCTTCCCGTAAATCCGCTGGCCCTTCTTGGTGTCCATGTAGATTTCCTTGAAGCCGCCCAGAATGGCGTTGAAGTAAAACATGAACCGGTCTTCCAGGGCCCGGGCCTGCTTGAAGAAGTCGTTGTTGCGGCGGGCGTTGAACTGGTAGAGCAGCGTGCCGAGCACGATGACGGCCAGGCTCACCAGAAACAGCGGCCCCGACACGGTAGCCATGTACACCAGGCAGGCCACCACGATGATAACCGACGTGGCAAACTGAATGATGTTCAGCGAGGCGTTGGTGAGCATGTTGATGTCGCGCACCAGGGCCGTGTGCACCAGGTCTTTGCGGCTGCTCAGCTGCTGGTAGTTCGACTTCAGCACCAGGAAGATAATGTCCTTGCGCAACGACCAGAACAGGCTCTGCGAAAACCGGATGATGGCCAGCGCCAGCACCCGCCGCGTCCAGATAAAGAGGACCACGATGAGCAGAAACAGCAGGGTGTAGGTCTGGGTGATGGCCCCGTAGCCCTGCGCCATCAGTTGCCCGATAACGCGGTTGACGAAGGTCAGGAACAGAAAGCTCGTGCCGCCCGACAGGAAGCTCAGAAAGATAAAGCGGATAAGGGTACTGAATTTCAGCTGCGACATCGCAATAATGGGTGAATAGTGATAGGGAAACCTGGCGCGGGGTTACGGGGCCGCCGGTTATAGTCATCCACCCGCTCGGCGGTGGCGCCACAGGCCCGGCGGCGGGTGGCCGCCGGGCTTTTCGGGATGCGGCGCGCCTGCGGGGCGGCTACTGGGCCAGCAGGTACGGGAAGGCCGAGGTGGTCAGCTGGATGCGGGCGTTGTTCACGTTCTGGAAGGTGGGCTCGATGCCGGCCAGCGCGAATACCTCGCGCATGGTCAGCTCGGGGTTCACCGCGTCCCAGACTTTCTTGGCCAGCGCGTCGGTCGGGGCCTGAATCAGGGGGTAGGTCAGCGTCCGGTCGCTCAGGGCGTAGGTGCCTTTGAGGTTGATGACGTGGTTTTTGACCGGGAAGGTGTTCTTGGCAAACTTGCTGGCCAGGAAACCCTCGCAGATGTCCCGCTCGCTCAGGCGCTCGGCCGGGGCATCCTTGCGCTGCAAGTAGAACCACAGCATGGGCGAATCGTTGAGCATGAGCAGGTTGGAAATCTGCCAGCGCTTGTTGTCGGGCAGGGCCTCGTACTCCTGGGCCAGCAGGGGCTCGTCGAAGTGCGTGTTCCAGTTCAGGGCATTCACGGCCACGTCGGTCTGGTTGATGCAGTGAATCAGCAGCTCCAGGTTGCCGGCGCCCACCAGCTTCTCCAACGACTCGACCGTGTAGCTGTACTCCACCGGTTGCAGCAGGCAGTCGGCGATTTTAGCTTCGGGAGCCGAGTGGTGGGTGCGCATGTACTCGCCCATCAGGTTGCGGAACGGGAAGTGGGCAATGAGCTTCTTGACGATGGTCATTTCCAGATCCATGTCCAGCGACTCTTCCCGATTGTAGAAGGTGCGCACCGCGTTCTGGCAGGCGGTGGTCATCAGGCGGTGGTAGTAGTTGTACACCATGAACTCGATGACGCCGCTGGGCTTCAGGGCCCCGGCCAGCTTGGCCAACGTCAGCTCGGGGTTGGCATTGTGGTGTACCACGCCGGTGCAGATGATGTAATCGAACTCCTCGGCGTAGGTTACCTCGTTGATGCTCTTTTCCTCCAGCTTGAGGTTGGCAATGCCCATCTGCGCCGCATTCTTGCGGCCCAGCTGCAACGACTGCGCCGACAGGTCGGTGCCGATGACGTCGGCCTCGGGGAAGCGCAGGGCCGTGAACAGGGCCTGGTTGGTACCGCAGCCGGCCACCCAGATGCGGGGCCGGGCCGGAATGCGCGAATGGTCCCAGCTGCCGATGTCCTGGTTGAGCAGCCTGCCGGCCATGCCCGCCGGGTAGGCCGGGAAGGAGCGCGGGGGCCAGGGGTAGTTATACTTCCCGTAAAACTTCTTGTTAATGCTGTCCACGTCTTCCGGCGAGGTAGCAATGGTCAGATTGAACAGGTCATTATCGTTCACAAGTTGCTCTTTCATAGTGGTAACAGATTGCGTTAGAAAAAGGGATACAGGTAGAAATACAGGTAGCGTGGCCGCGCGGCAGCCCTAGTTATATGGTCATGGTCACCAGGTCGTCGGCGCTTTCCGCCGCGGCTTCCGGCGCCGCCGCTTCCGCCCCGATGCGCGAGAGGGGCGCCTGGGTGCTTTCCGTGATGAGGCGCACGATGGGCAGAATGGTGTCTTCCCAGCCCTCGAACGTCTCGGTGCAGGGGTACTTCCACTCCAGCTTCACGGTGTCCTGGTAGGCTTTGCAGTCCAGAATCAGGCGGTAGTTGCTGAGCACGGCGGCGTTGTTGCCGATCAGCTTCACTTCCTTGGCCTGGCTGGTGAAGCCCTCGGTGCCCTTGCCAAACGGGAAGGCCGAGTAGTCAAAGTAGTTGAAGCGCACCTGCACGAAGTCGCCCAGCGTGTGCTGGCAGGCGGCGCGCAGGGCCTTTTCCATCTCGATGTAGGGAATCTGCTGGTGCAGGCGGCCTTCGTAGTACACCTCCATCACCTGCTTACAGACCTGCCCGAAGCTCATCTGCTCGCTGAGGCGCAGCTTGATGGGCAGCTTGTTGGCAATGACGCCCACGAGCTGGGGCACCGCCACGCCCGGAATCAGCTGGTCGCGGCCGTTGGAGAAGATGTCGACAATGGTTTCCTCGGCCCCGCTGCGGGCGTAGAGCGTGAGGGCGAAGGCCGTGAGGAAGAAGCTGCTCAGGTCGATTTCGTAGGCTTTGCAGAAGGCCAGAATCCGCTCGTGGCTGTCGCCTTGAATCACCTGGCTGATGCGGAACAGGTAATCGAACTGCTCTTCCTCGGCCTTGCCCCCCAGGGGCGCGGTGTGCTCGAAGCCCGCCAGGTTGGTGGTCCAGTAAGAGAGCTGCTGCCGGGCCGTGGCCGAGCGCATAAACCGGCTCTGCCAGCGGATGTAGTCCCAGTAGCGGGGGGCCGTTTGCACGAAGTGTTGCAGGGGCTCCATCTGTCCGCTCATCAGGGACTGAATCAGCTGCACGAGCAGCTGGTTGGAAGCCCCGTCCGTCACGGCGTGGTGCACCACGATCTGGCAGCGCGCCACCTGGGCATCGTGCACCACCACGAAACGAACCAGCTGCTGGTCGCTGAACTGGAAGGGCTGGTGCAGCTCGCGCTGGAACACGGCCTCGGTAGCCGCCGCGTTGTGGGCATCGGCCACCTGGTGGCGGCGCACGTCGGGCACCACCGTGGCGGCCGGGGCCACGCGCTGGAAAATCTCGCCGTGGTGGCGCTCAAACCGCACCCGCAGAATATCGAGGGCCGCCAGGAACTGCGTGCACAACGACTGGAACAGCGCGACGCTGGCCGTGGGAAACACAAACTCGGGCAGCACGCCCCGACTCTGGTCGATGTCGCCGCTGCGGAAGAAATACTGCTGGTTGTAGGAAATCCGGTACAGCGGCCCCTGCGCCGCCACCCGGGCCGCGCAGGCCGCCACGGTCTGCCGCAACCCGGCTTCAAACGAGCGGCCAATGGCTTCTACCACCGTCGCCGAATACTGGCCGGGGGCGTAGCGCAGCACCACCTGGAGCTGGTCGTTGTCGAGCAGCGTAGCGGAGAAGTCGAGCCCGGCCGACAGGGCCAGCGGGGCGGCAGCTTCGTACTCGGCGGCCTGGAAGGGCGAATCCGTCAGGGCATCGGCAAAGGAGGCTTCCTGGTAGGCAAAGCGGAAGGGCGGCACACCCGCCGGGGCATTTTGGGCGGCTGCACCGGCGGCATAGCCAGTGCCTTTGCCCGGCACCTGCTCTACCTGGTGGCGCACGGCCGCAAGGGCCGCTTCCCAGACCGGGAAATCATTCAGGGCCAACCCGAGCGGATAATTCACCGTGAAGTTGCCCAGCGAATTGCCCTCTTCCCCCCCGGCCTCGCGGGCCGAGGCGGCCAGCTCCACGGCCGCCGTGGTCAGGCCCAGCTCGGCCCGTAGCGCACCGAGGAAGGCCGTAAGCACCAGCTGCGCGGAATCCGTATCGAAGGCCTGATTGGCGGTGGCCAGGGCGGCTTGGGAAATAGAAGGAATGACAAGGCGCACCTGCTCCGCCGCTGGTTCGGCGCTTGTCCGGCTGCCGGCACTGGCCTCGGTGGCAGCTTGCCAGAAGGCTTGCTCGGCGGCAGTGGCGGCGGGGGCGGCGGCTAGCTCGTCCATCCAGCGCTGGAAGCCGTGGGCTTTGGCCGGCAGGGCCAGCGTGCTATTTTTCTCGGCCTGCGCGAAGAGCGTCACCATATCGGCTACCAGCACCTGCCAGGCCGCGGCGTCGAGCAGGGCGGCGTGGGCCACGATGGCCACCCGGTCGGCCTGGGCGCGGCGGAATACCAGGAATTTCACGGCTGGCATGCCCTGGCCCAGCTCTTCCTGCCGGGCGGCGGCCAGCACCTGCCGCTCCTCTTCCGCGGCTTCCGCTTCCGAAAACGGCCGGTGGTCAAAGTAGGCAATCAGGGGCTTGGCCGTGGGCGGAATTTCTAGCTGCCACTGCCCGCCGGCCTGCACCAGGGCGGCGCGCAGCACCTCGTGGTGGCTCAGCAGCTTGTCCAGCACCTGGCTCAGCATGGCCTCCGACAGCCACCCGCGGGCCTGCAATACCAGGGCGGGGTGCGCGGCGGCGGGCTGTTGCACGAGGGCTTGCTGGGCCGGGCTCAGGGCCACGGTAACGTTCTGGGTGGTAGGCTCCACGGCCTGGGCCGCGTCGTCGTTGAGCACGGCGGCCTGCTCTTCCAGCACCAGGTTTTCGAGGAAGTCGCGGGTGGAAATCTTGTAGCCGTCGGTGCGCAGCTTCAGAATCACCTGGATGGCCGACAGCGAAGTGCCGCCCATGTCGATGAAGTTGTCTTTGACCCCGATGGTGTCCCGGTTGAGCACCTCTTGCCAGATTTCGATCAGCTTGGCCTCGCGGGAGTTGCGGGCCCCCACGTGCTGCTGGCTGCCGGACAGGGCGTTGGTTTTGGGGTCGGGCAGGGCGGCTTTGTTCACCTTGCCGGTGGTGCTGATGGGCATCTGGGCCAGCTGCACGAAGTAGCTGGGCACCATGTAGTCGGGCATTTTGGCTTTGAGGTAGCCACGCAGCGCGTCGGCGCTCTGGGGCACTTTGCTCACCAGGTAGGCCACCAGCTCCTTGCTGTTCTCAAACTGCCGGACCACCACCACGGCGCTGTCGATTTCGGGGTGCTTGAGCAGGGCGGCTTCGATTTCCTCCAGCTCGATGCGGAAGCCCCGGATCTTGACCTGGTTGTCGATGCGGCCCAGGAACTCGATGGTGCCGTCGGGCAGCCAGCGGGCCAGGTCGCCGGTGCGGTAAATCCGCTCGTTGGCGTAGCCCAGCTCGGCCACGGCGGCGAAGGGGTTGGCAATAAACTTCTCGGCCGTCAGCTCGGGCCGGTTCAGGTAGCCGCGGCCCACGCCGGTGCCGCCCACGCACAGCTCGCCCACCACGCCCAGCGGCACGGGTTGCAGAAACTCGTTGAGCACGTAGCACGAGGAGTTGGCCACGGGCCGCCCGATCGGGATGGTGTGGTAGTGCGCGGCGCGGTCGACTTCAAAAACCGTGGAGTCGATGGTGTTTTCGGTGGGGCCGTAGGTGTTGTGCACCTTGGCCGTGAGGTTGGCGTGCAGCCGCCCGATCAGCGACTTATTGAGCACGTCGCCGCCCGACACGAGGTGGCGCAGCGAGTGCAGGGCCGCGCCGCTTTCGATGCGGTCTAGGAACAGGTGCAGGAAGGCCGGCGGCGTATTGATTTTGGTAACGCCATACTGCTCGATAACCCGGTAGAGGTAAGCCACCAGGTCTTCCTCGGTGTTGGTGGGCACGATGATAACCCGCGCCCCGGAAATCATGGGCAGCAGGGTTTCCTCGATGCTGCCGTCGAAGCAGTATGAGCGGTAGTACACGCAGGTATCGGCGGCGCTCAGGCCGTAGTAGTTGCGCATGTGCAGCAGCGTGGCCGCAATCTGGTCGTGCTCAATGAGTACGCCCTTGGGCAGGCCGGTCGAGCCGGAGGTGTAGATGACGTAGGCCACGTCGGAGCCGGCTACGCGGCGGGGCAGCGCCAGTGGGGCCGCCGGCGCGTCGTTGGCGGCTTCCTCGCCCAGGATGACCATCTGCCGCCCCTCCCCTGCCAGATACGGCTTGGCGGCCAGCATCTTGGGCTCGGTCAGCACCAGGCGAGCCTGGGTATCCTGGAGCATAAAGGCCACCCGCTCCTCGGGGTAGTGCGGGTCGAGGGGCACGTAGCCGGCCCCGCTTTTCAGGCTGGCCAGCATGGCCACGTACACGTTGAAGCCTCGCTCCAGGCAAATGGCCACCAGGCGGTTTTGCCCGGCCGCGTCCGTCACCGGGGCCAGGGCCAGCAGGCGCCGGGCCAGCTGGTCGGCGCGCTCGTTCAGCTCCCGGTAGGTCAGCTCCTGGCCTTCAAACACCAGGGCCGTCTTGTCGGGATGCTGCCGCACCATGTTCTCGAACAGCTCGACGATGGTCTGGCCGTTTTCGGGGAAGGCAATGGCGCTGGCGTTGAACTCTTGCAGCAGCTGCCGCTTCTCGGGCTCCGACAGCAGCGCGGCGCGGCCGATGGGCTGCGCGGGAGCAGCCAGCAGCGCGGCCAGCAGCTGCCGGCAGTGGCGGCCCAGCTGCGCCATCAGGGCCGGGCTGTAGCGGCCGGCGTCGTATTCGAGGGTAAATTCCAGCTCCTCGCCGGCCGCTACGCGCACTAGCAGCGCGGTGCGCGTAGCGGCCGGCGTAGCGTCTGCTACCGGCGCGCCTTCCGCCTGGTAGACGAGCTGCAAGGCCCGCAGGCTGCGCGCCACTACTTCGGGCGTCAGCTCCAGGGCCTGGGCCGCGGCGTCGAGAGTAAACGCGCGGTGGTGGGCGGCCTGCGCGGCCACCTCGGTAGCCTGGGCCAGCACGGCAGCGAAAGAGTCGGCGGGCCGGGGGCGCAGGCGCAGCGGCAGCGCCTCGAAGCCGGAGCCGTCGGGGGCGCTTAAGCTGGTCGTCACGATAATATCCTGCTGGCGGGTGTACCAGTGCAGCACGCTCGTCAGCAGGGCTACTACGCCCGTGAACAGCGTGCCGTTGGTTTGCTGGCTGTAGTCGCGCAGGGCCTGGGTTAGCGCCGAATCAATAGAAAAGTGAGCCAGAGCGGTGGCAGGTGCCTGTTCCGTCGCGGCCACGTCGCCGGGGAAATCCAACACGGGCAGCTCGTCGGCCAGCTGGGTCTGCCAGTACTGCCGGACTTGCTGCGCACTCACTTCCACACAATCTTTTACTTCCTGTTCCATAAAAAATAATACTTATCGGGTAGTCTTTAAGCTAGCTAAACAGGCCGCCGGATGCCGGCGGCTATATGGTAATCATTCGGGTGCGGGCGTTTACTTTCCAGGTAGTCTGGCATTCCTGGTTGCGGGCCACGTAGGCGTACTCGTAGAGGGCAATGGTAGGACACACGTGCAGGGGCACCGCGTACACCACCGTGCCCACGGGCAGATGGGCTGTATCGGGCACGCGCACCACCATGTGCTCTTCGCTCTGGCTGATGGGCACGCCGTCGGGCAGGTTCAGGAAGCGCACCCGGGGCAGGGGCCGCTCGGCCGCCACGGCCTTGTGGCCCAGATCCAGCGTGAGCGTCTGCCCATCGACCACCGACAGCACCCGGGTAGCCAGAATGGCGGCCGGCTCAAAAGGCAGGTCGGGCAGGGCTTCCTGGTAGAAGGCATCCCAGAAGATAAACGTGCCGGGGCTTACCGTTACTTCGGGGTGGCGGGCGTGGTTGAGAAACGTGGGCGAGCCGCCCAGCACCAGCGCCAGGCGCTGGCCAGTGGCAGCTTCAATTGCCGCCTGGGCCTGCCGGACCAGGGCATACACCACGTCGGTCTTGGCCGGGTCGGTGTCGTTGATGTGGCCGTCGTAGGCGTGCAGGCCCACTACCTGCAGTCCGGGCAGGGCCTGGCAGTGCCGGCAGAGCGCCAACGCCCGCTCGGGGGCGACGCCGGTGCGGTTCATGCCCACGTTCAGGTCCAGGTACACGGGCAAGGGCTGGGCGGCAAAGGCCTGGGCCAGCTCGTCGGCCACCGGGGCGGTATCGACCAGGCAGGAAAAGGCCGTGCCGGGGTAGGCCGCGCGCAGGGCCTGCAGGCGCTTCACCTTGGGGCCCGTCACCTGGTAAGCCAGCAGCACGTCGGGGGCGCCGGCCATAGCCACCATTTCGGCTTCGGCAATGGTGGCGGCCTTGAACTGCGTGATGCCCGCCCCGAGCAGCAGCCGGGTTACTTCCAGCATCTTGTGCGTTTTCACGTGGGGGCGCAGGCGCGCCACGTCGGGCACCAGCCGGGTCAGGGCGGCCAGGTTCGCCAGCACCCGCTCCTGGAGCAGAATAACCGCCGGCGAGTCAATTGCCTCGATATTTTTTATCTCAAACCACATAGTCCCGCGGGTCAATAGCCATGAAGTAGCACTCGATAAGTAGCGGACCGACAGCCGTGCGGCCGCCGCCCCGCTCGGGGGTTAGCGGCCGTGGGCCGCCGAAAACTGCTCGTGGCCCACGATGGGCTGGGGCCGCAGCTGGAAGTAGCCCTCCGCGCTGCCGCCGAAAGCCTCCCGGGCCAGGCCGTAGGTGTGTACCACCGCGTTGTGGGCCTCCATCAGCAGGAAGCTGGCAATGGTGTGCAGGGTGCTCAGGGTGAGGGCATTCACGTCGTTGGCGCGCCACTCGATGCCGAACTCGGTTTCGATGCCCACCATCAGATGCAACAGGCCCATTGAGTCCAGGCCCAGGTCAACCAGCAGCTCATCCTTGATTTCGTCGGGGCTGCAGTTGGTGAACCGCTCGTAGCCGGCGTCAATCAGCATTTCCCACAGCCGGCGGATAATGTCTTTCTTTTCCATAAGTGATACGAATAGCATAAAGGATACTTATTATAAATAACAGGCTTCCTGCGGGTGCCCGACCAGCGCGGCCAGCGTGGTCCGCAGCCGCGGCAGCGCCTGGCGCAGGTTCTCTTCGGAAGTAGCATACGACAGCCGGATGCAGGTCGGCGCGCCAAACGGCGCCCCGGTCACGAGGGCCACGTGGGCTTCTTCCAGCAGCCAGGCGCACAGGTCCTGGGCGGTGGCGAGGCGCTGGCCGCTCACCTCGCGGCCGAGGTAGTAGCTCACGTCGGGCAGCAGGAAAAACGCGCCGGCGGGCTCATCCACGGGCAGGTGCGGAATGGCACCGAGCAGCTCCATTACCAGGTCGCGGCGCCGGCGGTACACTTCCTGCATGGCCCGTACTGGCTCCTGGGTGCCGGTGAGGGCCGCCACGGCGGCTTTCTGGGAAATAGCGCAGGGCCCGGACGTTACCTGCCCCTGCACCGCGTTGCAGGCTTCCACTATCCAGCGGGCGGCGGCCAGGTAGCCCACGCGCCAGCCCGTCATGGCATAGCCCTTCGAAAAGCCGTTCACCGTGATGACCTGCTCCCGCACGAAGTCGAGCGAGGCCATGCTGAAGTACTCTTCCTGGAAGCGGATATGCTCGTAGATTTCGTCGGCCACGACCAGCACCCGCGGGTGCCGGGCCACCACCCGGGCCATCTGGGTAAGCTCTTCGCGGCTGAAAATAGCGCCGGTCGGGTTGCAGGGCGACGAGTAGACGACCAGCTTGGTGCGGGGCGTAATGGCGTCCGACAAATCGGCGGCCGTGGCTTTGAGCTGGTTGGCGTAGCTGCCTTCGAGCAGCACCGGCACGCCGCCGGCCAGCTGCACCAGCTCGTGGTACGTGAGCCAGTAGGGCGCGAAAATCAGGACTTCGTCGCCGGGGTTCACCAGGGCCAGAATCACGTTGGCCAGAGCCTGCTTAGCCCCAGTCGAGACGAGGATGTTTTCCGGATTCCAGCTGATGTTGTTTTCCCGCCGGAGCTTGTCGGCAATGGCCTGGCGCAGCTCCAGGGTGCCGGCCACGGGCGTGTACCAGGAGTTGCCCTCGTCGATGGCCTGCTTGGCGGCCTCCCGGATGTGGGGCGCGGTGGGAAAGTCCGGCTCGCCCAGGCTCAGGTTGATGATCGGAAAGCCCTGGGCCCGCAACGCCCGCGCCCTGACCGTCATGGCCAGGGTTTGCGACTCGCCCAGACCGTGAAGCCGGTCGGCCAGCAGAGAAGACGTGGAGGCAGGCAGCATATACCTTCGAATAATGTATTGATAAATAATAGTTTATACCCTTAACAGCACGCCAGGCGCTTAGTTGCAAGCCACCGTTTCGGGCTCGGTAACGAACTCCAGCAGCACCTTTTCGAACATCGTTTTCGACTCGAAGTAGGGCATGTGGTTGCAGAAGTCGATGATGGACACCGACGCGTCGGGCAGCAGGCGGGCCAGCAGGGCAATGCTGGAGGGCGAGTTCAGAAAATCCTGCTCGCCGGCCACCAGCAGCGTCCGGACCTTGATTTTGCGCAGCTCCTCGGCGTTGTCGGTGTGGGTAGCGGCCAGGGTCAGGAAGGCCCGCAGCTGCTCGGGGGAGTTGGTATTGAGGAAAATGGCTTTCTGGGCCAGAAAGGCTACGTCCTGCCCTTCCTGCACCGTGCGGCACGAGAGGCTCTGGGCGTAGAGCTGCTCAAACAGGGCGTCGGGGCCGGCCGTATTCAGGGCCGTCAGCCAGCCGTTGAGCAGCAGCTTCTTGCGGGTTTCGCCGAAGGGGCTGAAGAAGGGCGCCACCAGCACCAGGGCCGACAGCGCGGCGGGGTGCAGCAGGGCAAACCGCTTGCAGATAAGCGTGGAAGTAGAAATGCCCACTAAGATGGGCTGCGCCAGCGCCAGCTTATCAAGCAGGCAGGCCAGATCGGCCACGTGGTCGTCGAGGCTCATGCTATTGACCAGGGGCTGAATCTTGTTGTAGGAGCCCTGATTGCGCAAATCGTACACCACCAGCCGGTAGCGGCTGAGCACCGGCGCGAAATACCGCACCCAGATGTGCTTGGACGAAAAGAAGTCGTTGACCACCACCAGCGGCTGCCCGTCTTTGGGGCCGTACACTTCATAATGCAATTCAATGCAGGGGCTCACCTCTACAAAGCCTTGTTCGATTGGATATCTCATAACGTCTGAAAGCAGCCGGATGCTAAATACTGGGGTACAGATGGGCGGGCGGATGTTTCTTACCGCACGGCCACTACCGTCGAATTATCATATTTGGCAATGGTATTGTCGGGCACACCGAAGGCCTGCACCACCATCGGCAGGTAGCCTTCCTGGCCCAGCACCGCCCCAAGTAGCTTCTCGGAGAAGCCCCCAATGGTGGTGGTGCCGACCTTGTTGAACAGGCCGGACTGGTAGAGGTTGGCGCAAACCAACCCGCCGAACAGCGCGCCCTTCACGTAGTCGATGTAGCCGGTCGAGTAGCCGTTGCGCTTGTTCACGTTCACGAGTACCACCACCACGAAGGCCGCGTGGCGCATGATGATCTGGTCTTGGCAGGCGGCCACAATCTGGGCGCTGAGCTCGGCCCGGCTGGCCGCCGCCACTTCCCGCACCACTCCCGCCATCAGGTATTCCACGCCGAGGGCCGTGCCTTCCACGTTCACCGGCAGGCAGGCCAGTTCGAAGTCGTCGGTGCCCAGCACGGTTTTGATCTTGTCGGCGTAGGCCCGCACCTCCTGCCGCACGGCCGTGTATTGGGCCAGCGGCACGGCCTGGTCGGCGAAGGTTTTCACCGACCGGCGGTTGAGCAGGTAGTGCAGCACGTCCTCGGGGTGCAGCTCCGGCCCGCCGTAGTCGAGCCGGGCGACGTAGGCCTGGTTGTCGGCGCAGGCTTTGGCGTAGAAGCTCTGGGCCCGCAGCAGGTTGGCGTTGTAGATGTTGGGGTAGGCAATGGACGAGGCCGGGGCGCTGCCTTCGGCAAACGCGGGCGTGCAGGCCGCCACCTCGAGCGGCACGGCGTCGAAGTCGTTGCTGAGGGCCAGGCTGAAGAGCAGGGTGTTGCTGGCCGGCGCGGGCAGGTAGCCCCGGGCCGACTTGCGGGGGAAGTGCAGCGCCAGATTCGCGTTTTTCTTCCAGGTGGCCGCCAGCAGCCAGGTGTTATACAGCACGAAGGAAGCGTCGAGGTAGAGGTAGCGGAAGGCCCGCACGCCGTACTTCTGGATGGTGCGCCCGAAGTCGGAGTACACCAGCATCACGCTCCGGTCGGAAGTGGGCTTCAGGTCGTCGAGCAGCTGGCGCAGGTTGGCCGGGGCCACCCGGAAAAAGCAGTGCTGCCGGAAGTTGTAGTACAGCAATTGCCACTGGCCCTCGAGGTGGTGCAGCAGCAGTAGCTCGGTGGGGTACAGGGCGCCGGCCGAGGGCGTGGTGCGCTTCAGCGGGTCCTTGTCGTCCTGGCGGTAGCCGTACACGGCCTCGAAAAGCCCCTGGTACTTGCGCAGCGCGGCCGTGAAGGGCACCGGCGCCGCCTGGCGCTCAAAGTCGAAGGAGTTGAGGGCGAAGTTGATGCGGTTGACGTGGGAATTGCGCGACTCGACATCCTGCCGGCACAGGGCCTTGAGCGTATAGTTATCTTTTTGCAGAACAGTCATATAGCAACGGGCAATAAGCGGTAGTTGATGAATCGTTCTTACCGATAGTAAATAGAATAGCCTGGGAGCTGGGCAGCGGCGGGCGGCTAGGGCACGCGGGTCAGGCTGCTGGCGGCCAGGTCCACGGAAATGGATTGGCGCAGGGCCTCAATCTGAATCACGAGCCGCTCGGCGCCGTTTTTCTTGACCACGTAGCCTTCCACGCCCTGCAGGTGGCCCGCGTCGATGCGCACTTTCTGGCCCATCTTGTAGTCGAACACCTCCTTCACGATTTCGCCCGGCTGGGTCACGATTTGCCGGATGGCGGCAATCTGCTGCTCGGGAATGGCGACGGGGCGACCCTCGAAGGAAATGAAGCGCACCAGCTCCCGAATCTCGAGCAGCTCGAAGCGCCGCTCGGAGGTGGTTTTCACGAAAATGTAGTTGGGAAACAGCGGCACTTCAATCTTGCGCTTCCGGTCACTCCACTGCCGCTCCACCGTTTGCAGGGGCAGAAACGACTCGGCTCCCATGGCCTGCAGCTTGCTGTAGGCCTGCTTCTCGGCTTTCGGGTAGGTGTACACCGCGTACCAGCCGTCTTTCGCCTTGGGTTGACTGTTCATAACGAGATAGTGAAAGTAGGATAACCAGGTGGCGGGCGGCGGGCGGATGGGGGGCAAAACCGGCGGCTTTGCCCCCCATCCCACTGGCGCGGCACTGGCTAATAATAAAACTGATAATAATGGCGTACTCTGCCGGCTACAGCTTCGCCACGTCAGTCACACCGGACTTCTTTTTGGGTGGCTCTACCCGGGCTTTATAGCATAATACCCGCAAGCGGCGCTAAAGAGAATAATTGCTCTTGCGGGTATTCCAAAAGTGCTCAATTGGGGGTGGTTCCTGAAAAAATTTACACCAACACCCGCATCCGCTATACCAACCCGGCTCCGGCGGGGGCCAGCCCGCCGGAGCCGCGCCGGCTCTGCCCCTGACCTTCCCGGTTCAAGCCCGAGTATATATTATTATTAACCAGACGTTTGCTTACCAGAAGCCTAGCATGCGGCACCAGGCGGCACCGCTAGCCCCAACGCAGTAGCCCTGCCCTCCTCTGCCCGGGGCGGGCAAAGCAGGACAGGGCTACGGACTGGCGGACTGCCCGTGGAACCAGGCTAGTTCGAGGTTTTGATGCGGCCCCGCTCCTCCTCCAAGCCGGTGCGGCGCGAGCGGGCGGCGGCTACTTTCGAGTTGCCGAAGCGGTAGGTGAACGTGAGGCGCGCCTGCCGGCTTTCCCGCTTGTTCAGCACCGATACGTCGATGTCGTTGAACTGGAAGTTGCCCCGGAAGTAGTTGGTCCAGAACACGTCCGACACGTTGAGCTTGAGCGTGGCCCGGTTGTTCAGCAGCTTTTTCTGCAACCCCACCGACACGGCGCCCATGGGCTGGCCAAACAGCTGGCTTTCCTGTAGGAAGCGGGAGCGGTAGTTGCCGCTCAGCTCGGCTGCAAAGCCCTTGGGCAACGAGAACTGGTGCACCGAGTTCACCGTCCAGGTCGTGACGGAGGTGCTCAGGTGCTGCATGTAGGTGTATTCGGCGCCCAGCTCATTGCGGCCCTGCCGGGGCACGTCGCCGGCGTAGCGGTTGTGGAAGGCGTTGAAGTACGTGTTGCTGGTCCACCACTTGGTCACGGGCACGGGCACCGACACCGAAATGCCGTAGTTTTCCTGCAGGCCGATGTTGAGCTCAGTCAGGTACGTGGTTTTGGTCAAGGCGTCCTGCTCCAGGAAGTCGGTGATGACGTCCTTGGTGCGGCTGTAGTTGATGGTGGTGGTGATGTTGTTGTTGTAAGTGTGCGACAGTTCGAAGGCGTTGGTGAACTGGGGCCGCAGGTACTCGTTGCCGCGGTTGTAGGTGTAGGGGTCCAGGAAGTAGAGGAAGGGGTTCAGATCCTCGTAGTTGGGCCGGTCGATGCGGCGGCTATAGGAGAAGACCAGCTGGTTTTTCTCGTTCAGAGGCTTGCTCACGAACACGCTCGGAAACAGGTTGGTGTAGTTGCGCTTGAGCAGGCGCGCGCCCTGCAAGGTGCCCTGGCCGTTGGTGTTTTCGGCCCGCAGGCCCAGCTGCACACTGACTTTATTCCACTCCTTGGCGTAGCTCACGTAGGCCGCCTGAATCCGCTCCCGGTACTCGAAGTCGCGGGTGCGCCGGGGGTCGAGCGTGGGCTGCTGGGCCTCGTTGTTGAGGAAGAAAAACTGCATGTCGTTCTGCGACGTTACCCAGCTCGCCTTCACCCCGGCTTCCAGCTTGGCCTTGTTGGGCAGCGGCCGGGTGTAGTCCAGCTTGCCCGAGCCGATGTAGATGTCGGAGCCGGTGTTGCCGTCCTCGTTCCGGATCTGGCGCAGGATGCTGCGCTCGTCGTACTTGTTGGTGCGGTACTGCTGCTCGCTGCTGTTGTTGAACAGGGCATAATCCAGGTCGGCCGTTATTTCCTGCCCCGTCGAGTCGAGCACGTGCTTGAAGTTGAGGTTCAGAGCGTTATTGAGCCACTTGTTATCCAGGTCGCCCTTGGTGTACACGGCCGTGTCGAGGCCGGCGGCGGGGTAGGCAATACGGGTATCACTGTTGTACTGCTGCCCGCCGTTGCTGGCCATGCCGTTGAAGAGCACGCCCACCACGGTTTTGTCGGTGAGGAAGAAGTCGGCGCCGGCCTTGTAGTTCACCAGGCGCGACTCCAGGGTTTTCTCCGAGAGCTGGTTGAAGTTGGTTTCCACCTGGTCGGCCTTGCCGAAGCGGCGGGTAATCTGCTGGGTCTGGGGGCTCTTGCCGTTGTCGGCCGAGAGGCTGCCGAACAGGTTCACTTTGCCTTCGCGGTAGTTCAGGTTCAGGCCCGCGTTTTCCTTCACGTAGTTCACGGCCTGGCCGTTGGCCCGGGTGAAGAAGCCCAGGCGGGTGCCCGCGTTCCAGGAGCCGTTCAGGCCCATGTTCTGGTTTTTCTTGGTTTTGATGTTGATGATGCCCGCGTTGCCGGCCGCGTCGTACTTGGCCGGCGGGTTGGTCATAATCTCAATCTTCTCGACCTGGCTGGCCTGCATGTTCTTCAGCATCACCGCCAGGTCCGACGACGAGACGTAGGTGGGCTTGTCGTTGATCATGACCAGCACGTTGGCCTTGCCCTTGAGCGAAATGGCCCCGTCCTTGTCCACGTACACGCCCGGCGACTTTTCCAGCACTTCCAGGGCCGTGTTGCCGGCCGACACGATGGAGTTTTCCACGTTCACCACAATCCGGTCGATCTGCTGCTCAATCAGGGGCTTGGTGGCCGTTACTTTCACTTCGGCCAGCTGGTGGGCCGCGTCGGCCAGGCGCAGGTCGCCCAGGCGCACTTCGGCCTGCCCTTCGGCCACCGTGAATACCGGCGTAAACAGGCGCTTATAAGCCAGGCTCGACACGCTGATGAGGTAGGCGCCGGCGGGCACCTGCTCGATTTCGAAGTTGCCGTTCACGTCGCCCAGCGCGCCTTTCACCAGCGTCGAGTCGGCGGCCTTGAGCAGCGACACGCTGCTGAATTCCACCACCTTGCTTTGCGCGTCGGTGGTGCGGCCCGTCACTTTGCTGATGGCCTGGGCATACGCCCCGGTGCTCAGCAAGGGAAAGAGCAGAAGAAATAGTATCTGTTTGCTAGCTGCTTTCATTGTCTTGAATCTTTAAAATAGCTATTTCTCAGGCCAAAGCGGGTGCCCTGGGCAACGCAGCTTCGGCTTGAGGGGCAAGGTATTAGGTGGATAGGGGGATATAAAAAACGTTACACCAACCCGGTGATTCGGGTGATGAACAACCCAATGCCCGGTAAGCAGCCCGTAGCGCCGGCCCCACTCGGGGGCGTTTCGGTGCTGCGGGCTGCCTGCCGGGCCGGGGCGTTAGGCCAGCTCGTAGAGGCCGCCGGCCAGGGTGGTGAGCGTGGCGTGGGGCTGCTCGCGCAGGAGCTGCACCAGCTGCAACAGCTGCTTCAGCTGCCCGCCCTCGGTCGAGCCGCCCACGGCGGCCGTCCGGTACTTCAGGCCCAGCTTAATGGCGTTCTGGTAGCGCACCACCGTCAGGCGGCTGTCGTTCTTGATTTCGCCGTGGCTGCTGTGCTGGGTTACGATGCGGCCCAGCTCCTCGCCGGCTTTCAGCTCCAGCACTTTGCCCGCCTTATCCTGGTAGTTGATGGCGCCCACGGCGGCATCGTCGAGGCGGTAGCCGTAGCGCTGCTCGGTTTCCTGGCTGATGCGGTTCAGGGGAATGTCCTGGTGCAGCCGCCCGCCCATGAAGGCTTCGGTCACCCGCGTAAACAGCTCGGCCAGCGTCATGTCGTCGTGCATGGTCACGCTCACGGGGAAGCCGTCCATCAGCGCCCCCACCAGCCGGTCGATGTCGACGCCCGGCACGCTCCGGTCGCGCCCCGACGACACCATGTTGATAATGGAAGCCGCTGAGCGGGTTTGGTGGTAGAACGACAGGTGGTAGGCCGTCAGCAGGAAGGTGCTCAGGAAGCCGTTGTGCGCTTTGCAGAAGGCCTGAATCTGCTGTAGCTCGGTTTCCGAGATAAAGCCGGCCTCTTCCATGAAACCCACTTTGGCCTCGGCGGCGGCAAGCGCGGGCACGTGCTGAGGCAGGTGCTGGCGCCAGTAGGCCAGCTGCTGCCGGGCCGGCTCGGAAGCCAGGAAATTCTGCTGCCAGCGCGCGTAATCCAGGTACGAGGGGAACTGGGCCAACTGCTCGGCGGCCGCGCCCCGGCTTTCGTACAGCTTGCCCAGGCTGCTCAGAATCACGTCGTTGGAGTAGGCATCGGTGATGACGTGGTGAATGCACAGGTAGACCATGGCCCGGCCCTTGCCGTGAATCACGGCGCAGCGCAGCAGCTGGTTAGCAGTGGTGGCAAAAGGCACCTGGAAGGCTTCTCCCACGGCCTGCTGGGCCGGCCCGATTTCCTCGGCCGACTGAATTTCGTGGTAGTCGATGACGGGCGTCAGGGCAGCCAGGGGCAGTACGCGCTGGCCCAGGCTACCATCTTCAGTGGGCACTATGTTGATGCGCAGCACGTCGAAGCTGGCCAGCAGCTGCCGGTACGCCGCCTCGAAGGCCGCCGGGTCGAAGTCGTTCAGCACCAGGGGGCCGACGCTGCCGGTGCTGGTCAGCAGCTCGCCCTGCTGCTTGGCCGAGAGGAACAGCTGCTGGTGGAAGGTTAGCGGGAACACCGGGCTGGCTTCGGTAGCCGTCAGTGCGGCGGGCACCTCGGCTTTGGCCGGGGCATGCTTCTGGCTGGCCGTCAGCTTGTCGATCAGGCGCAGCAGCTCCCGCTTGAACACCTGCACCAGGTGGGCAATGGTGGCTTCCTCGTACTGAAATTTGCTGTAGGTGATGGACAGCTTCACTTCCTTGTTCACGACGATACCCGAGAGGTCAATCAGGGAAATGCGCTGAAAGTCGGGGCTCATGGCCGTGCCTTTCCGCTCGCCCGAAAACTCGAACACACGGTTGCCCGAGGCCGTTTCGGCCCCCGAGCCGAAGTCGCCGAAGTAGTTGTATTTCACCTGGGGCGTGCAGTTGGACGCCGCTTTCTGGTACAGCTCCCCATCGCTGACGTAGCGGAGCAGGCCGAAGCCCACGCCGTTGTTGGGCACCTCGGCGAAGGCGCGCTTGGTGGCCAGAATCTGCTCCAGCTCGTCGCGCTGCTCTTGCAGGCGCAGGCACACGGGGTACATGGTCGTAAACCACCCCACGGTGCGCGCCACGTCCAGCTCGGCCGGGTTCTGAATGCGGGCGTTGCCTTCCATGGAAAGCAGCAGCTTGTTGGTTCCGAACACCTCTTCAAACGAGTAGGCCAAAGCCGTCAGCAGCACGTCGTCGACGGCAACCAGGGCGCGGCGGGCACCCTGGTACAGGGCCTCGGTTTGCGGCTGACCCAGCTGGAAGCTCAGGCTGGCCGTGTCTTTCAGGCGGTTGCTGCCCTCGGGGTGGTCGATGGGCAGGGGCGGAAACTCTTCCTCCAGCAGGGCGTTCCAGTGCGCCATTTCCTGCTTCACCAGCTCACTCTGGGCATATTGCCGCTCCCACTCGGCGAAATACTTGTAGGAGTCGGTTTTGGCCGGCAGCGCAAATTCCTCGCCCTGCTGGTACTGCAGATACAGGGCCGAGAGGTCTTCGAACAGGATGCGGTACGACAGCCCATCGACGACCAGGTGGTGAATGGCGATGAGCAGCCGGTCGCCGTCGGGCAGGCGGAACAGACCTACTTTCACCAGGGGGCCATCGGCTAGGTTCATGCCCATCTGGAGCCGCTCGCCTTCCTCGGCCATCTGGTCCCAGGGGCTGGGCGCCTCGCGCAGGTCGAACTCCTCGAAGGTGAAGCCCTCGCAGAGCACTTTGGTTTCCTGAATCCAGCGGCCATCCGGCTCCTGCCGGAAGGTCGTGCGCAGGGCATCGTGGTGCACCACCAGGCGTTCGAGGCACTTTTGGAGGCCTTCCTTGTCCATGCGCTCCTTGCTGAAGAGCAGGGCAGCCTGGTTGAAGTGCTCCTTGTGGTCGTCGCCTTTTTCCAGAAACCACGTCTGAATGGCCGTCAGGGGCACTTCGCCCTGCACCAGGCCCTGGTCGGTGAGGCGGGATACGGGGCGCAGGTGGGGCGCCAGGTCTTCCAGCACCTGATGGGTCAGAATGTCGGTGACGCTCAGGTCGTAGCCGTCGGCCTTCAGGCGCGAGAGCAGCCGGATGGACTTGATGGAGTTGCCGCCGGCATCAAAGAAGTTTTCCTTCACGCTGGCGTTTTCCTTGAGCAGCACGGCTTCCCAGGCCCGGGCCAGCACCCGCTCCAGCTCGGTGCGCGGGGCCACGTACTCTACCTCGCTGGGCAGGCTGGCGCCCCCGACGGCCGGCAGGGCCTTCTTGTCGACTTTGCCGCTGGTGTTGAGCGGCAATGCTTCGAGCTGCACGAAATAGCTGGGCACCATGTACACGGGCAGCTTTTCCTTCAGGAAGCTGCGCAGGCTGGCCGCCGTCTGGGGCTCGGAGCTGACCACGTAAGCCACAATGTCTTTTTCGCCGTCCTCGTTTTCCGTAACGGTGGTGGTAGCGGCGCTGATGGCGGGGTTCTTGAGCAGCGCGGCCTCGATTTCGCCCAGCTCGATGCGGTAGCCCCGCACCTTCACCTGGTAATCTTTGCGGCCGATAAACTCGATGGTGCCGTCGGGCAGCCACTTGCCCAGGTCGCCGGTGCGGTAGATGCGCTCCTCGGCCACGAAGGGGTTGGCAATGAACTTCTCGGCCGTCAGCTCGGGCCGGTTCAGGTAGCCGCGCGCAATGCCGCTGCCCCCGATGCAGATTTCACCGGGAATACCGATGGGCGTGAGGGCCAGGCTGTCGTCCAGAATGTAGATTTTCTCGCCCATCAGCGGCCCGCCGATGGTGAGCTGCTCGGAGTGGTCGAGGGTGAGGCTGGTGCTCCAGATGGTGGTTTCGGTGGGACCATACACGTTGATGGCCTGCACCGCCGAGTGCCGGAGCTTGTCGTAGAGCTTCTGGGTGAGCGGCTCGGCCCCTACCAGCAGCACCTTGATGTTGGCGGGCACCTGATCCTGCACAGCCAGCAGCTGGCGCAGGCGCGAGGGTGTGAGCTGCAGCCCATCGGCTTCGGAGGCGGCCAGCGCTTCGTAGAGCACGGCCGGGTCGGCCAGCGTCGCGTCGTCGAACAACACCAGGCGCTTACCGCTGCACAGCGTGCCCAGGATTTCCAGCACCGAGATGTCGAAGGTAAATTCGGTGGTGGCGGCCAGGGCCTGCACGTCGCGCAGGCCCAGGGCCAGCGGAATGTTCTCGAAGAACGACACCACGCTGCGGTGCTCAATCATCACGCCCTTGGGGTTGCCGGTCGAGCCGGAGGTGTAGATGACGTACGCCAAATCGGTGGGCTGCGCGGCGCTGTCGGCCCGATTGCGGGCATCGTAGGTAGCCTGCACCCGGAAGAACTCCGCCAGCACGGTATCATCCACGATGAGGGCACACTGGCTGTCGGCCACGATGTAGTCGACCCGCTCCTGGGGCATAGATGGGCTGATGGGCACGTAGGCGCCGCCGGCCTTGAGTACCCCCAGAATGGCAACTACCAGCCACTCCGAGCGGTGCAATTGCAGGCCCACCAGCTTGTTGGGCTCGATGTGGTGCTGCTGGTGCAGGAAGTGGGCAAACTGGTTGGCCAGGGCGTCAAGCTCCTGGTAGCTGAAGCGCTTGAGGCCGTAGACCAGGGCCGGGGCGGCCGGGGTGTTGCGCGCCTGGGCCTCGAACAGGTCGACCAGGGTTTTGCCGGTATTGCGGTGCACGCCCGTGTCGGTGAATACGCCCAGCAGCTGCTGGGTTTCGCCGGCGCTGAGGTAGGGCACGGCCGTCAGGGGCACCTGGGGGTTGAGCAGCACGGCCTGGGCGTAGTGCGCCACGTGCTGGCCCAGGCGCTCCACGAAGGCCTTGGTGTAGATGTCGGTGTTGTACTGAATGCCCAAAGTGAGGCCGTCAGCGGTTTCCTTGAACGAGAGACGCAGGTCGAACTGGGCAATGGTGATGGGCACGGCCACGCCTTCCTTGGCCGGCGCCGCGGGGCCCGACGGCTTGGCTCCTCCTTTCAGGTCGTTGTTGTGCAGAATCACCATCACGTCGAACAGCGGCGAGCGGCCGGGGTCGCTCTTCAGGTTCAGCTCCTGGGTCAGGTGGTCGAAGGAGTAGAACTGGTGGGCGAAAGCGCCCAGAATCGTGTCCTTCACTTGCTGAAACAGAGCCAGAAACGACGCCTGCCCGCTGAACTGGGTGCGCAGGGCCAGCGTGTTGATGTACAGGCCAATCTGGCTTTCCAGGTCGATATGGTCGCGGCCGGCGGTGGGCGTACCCAGCACGATGTCTTCCTGCCCCGAGAAGCGGTAGAACAAGCCTTTCACTACGGCCACCAGCGCCATATAAAGCGTGCCGCCCTGGTCCTGACTGAACTGCTTGAGGCCGTTGAGCAGCTGGGCATCAAACTGAAACCGCAGCTCGGCCCCGCCGTAGGTTTTCACCGGGGGGCGCATTTTGGGCGTGGGCAGCTCCAGCACCGGCAGCGGCCCCGCGAACTTATCAAGCCAGTACTGCCGGTGGTCGGCCTGCTCCTCGGCCAGCAGCTTGCGCTGCCACCCCGAAAAATCCTTGTACTGAATGCGCAGGGGCTTCAGGGTAGTGGGGCGGCCCTGCAGCTGGGCCTGGTAGAGCGCCAGCAGCTCGGCCCGGAACACCTTCAACGACCATCCGTCGCAGATGATGTGGTGCAGGTTGTAGAACAGGACCGTGTGGTGGTCTTCCAGCTGGAGCAGCGCCACGCGCAGCAGCGGCCCGGCGCTCAAATCGAACGGGGCCAATGAATCCTGGCGCACGTACTGGTTGGCTTTGTGCACCTTGTCGGCATCTTCGCGCAGGTCCAGGTACTGAAAATAAGACGGCAGCGCGGCGGCGGGCAGCACGTGCTGGTGCACTTCCTGGGTTAGGGCATCTTCGCGGAAAGCGGTGCGCAGTATCTCGTGGCGCTCCACGAGCTGGTGCAGGGCCTGGGTGAAGCACTCCACATCAATTTCCAGGTCCAGATCCAGCAGGGAGGGCACGTTGTAGGCCACCGAGGCGCTGGGCAGCTGGCTCACCACCCACAGCCGGTACTGGCCGGGCGTGGCCGGGTAGGAAGCCTGGGGCTCGACCACGGGAATGGAGTCGAAGTCGCGCTGCTTGCCGGCCCCGCGCAGAAACTCGACCAGCTGGGCCTTGTGGTCGCGCAGCTCCTGGAGCAGCGCGGGGTCGGGGGGGCCGTCGGCGAAATTCACCTGCAGATTATCCTCCACCAGCATCAGCGTTACCTTATTCTTGCGTAGTCTTTCGATGAGATTATTCATGCACGTAGTAGGATTGCCCTGTATGAGTTAGGATTGCGTATAGCGTAATAGAATTCTGATACTGGCCGGCGCGGCAGCTAAGCGTGGCCCGCCAGCCGGGGTACGGCCACGGCCGGCCCCGTTCCGGCCCGGGGCGCGGAACAGAGGCCGGCTGTCCCGGGCCGCCCCGATTAAATAATAAAGCTGGTGCCGCCTTTTTGCACTTCCACCACCTGCTTCTTGGCCCAGTGCAGGTTATCGATGCGCCGGGAAAGCTCCTTGATGGTAGCGTCGCGGAAAAACTCCTCGAGCGTAATTTCGACCGAGAAGGCCTGATGCATCTTGTTGAGCATAATCATCGTCTTGAGCGAGTCGCCGCCCAAGGCGAAGAAGAAGTCGTCGATGCCGATGTTGGTAAAGCCGAAAAAGTCTTCCCAGATGGCCAGCATCTCCTTTTCCGTGTCCGACTCGGCCGGCGTCAGCGGCGTGTTCAGCAACGACCGGTCGAAGGTGCTGGAATAGCTCTCGACGCGGGGCTCCTCGCTCTGGTAGAGGTCTTCGGGCTCGTCGGCCGAGAACGTAGGCGCGGCCGCGGCGGTGGGCGAGGTGTAGGTTACTTCGCTGACCTGGGTAAGGCCCACCGTGTTTTCAAACACCATCACCAGCCCTTGCTTGAGCAGCGCCAGGTTTTCGGCCTCCATGATTTTTTCCAGCGACTGGCGGCTGAAGTTCACGGCCACCCACTTGCCGGCGGCGCAGGCGTCGAGTTGGGGCTCCAGGCTGTCCATCAGGGCCGAGCCGCAGGAAGCTACCCAGCCAAAATCGAGGGCTTCGTCGTTGAACAGGGCCATGTGGGCCAGCAGCGAGTTGCCTTTGGCCGAGAGCTGGGCGCGCAGGTTGCGGCCGGCCGCCGCCTGGTGCAGGCCCGGCTCATTGAAGAGCTCATCGACGTAGATAACCCCGTTGATGGGACCATACTGCTCCTGCACGCGCTGGGCCTGGGCGGCCAGGTCGGCCGGGTTGCTGGCGTTCAGCTCGTGGAAGTACAGGCGGCCTTCGAGCAGCAGCTTTTCCAGGCTGGCTACCACGTGGGGGGCCATGCCGGCTTTGTTGGCCGGCTCGAAGCGCGGCAGAATCACGCGGGCGTCGAACTCGCGCACCAGGTACTCGGCCAGCACGATGCTGATGGAGTTCAGGGCGCCGGCCAGCACGTAGGTGCCCTGGGGCTTGAGCAGGTTGCGGGGTACGGCACCCAGCGTCAGCTCGTCCTGGCTCAGCACCCAGCGCTTGCCCTGGCGGTAAGCCACCTGCGCGTCGGTGGCCGTGGCCGCTAGCTCCTGGGCAATCTTCTGGGCCGTGGCTACTTCGGCCGCTTCGTTGTTCGCGTCCACGGCGATGGAGCGGATAAAGACCTGCGGAAACTCGGCGGCAATGGCCTGCACCACGTCGGCGGCGCTAGCCGTGAAGGCGGAAGCTGCCGCGCCGCGCTCCTGGCTTACCACCGTAATCTGCACCTTGCGCAGATTCAGCGGGCTATTGACCAGGTTGTTCACCAGGTTCAGCACGAACGTCGCGTCGGCCTGCCCGTCGATGAAGCTCCAGTTGTAGACGATTTTGAGCGTGTCGGCCTTGCTGCTCAGAATGCGCTGGTAGATGCGCTCCTCGTGCTCATTAACGGTAGGGTTAATGGTTATCGTGTTGCGGTTCGTGACGGTGTACTGCTCGCCGGGGCGAACGTCGAGCACCTCGTTGCCGGCGGCCAGCAGGTTGCTTTCCAGGTGCTGAAACAGGTTGTCGCCCTGCGAGAACAGCAGGTAGGTTGCGGGGCCGGCAGCCGCGGCTTCGGCCAGGTACTTGGCGCGCCAGAAGGGATACTGGAACCGGCCGCGCTTGTCGGCGGTATTGGCGCTGGGGCGGTTGTAGAGCTCGTCGGAGTTGATGCGGACGGTAAAGCGCTTTTTCTCGAACTGGTAAGTGGGCAACGACACGATGCGGGCTTTCTGCTGCGGATGCTCGTTTTGCCAGGCTACCGTCACGCCATTCACCCACAGCACGGCCAGGGCGTCCTTCAGGAACTGCTCGTCGTTTACCGGCAGGTTGGGCTTGCGCAGGGTCGAGACGGCCGTAATGGCTTGCTCGCGGGCTTCGGCCTGGCTCAGGATGAAGTCGGTGAGCACGCGGCGGGGCCCGACCTCCACAAACAGCACGTCGGCCTGGGCCAGCAGGGTTTCGGCGCCCTGCGCAAACCGCACGGTCTGCCGCAGGTGGTTTACCCAGTAGCTCGACTGCGTTACCTCCTCCGCCGTGGCAAAGCCGCCGTGCAGGTTCGACACGAACGGAATCTGGGGTGCCTGCAGCGCTACGGCATCCACTACTTTTTTGAAGTCGGCCAAGATGGGGTCCATCAGGCTGGAGTGGAAACCCACTTCCGTATTCAGCCGCACGGAGTTGATGTTCATGCTGTGCAGCACCAGGCGCAGTTGCTCAATAGCCTCGACCGGGCCCGCCACCACGCACTGATCCGGGGAGTTGACGGCGGCCAGGCAGATGTCTTCGTTGTTGACGAACGGCAGCACCTGCTCTTCCTTGGCATAAATGCTCAGCATCGCGCCGGTCGGCATGCTGGCAATCAGCTGGGCCCGCTTCAGCACCAGCCGCAGGCCATCCTTGTAGCCGAACACGCCCGACACGCAGGCGGCGGCGTATTCGCCCAGGCTGTGGCCGATGAGGTAGCTGGGCTTCAGGCCCCATTCCAGCAGCAAAGACGCCAAGGCGTGCTCCAGCACGAAAATCAGCGGCATGGCCACCGTCGTGGCGTTGATGCGGTTCAGCGCGGCTTCGGGCGCATCGTCGGGGGCAAACAGGGCGCTGCGGTAATCTTCGCCGGTCAGCTCCAGCAGGTAGTTCAGGCCCTCATCCACGCGGGCCCGGAAGCTGGGGTACTGGTTGTAAAGGTCCAGGCCCATGTTGCGGTACTGCACGCCGGTGCCGGGGAAAGCGAATACCAGCTTGGGGTCAATCGTCTGCACGTTGCCTTTGCAGATGCCGGTTTTGGCCGTCAGCTTGTCGCGCAGCTCCAGCAGGCTCTGGGCATTCACGGTGGCGCGGTACTTAAAGGCTTTGCGGCGGCTCTGCAGGGTGTAGGCCACGTCGGCCACGGCCTCGGAGGGCTTGTCCTGCAAGTGGGCCCGGAACGCGTCGAGGTACTTGTCGAGCGACCAGGCCGTTTTGGCGCTGAACGTGAACAGGTGGTGCTTGGCCAGGGCCACCGTCGGGGCCGGGGCCACGGGCGCTTCCTCCAGCACCACGTGGGCGTTGGTGCCCCCGATGCCGAACGAGCTGACGCCGGCCCGCACCACGGGTTCGTTCCAGGGCCGCAGCTGCTGGTTCACGAAGAAGGGCGAGTTCTCGAAGTCGATTTCCGGGTTGTGCTGCTTGAAGTTGAGCGAAGCCGGAATCTGGCGGTTCTTGATGGCCAGCACCGTTTTCATGAAGCCCGCAATGCCGGCGGCCGAGTCGAGGTGGCCGAAGTTGGTTTTCAGCGAGCCAATGGCGCAGTACTGCTTTTTGGGGTTGTCGAAGGCCCGGGTCAGGGCCTCAATTTCGATGGGGTCGCCGAGCTTGGTGCCGGTGCCGTGGGCCTCGATGTAGGTGAGGGTGCCGGGGTCGACCTTGGCCAGCTTGTGGGCCGTTTTGATGCACTCGACCTGGCCCTGCACCGAGGGAGCCGTGTAGCCCACCTTGCGGTTGCCGTCGTTGTTGATGGCGCTGCCCTTGATGATGGCGTAGATGTTGTCGCCGTCGGCCAGGGCATCCTTCAGCTTCTTGAGCAGCACCACGCCCGCGCCTTCGCCCCCGATGGTGCCGTTGGCATTGGCATCGAAGGCTTTGCAGTGGCCATCGGGCGAGTAGATCATGCCGCTCTGGTACACGTAGCCGGGCGCGGCGCTGGTCTTGATTTTGACGCCGCCGGCCACGGCCATTTTGCTTTCGCCGGTGAGCAGGCTACGGCAGGCCTGGTGCACCGCAATCAGGGAACTGGAGCAGGCGCTGAACAGAAACAGCGCCGGCCCCTTCAGGTTAAACTTGTAGGAAACCAGCGTGGGCAGGAAGTTCACGTTGTTGAGCAGGCTGGCGCTGAAGCCGTCGACGAGCTTTTCGCGCTCATTCAGGAAGCGCGTATACACTCGCCAGTTGGTGCTGTCGGCCCCCGATACGTGCAACGACACGGTGTCGGCCAGGTCGTTGGGCACGTAGCCGGCGTCTTCGAAGGCTTCCCACAGGCACTCGTGAAACACGCGCGTCTGGGGGTCCATAATCATGGCCTCGCCGGGGCGGTAGTCGAAAAAGTTAGCGTCGAAGCAGTCCTTGTCGTCCACGTTCACCGCGGCCTTCACGTAGTTCGGGTTGCTGATTTTCTCGGGGCTCATGCCCAGCTGCGCCAGCTCCTCATCGGAGTAGAAGCGCACCGACTCTTTGCCGCCCTGCAGGTTTTGCCAGAATTTTTCGGGGGTGTTGGCGTCGGGCATGCGGCACGCCATGCCGATAACGGCGACTTCCAGACCGGTGTAATTGCTCTTGGTTTCCATAATGATTTAGCTATTGAATAAGGCAAGCGACTCGTCTAATGATTGTACCGATTCCTCGATTTGCTCGGCCAGGCCGGCATCGGTATCGGGCATGGTATCCTGGCTGATAAAGGCGGCCTGGTCTTTAATGGTCACCACGTTGAAAAGCGTGGCAATCTTGTAATTCTTGGCAAAAGCCGCGTTGATGAGCTGGTTGAGCTTGATAATCTTGATGGAGTTGCCGCCCAGGTCGAAGAAGTTGGCCGAGGTGCTGATCTGGTCTTTGCCCAGCAGCTCCTTCCAGATGTGCACCAGCGTTTCCTCGATTTCGTTGGCCGGGGCCACGTACTCGGTTTTGCCGGCGGCGTGCTCGGCCGTGGGCGCGGGCAGGGTCAGCTTGTTGATTTTGCCGTTGCTGGTCAGCGGCAGCCGCTCCAGCTGCACGAAGTAGGCGGGCACCATGTAGGCGGGCAGGCGCTGGGCCAGGTGGGCTTTCAGCTGCGGCCCGGGCGCGGCCTGCTCACTGACGAAGTAGGCCACCAGCTCCTTGGTATGGTCGGCCATGTCGCGGGCCAACACCACGGCTTCGCGCACGTCGGGGCTGGCGAGCAGGGCGTTTTCGATTTCGCGCAGCTCCACGCGGTGCCCCCTGATTTTCACCTGGTCGTCTTTGCGGCCGGCAAATACCAGCGTGCCTTCGGGCGTCCAGCGGGCCAGGTCGCCGGTGTCGTAGAGGAGGGCGCCGGGCTCGAAGGGGCTGGCAATGAACCGCTCGGCCGTCAGGTCGGGGCGGTTCAGGTAGCCGCGCGAGAGGCCCGGCCCGCCGATGTAGAGCTGGCCCACCAGGCCCTCGGGCAGCAGGTTGCCGCGCTGGTCGAGCACGTAGAGCTGCATGTTGCTCAGGGGCTTGCCAATCGGAATCTTGGCCGCGCCGTCGTAGGTGCCTTTCTTGATGATGTGCGTGGTAGCCACCACCGAGGCTTCCGTGGGCCCGTAGGCGTTGATGTAGTCGCCCTGCTGGTTGAAGGCCTGAATCAGCTTGCGGTTGGTTTCCTCGCCGCCCGTCACGAGCTGCCGGAGGTGGTGCAGCTGGTCGATGTCGAGCAGTTGCAGGTACACCGGCGGCATGGCCGCAATGTCGATGCGGTGGTCGTTGAGGTACTGGGTGTAGGCGGCGGCATCTTTCTTCAGCGCGTCGCTGGCAATGTGCAGCTCGCCGCCGGCCAGCAGAATGGTGAACATCTCCCACACCGACACGTCGAACGACGACGACATGAATTGCATGCCCCGGATGCCGGGCTGCATTTCCAGCGAGTCAATTTCGCTGAGCACGGTATTGACGATGGCGCGGTGCTCAATCATCACGCCCTTGGGCTCCCCGGTCGAGCCGGAGGTGTAGATGACGTAGGCCAGATCCTGGCTGGTAGCCACGGGCGCCGGGGCCAGGGTCGAGTAGTTGTTTTGCTGTTCCCGGAAATCGGCCAGCTCGGTGTCGTTCAGCAGCACGGTCAGCTCGCTGTTGCGCTGCATGTAGCTGATGCGCTCCTCGGGGTAGGCCAGGTCAATCGGCACGAAGGCGCCGCCGGCTTTCAGCGTGGCCAGCACGGCCACCACGTACCACTCATTGCGCTCCAGCTTGATGCCCACCCGGTCGTTGGGCTTGAGCTGGTACTGGTCGATGAGGTAGCCGGCCAGCTGGTTCGACAGCTCGTCGAGCTGCTGGTAGGTCAGGGCGCGGTCTTCGTAGACTACCGCACGCTCAGGCAGCAGAGTAGCAGCTCGCTGCGCAAATAGCTGGTGCAGCGTTGCTTGTTCAGGAGTAGGTAGATGGTTGGCATTGTAGCGAATGGTTTGGCGGTGAATTTCTTCCTGGCTCAGGTATTCGAAGGCATGCAAGGGCAGCTCGGGGGCCCGCACGATGTGGGCCAGCAGCTGGGCAAAATGGTCGAAGAAGCGCTGGATGTAGGCCGGCGAAAACAGGTCGGTGTTGTACTGAATGGATACGTCGATGCCTTGGGCGCCCTCGGTGAAGGCCAGGGTCATGTCGTACTTGCTCACCAGGCGGCCGCCCAGCTTCCAGGTGGCAATCCGCAGGTCGGAAACCGTCTGGCCGGCTTCCTCTTTGGCGTCGAAGTTCAGGTCTGTGTTCTGCATCACCACCATCACGTCGAACAAGGGCGAGCGGCTGATGTCGCGCTTCACGCCCAGGTCGTCTACCAGCTGGTCGAAGGGGTAGAGCTGGTGCTTGTAGGCGCCCAGCAGGTTGGTTTTCACCTGCTCGTAGAGCTGGGCGAAGCTGCCGGCCCCGCTGAACTGGGTGCGCAGGGCCAGGGTGTTGATGTAAAAGCCAATCTGGTTTTCCAGGTCGGCATGCTCACGGCCGGCAATGGGGCTGCCCAGCACGATGTCTTCCTGGCCGGTGTAGCGGTAAAACAGCGTGTTCAGGGCGGCCATGATGCCCATGAAGGCCGTGCCGCCGTAGGTTTCGTTCAGCTTTTTCAGGCCGGCCTGCACCTGGGGGCTCAGCCGGAACTGCACCATCTCGCCGTTGTAGGTTTTCACGGCGGGACGGGCCTTTTCGTGCTGCAATTCCAGCACCGGCAGTTCGCCCTGCATTTGCTCGAGCCAGTAGGCGCGGTGATTTTGCAGGCCCTGCCCGGCCAGCTCGGTACGTTGCCAGGCGGCAAAGTCCTTGTACTGAATGCGCAGGGGCTCGGCGGCCGGCGCCGGACCCTGCCGGAACTGCTGGTAGAAGCGCAGCAGCTCATTGGTCAGCACCTTCATCGACCACCCGTCGCTGATGATGTGGTGCATGTTGAAGAAGAACACCAGCTCATCGGGGCCCAGGCGCAGCAGCGCGGCCCGGAACAGCGGCCCCGCGCTCAGGTCGAAGGGCCGGATGGCTTCGGCTTCGACGTAGGCCCGGGCCGTGGCTTCGGCGTTGGCGTCGTTGCTCAGGTCGGTGTAGGTCAGGGCAAAGCCGCTGGCTTCGGGGGCCAGCACAAACTGGCGCACGTCGTCGAGCTGCTCGTCCTTGCGGAACACGGTGCGCAGAATCTCGTGGCGGGCCACTACCGCGTGCAGGGCTTTTTCGAAGCTGGCCACGTCCAGCGGGCCGGTCAGACGCTTGGCGGCGGGCATGTTGTAGGCCACCAGCGCATCTTCCAGCTGGCTCAGCACCCAGAGGCGGTATTGGGAGGGCGACAACGCGTAGCTGGCCTGGGCGCCCACCGGGGCAATGGCGTTGAAGCCGGCCTGGCTGTCCTGCTCCGCTAAGTACGCCATCAGCTCAGCCTTGCGCGCCTTCAGCTCCTGCAAAAGCTCCGGAGTAAGCGCGCCTTTGGGGGCGGTCAGCTTCAGTTCGCCCTCTACTACTTTTATAAGAACACCGGCGTTTCGTAACGTCTTCAGAAATTGTTTCATCGTGTTAACAGGCTTAGGATATAGCACTTGCGCAGCAGTAAGCTCCCCCGGGCTGGTCCGTTCGAAGCCTGGGGCAGCCCGCGCCGGGTGGCGCGGACTCCCCTCCTACTCGTCGCTTTTAATAACTCACTTACCTTAAATAGTCACCTCTTCGGCGGCCTCGTTGTGAACGGCCTCGGCCTTGGCCCACAGCGCATTCTCGATTTCTTCGGCCAGGGCCTCAATCGTCGGCGTTTCAAACAGGGTCAGCACGTCGATGCGCACGTTGAACTGCTGGTGCACCTTGGTCAGCATCAGGATGCCGTTGAGGCTGTGGCCGCCGCTGGTAAAGAAGTTATCAGTAACGCCGACGGTTTCCTTGCCCAGAATCTTCTGCCAGATCTTAGTCAGGCGCTCTTCGGTTTCGGTGCGGGCGGCCACAAATTCCTGGCTGCGCTGCCCGGCGAAGGTCTGCGGGTTGGGCAGGGCCTGGCGGTTGATTTTGCCGTTGGGCGTCAGCGGAATTTCCTGGAGCTGCACAAAGGTCTGCGGCACCATAAACTCGGGCAGGCGCTCCAGCAGGTAGCTGCGCAGCGTGGCCGGGTCGGTTTCCGCGTTGCTCACGAAGTAGCCCACCAATTCTTTCTCGCCGGGCACCGTTTCGAAGGCCACGACCACCGCCTCGCGGATGCCGTCCTTGGCCTTGAGCACGTTTTCGATTTCGCCCAGCTCGATGCGGTAGCCCCGGATCTTGAGCTGCTGGTCGATGCGGCCCAGGAAGGTGATGCTGCCCTCGGCCGACCACGTTACCAAGTCGCCGGTGCGGTACACCAGGCCCTCACCGCCGAACGGATCAGCAATGAAGCGCTCGGCCGTCAGGTCGGGCCGACCGAAGTAGCCCGCGGCCACGCCCTCCCCGCCGATGAGCAGTTCGCCCGGCACGCCGTAAGCGCACAGGTTCTGGTGCTGATCGACCACGTACACTTTCGTGTTGGAGAACGGCTCGCCAATCGGCACGCGGCTGTAGGTGCGGGCCATGTCCACGCGGTGCATCAGCTTGCCGATGGTCGTTTCGGTGGGGCCGTAGTGGTTGTACACCTCCAGGGTCGGCCCGGTTTTGCGGATGCGGTCCAGCACGTCGGTTGTCAGCTCCTCGCCCCCGAAGATGATGCGCTTGGTGGGCAGCAGCGTGCGGTTGGTTTGCAGCGCTTTCCAGTGCGAAGGCACAATCTTGATGGTACCAATGGAGTTGGCCTCGAAGTAGTTGAGCAGCCCTTCGCTGTCGGTCAGGGCCTCTTTGGCAAACAGGTGGAGCGTGCCGCCGGTGAGCAGGGCACCAAACAGCACCGTGTTGCCCAGGTCGGCGGCCAGCGTGGAGAGCAAGCCAAACGACTCACCCGCCACGATGCCGGTTTTGGCCTGCAAGCCGTCAAGGTAATCCACCAGGTTGCGGTGCGTTACCATCACGCCCTTGGGCTGGCCGGTCGAGCCGGAGGTGTAAATCAGGTAAGCTACATCGGCGGGCCGCAGCGTGGTGGCCGGAGCCGATACGGCTTCCTGCTGCCAGGTGGCGTCGGGCGCGTCGAGCACCAGGAGCGGCAGGCTCTGCTGGTCGAAGGCGGCGGCGTTGGCCGCGTCTACCACGAGCAGGGCCGCTTGCGAATCGCTCAGCATAAAGGCTTTGCGGGCTTCCGGGAACTGCGTATCGAGGGGCACGTACACGCCGCCGGCTTTCAGGGTGGCCAGCAGGCTGGTCAGCGCATCCAGGGGGCGGTTCAGGCAGAAGGCTACTTTGGCGCCCTCCGTAATGCCCTGGCCGCGGAAGTAGTTGGCCAGCTGATTTACCCGCTCGTTCAGCGCCTGGTAGCTCAGGGCCTCGCCGGCCGCCACTACGGCGGTGTGGGCGGGCGTAGCGGCTACCTGCTTTTCGAACCGCGAGAGGACGGTTTCCTCGGTGCGGGGCAGCGTGCCGGTGGCGTCGAACTGCGCCAGGAGCTGCTGCTGCTCGGCAGCGGGCAGGTGGTTGGCGGTCCGCACGGGCTGGTTGGCCTGGGCCACGAAAGCCCGCAGAATCTGCTGGAAGTGCGTGCCCAGCCGCTCGATAAAGGCTGGGTCGTACTTGGCCGCGTTGAAGCGGAAGCGGTAGGCCAGCTGCGTTGCCGAGGGATACAGCACGAAGTTGAAGTCGAAGTTCGTCTGCACGTACGACTCCTTGCTGATGATATCCAGGCCCGGCGTATCGCTGGTTGGCGCGTATTCGGCACTTTCTGCCGCATTCGTGTTCTGGAACACGAGGATGTGGTCGAGCAGATTACGGCCCAGCGCGCTTTGTGCCTGCACTTCGGCCAACTGCCGGTAGTGGTGCGGCTCACTGGCAATGTGGAGCTGCTGCACTTGCTGCACCAGCTCTTTCACCGTCGTGTCGTTGCCGTACTGCACCCGCACCGGGATGGTGTTGATGAACAGGCCCACCATTTCCTCCACGCCGATCAGGTTGCCGGGGCGACCCGACACGACCGTGCCGAACACCGCGTCCTGCGTACCGGCGTAGCGGCCGAGCAGCACGCCCCAGGCGCTTTGCACCACCGTGCTCAGCGTCACGCCCAGCCGTTCGCTGAGTTGCTGCAAGCCGGCAAAATCGGCGTCGGCAATCTGGAAGAAGGCTTCCTGCTGGGTGTATTCCTGGCTGGTAACCTGCGTTGGCAGCGAAGCCGTCTGCTCGTAGCCCTGGAGGTATTGCGCCCAATAGTCGAGCGAGGCCTGCGCGTCGCGCTGGTCGAGCCAGCGCAGGTAGTCGGCGTACTTGTGGCGCTCCAACAGCTGCACCGGCTGCCCGCTCACCAAGCCCTGATACAGCTGGGTGAACTGCTGAATGAGAAGCTGAGAGCACCAGGCATCCATAATAATGTGGTGGTGGCTCCAAATCAGCTCATATTGGTTCTCGCTGAGCTGCAGCACGCGCAGGCGCATCTGCGAGCCCCGGCTCAGGTCGAAGCCCTGGGCCAGGTCCGCCTCCTTCTCCGCCGCTACCGCCTCGGTCAAGGCCTCGCCCAGCAGATGGCTCAGATCCACGAAGTGGAAGCCGCCGCTGACACGGGGCTGCACCACCTGCAAGGCCCGCCCCCCGTAGTGGTGCGTGAAGCTGGTGCGCAGCACGTCGTAGCTGCTCACCAGCTGCTGGTAGCTCTGCTCCAGCAAGGCCACCTGCAACTGGCCTTCCAGGCGGTAGGCCACCTGGATGCCGTGGGCCCGCGAGCCCGCATCCTGCACCCAGTGGTAGTACATACCCTCCTGCAGCGGCGTCAAGCCGTACACATCCTGCACCCCGCCCACCTGCGCCGTGAGCTGGGCCAACTCCCCGCGGCTCAGCCCGGCAAAGGTCAAGTCGCTAGGCGTCAGCTGCCGCTGCTCCAGCGCGGCCACCGTGCCGATCAACTCAGTCAAGTGCTGCTCGTAGTGGGCCAGCAGCTGCGCGATGGTTGCGGGCTGGTACTGCTGCTGGCTGTAGCTCACGCTCACCCGCAGCTGGCCCTCGACGATCAGGGCCGAGACCTCCAGCACGCTGCTGCGCTCGCGCCGGCTGCTCACGCTGGCCCCCCGCTCCTGGGCCGAGAAGCTGAACAGGCCCGCCTGCTGTGCATCGGCATTGCCCGCCCCCGCGCCGAAGTCGCCCAGGTAGTTGAACACGATGTCCGAGCTGGGCGCCCCGGCCAGCGGCTGCGCCGGGTGCAGGTAGCGCAGCAGGCCGTAGCCGATGCCCTTGCCCGGCAGGCGCCGCACCGCCTCCTTGACTTCAATCAGCGCCTCCACCGAATCGGCGGCCGGGCGCACGTCCAGCACCAGCGGGTATTTGCTGGTGAACCAGCCCACCGTGCGCGTCACGTCCAGCTCGCGGCCCAGCCACTCGCGGCCGTGGCCCTCGAGCGTGAGGCGCACCGGGCCCAGCGGCCACTGGGCCTGCAGGGCCTGGGTGAGGCCCGTGAGCAGGAGCTCCTGCACCTCCGTGCCCAGGGCCCGGTGGGTCTGCGTGAGCAGCTGCCCCGTCAGCTCGGCGGGCAAGACGAAGGCCTGCACCTGGGCGTCGACCACCTGGTTGCTCCCGGCGGGCTGGTCCAGGGGCAGGGCGTGGACCGGGGCCTGGTCCTGCTGCTGCCAGTAGGAGAGTTCAGCCTGCAGTGCGGGGCTCAGGGCCTGCTGCTGCTGCTGGGCCTGCCAGGCCTGCAAGGAGTCGGTTTTGGCTGGCAGCACCAGCGGCTGGCCCTGCTGGGCCTGGGCGTAGAGCGTGGACAGGTCCTCCAGCAGGATGCGCCAGGACACGCCGTCCACCACCAGGTGATGGGCCACCAGGAGCAGCTCGTCCGGGCCGTCGGGCTGCCGGAACACGGCGGCCTGGAACAGCGGGCCCGCGGCCAGCTCGAAGCTGCCCTGCAGCTGCTCGCTGAGGCGCAGCTGCTCAGCCCGCGCCTCGGCGGCCGGCAACTGGGTTATGTCATAAACTGCTAGTACGCTCTCTGTGATAGGTGCGTACTCCTGCTGCCAGGAGCCATTGGCATCCTGGGTGAAGCGCAGACGCAGACCATCATGGTGAGCTAGCAGCTTATTCAGGCTCTGACGCAGGTTTTCCTCATTGAGGCGCTCCTGGCTGGTCAGCAGAATCGACTGATTGTATTGCTGCTTATCAACCTGCTCATTGTCGAGGAACCAGTGTTGGATCGGGCTCAGCTCGACGGAGCCGGTGGCCGTGGCCTGGGAGATCTGGCGGGTGAGCTTGGTGGCGCGCTGGGCCAGTTCGGCCAGCACGGGGTAGCCCAGAATGTCGGCTACTTCCACCGAGTAGCCCTGCTGCCGCAGCCGCGACACCACCAGAATCGACTTAATCGAGTCGCCGCCCAGGTCGTAGAAGTTGTCCTGCCGGCTGATGTTCTCGCGGCGCAGCACCGAGGCCCACACCGTGGCCAACGCCGTTTCCACCGCGCCCTGCGGCGCTTGATAGTGGGCCCCGCGCCGGCCTTGCTGGCCGGGGTCGGGCAAGGCCGCCCGGTCGAGCTTGCCGTTGGCCGTCACGGGCAACGCCGCCAGCTGCACAAACTGGCTGGGCACCATGTAGGCTGGCAGCTGAGCCAGCAACCCGGTCCGCAGCGCGGCCTCGTCGATTTCCTGGCCCGTCGTGGGCACGACGTAGGCCACCAGCGCGGCATCCCCTTCCGCTTGCTTGAGGGCAATGACAGCGGCCTGGGCCAGGCCGGGGAGCTGGAGCAGCGCGTGCTGCACCTCGCCGGGCTCGACCCGGTAGCCGCGCACCTTCACCTGCTCGTCCACCCGGCCCACGAACCGCAGCCGCCCGTCCGCCTGCCGCACCACCTGGTCGCCGCTACGGTACACCTGCGCCCCCACTTTGCCCGGGTGGGCCACAAACTTACTGGCCGTCAAGCCCGCCTCGTGCAAATACCCCTGCGCCAGGCTGCGCCCGCCAATGAGCAGCTCGCCCACCACGCCCACCGGCACGGGCTGCTGCCGCGCGTCGGCCACCAGCAGCTCCACGTTGGCAATCGGGCCGCCCAGTACGGGCTGGGCCACGAAGCCCTGGATCGAGTCCTGCGTCAGCCGCTGGAAGCACACGCCAATGGTCGTCTCCGTGGGCCCGTAGTGGTTGAAGATCGTCAGCTGCGGGTTGCTGGCCAGCAGCGCGGCCATGTCGGCGCCGGCCATCGTGGCCCCGCCGCAGACCAGCAGGCGCAGCCGGCCCACCTGGGCCAGGGCCTGTACGCCCTGGCTCAAGACCAGGCCCTGCACCAAGGAAGGCGTGAGCTTCAGGAACGAGACCTGCCGCGCCTCAAGCCAGGCCACGGTGGCGGCCGCGTCTTCCAGCACCGCCTCGGGCGCGCTCAGGCACAGCTGCCCGCCGGTGAGCAGGGTCGGGAACAACACGGTGTAGCCCAAATCGAAGCTGTAGCTGGTCAGCAGGGCCGCCGTGTCGGCTTCGGTGAGCTGGGCTTCGGCGGCCAGCCACTGGCAGTAGTTGCGCAGGGAGCCGTGGCCCACGGCCACGCCCTTGGGCTGGCCCGTCGAGCCCGAGGTGTAAATCACGTACGCCGTCGGGTCGGCCGCGGCGACCGGGCGTTCTGGGGCCGTGGTGGGATACCGGGCGGCCTGGGTCAGGAACTCGGCGTACAGCTCGGCCGTGAGCGTGAGCTGGGCCTGGCTGTGGCGCAGCATGTACTGCTGGCGGGCGGCGGGCAGGCTGCTGTCCAGGGGCAGGTAGGCGGCCCCGGCTTTCCAGCTGGCCAGCAGGGCCACGACCACGGCCGGGCTCTGGGGCAGGGCCAGGGCCACCAAGGACAGGGGCTGGGCGCCGGCTTCGGCCAGCAGGAAGTGAGCCAGCTGCGAAGACAAGGCGTCCAGCTCGGCGTAGCTCAGCTGCTCGCCGCCGAAGCCCGACACGGCCACCCGCGACCCAAACCGAGACACTACCGACGTAAACTCCGTCAGTAGTGAACCTTCATTTTCGATGGTCAGCTCCGCGCCTTGGCTGGCCATTTCCAGCGCCGACGTTTCGGCTTCGGTCAGGTAGGCAATCTGGCTGATTTGCTCAGCGGGGTTGCTTACGGCCGCAATCAGGAACTGGCTGATGTTGCCTTGCAGCTGCGTGGCGAAGAACTCGCTGTAAATGTCGGTGTTGTATTTCAGCGTGAGTACCAGCTCATCGTCGAACTCGGCGAAGGAAAACAGGTAGTCGTACTTGCAGATTTCGCCTTCGAAGGGGAAAGCGTCGATGCTCAGGTCGCCAAAATCCCAGCCGTTGTTCTGGTAGGACGTGTTGGCCTGGTGCAGCAGCAGCCAGCAGTCGAACAGGGGCAGACGGCTGGTGTCGCGCTTCAGGCCAAGCTCTTCTACCAATTGGTCGAAGGGATACAGCTGGTGCTGGAAAGCGCCCAGCGTGGTGGCCTTCACCCGCTCGAATAGTGCTTCGAAGCTGTCGTCGGCGCTGAGCTGGGTGCGCAGGGCCAGGGTGTTGACGTAGAAGCCAATCTGCTCCTCCAGGTCGGCATGCTCGCGGCCGGCAATGGGGCTACCGATGATGATGTCTTCCTGCCCCGTGTAGCGGTGCAGCACGCCCTTCACCACGGCTAGCAGGCCGGTCAGCAGGGTGCCGCCCCGCTCCTGGCTGAACTGGCGCAGGCGCCGCACGGCCTCCTTATCGAGCTTGGTGCGCAGGCTGGCGCCGTTGTAGGTTTTCACCAGGGGCCGCTTCTTGTCGGAGGGCAGGTTGAGCACGGGCAGCTCGCCGCTGAACTTATCGAGCCAGTACGAGCGGCTTTCCTGGAAGGAGTCGCCCGACATTTTCTTATCGAGCCAGGCCGCGTAGTCGCGGTACTGAATAGCCAGCGGGGGCAGCGGGTTTTCCTGGGCGTTGAGGTAAGCGCCGTAGCAGTTCATCGTGTTGCTGATGAACACTTCCATCGACCACCCGTCGCAGATGATGTGGTGGGCGTTGTAGTACACCACGTAGCGGGCGTCGGCCGTCTTGATGACGCCCACGCGCAGCAGTGGGCCGGCACCCAGGTCGAACACGCGCTTGGCTTCGGCTTCCAGCACGGCCAGCACCTGCTCGCGCTGGTTGGCGGCGGCGGTCAGGTCGAGGTAGTCTACCTTGAAGTTCAGCTCGGCCGTGGTCCGGATAAACTGCCGCACTTCTTCGGTTACGGGGTCCTGGCCAAACACGGTGCGCAGGCTCTCGTGGCGGTTAAGCACCGTAATGAGGGCCTGCTCGAAGTTTTCGGGGTAGAACTCGCCCTCAAACTGCATAGCGTTGAAGATGTTGAACGCTGAGGAGCTGTCGCCCACCTGGCTCATCACCCACAGGCGCTTCTGGCCGTTGGAAGCGGGGTAGCTGTCCTTTTCGGCCGTTTTCTCGATGTTCACGAAGGTGAACTTGGCGGCGCGGCCAATCAGCTCGGCCTGGCCGGCAATGGTGGTATTGGTGTAGAAATCCTGCAGGGAAAGCATGATTTCAAAGTCGCGGTGGTAGCGGCTGATGAGCTGGGTCACTTTCAGGCTGTGACCCCCGATTTCAAAGAAATCGTCGTGCACGCCGATGGGCTGGGTACCCAGCACCTCTTCCCACAGCGCCACGAGGCGGTGCTCCATTTCGGTGCCGGCGGGCACGTACTCAGCGGCTTTGCTGAAGTAGTCCTGCGGGTTGGGCAGCTTCTTTACGTCGAGCTTGCCGTTGGCCGTCAGCGGAATGGCATCGACGGGGATAAACACGGCGGGCACCATGTACTCGGGCACTTTGTCGGCCACGAACTCGCGCAGCACGGCCGTTTCCAGGGTTTCCGAGCTGATGTAGTAGGCCACCAGGTAGCTTTCCTCGCTGGCGTTTTTCCAGAGCGTCACCATGCTGGTGTTCACGGCCTGGTGCTGGTCGAGAGCCTTCTGAATTTCCTGCAGCTCCACGCGGTAGCCCCGGATTTTCACCTGGTCGTCGATGCGGCCCAGGTAGTCGATTTCGCCCGAGGGCAGGAAGCGGGCCAGGTCGCCGGACTTGTAGAGGCGCTTGCCCGGCAGGGCGGCTACTTCCACAAACTTAGCGCTGGTCATGTCGGGCTTGTTCAGGTAGCCCTTAGCCAGGCCCTGACCAGCCAGGTACAGCTCGCCGATGCTGCCCACCGGGGCCAGCTCCAGCTCGGCCGTCAGCACGTAGGCTTCCATGTTGGTGATGGGCAAGCCGATGAGCACGGTATCGTGCACCGAGCCGATTTCCTTCACGATGCAGCCCACCGTGGCTTCGGTCGGGCCGTACTCGTTGTAGATGTGAATGTCGGGCGAGAGGGTGCGCAGGATGCGGATGTGCGAGGCCAGCAGGGCCTCGCCGCCCACGATGACGTGGCGCACGTTGGTGGTTTCCAGGCCCAGATACGCCAGCAGCGAAATGTGCGTGGGCGTCATCTTCACCGTGTCTACGCCGCTGCCGGGCTCAAACGACTGGTAGAGCATCTCCGAAATACCGAGGCCGCGCTCGAAGCACTGCAGGCTCTTGCCGCGGCTGATGGCGCTGAACAGGGCCGTGACGGTGAGGTCGAAGGAGAAATTGGTAATCAGCGAGAAGTTGCCCGTGGCGGGCTCGGCTTGGAAGTAATAGCCGTTGACCCAGCTGATGTAGTTGAGCAGGTTGGCGTGGGTAATCACGCAGCCCTTGGGCTCCCCGGTGGTGCCGGAGGTGTAGATGATGTAGGCCGTATCGGCGGCGGCGGGCAGGGGCAGCTCGATGTGGGCTTCCTCGTTGGCGCTGGCCAGCACTTCGGCTACGGTCAGAATGCTGAAGCCGGGAAATTCCTGCTGCCACTCTTCCACCAGCTCTTCCTGGGTCAGGATAAGCTTGCAGCGGCTGTCGAGCAGGATTTTCTGGATGCGCTCCTTGGGGTTGTTGCTGTCAATCGGAATGTAGGCGGCCCCGGCGTAGAGCACGCCCAGCATGGCCAGGGGAATTTCGGTGCTCAGGTCGAAGGCCAGGCCGATCAGGTCGCCGGCGCCGACGCCGTAGTTGGCTTTCAGAGCGCCGGCCAGCTGCTTGCTGATGGCACCCATTTCCTGGTAGGAGAAGCTTTCCTCGGGGCCCACCAGGGCCGTAGCCTCCGGAGTAGCCGCAATGGCCTGCTCAATCAGCTGCAACACCGTGTGCTCGGCCGTCGGGGCCTGGGCGGTGGCATTGGCGGCCGCCACGATTTCGCGGTCCTGGGGCAGCAGGGCGGTGGCGGAGCGGGTGGGCTCGGCCAGCAGCGCGGCCACGTTGGCCAGCAGCAGCTCGGCGGCCGTGGCGTCGTATTGGTTTTGGTCGTACTGAAACTGCACGTCCAGCGTAGCGCCGTTGTCGAGCACCAGCAGCTTCTGGCTGAAGGCGCTGGTCAGGGCCACCACGTTCGTCAGGACGGAAGCCCCGGCGGCGGGCGCCACGTCGTGGTACTCTACCACGTAGCGGGTGTTGGGGGCCCGGATGCCGGCGTAGCGGTCGGCAAAGTAATAGTCGCTCCAGTCGAGGCTGGTTTCGATGTTTTCCTGCAGCCGCGCGCTGAAGGCAGCCAGGTCGGCGGTGTCGGTCAGCTCCAGCTGCAAGGGCAGGTTTTTGGAGAACGGACCAATAACGGAAGCCAGCTCCTCATAGGCGCGGCCGTTGGTTACGAAGTCGAGGGCAAAAGCCGTACGCTCGGTGAAGCGCTGCAGGGCCTTGGCGTAGAGGGCTACCACCAGGGTCTGCACGTCAACGCCGTAGCGCTGAGCGGCGCTTTTCAGCGCCCCGGCAGCGACTACGGCGGTTTTTACGGCGGCCACGAAAGGTCGGCCATTGGGGTTTTGCTGGAACGGCAGGCGCAGGTCGCCGTCTTCACCGGGGCGGCTGGCCTGTTTCCAGAACGCGGCAGCTTCCTCGTTTTCCTCGGTGGCCAGCTCTTCCTGCCAGGCGGCGTACTGCCCGGTCTGGATCAGGTCATCGGCGGCGGGCAGCGCGTCGGCAGTGCCGGCCAGCACGGCGGCCACTTCGGCAAAGAAAAGCTTGATGCTGGCAATGTCCAGCAGCATGGGCAGGCAGCGCAGCTTCAGGCGCCAGGCCTCGGGGCCGGCGGCCTCCAGGTGCAGGGCCAGCGGCCGGGCCAGCGTAACTTCCGACTCTTCGCTCATCTCCCCTGCCTGCTCGCCCACCTCACCGATGGATTGCATCGGCAGCGAAAGTCCTTCCTTCGAAACGAATACCGTCCGCAGGATGTCGTAGCGGGCCACTACCGTCTGTATTGCCGCGGCAACAGTCTTACGATCAACCGCATACTGGAGCACGCATTCGGCTTCCAGCCGAGCTGAATCCTGGTTGCGCGTGAATTGCAAATAGAATTCCTGGTTTTTAGAAATAGGACTTAGCATGTAACAATAAGATTAGAGTATCAAGTAAATGAGTAGAGTAAGCTATACAAACGAAAGGGTAGCAACGAGAAGCGCAGATAGCTGGAAAGCAAAGCCATAATGACCCGGCTGCCCGAAGAAGCGACGACTTGGTAGAATTAACTGTAGCGAAGCCGGCAGCGCACGAGTGGGCGGGCCGGCGGGTAAGGAGGAGGTCTGCGGGAAGTAGAATAAATAACGGAGCAGGCAGACCGCGTAGGTTAGGCTATATCAGATAGACAGGATTTTAAGGTGATACGATAAGATTTTAACAACTAAATACTGGAATAAACTGGGGAAAGCTGAGAGCAGACCAGCCGCTCTCAGCCCCCGTAAACTGAAATTGCGTTCCTAAAGTAATAAATATCTTAAATATCAAGCGCAATTCGCTGATTAATTGTTGGCTTCCGCCGGTTTCTTGTAGGGCTCCACGATGGATACCACGATCTGGCGCTCCCCTTTGTAGGGGCTGCGGCCGTGGGCCGTCATCATGTTGTCGAGCAGCAGCAAGTCGCCTTCCTGCCACAGGAACAGCACTTTTTCCTGGTCGTAGGCATTTTTAATCTCGCTGTACTCGGCGAAGGAAATCTCCGAGCCGTCGCCGAAGAAGGTGTTGGAGGGCAGCAGCTCTTCGGGCATTTCGTCTTCCGGCTCCAGCCCGATTTCTTCGTAGAGGCTGTACTTGTTGAAGAAATACGAGTGGTTGAACCACATCAGGTCGCCGGACTCGGGGTGGGCGTAGATGGCGGGCTTCTGCCAGCGGATGGTCAGGTTGTCTTTGCCGCTGAAGATGCACTCCACGTTGTTTTCGGCGCACACGCGCTTTACTTCCTCGGGGTCGGTGGTCTGGAACACTTCCTGCCAGGGCATGCCGATGTGGGGCGACAGGTTGCGCTGGTAGATAACGCCCAGATCCTGAAACTTCTGGCGCAGGGCCGGGCTCAGGCGGGCCAGCACGCGGCGGTTGTCGGCAATGGGGGTTTCGCCCTGCTCTTCGGCGGCCTTGATGCAGCAGAAGATGATTTTGCGGCCCCAGGCATAGCTGTACGACGACTCGCTGTGCATATTAATGGTGCGCTCATTGGGGTAGGTCGTCGAGACGTACACCCGGTCGGCCACGGCGTAGCGGGGCGACGAGCGGAACATGTACGGAATGCTTTCCTCGCTGAAGCACTTCATGAAGGAGTCGAACTTCTCGACCGTGTTGATGGCGAAGCCCCGGAACAGGATGCCGCCGTGCTTGACCAGGTCGGCTTCTACTTCGGCGCGGTGCTCCTCAATCCAGGCCTTCAGGTCCACGCCCTTCAGCAGGGGCTTTACCACCAGGGGCAGGCCGTTGCTGCCGTCGAAGTACTCCTTGACGGTGATGTCCTGCTCGATTTCGGCCAGCATGGGGGCGGCTTTGGCCGCTTTGAGTTTTGCTAAGTTGTTCATGGCGTTGTATGCGTTAAATACGGTTGAATGGATAGAAAAACAGAGGGTATACTAGGCGTTGAAGACTCTTAAAAATCAGTGAATCAGGACAATTTGCCGCTCATCAGCTTCATGCGGTTGGCCGAGCGCAGCTTGCGGGCACTCTCCTTCTGCTCCTGCCGCTCGGCGGCCAGCATCTCTTCCCGGATGTCGAGCAGCGGGCGGTTGGGCTCGCGCAGCACCTGGCCCAGCAGCCGCTCCAGCTTGGCGGCCAGCTGCTGCACGTCGCGCTCCTCGAACAGGCGGTGCTGGTAGGAGTAGTTGATAGCCAGGGACTTTTCGCGCTCCGTGATGTCGAGCCAGAGCTGGGCCTTCACGAAGTTTTCCTCCTTGGTCAGCGGCAGCAGCTCCAGGCCCAGGTCGGGCGCGGCATCGTTGGCGTGGGCGTTCAGTGGGTTCAGGTTCAGGCCCACGTTGAAGAAGGGCTGCTCCTGGCTTTTGTGAATCTGGTCGACGATGCTCAGGTAGGGAAACTGCTTGTGCAGCATCACCTGCTTCACCGAGGCCTGCACCTTGCCGAAGAGGCTGGCGAAGCTTTCCTGCTCGGCCACCTGGGTCCGGACGAACACCGTGTTCAGGAACAGGCCGATGAGGTCTTTCACTTCCTCATGGTCGCGGGTCGAGACGGGCGTCACCAGGGTCAGGTCGGCTTGGTCGGTTTCGAGGTGGCACAGGGCCTTGAACAAGGTGAGCAGGGCCATGTAGAGCGTGCCCTTCTCCTGCCCCACCCAGGTGCGCAGCTGCTGCACCAGGGCTTCATCCTCGATTACCTGGCGGTAGATGTCGGCCTTGAAAGCATCGGGCACGTTGGGCTGCCGCCACGGGAAGCGGATCTGCGAGTCGTAGTTGGTCAGGTAGGTTTTCCAGAAGCCGGCGCTTTCGGCCAGCTTGGCCTCGTTGCGGTTTTTGCGGCTCCAGTCGGCGTAGTCCTTGAACTGGATGGGCAGCGTGGGCAGCGTAATAGCCGCTTGGTCGGCTACCTGGTTGGCATAGAGCGAGAACAGCTCCCGCACGATGATGTGAATCGAGAAGGCGTCGCTGATGATGTGGTGCATGTTGAACAGCACCAAGTACTCGTCGGTCTGGTGCTGCACCACCTGCAACTGAATCAGGGGCCCGTTCACGAAGTCGAACGACTTGGTAACTTCCTCGTTCACGATGGCCGTCAGGTCGGCGGGGCTCAGGTGCTGCGCGCGCAGGTCGCGCACCACGAAGGCCTCGGGCAGCTGCTCCAGGGGCAACACCCACTGGCGCACGTTGTAGGCCTGCTCGTCGTAGCGGAACACGGTCCGGAGTATCTCGTGGCGGTTTTGCAGCGCGTGGAAGGCCGATTGCAGCTTGTCTACTTCCAGGGCCCCGGTCAGCTGGTAGGCCATCGAAATGTTGTAGGCAACCGACGTAGCGGGGTCCTGGCACACGGCCCAGTACACTTCCTGGATTTCGGTGAGCGGGTAGCTGCGCTGCACGGGGGCCACGCTCAGGCCGGCTTCCTGCTCGGTTACTTCGTTGATAAGCTTGGCCTGCTCCTCGATGGTGGTGGCGTAGAACAGCTTGGCCGAATCCAGCGCAATCTTGAAGCCCGACTTGATTTTGGCCACCATCAGAATGATTTTGATGGAGTCGCCGCCCAGGTCGAAGAAGTTGGCGCGGATGCTGATGGTGTCCTTTTTCAGCACCTGCTTCCAGATGCCGAGCAGCTTTTCCTCCACCTCGTTGCGCGGGGCCACGGGGCCAAACTCGGCGCCGGAGGCCATGCTGTCGGGGCTGGGCAGCTGGCGCTTGTCCACCTTGCCGTTCACCGTCACGGGCAGTTCCTTGAGCTGCACCAGGTAGGCGGGCACCATGTAGTCGGGCAGGGTGGCGGCCAGGAAGCCTTTGAGCTCAGGCAGCAGCACCTCGCCGGGGCTGGTGAAATAAGCTACCAGCACCTTTTCCTCGGCCATTTCGGTGGCTACCACCACGGCCTGACTGATATCGTCGCGCAGCAGCAGGGCATTTTCCACTTCGCCCAGCTCGATGCGGTAGCCCCGCACTTTCACCTGGTCGTCGCGGCGGCCGAAGTACAAGAGGTTGCCGTCGGGCAGCACCTTGCCGGTGTCGCCGGTGAGGTAGATGAACGCGCCTTCCTTGTAGGGATGGGGCACAAACTTCTCGGCCGTGAGGTCGGGGCGGTTGAGGTAGCCTTCCGACAGTTGCTCGCCGGCAATGACGATTTCGCCTTCCACGCCCACGGCGGCCAGCTGCCGGCGCCGGTCGAGCACAAACACCTGGGTGTTGGCAATGGGCACGCCGATGGTAATGTTGGCCGTGTGCTGGTCGATGACGGCTACCGTGGCGCCGACGGTGGTTTCGGTGGGGCCGTACTCGTTGTAGATCTGAATGTCGGGGTTGATGGACAGCAGATACGAGACGTGCTTTTCCTTGAGCTGCTCGCCGCCCACAATGACTTTTTGCACGGCGGTGGGGCGCTTGCCCAGCTCGCTCAGCACCCCGATGTGGGTAGGCGTGCACTTGACCACCGTGATGCCGTGCGCGCCCCAGAATACGTCGGGCAGTACTTCGTCGAGGCCTTCCTTGCCGTAGACCACCACTTTGCCGCCGGTCACGAGGGGGGCGAAAATGCAGGTCACGGTCAGGTCGAAGGAGAAGGACGTGAACAGCGGGAAGGTCGAGCCGGCCCGGGTCTTGCAGTTCACGTTGGGGCAGGTCGCCGCATCCCTGGTGCAGGCCCGGGTGCAATACGTCTGGGCCGCGTAGCTGATGTAGTTGGTCAGGTTGTGGTGCTGAATCGGCACGCCCTTGGGCCGGCCCGTGGTGCCGGAGGTGTAGATGGCGTAGGCCAAATCACCGGGCTGGTTGCGCACGGCCGTCCACTCGTCGGCATACTGGCCCTCAGCGGCCCGGAAGCGGCTGATTTCCTGCTCATCGAGCAGCACTTTGCTGCGGCTGTCCTGGCGGATGTAGTCGATGCGCTCCTGCGGATACTCCGGGTCGATGGGCACGTAGGCAGCTCCGGCCTTGAGGGCACCGAGCACCGAAATCATCAGCCACTCCGAGCGGTAGAGCTGGATGCCCACGAAGTCGTTGGCGCCCACTCCGTACTCCTGCACCAGGTACTGGGCCAGGCGGTTGGTCACGACATCGAGCTGCTGGTACGTCAGCGTCGTGGCGCCGTACACCACGGCCGGGCGGTTGGGCGTGCGGGCTACCTGGGCGGCAAACAGGTCGATAACCGTCTGGTCGAGCGGGTAGTCCGTGGCCGTGTCGTTGAGCTCCACCAGCAGGCGGTTTTTCTCGGCCAGCGGCAGATGCTCCACCGTATCAACCACCTGCTCGGGCGCCGTTACGAAGCCGGTCAGCAGCGTGACAAAGTGCTCTTTGAGGGCCGCAATGAACGAGGCTTCGAAGATGTTGGTGTTGTACTTGAACTCCAGCCGAATCGAATCAGGCGTGGGAATGCAGTTGATGTGGAAGTCGAAGTTGGTGCTTTCGTACAGCTCCCGGCCCGTGATTTTCAGCACGGCGTTTTCCACGTCTTCGGCGGAGTCGCCACTGTTGTTTTCCAGGTTTTCGAATACCAGCACGTGGTTGAACAAGTCGCGGCCCAGCTCACTCTGCGCCCGCACGTTGGCCAGCGGCGAGTAGTGGTGCGGCTCGGTGCTGAGGGCCTTGCGCTGCACGTTGTGCAGCAGTTCCCGCACCGTGGTTTGCTCGCTGTAGTTCACCCGCACCGGAATGGTGTTGATGAACAAGCCAATCATTTCCTCCACGCCGATCAGACTGCCGGGGCGGCCCGATACGACGGAGCCAAAGACCACGTCGGGGGTGTTGGTGTAGCGGCTGAGCAGCACGCCCCAGGCGCTTTGCACCACCGTGTTCAGCGTCACACCCTGCTGGCGGCACAGCTGGTACACGTCGTTTACCAGAGCCGGCTCCACATCCAGACTTACCTCGGCCTGGGCATAGGCCAGCGTGTCGTTGGCCGCCACTTTCTTAGGCAGGGAAGCGGGCTGTTCGTAGCCCTTCAGATAGTCCTTCCAATAGGCGAGCGAGGCCTGCGCGTCGCGCCGGTCGAGCCAGCGCAGGTAGTCGGCGTACTTGTGGCGCTCCAAGAGCTGCACCGGCTGCCCGCTCACCAGACCCTGGTATAGCTGGGTGAACTGCTGGCTCAGCAAGCGCGAGCACCAGCCGTCCATGATGACGTGGTGGTGGCTCCAGATAAACTCGTAGGCGCTGGCCCCGAGTTGCAGCACGCGCAGGCGCATCTGCGAGCCCCGGCTCAGGTCAAAACCCTGGGCCAGGTCCGCCTCCTTCTCCGCCGCTACCGCCTGGGCGAGTTGCTCGCCGCTCAGGTGCGAGAGGTCCACGAAGTGGAAGCCGCCGCTGACGCGGGGCTGCACCACCTGCAGGGCCCGCCCGCCGTAGTGGTGCGTGAAGCTGGTGCGCAGCACGTCGTAGCTGCTCACCAACTGCTGGTAGCTCTGCTCGAGCAAGGCCACCTGCAGCTGGCCCTCCAGCCGGTACGCCACCTGGATGCCGTGGGCCCGCGAGCCCGCATCCTGCACCCAGTGGTAGTACATCCCCTCCTGCAACGGCGTCAAGCCGTAGACGTCCTGCACCCCGCCCACCTGCGCCGTGAGCTGGGCCAGCTCCTGGCGGTTCAGCCCCGAGAAGGTCAAGTCGCTGGGTGTCAGCTGCCGCTGCTCCAGCGCCGCCACCGTGCCGATCAACTCGGTCAAGTGCTGCTCGTAGTGAGCCAGCAGCTGCGCGATGGTCTGCCGCTGGTACTGCTGCTGGCTGTAGCTCACGCTCACCCGCAGCTGGCCCTCGACAATCATAGCCGAGACCTCCAGCACGCTGCTGCGCTCGCGCCGGCTGCTCACGCTGGCCCCCCGCTCCTGGGCCGAGAAGCTGAACAGGCTGGCCTGCTGCTCATCGGCATTGTTCGCCCCCGCGCCGAAGTCGCCCAGGTAGTTGAACACGATGTCCGAGGCCGGTGCGCCCGCCAGCGGCTGCGCCGGGTGCAGGTAGCGCAGCAAGCCGTAGCCGATGCCCTTGCCCGGAAGGCGGCGCACCGCCTCCTTGACTTCAATCAGCGCCTCCACCGAATCGGCGGCCGGGCGCACGTCCAGCACCAGCGGGTACTTGCTGGTGAACCAGCCCACCGTGCGCGTCACGTCCAGCTCGCGGCCCAGCCACTCGCGGCCGTGGCCCTCGAGCGTGAGGCGCACCGGGCCCAGCGGCCACTGGGCCTGCAGGGCCTGGGTGAGGCCCGTGAGCAGGAGCTCCTGCACCTCCGTGCCCAGGGCCCGGTGGGTCTGCGTGAGCAGCTGCCCCGTCAATTCTGCGGGCAGCACGAAGGCCTGCACCTGGGCGTCGGCCACCTGGTTGCTCCCGGCGGGCTGGTCCAGGGGCAGGGCGTGGACCGGGGTCTGGTCCTGGGCCAGCCAGTAGGCCAGCTCGGCCTGCAGCTGCCCACTGCGGGCCTGCTGCTGCTGCTGGGCCTGCCAGGCCTGCAGCGAATCGGTCTTGGCCGGCAGTTGCAGGGCCTGGCCCTGCTGGGCCTGGCTGTAGAGCGTGGACAGGTCTTCCAGCAGGATGCGCCAGGACACGCCGTCCACCACCAGGTGGTGGGCCACCAGCAAGAGCTCGTCCGTGCCGTCCGGCTGCCGGAACACGGCGGCCTGGAACAGCGGGCCCGTGGCCAGCTCGAAGCTCGCTTGCAGTTGCTCGCTCAATGAAAGCTGCGCGGCTTGCGCCTCGGCGGCCGGCAACTGGGTTAGGTCATACACGTGCAGCAGCACGGGCGTGTCGGCGATGGCGGCGTAGTGCTGGCACCAGCGGCCAGACTCCTCCGCCACCGTGAAGCGCAGGCGCAACCCGTCGTGGTGAGCCAGCAGCTGGGCCAGGCTTTGCCGCAGCCACTCTTCATTCAGCCGTTCGCGGCTGGTCAGCAATACTGCCTGGTTGAAGAAGTGGCGGTCTACATTTGTATCCCCTAAAAACTCGTGTTGGATCGGGCTCAGCTCGACGGAGCCAGTGGCCGTGGCCTGGGAAATCTGGCGGGTGAGCTTGGTGGCGCGCTGGGCCAGCTCGGCCAGCACGGGGTAGCCCAGAATGTCGGCTACTTCCACCGAATACCCTTGCTGCCGCAGCCGCGACACCACCAGAATCGACTTAATCGAGTCGCCGCCCAGGTCGTAGAAGTTGTCCTGCCGGCCCACATGCTCGCGGCGGAGCACCGAGGCCCAGACGTCGGCCAGCTTGGTTTCCACGTCGCCGCGGGGCACTTCATACTGCGTTTGCCGGCTGCTGAGCTGGCTTTGCGCGGGGTCGGGCAGGGCTTTGCGGTCGAGCTTGCCATTGGCCGTCAGCGGCAACTCGGCTAGCTGCACAAAGTAGCTGGGCACCATGTAGGCGGGCAGCTGCTCTTGCAACGTAGCGCGCAGCGTGTCCACCGTGAGGGGCTCACCGGCGGCGGGCACCACGTAGGCTACCAGCGCGGCGTCGCCGTCGGCGTGTTTGGTGGCAATGACGGCCGCCTGGGCTACGCCGGCATCGGCCAGCAGGGCGCTTTCAATTTCGCCCAGCTCGATGCGGTAGCCCCGGATTTTCACCTGGAAGTCGGTGCGGCCCAGGTATTCCACGTTGCCGTCGGGGAGCCAGCGGCCCAGGTCGCCGGTGCGGTAGAGCCGGGCGCCGGGCTGGTACGGATGGGCCACGAACTTCTCACGCGTCAGCTCCTCCCGGTTCCAGTAGCCGCGGGCCAGCTGGATACCGCCGATGTAGATTTCGCCGACCACGCCCAACGGTACGAGGCGCTGCTGGCGGTCAAGAATCAGAATCTGGGTGTTGGCGACGGGCTTGCCGATGGGCACCTTGGTGCTTTCCGGCGTGGTGTTGTAGTACGTTACATCGATGGACGCCTCAGTCGGGCCGTAGAGGTTGTAGATGGGCACCGACAGCTCGCTGTACCACTTTTTCACGCTTTCCAGGGCCAGGGCCTCGCCGCTGGTCATCACGCAGCGCAGGCCGGCCAGCAGTTCCAGCTGCTCTTTCGACTCCCAGAGGCCACCGATAAAGGCGTTCAGCATGCTGGGCACGAAGTGCAGGCACGTGACGCCGTAGCGGGCAATGAGAGCGGCAATGCGGCTGGGCGAGTAGATGTCGTCTTTCTCGCAGAGCACCATTTCGCAGCCCCAGCCCAGGGGCAACAGCAGCTCCCACACCGACACGTCGAAGGTGAAGGTGGTTTTCTGCAGAATCACGTCGGCGCTGGTGAAGTTGTACTCCTTCCACATCCACTCCAGGCGGTTCACCACGCCACGGTGCTCGAGCATGCAGCCTTTGGGCTTGCCCGTCGAGCCGGAGGTGTAGAGCACGTAGGCCAGGTTGGTCGGCGCGAGGGCCACCGGCACGGACTCGGTCGGGTACTGGGGCTGCACCAGCCGGAACAGGTCGATCTGCTGGGCATCGAGGCAGACTTTGCACTGGCTGTCTTCCACCAGGTAGGCAATCCGGTCGGCGGGGTAGGCTGGGTCGATGGGCACGTAGGCGCCCCCGGCCTTGAGGGTAGCCAGGATGGAAACAATCATCCAGGGGCCCCGGTCGAGCTGCACGGCCACCCGGTCTTCGAGCTGCACGTCGTGCTGCTGGCGCAGGTAGTGGGCCAGCTGGTTCGACATCTCGTCGAGCTGCTGGTAGGTCAGGGTTGAGTCGGCGAAGCGCAGGGCCACGGCCTGGGGCCGCCGGGCCACCTGGCCAGCAAACATATCCACGATGGTTTTGTCGGCCGGGAAGTCCACGGCCGTATCGTTGAGGCCCTCCAGCAGGTACGTGGTTTCGGCGGCGCTGAGGTATTCAATGGCAGCTACCGGCTGGTCGTCATTGGCGCAGAAGCCGCCCACGATTTCCTTGAAGTGCGCTTCCAGCCCCGTGATGATAAAGTCGTCGTAGCACTGGCCATTGTAGTTGAAGTGAAACTCAAGGCTGGCCTCGCGCGGCACGATGGTCACGTGCAGATCGTAGCTGGTGTGCTCGTTTACTTCACTCTGGGCCAAGCTCAGCTCGTTGTCGCCGCTGCCCATGTCGCCGTCGTGCTCGGCCAGGTTTTCGAACACCAGGATGTGGTCGAACAGATTGCGGCCGAGGGACGTTTGCGCCTGCACTTCGGCCAGCTGCCGGTAGTGGTGGCCTTCGCCATTGAGCTGCTGCTGGTGCTGGCGGGCAATCAGCTCCCGCACCCGCTCCCGCTCGCCATACTGGATGCGCACCGGAATGGTGTTGATGAACAAGCCAATCATGTCCTCCACGCCCACCAGGTCGCCGGGGCGGCCCGACACGACGGAGCCGAAAACTACGTCTTGGGTGTCGGCATAGTGGCCGAGCAGCACGCCCCAGGCGCTTTGCACCACCGTGTTCAGCGTCACGCCCTGCTGGCGGCACAGCTGCTGGAGCTGCCCGTAGGTAGCGCCATCCAGCTGGAAGGAAGCATGCCGCCGGGTATACGTATCCGCTGCCGCCGTTTTCTTAGGCAGGGAAGCGGGCTGTTCGTAGCCCTGCAGATAGTCTTTCCAGTAGTAGAGCGAGGCCTGCGCGTCGCGCTGGTCGAGCCAGCGCAGGTAATCGGCGTACTTGTGACGCTCCAACAGCTGCACCGGCTGCCCGCTCACCAGACCCTGATACAGCTGGGTGAACTGCTGGCTCAGCAAGCGCGAGCACCAGCCGTCCATGATGACGTGGTGGTGGCTCCAGATAAACTCGTACGCGCTGGCGCTGAGCTGCAGCACGCGCAGGCGCATCTGCGAGCCCCGGCTCAGGTCAAAGCCCTGGGCCAGGTCCGCCTCCTTCTCCGCCGCCACGGCGCTAGCCAAGGCCTCGCCCAGCAGGTGCGAGAGGTCCACGAAGTGGAAACCGCCGCTGACCCGGGGCTGCACCACCTGCAGGGCCCGCCCGCCGTAGTGGTGCGTGAAGCTGGTGCGCAGCACGTCGTAGCTCTGCACCAGCTGCTGGTAGCTCTGCTCCAACAGCGCCACCTGCAACTGGCCTTCCAGCCGGTACGCCACCTGGATGCCGTGGGCCCGCGAGCCCGCATCCTGCACCCAGTGGTAGTACATGCCCTCCTGCAACGGCGTCAGCCCGTAGACGTCCTGCACTGCGCCCACCTGCGCGCTGAGCTGCGCCAGCTCCTGGCGGCTCAGCCCCGAGAAGGTCAAGTCGCTGGGCGTCAACTGCCGCTGCTCCAGCGCCGCCACCGTGCCGATCAACTCGGTCAAGTGGCGCTCGTAGTGAGCCAGCAGCTGCGCGATGGTCTGCCGCTGGTACTGCTGCTGGCTGTAGCTCACGCTCACCCGCAGCTGGCCCTCAACGATCAGGGCCGAGACCTCCAGCACGCTGCTGCGCTCGCGCCGGCTGCTCACACTCGCCCCGCGCTCCTGGGCCGAGAAGCTGAACAGGCCCGCCTGCTGCGCATCGGCATTGCCCGCCCCCGCGCCGAAGTCGCCCAGGTAGTTGAAGACGATGTCCGAGTTGGGCGCCCCGGCCAGCGGCTGCGCCGGGTGCAGGTAGCGCAGCAAGCCGTAGCCGATGCCCTTGCCCGGCAGGCGCCGCACCGCCTCCTTGACTTCAATCAACGCCTCCACGCTATTGGCGGCCGGGCGCACGTCCAGCACCAGCGGGTACTTGCTGGTGAACCAGCCCACCGTGCGCGTCACGTCCAGCTCGCGGCCCAGCCACTCGCGGCCGTGGCCCTCGAGCGTGAGGCGCACCGGGCCCAGCGGCCACTGGGCCTGCAGGGCCTGGGTGAGGCCCGTGAGCAGGAGCTCCTGCACCTCCGTGCCCAGGGCCCGGTGGGTCTGCGTGAGCAGCTGCCCCGTCAATTCTGCGGGCAGCACGAAGGCCTGCACCTGGGCGTCGGCCACCTGGTTGCTCCCGGCGGGCTGGTCCAGGGGCAGGGCGTGGACCGGGGTCTGGTCCTGGGCCAGCCAGTAGGCCAGTTCCTGTTGCAGCTGCCCACTGCGGGCCTGCTGCTGCTGCTGGGCCTGCCAGACCTGCAAGGAGTCGGTCTTGGCCGGCAGTTGCAGCGGCTGGCCCTGCTGGGCCTGGGTGTAGAGCGTGGACAGGTCTTCCAGCAGGATGCGCCAGGACACGCCATCCACCACCAGGTGGTGGGCCACCAGGAGCAGCTCGTCCGTACCGTCCGGCTGCCGGAACACGGCGGCTTTAAACAACGGGCCCGCGGCCAGCTCGAAGCTGGCCTGCAGTTGCTCGCTCAATGAAAGCTGCGCGGCCCGCGCCTCGGCGGCCGGCAACTGGGTTAGGTCATACACGTGCAGCAGCACGGGCGTGTCGGCAATAGCGGCGTAGTGCTGGCACCAGCGGCCGGACTCCTCCGCCACCGTGAAGCGCAGGCGCAACCCGTCGTGGTGAGCCAGCAGCTGGGCCAGGCTTTGCCGCAATGATTCTTCTACCAGGCGCGTCTGGCTAGTGAGCAGAATCGACTGATTATAGTGATGCAGGTCGACCGAAGTACGACCGAAGTATTCGTGCTGAATGGGAGTCAGCTCTACCTCGCCCGTCACCGGGCCCTGGTCGATTTGGCGGGTGAGCAATTGAGCGTGTTCGGCCAGCTCGGCCAGAACCGGGGTGCGCAGCACGTCGCTCACTTTCAGGCTGTACCCCGCCTGCTTCAGGCGCGACACCACCATTACCGCTTTAATCGAGTCGCCGCCCAGGTCGTAGAAGTTGTCCTGGCGGCTGATGTTTTCGCGGCGCAGCACCGAGGCCCACACCGTGGCCAACGCCGTTTCCACCGCGCCCTGCGGCGCTTGATAGTGAGCCGTCCGCTGGCTCTGGGCGCTTCGGTGCGGATCGGGCAAGGCCGCCCGGTCGAGCTTGCCGTTGGCCGTCACGGGCAGCTCGGGCAGTTCGATGATGATACCAGGCACCATGTAAGCCGGCAGGTGCTGCTGCAGCGCAGTGCGCAACTGCGGCTGGTCCAGCACATGCCCATTTGTGGGCACTACGTAAGCCACCAGTTCCGTGGTGCCCTCGTGCGTAACGGCAATGACGGCGGCCTGGGCCAGGCCGGGGAGCTGGAGCAGCGCGTGCTGCACCTCGCCGGGCTCGACCCGGTAGCCGCGCACTTTCACCTGCTCGTCCACCCGGCCCACGAACCGCAGCCGCCCGTCCGCCTGCCGCACCACCTGGTCGCCGCTGCGGTACATCAGCTGGCCGGGCTTGCTGGGGTGGGCCACAAACTTGGCGTGCGTCAAGCCCGCCTCGTGCAAATAGCCCTGCGCCAGGCTCCGCCCGCCAATGAGCAGCTCGCCCACCACGCCCACCGGCACGGGCTGCTGCCGCGCGTCGGCCACCAGCAGCTCCACGTTGGCAATCGGGCCGCCCAGCACGGGCTGGGCCACGAAGCTGGTAATCGTGTCCTGCGTCAGCCGCTGGAAGCACACGCCGATGGTCGTCTCCGTGGGCCCGTAGTGGTTGAAGATCGTCAGCTGCGGGTTGCTTTCTAGCAGCGCGGCCATGTCGGCGCCGGCCATCGTGGCCCCGCCGCAGACCAGCAGGCGCAGCTTACCGACCGTAGCCAGGGCCTGTACGCCCTGGCTCAAGACCAGGCCCTGCACCAAGGAAGGCGTCAGCTTCAGGAACGAGACCTGCCGCGCCTCAAGCCAGGCCAAGGTGGCGGCCGCGTCTTCCAGCACCGCCTCGGGCGCGCTCAGGCACAGCTGCCCGCCGGTGAGCAGGGTCGGAAACAACACGGTGTAGCCCAAATCGAAGCTGTAGCTGGTCAGCAAGGCCGACACATCCTGCTCCGTGAGCTGGGCTTCCGAGCCAAACCACTGGCAGTAGTTGCGCAAGGAGCCGTGGCCCACGGCCACGCCCTTGGGCTGGCCCGTCGAGCCGGAGGTGTAAATCACGTACGCCGTCGGGTCGGCCTGAGGAGTCAGGGTGGGGGCCGTGGTGGGATACCGGGCGGCCTGGGTGAGGAACTCCTGGTAGCGCTCAGCGGTGAGCGTGAGCTGGGCCTGGCTGTGGCGCAGCATGTACTGCTGGCGGGCGGCGGGCAGGCTGCTGTCCAGGGGCAGGTAGGCGGCCCCGGCTTTCCAGCTGGCCAGCAAGGCCACAATAACGGCCGGGCTCTGGGGCAGGGCCAGGGCCACCAAGGACAGGGGCTGGGCGCCGGCCTCGGCCAGCAGGAAGTGGGCCAGCTGCGAGGACAAGGCGTCCAGCTCGGCGTAGCTCAGCTGCTCGCCGCCGAAGCCCGACACGGCCACCCGCGTCCCAAACCGGGACACCACCGACGTAAACTCCGTCAGCAACGAGGCCGAGGAAGCCGCCAGGTCCGCCCGCGGATTCACCAGCGCCAGCGCGGCCTGCTCTTCTTCCCCGATGTAGTTGACGCGGCCTACCGGCTGCGTCGCGTCGCGCAGCACGGCGGCCACAAACGACGTGAGGTGCCGACCGAGCTGCTCCACGAGGGAGCTTTCGAGCACGTCGGTATTGTACTCCAGGCGAATCGACAGCGCATCCTGGTGCTCGTAGCAGCGGAATGAGAGGTCGAATTTGCTGGCTATTTCCTGGGAAATGGCGAAGTCGCGGGAAGCCAGGGCCGGGCCGTGGGCATCGGGCGTGGCCGTCACGTCGGCGGGCTGCAGGTTGAGCAGCACGTCGAACAGCGGGTTGCGGCTAGGGTCGCGGCGCAGGGCCAGGGTTTCCACCAGCCGGTCGAAGGGATACAGCTGGTGCTGGAAAGCGCCCAGCGTGGTGGCCTTCACCTGGTCGAACAGCGTTTCGAAGCTGTCGTCGGCACTGAAGCGGGTGCGCAGGGCCAGGGTGTTGACGTAGAAGCCAATCTGCTCCTGCAAATCGGCGTGCTCGCGGCCGGCAATGGGGCTGCCGATGATGATGTCTTCCTGCCCCGTGTAGCGGTAGAGCAAGCCCTTCACCACGGCCAACAGACCCATGAACAAGGTACCGCCCCGCTCCTGGCTCAGCTTTTTCAGCTTGCCGGTGGTTTCGGCGTCCAGCTCAATGGTTTGGAAAGCGCCCTTGCTGCTGAGCAGAGCCGGGCGGGTTTTGGAGCTGGGCAGCTGCAATACGGGCAGCTCGCCGGCAAACTGCCGGTTCCAGTACTGCTCCAGGGTTTGCAGCGACTCGCCGCTGAGCTGCTGCGAGTGCCAATGGGCGTAGTCTTTGTACTGAATCGGCAGGGCCGGCGGTGGGGTGCTGTGGCCCTGGCCCAGGCGCAGGTAGCTGGTCAGCACGTCGCGGGTCAGCAGCTGCATCGACCACCCGTCGCTGACGATGTGGTGCATGTTGTAGTAGAACACGTGGCGGTCGGCGGCCAGCTGAAACAGCGTGGCGCGCAGCAGCGGGCCCCGGCTCAGGTCGAAGGGCACTTGCAGATCCTGCCGCACCAGGGCGCGCACCTGCTCGTCGGCGTCGGCGTGGCCGCGCAAATCCGTGACGCGCAGCCGGAAAGCCAGCGTGGGCAGCACGTGCTGGCGGGGCTCCCCGGCGGCATTTTCCCGGAACACGGTGCGCAGAATCTCGTGGCGGGCCACGACGCTGGCAATGGCTTGCTCAAACAGCTCCGCGTTCAGCGCGCCGGTCAGCTCCAGCACCGAGGGAATGTTGTAGTTCAGCGCGTTTTCCTCCGACTGGCTCAGAAACCACAGCCGCCGCTGCCCATCCGACAGGGCGTAGTCGGTCTGGGCCGGGGCCTGCGCGATGGTGGCGTAGCCTTTCTGGCGGGTGCGCTCCTCCCGGATAAAGTCCATCAGCGCCGCCTTGTGCGTTCTGATAAGCTCCTTATCCTCGGCGGTCAGGTTTTCGGTTTTCCCCCGCAGCCGCAAGGCGTTTGCGGTATCATCCAGCGTGATAGTGGTGCCCTTAGCGCGTAAATTCAATAGTAGATCTAGAACGTCCATTGGTATAGCAGTATATGTTGTAGCGCAGCGCGGGGTAATTTCCGGGGCTGATAGTGACAGGTAAGGCCGGCGCAGCGAAGCCAGGTAGTAGATAAAGCAGGAAGCCGCTTCGCTGAGCCGTAAGTTGGGTAAGCTATAAAACGCCGGATGCGGCGGGGTATCGATAACAGCGGGGCAAGCCGCAGGCCCGGCGCACCAGGCGCCGGGCCGGACTTCCCCCCCTGCCGCCAAACGCAGTCGGCGAGGCGGCCGGGAGGATAGCGTAATTCCTTAGAAAATCAGTTCCGTTTCGTCCTGCTCCACGCCCACCGTCTCGTTTTCCATCCAGCTCACCGCGTCGATGTAGTTGGACAAATGCTCAATGGTGGGTTCGACGAACAGGTTTTTGAGGTCAATCTTGACGCCGAACTCCTCGTGAATCCGGGACAGCACCCGCGTGGCTTTCAGGCTGTGGCCGCCCAGGTCGAAGAAGTTGTCCTTGATGCCGATGGAGTCGGTTTCCAGGATGTTCTGCCAGATGACGATCAGGCGCTCATCCACCTCGTTGCGCGGGGCCACGTAGTCGGTCAGCGGCTCACTGCCCGCGTCGTTGGGGCGGGGCAGCGCGGCCCGGTCGATGGTGCCCTGGCTGGTAAGCGGGAAGGCGTCCAGGCGAATCAGGGAGGCGGGCACCAGAGCGGCGGGCAGCGTGGTGGCCAGCGCCTTTTTGATAGCCTTGGCACTGAGCAGGTTGCTGAGCACGTAGTAGCCCGTCAGCTCCAGCTCGCCGGTGGCGGTGCGGGTGGCCAGCACGGTGGCCTCCTGCACGTCTTCCAGCTGGCGCAGCGCGGCTTCCACCTCGCCCAGCTCGATGCGCTGGCCCTGGATGGTTGCCTGCCCCTCGGGCCGGCCCACGAGCTCCAGCTCGCCGGAGGCCAGCACGCGGGCCCGGTCGCCGGTGCGGAACAGCGTTTCGCCGGCCCGGAAGGGGTTTTCCACGAAGCGCTGGGTTGTCAGCTCGGGGCGGGCGTGGTAGCCGCGGGCCACGGCGGCCCCGCCCACATACAGCTCGCCGGTGGCCCCCTGCGGCACGAGGCGCTGGTTGGCATCGAGCACCACGGCGCTCAGCGTAGGCAGCACGCGGCCGATGTGGCTGCTCTTGCCCGCGTTGATTTCCTGGGCCGTCAGCTCCTTCCAGGTGGTGAAGCCCGTGGTTTCGGGGCGGCCGTAGAGTACCGCAATGGTACTGTTGGGGTAGGCCTGGTTCCAGTCCTGGGCTGCTTCCGGCTGCAGGTCGTCGCCGGCCAGCAGCACGCGGCGCACGGCCAGCGGTGAGGCGGCAAACTGCTTTTTCAGCTCGGCATTCAGGCTGCGGAAAGCGGCGGTAGGCTGGTGAAGCACCGTAATTTCCTGCTCTTGCAGCCAGGCCCAGAAGGCGGCGTTGTCGGCGGTGGCGGCGGCGGGGGCCAGCACGGCCGTTGCGCCGTGCAGCAGGGCGCCCAGCACCTCTGCTACCCCGAGGTCAGAGCTCAGGTTGTGGGCCACGCTCCACCGGTCATTAGCGCGGAAGCCGAACACGTTGGCGGCGTTGCTGAGCTGGCTGATGAGGTTGCGGTGCTCCATTTCCACGCCTTTGGGGTTGCCCGAGGCATCGGAAGTATACAGCACCAAGGCCAGATGCCGGGGCTCGAGGGTAGTCGTCACCGCGTCGCCGCGGTAGGCGGCCGTCGTGATGTCCAGGAAGGCCGCCACGCCCGATTCGGCAACCTCTTTCGGCATCGAGCCGTCGGTCAGCACCAGACGGGCGCCGCTGTCCTGCACCAGGCAGTCGAGGCGGGTGGCGGGGTCGGCGGGGTCGAGGGCCACGGCGGCGGCTCCGGCTTTCAGCGCGGCCAGCAGACCAATCACCTGCCACTCGGTGCGCTGGAAGCTCAGGGCCACCGGGGCCTCGGGCAGTACGCCGTAGTCGGTGAGCAGCACGCGGGCCAGCTGCCCCGAGCGTTCATCCAGCTCGGCGTAAGTCAGGCTCCGCTCGGCAGTTACCACGGCAACCTGGTTGGCGTGGGTGCGGGCCATGTCCTGGAAGCGGCTCACCACGGTGGCGCTCTGGTCGAAGCCGGCGGCGCGGTTATCGGTGAGGGCCAGCAGCTCTTGGGTAGCGGCGGCGGCCAGCACGTTCACCTCGCTCAGGCGCAGAGCCGGGTTGGCGGCTACTTGCTCCAGCAGGGTGGTCAGGTGCTGCGCCAGGCGGGCAATAGTGGCGGGCTGGTAGAGGTCGGTGTTGTATTCGAGGCTGAGGCGCAGGCCGTCGGCTTCTTCCGAGAAGCAGAACGTCAGGTCGTACTTCGTGACGCCGGTGTTCAGCTCCAGCTTTTCAAACTGCAGGGCCGAAGACAGGGCCTGCGAGGCTTTCGAGGCTTCCGTGTTCTGCATGATAACCATCACGTCGAACAGGGGCGAGCGGGACAAGTCGCGCTTCAGGTTCAGGTCGGCCAGCAGCATCTCAAACGGATACACCTGGTGCTCGAAGGCGTTGAGCAGCTTGTCTTTCTGCTGCCGGGCCAGGGCCAGGAACGTCTGGTCGTCGCTGAGCTCGTTGCGAATGGCCAGGGTGTTGACGTAGAAGCCAATCTGGTCTTCGAGCTGGATATGGTCGCGGCCGGCCACGGGCGTGCCCACGGTGATGTCGCGCTGCCCGGAGTACTTGCTCAGCAGCACGTTCACGCCCCCGAGCAGTACCATGAACAGGCTTAGGTCGGCGCTGTTGGCCAGCTGCTTGAGCGGGCCCGCAACGGCCGGGTCGAACACGATGTTGGTGGTGCCGCCGTGGTAGGTTTTGATGGCGGGCCGGTCGAAGTCGGCGGGCAGCTGCAGGGTCGCGCCCAGGTTGTCGAACTCGCCCAGCCAGAACCGGCGGTGGTCATCGAGCTTCTCGTTGGAGAGCTCCTGACGCTGCCACACGGCGAAATCCTTGTACTGGAGCGTGAGCGGAGCCCAGCCGGCCTCCTGCCCCTGGGCCAGGGCGGCGTAGGCCTGCATCACCTCTTTCACCAGCACCCCAATGGACCAGCCGTCGCTGATGATGTGGTGCATGCAGAACGAGAGAATCTGCTCCTGGCCGGCCAGGTCGATGAGGACGCTACGCAGCAGCGGGCCTTTTTCGAGGTTGAAGGGCTGGTTCCACTGCTCCTGCAGCACGTCTTCCAGCTGGGAGGCTGCGCCGTTGGCGTCTACCGCCAGCTTCTGGATGGCGAAGTCGATGGCCGAGGCCTCGTGAATCAGCTGCACGGGCGTGCCCTGGTGCTCGGTGAAGGTGGTGCGCAGGCTTTCGTGGCGGGCAATGACCTGCTGGAAGGCTTGCTCCAGCAGCTGCACGTCCAGGGTGCCCTGCACGCGGAAGGCGGCCGGCATGTGGTAGGCTACCGAAGCCTCTTCGAAGCTGGTCAGCACCCAGAGGCGCTCCTGGGTGAAGGACACGGGGTAGAACTGGCTCTGGTCGGCGAGGCTGATTTCGCGGAAGCGGGTTTCGTTTTTGCGCTCCAGCAGCTTGGCCTGCTGCTCGATGGTGGGGTACTGGAACAGCTCGTTGAGGGAAATATCCTTACCCAGGCGCTTCAGCACCAGCGACTTCAGGCGGGTGGCGCGCAGGCTGTGGCCCCCGATTTCGAAGAAGTTGCTGCGGATGCCGACTTCCTTCTTGCTGAGCACTTCCTTCCAGAGCTGCTGCAGGCGGATTTCCAGCTCGGTGGTGGGCTCCACCAGGGCGGCGGCTTCGGCGCCTTTCTGCGCGGGCAGGGGCAGCATTTTCTTGTCCACCTTGCCATTCGAGTTCAGCGGAATCTTGTCCATCTTCACCCAGTAGGTAGGCACCATGTAGGCGGGCAGGCTCTTGCCCAGGGCGGCTTTCAATTCTTTGTTCGACTGCTCCTCGCTGCCTTCCCAGTAGGCCACGATGGTTTTTTCGCCCTGAATGTCTTTCACCACCACCACGGCCTGCTGCACGCCGTCCTGCTGCTCGAGCAGGAACTGAATTTCGCCCAGCTCGATGCGGTAGCCGCGCACTTTCACCTGGTCATCGACGCGGCCGATAAACTCGACCTGGCCGTCGGGCAGCCAGCGGCCGATGTCGCCGGTTTTGTACATGGTGTGGCCCGGGGCGAAGGGGTTGGGCATGAAGCGCTCCGCCGTCAGGTCGGGGCGGCCGTGGTAGCCTTTGGCAATGGACTGGCCGCTGAGGTAAATCTCGCCGTCGACGCCCTCGGGCAGCAGGTTGCGCGACTCATCCAGAATGTACATCTGGGTGTAGCCCACGGCCGAGCCAATCGGAATGATTTCGTAGCCGTCGTCGGCGAAGCGGTAGTTGGTGCTGTAAGTCGTGTCCTCGGAGGGGCCGTAGAGGTTGCGCACTTCCATGCGGCGGTAGTCCAGGTCCTTCTTGAACTTCTTGGGCACCGGCTCACCGGCCATGTTCAGGGCCACCACGTTCGAGAGGTCCACGCTGTCTTCCAGCAGGTTGCGCACCACCGAGGGTACGGTATTCACCAAAATGTCCTTATCGTGGGGCAGGTACTGGGGCAGCTCCAGGGCCGAGCTCAGCAAACGGATTTTCTTGCCCTGAATAAGGGGGAAGAAGAACTCGTAGACCGACAAATCGAAGCAGTACGAGGTGGCCGCGTAGAGCAGCTCGTAGGGCGTATGGGCAAATTCCACGCAGCACCACTTCAGGAAAGCAATGGCGTTGCGGTGGCAGATCTGCACGCCCTTGGGCTTGCCGGTGCTGCCCGAGGTGTAAATCAGGTAGGAGGTTTTTTCGCGCAGGTCGCCGGCGTTGGGCATCTCCCCTTCGGTAGCCAGAATGGTGGCCGCCTCGGTGTTGAGGTTGATGACGCGGCCCTCGTAGATGGCCGGAATCAGGGGGCTGCTGGCCGTGTCGCTGAGAATGAGCAGCGGGTCGGCGTCTTCCAGGATGAAGTCGATGCGGTTCTGCGGGTAGGTCGGGTCGACGGGCACGTAGGCGGCCCCGGCCTTCAGAATGCCCAGCACGCTGACGATGGTCCAGGCCGTGCGCTGCATCAGAATGCCCACGAAGGGGTTGTCGGCGGTGCCCAGCTTACTGCGCAGGTACACGGCCAGCCGGTCCGACTGTTCGTTCAGCTCCCGGTAGGTCAGGGTTTTATCCTTGGTAATCAGGGCCACCTCGTCCGCGCGGGTGCGGAACGACTCGGTGAGCAGGCTGATCATGCTGGCCTCGTCGATGCCCTCGATGGGCACGTTGAACTGGGTCAGGATCTTGGCCTTTTCCGCGTCCTGAATCAGTTGCAGCTCGCCCACGTGCTGGTAGGGGGCGGCTATGGCCTGCTGGAGCAGCGAGAGGAAAGCCTGGAAGAAGCGGTTGATTTTAGCTTCCGAGAACAGCTCGGTGCTGTAGTCGATTTCGAGCACGAACTGGTTGCCGGCTTCGGTCGAGAAGCTGAAGCTCAGATCGAACTTGGCACCCTGGTGGATGCTCTCCAGGCCGGCGCCGTCGGCGAAATAGTCGTTCAGCTCCAGCAAGCGGAAGCCGTACTGCTTGGTCATCTGGATGCTGCCGTCGCCGAAGGCCGTGTTTTGCAGCACGATCATCACGTCGAACAGCGGGTTGCGGCTGGGGTCGCGCACCAGGTTCAGCTCTTCCACCAGCTTGTCGAAGGGGTAATCCTGGTGCTCGAAGGCCTGCAGGGTGCTCTGGGCGGTTTCCTTCAGGTAGGCGGCAAACGACTGCTCGGGCGTGATGCTGGTTTTCAGGGCCAGCGTATTCACGTAGAGGCCCACCTGGTTTTCCAGGTCGTAGTGGCTGCGGCCCGACACGGGCGTGCCCACAATCAGCTGCTTCTGGCCCGAGTACTTGTAGAGCAGCAGGTTGAGTGTGGCGTGCAGCAGGCTAAAGAGCGTCACGTGCGACTCCTTGCAGAAGCTGTTCATGCGCTGGTACAGGGCCGCGTTGAAGCTGAACTTGGCCAGCGCGCCCTTGTAGCCCTTGTTTTCGGGCCGCACGAAGTCGGTGGGCAGCTGCAGCGGGTCGAGGCTTTCCTCGAGGCGCTCCATCCAGAACTTGCGGTATTTCTCGCCGCTTTCCCCCGTGAGCTTGGTGGTCATCCAGGCGGCGTAGTCTTTGTATTGCACGGCCAGCGGGGCGGCCGGCCCGGCTTCGCCCTTGCACAGCGACTCGTAGAACGCCATGACTTCCTGCACGATAACGCCAAACGACCACCCGTCGCTGACGATGTGGTGCATGCCGAAAAACAGCGCAAACTCGGTGGCCGACAGCTGCACCAGCTTCACTTTCAGCAGCGGGCCGTTGGTCAGGTCGTAGGGCTCGTTGGTGAGGCGGGCCAGCTCGGCTTCGAGGCGCTCCTTCTTGTTGGCGACGGCCTCGATGTTGTCGTGCTCCAGGGCAAAGCCGATTTCGCTGAGCACCAGCTGGCGCGGCTCGCCTTCCACTTCCCGGAACACGGTGCGCAGGCTGTCGTGGCGCTGCACGGTGGCCTGAAACGCCTTTTCCAGGTTCACCTTGTTCACGGTGCCCTGCAAATAAAAGCCCTTCACGATGTTGTAGGCCACCGAGCCGCCCTCAAACTGGCTGAGCACCCACAGGCGCTGCTGGGCGTTGGACAGCGGGTAGCTGGCCTGCTGCTCCACCACCGGAATCGGCTGGTACACGGCCTGCTTGGTGGCCTCGCGCAGGAAATCCACAATCTTACCCTTGCGGGCCTTGATAACATCAATCAATTCCTTGCGGAGGTTGCTCGTTTCACCAATCAGCTTCAACTGCTCACCTTCCAGCTTGGGGAAAATCTTGCTGGCTTTTAGTTCGTTAATGATATCCAGGACCTTCATAGGATTATAAGATTATTTCTTTACCGTTTTCTTGTTTGCTATTCAACCACAGGGATAATTCGATTTTTTCCGCCAGCTCCTCCACCGTGTTGATCTGGAACAGCTGGGTAGCGTCGAGCTGCAGGGATAATTCGCGGTTCAGGGTATTCACGATTTCCATCGAGCGCAGCGAGTCGATGCCCAGCGAGGTGAGCTCCTGCGTGCCGCTGATCTGGTCGGCGGGGCAGTGCTGGAGCTTGCTGGCCAGCACCATTTTCAGGTAGTGCTGAATGCTCTCGGCCGTGCCTTCCTGCTGGGCTTTCGAGAGGCGCAGCAGGTAGTCGGCCGTGTCGAGCACCGCCGTTTCGCGGGCCTGGGTGAGGGCTGTCAGGTAGTTCTGGTGGTAGTTCTGGGCGCACTGCACCCGCTGGAGCTTGCCGCTGGAGGTGCGCGGAATGGAGAGGGGCGGCACCAGCACCACGTCGTAGGGGCGCAGGCCGGTTTCGTCGAGCACCTTGTGCTCAATGGCCTTGATGATGGGGCGCGTGTCGGCGGTGCGGGCGTGCTGCCGCTTGAGCTCAGCCAGAACTACCAATTCCTCGGCGCCGGCAATTTCGACGGCAAAGGCCGCCACGCCGTTTTTCTCCACCGCCTCGTGGGCCGTGCCGGCCGAAAACTCAATGTCGTAGGGATAGTAGTTTTTGCCCCGAATGATGAGCAGCTCCTTCAGGCGGCCGGTGATGTAGAGGTCACGCTGGTGAAAAAAGCCCAGGTCACCGGTTTTGAAGTAGCGCTGGGTGTCGTCGCTGCGGAAGGCAATCCGCTCGTTGTCCAGGTTCCAGTAGCCGGCGCTGGTGCTGTCGCCGGCAATGCAGATCTCACCGATTTTCAGCTCGCCGGCTTCCTGCTGCGTGGTGGCATCCAGAATCCGGACGTGCATGCCGTCGGCCACGCGGCCCGAGGCCACCAGAATGCGGGCCGAGGGCTCGGCCGGGTCGAGCAGGCAGAGCTGGTTGGCGGGCAGCTGGTCGCCATCCACGGCCAGGGTGCGGTACTCGGGGTTGGTTTTGGCCCCCGATACCAGCAGCGTGGCTTCGGCCAGGCCGTAGCAGGGGAAAAAGGCGTTGGATTGAAACCCGGCGGCCCGGAAGTGGGCCCGGAAGCGGGCCAGCGTGGCGGCCCGCACCGGCTCGGAGCCGTTGTAGGCCACTTTCCAGCACGACAAATCCAGGGTGCTGACCTCGGCGGCGTCCACGCGGTCCACGCACAGGTCGAAGGCGAAGTTGGGGCCGCCGCTGTGGGTGACGCGGTAGTCGGAAATGGCCTGGAGCCAGCGCTGGGGCTTTTGCAGAAAGTAAAACGGCGACATGAGCACGCCCCGGCCACCGGTAAACACCGTGTGCAAGATGTTGCCGATCAGGCCCATGTCGTGGTAGAAAGGCAGCCACGAGCCGATGATGGAATCTTCGTCGCAGCCGAAAGCCTGCTGAATCAGCAGCTCGTTGTGCAGCAGGTTCTGGTGGCTCACCATCACGCCCTTGGGCCGGCCCGTCGAGCCGGAAGTGTACTGAATGAATGCAATAGTGTTGGCGGCCGTATCCAGCGCGGGGGCGCGCTCCTGAAAAGCCACGGCCTCCAGGGGCTCGTCGGTGGCCAGGACGGGCATGGCCAGCTCGGGCAGGCCGGTCTGGATGCGGCTCAGGTACTTGCCGCTGGTCAGGATGGCGCTGCTCTGCGAGTCGCTGATGATGGTGGTCAGGCGGGCCATGTGCTTGCTGCCCCGGGGCAGAAACATGGGTACCGCCGTGACGCTGGCGCGCAGGCAGGCCAAAAACGCCACGATGAAGTCCAGGCCTTCGGCGTAGAGCAGCATGGCGCGCTGGCTGCCCAGGCCGCGGCCGGCCAGGTGGCGGGCCAGCTCCGTGACCCGCTCGTTCAGCTCGGCGTAGGTGATGGAGCAGGTGTTGGCTTCTTCCTCGTCCAGATAAACGAAAACTACTTTCGCCGGGGAAGTGCTGGCGTAGTGCGCCAGATAGTGAGTAAGCGTAGCGTAAGAGTTCAAGGGCGTAGCGGTATAAAGCGGATACAATAGAATAAGGCGGGGCCGGCTAGAGCTGACTGATCAGCGTGTGGGCCTTGGAAAACCACATTTCGAACAGGCCGAAGTCGGTGGCGTTGGCGTAGGCCGGGGCCGTTTTGTGGTCGGCCAGCTTCACCAGGTCCTTGTAGGAATACAGTTTGCTGGTGGGCTCGGGCAGCACCGGCGACTCGAACGAGGCGCCCCGGATGATGTGGTGCAGATTTTCGTTGAAGATGGCCTCGCAGCTTTTCAGGCACTGCACCATCACGTCTTCGAAAGTGGTGTGGGCGTTCAGCGGAAATTTCTTGATGGCCAGGCAGCGGCCCGTGTCGATGTTCTCGTCGATTTCGTGCAGCGACACGCCGTATTCCTTTTCCCCGTTGAGCAGGGCGAAGATGATGCAGACCTCGGGCTTGCCGCGGTACTTGGGAATCAGGCCGCTGTGGATGTTATAGAACCGGAAGCCGGGCAAGCTCAGGATGGGCTTGCGAAACAGCCAGCCGTTGTTGATGGAAAACACGATTTTATCGGACACCAGCCGGGCCAGGCTTTCCACCTCGTCGTTGATGTTGGCCACCTGCTGAAACGGAATCTGGTGCTTGGCACAAAAGCCCGCCAACTCGTTGGTGGGGCTGTATACCATGTCGATGGGCACGTTGCTTTGGCGCGTAAACAGGAGCGTACTCTGCAGCAGACCGCCTTCACCTACAAAAATCATGGGTCGTTTTCTTTAGGAATGAGCTGAAAGTCAAACGGGTTACTCGGCGGCGGCCATGCTGCGCACCGCGGGCTTCGACTGGTACACGGCGCTTTTGCCGGCCAGCAGCGCGAGGCCCGTGAGCAGGCCGCCAATGAGGCCGGACGCCAGCAGCAGCACGATTTTGTGCAGGCCCATCACGCTGCCCACCTTGGCAAACAGGTCGGCCTGCGAGAGGGTGCTGTAGAGCGTATTAGTGCCGGCCCACACCACAAAGCCCACCAGAAAGCCGATGCCGAAGGCCGACACGTTCCAGCGGCGGTGGGGCAAGGCCAGGCCGAAGGCAAATACCACCACCGTGAAGCTCCACCAGGGCAGCATGGCCAGTTGTTTCACCAGAATAATCAGCAGAGCCAGGCCGACGCTGATGGCAAGGGAGGCTCGTAAGTTGTTGGTTGTAGCGCGCATATGGATAGAGAAGGTTAAATAAGCCGGGGTGAGGCAGTAGGCTGATGGGCAGCGGCAGCGAAGAATACCAGCTGGCGGCAGCAAGCTCGTTTTCTCCGACTCGCTGGTCATCAGCCTCTTGCCACTAAGCCAAAAGTGCCGGCTTGGCGGCGGATCCAAAAGAATGTTACACCAACTCCCGCATCCGCTGGACCAATGCCCCGGTCCGATATTCGAGTACGCCTGGGGCGCCCCCCGGTCCCGGCCCTAAAACGACCGTCGGGGCGCGGTTTCGGCCGACGGCCCGGCCAGCACTGCGCGCGCTACCCGTAGTACCCCTGGCGCTTTCTTTAAAATATTATCAATAAACCAAGCTATTAAAGCAAATATTTTCATTGTTTATTAAATGAAATGCCCCGGCATTTCTAATTCCGCAATTAAACCAACTTATCTGCTGCTGCCCGCGCCGGCGTGTGCCGTAAGCCGAAGACGCGTGCGAGCTAAGCGTATAGCCGCCGCTACAGGGCCCTACAGCCCCCTTCGCCGGGCCTTGATTTTCTCGAAAAAGGCCTATTACATTTAACTAATTCTATCGGCTGCGGCCCCCGTTTTTGGCGGGGCGGCCCAGCCTGCCGCCCGCCCCGGCGGCCCCTCCCCGGCTACTCCCCCACGCGTTTACCAGCTCCCGTACCGCTGCTTCGGCCGCGCGGCGGCGCTACGTTCTGTCTGCTTTCCATTTCCACCATCCATTCCCTATCCGTATGAAAACAAGTACGTTCTTTCTGCGCCTGCTGGCGCTGCTCCTGGTGCTGCTGCCCCGCCTGAGCCAGGCGCAGGGCAGCATTCCGTTTACCATTGCCAACAACTCCCCCTTCCCCGACACCGACCTGTACGTGGCCATTGTCGGCATCGACCCGGCCGGCAACCACGTCTGGATCAACGCGGCCAACGGCCAGGTGCTGCCCATGAGCTCCTCGTACAATACCGTGACGGGCCCGACCTACAACGGCAACACCGGCCCGGGCGCCAACTCCAAGTACGCGGCCTGCTTCACGCGGCTGAGCAGCATTCCCAACAAGACGTTTACCCTGCCCTACATTGCCGGCTGCCGGGTGTTTATTTCCCGCGGGCAGCAGCTCTACCTCTACTTCTTCGGGGCCTCGGGCGCGCCTTCGGGCTACGCGGCGCCCAACCCGCAGAACCCGAACGACCCGAACAAGGACATCCTGTACGAGTTCATTGAGCTGACCAACAACCAGTACGGGTTCTTTGGCAACACCACCCGCGTCGATGCCTTCCGCTACCCCATGGGGCTGGAGCTGTTCGGCGGGGGTGGCTACCAGAAGCGCACGGGTGAGCTGAAAACCGCCGCCGACATCGTGGCCGCCTACAAAGCCAACGTGCCCACCGAGTTTCAGGGCACCGTGAACAACACCACCGGCGAAATCACCTTCCCGTCCAAGACCCCGGCCTTCCAGGACGGCTCCAACGGCACCGTGGCCGGCCCCTACGGCCAGTACTTCAAGAGCTACATCGACGCCATCTGGAACAAGTACAAAACCACGGACCTAATTTTCTACGCCGGCAACGCGGGCGTCTTCAAGGGCCGCGTCGATGCCAACGACCGGCTGGTGGTGGTGGGCCAGTCGGGGGCCTTTGCGGGCCGCACGGGCATTATCAACGGCCGCCCGACGACGCAAATGGCCTTCGAGGGCAAGGGTTTGCTCGACAACCGCGTCAGTGATGGCGACTGTGACTTGGTGGTGCAGGCCCAGATGACGGCCGCCATTAACCGCCACGTGGTGGACGTAACCACCGCCACGCCCGGCCAGCAGAACTGGTACGACGCCAGCCGCTACTACCAGGCCGCGCCGGCCAACTACTACGCCCGCTTCTGGCACCTGCCCGGCATCAGCGTGGATAACCTCAGCTACGGCTTCGCCTACGACGACGTGAACGACCAGTCGGCCACGCTGCACACGCCCCAGCCCACCAAGGTGGTGGCCACCTTCGGCGGCTACGCGGGCAGCACGCCGCCCCCGGTGGCGGGCGTGAGCACCATGTACAAAGACTGCAACTACACCGGCACGGCCGTCAACCTGCCCGTGGGCGACTATACCCTTTCGGCCCTGCAAAGCCGGGGCATCCTGAACGACGACATTTCCTCGCTCAAGGTGAATGCCGGCTACGAGGTGGTGCTCTACGAAAACGACAACTTCACCGGCGGCACGCTCACGGTGGGCAGCGCCGGCAACAGCTGCCTGGTGAATAACCCGCTGGGCACCGGCAACTGGAACGATAAGGCTACCTCCGTGCGGGTGCGCACGGCCCCGACCAGCACGTTCAGCGTGACCTTGCAGGCCGAAGCCGCCAACGTGAACAATGGCATGACGGTGGAAGCCTGCTCCGACACCGGCGGCGGCCAGGACATGGGCTTCGTGGACGCGGGCGACTACCTGGTCTGGAACAACATCAGCTTCCCCACCACCGGCTCCTACCTCATTGAGTACCGCGTAGCCAGCGGGGCCAGCGGCGGTACCATCTCTTCGGACCTCAATGCCGGCACCATCCAGTTCGGCAACTCAACCATTCCTGCCACCGGCGGCTGGCAGACCTGGACCACCGTTTCCAAAACGGTGACCATCAACGCGGGCACCTACAACTTCGGCATCTACGCCCAGTCGGCCGGCTGGAACATCAACTGGGTGCGCATCAGCAAAGCCGCGGCGGCCCGCACGGCCGGCACGGCTCTGGCTACCAGCGGGGCCCAGCGCAGCCTCGAAACCCTGGAAGTGTACCCCAACCCTGCCCAGGACCAGCTGCGGCTGCGCGCCGAGCTGCCCCTGACCGGCAGCCGCTACCAGATTCTGGACCTGCGGGGTAAAACCGTGGCCTCGGGCACCCTGCAAACCAGCACTGTACCGGTAGCGGCCCTGCCCGCCGGCCTCTACACGCTGCTGCTCATCACCCCCGACCAGCAGCAGGTGCTGCGCCGCTTCGCCAAGTAGGCCCGGGGGTTGCCAGCTTGTCTCTGAAAAAGGCTGCTCCAAGCGGGGCAGCCTTTTTCCGTGTAGGCTTAGAATCCGGCTATAATCCAACCTTTTCCGGCAAGCCGCAGTATTCATCAGGGTTGGACCCAACCGGCTCCTCTCCTACTTCCTTCCCGACCCTACCGCCATGAAAAACTACCGTATTCTCCTGCCTGCCTTGCTCGTGCTGCTGACCTTTTCGTTGAGCAGCTGCGAAGTTGTCGGCGACATCTTCAAAGCCGGCATCTGGACCGGCCTGATCGGCGTGGTGCTGGTCGTGCTCCTGATTCTGTTTATCCTGCGCAAAGTGCGGCGCTAACCGAGCTTGTTAGATAATAGAAAAGGCCGCCCCAGATGCTGGGGCGGCCTTTTTACTTTGGCAGGAAGTGTAAGCGGTTACTCTTTCACCACCCGCAGCACTACGGGGCCGGCGGCGGTAGCCAGCTGCACCAGGTAGAGGCCGGCGGGCTGCCCGGTCAGCAGCAGCGGCAGGCGGGCCTCCCCGGCCGCCACCGGCTCGTTCAGCTCCAGCACCGACTGCCCCAGCAGGTTCACGACGCGGCCCCGCAGTTGGGTGGCCTCCCGGAAGTTGGTGCGCAGCTCATACCGCCCGGCGCCGGGATTGGGGGTAATGGCAAAATCGGCGGAAGCCGCTCCGCCCTGCACCACGGCCACCGGCGAAAAAGCCGTGCTGCCGTCTGTATCGACCTGACGCAGGCGGTAATAGGTCGTACCGGTCAGGGGCTGCTGGTCAATGAAGGCGTACGAGTGGGGCCGGGTGCTGGTGCCGGCCCCGGCTACCCGCCCGATTTCGGCGTAGGTGGCGGCGTTGGCGCTGCGCTCCACCACGAAGTAGGCGCTGTTGGTTTCGGTGGCCGTAGCCCAGGCGCAGGCCACGGTGGCCGCGCTACGCTGGGCGGTAAAGGCGGTCAGGGTGACGGGCAGCACGCCCCCGGTGCGCGAGGCCACGGCAAACGGCGAGAAGTTCTTGACTCCTCCCCGCTTGGCGGCTTTCTTGTTGGCCGCAGGCACCGCGCCGGGCGTCTGCTTCACCCGGTCCCAGCTCAGGCCCGTGGTGTAATGGTCCACGAAGGCATTGGCGTCGTCGAAGCCGGTGCCCTCGTCTTTCGGGTCCCAGAAGGCTTGCAGGGTAATGTCGGAGTTGCCGGGCACCTCTTCGCTCACAAACCAGGTTTTCTTCACCACGCCCTCCGTCACTACCCCGGTGCCCACTTCATTCGCGTCGTAGTTGCGGTACACGTTGCCGGCCACCCGCACCTTGTAGGTATCCTCCGAGCTGGCCGCCGTCTGCGACAATACGATGGGCGTGTAGTCGGCGGCGGTAGCCGTGGTGGCTACGGGAAAGGTTACCTCCTCGCCCGTGCTGCTGACCGTTTGCCGCAGGCCGCCTTTGCCGTTGGTCACGAAAAAGGCCGTACCCGCCAGGGTCCGTACCCGCCCGTTTTTCAGGATGGTCAGGTCGTGGTCCGCCAGGGTCAGGGTCGAGAGGCCGGGGCTGGTAAAGGCCAGGTCGCTGGTTACCAGCACGGGGCCGGCCAGGGTTTTGGGGCCGGTGCCGTTCAGCTTCAAAATGCCGTAGCTGCCGCCGTTTACCCGCTGGGTAGTGGCGGTGCTGCTGTTGAGGTATTCCACCACGCTTTGCAGGTTCAGGGTGCCCAGCGTGAGCGTATTCTGGGTTTTGGCAATGCGCAAACGGGACCCCGACGTAACGTCGACGGTGGCCGTCAGGCTGGCCGCGTTGTCGAGGTAAAGCACGGCCCGCTCACTGGCCGTGCCCACCACGAGCTTGGAGTTGGTGCCCGTGATGGCCCAGGAGCTGGAAATGCGGTTAGCCAGGGAATCGGTGCCGCGCACGTAAAAGGTGGTGTTGTCGACGGCGAAGTTGTGGGGCTTGGTGCCGCTGCCGTCGGTGTTGATGCCCCACCTGTTCTTATCGGTCAGGTCGCCGGTAGCTTCCGAGTAGAAAATATTGGTTTCGGGCGTGATAACCACGTCGTCGATGCTCAAGCCGTTGCCGTTGCTGGCCGAGTTGAACACGTACGACCAGCGCACCATGATTTCCTCGCCGGGAGCCAGCACCACGCCGCTGCCCCCGAGCAGCTTGGCCTGCACCACGCGCCGGTTGGTGGCCGCGTTGCCGTCGCGCGGGGTAATGGCCGTGCTGGTAGACGGGGCCGGCACGTCCAGCTCGCCAACGGGCGTCCAGGTGCCGGTCGTGAGCTGGGTGATGGGCGTGGTGGAGCGCCGGTAGTGCACCCGCATGGTGGCTTCCTGGGTGTTGCTGGAGTTGTACCACTGCTCCATGGCGTACTTTATTTCCAGGTTCTTGATGGGCACCGACGAGCTGTTTCTCAGCCGGATGCCGATGTAGCCTACGCCGGCGGTTATGTTGGTGGAGGCAATGCCGCCCAGGGCCCGGTCGAGGCTGCCGCTGGTGCCGAAATGGTACCACGCGGCCCCGTGCGGCGTACCGTCGGCATCGACGGTGGAGGCGGTGGCGTTGCCTTCCGAGCCGTCGTCGGGGGCCAGCTTGGCGGGCGTGCTCAGCCGCTGGTACGACTCGAACTCGCTGGCACCGAAGCTAGCCAGCGTGAAGCGGGCGTACACGCCGGGCAGCGTGGTGTTGCTGTTGAAATTGGCCTTGGTGTTAGCCAGCGAGTTGAAGCTCTGCACGTAGGCCCCCAGGCCGGCGGAGGTAGCATCGGGCTGGTTTTTGAACTGATACTGAGCCGTGGCCGGTGCCGTGCCCAAGCCAAGCGCCGCGAGCAGCAGGAGAAAGTAACGTGTCTTCATAGGTGGGGATAGAGTGGAACGAAATGGCAAGGCAGCCTCCATCCAGTAGTACGGACGGTTACCGCGCACCAATCAAAAATATATAATTAGTTCCCATAAAAGCCATAAAACCATTGACTTATTTTAATTTTATTGGAAAAATATAGAATTATATAAGCCCTAATAGACCGTAAAAAAGTCTTCGATTAATTATACTTTGCCACCCATTGTTAAGGTTGAGCCACAAAAAAGCCCGGCTCTTGCGAAGCCGGGCTCAGTATGGGCAGCGTAGCGGCGCTACTTGCTTTCCGCTTTCTTGGGCATGGTGCCGATGATATGGTCCCAGAGCGTCGACGACACGCCGAAGGCAATTTCGTCCTGCCGGTAGTGGTGCTGGGCGTGGTGCGTCCACCACACTTTCAGGAAGTTCTTGGGCGGGGCGTAGGCGTGGATGGCGTAGTGCACGAACAGGTAGAGCGCATAGCCAAACGTGAAGCCCGCCAGGATACCGAAGGCGTAGCTGCTGAAAATGAAGCGGAAGATGAAGAACAGCAGCGAAGCCACGAACACCGTAATGATGGGCGGCATGGCCAGGCGGGTTTTATCCTTGGGATACTCGTGGTGCACCCCGTGCATGGTGTACTGAAACTTGGCCCGCTTGGGCGTGGTGGCCGGAATATGGTAGAGGTAGCGGTGCATGGCATACTCCACGAAGGTGAACATAAACCAGCCCAGCAGAAACAGCCCGAAAGCCGATACCCCGCTGATAAAGCCGCGCGTCAGGCCGTAGTACAGGCTGCCGGCGGCCGTCAACAGGAAGATGGAGACGGGCAGGGCTATGTGCGTGTGCGTGAGACGCTCCAGCACGGGGTTTTTGAACAGCTGCGCCGACCCTTTGTGCTTGGGCTTGATCTGGTCAGGTGTTTTTACCGGGGAAGGAGCCGTGTCGAGGGCCGGTGAGGAAGGAGCGGAATTCATAGGAATGATCAGCTTTTGGAAAAGGCAAAAGTACGCAGAGACGCACAAACACTGCGCCGAATACGCAGAAGTGCTCGGGTTAGCTACTCACCCGGTACTGGTGCAGCAGCTGCCGCACTGCCGCTACGGTGCAGGAAGGGCCCTTACAGCGCAGCGGGGCGCGGTTATAAAACTGTTCCCGGGCCGCTAAGGTTTCGCGCAAACGGGCTTCCAGCTCGGCCGGGCCAGCCGACTGGGCCAGCAGCGGCCGGCTGGCGGCGGCGCGCTGCAAGCGGGCTACCAGCTCCTCCACCGGCACCTCCAGGTAGAGGGTGTGGCCCGTGGCCAGCAGCACCTCCAGATTCTGGTGGAAGCAGGGCGTGCCCCCGCCCGTAGCCAGCACCACGGCGGGCAGCTCGGCCACCACTTCGCGTAGCACTTCGGCTTCCCGGGCCCGGAAGTACGCCTCGCCGTCGGTGGCAAAAATATCGGCCACCGTGCGCCGCTCCCGCCGCACGATTTCGGCGTCCAGGTCGCGGAAGGGCACTTCGTAGGCCGTAGCCAGCGCCCGGCCCAGGGTCGTTTTGCCGGCTCCCGGCATGCCAATCAAGTACAGGCGCATCTTGGTTAAGGTGCTAATTGTTAATGTGCGAATGTGGTGTTAATGTGCGAAATGTGGAAAATGTGCTGATGTGCTAATGATGCATTTCTCACATTCACCCACATCAGCACATTCGCACATTAACAATTAGCACCTTAACTGAGCTTCACGCGGGGGTCGAGCAGGGCGTAGAGCACGTCGACGACGATGTTGACCACCACGAACAGGAAGGCAATGAAGATGGTAGCGCCCATGACCACCGGAAAATCCAGGTTTTCGACGGCCCGCAGCGTCACGGTGCCCAGCCCTTTCCAGTTGAAGATGTACTCGATGAAGAAAGCTCCCGCCATGAGCGACGCCAGCCAGCCCGAAACGGCCGTGATTACCGGGTTCAGGGCATTCTTGAGGGCGTGGCCCACCACCACGCGGTAGCCCGACAGGCCCTTGGCCCGCGCCGTGCGGATGTAATCCTGGCTGAGCACGTCGAGCATGGAGCTGCGCGTGAGCTGGGTGATGACGGCCAGCGGCCGGATGCCCAGCGCGAAGGCCGGCAGCAGCAGGTTGCGCAGCACCAGGTGGCGGCCCGTGAAGGGGTCGGTTTCGTAGAGCTGCCCGGTCAGGTTCAGGCCGGTCCAGCGGCTCCAGTAAAACCCGAACGTCATGGCAATGAGGATGCCGGCCACGAACGAAGGCACCGAAATACCCAGCACCGACGTCGTAATCAGGGCCCGGTCGAGCCAGGAATGGGGCCGCAGCGCCGCCACGATGCCGAAGCCGATGCCCAGCACCGCCGCCAGCAGCATGGCCGCCAACGCCAGCCACAGCGTGCCGGTGAAGTGGTCGGCCAGAATGCTCAGTACGTCCTTGTTGCTTTGGAAGGAGCGGCGCAGGTACGGCACTTTCAGCACCACGGCCTTGGTGCCGAGCGGCAGCAAAGCCACGCCGCCGTACTTGGCTACCCCGGCCGAGTCGCGCGGGTGCACGCCCACCGGCGACACGTCGTTCAGGTAGCCCACCAATTGCACCGGCACGGGCTGGTCGAGGCCCAGGTCGGCGGCAATGGCGGCGCGGGTGGCCGCATCCGAGCGTTGGCCGGCCAGCAGCGCCACCGGGTCGCCGGGCAGCACCGTGAACAGGAAAAACACGGTGAGGGCCACGCCGGCCAGCACCAGTATGCCCTGCAACAGCCGCCGCAACACGAAGGAAATCATGGGATAGAATTAAGAGAACGTCATTCCGAGCTTGCCGAGGAATCTCGCGTTCTGGTTTTAAATTACCAACTACAGCAGCTCCTCCAGCTTGGCGCGGCTCGGAATGTCGTGGTAGTGGAACTTGCCCTTCACCACGCCGTCCTTGAGCAGCATAAAGCCCGGGTTCGAGCGAATCATGGATTTGAGCACCGTCGCATCGGCGTAGTAGAACGGGGCCGACAGGTTGACTTCGTGGCGGAAGGCATCGAACTCGGCCGGGCTGCTGCTGGTAATGACCAGGGGCGTAATCTTCTTCTGCGACGAATCGGCCGACAGAATCAGCTTGTTGATCATTTCGAACCGGTCCCGGTCGGCGTGGTCGGTGCTCTGAATGATGAGCACCAGCTTATTGCCCTGCAACAGCTCCTGGGTGTAGTCGCCCTTGTCGTTCCAGACCTTGAAATCGGTGATTTTGGGGCCGGCTTCGGGGTTCAGAGCCACCATCTGCTTGTACTTCCAGGTGGTGTCGGTGGGGTATTCGGTAAACTCCTGGCTTTCCCCGTTCTTCTCCATGATGTACTTGTAGCGCAGCGGCGCCGAGGCCTTCATCAGCTTGCCGATGTCGTTGCCGACCTTGTAAGGTAGAAAGTCGAAGTAGGGCAGGTGGCCCAGGGCCCGCACCCCGATGCCGATGGCCACGGCCGAAGCCAGCGTCATGTACATGATGCCCAGCATGCCGCGGGCAAACACCCGGCGCAGGTAGCGCTGATTGAAAAACACCACGGCCCAGAGCACGAGCAGGAACACGTCCTTGCTGAACGACGTCCAGGGTGTGAGCTTGATAAAGTCGCCGAAGCAGCCGCAGTCCGTTACCTTGTTGAAGGCCGCCGAGTAGAACGTAAGGAAGGTGAAAAACACCAGCAGCACCAGCAGCACCCACAGCGTCTGGCGCAAATACCAGCGCAGCAGCAGGGCCACGCCCAGAATTACTTCCAGGGAGCTGAGCAAGAGCGACAACAGCCGGGCGCTGTCCTTGAACCACAGAAAGAAGCTGGCCAGACTAGGTACGGAGGCGGCAAACACCTCAAAGTACTCCTCCAGCTTGTAGGCCGTGCCGATGGGGTCGTTGAGCTTGACCAGTCCGGAAAAGATAAACAGCGCGCCCAGCAGCAGCCAGCAGATTCGGGTAATGAGTCTCATGGGGGACTTAAGAGTAGGGACGTGAGTCGTAATAGCGTGGAGAAGGGCCGCACGGTGCGGCTATAGCGCCTCATACGGGAAACTAACCGGGCCGTCGGACAGAGGTTGCGCCACCGACCGGCCCGAAAAGTACTCCGCCGGCCGCTAAGCTCCTACAAAACTAGGCGTTAGGGTCGGCAAACCCCATCTTAATCAGCACGAATACCGCGTAGTTGAGCATGTCGCGGTAGTTGGCGTCCACGCCTTCCGACACCCGCGTCAGACCCGCCAGATCTTCAATCTGCTTGGTACGGTGCAATTTCATCAGGATGATGTCGGTGATGCTTTCCACCCGCATCTGTCGCCAGGCCTCGCCGTAGTCGTGGTTTTTGGCAAACAGCAGCCGGCGGTTTTCGGCCACCTGCTCGTCGTAGGCGGCGGCCACCTCCGCCGGGTCCAGGTCCAGGGGCGCATCGGCGGGCAGGCGCAGCTGCATCAGGGCAATGATGCAGTAGTTGATGATGGCCACGAACTCCTCCTCCACCCCATCGGCCACCAGCTGCACGCCCTTTTCCTGAATGGAGCGGATGCGCTGGGCCTTGATGTAGATCTGGTCGGTGACGGAGGGCAGGCGCAGAATGCGCCACGCGGTACCGTAGTCGTGGGTTTTGGCCAGGAACAGGTGGCGGCAGCGGCCAATAACCTGGTCGTACTCGTGCTGGGTTTGGTTACTCAAAATTTTCGGCCTACTTTTAAGAATCCCGGTTTTTAGCCTCTTTGCTCATGTCGGTCCAGGCTGCGAAAGATACGTGTTTTTCTCCGAGGCAAACCCTGCGTTGCCCCGGTGGGCGCGTCCTGAATCTGGCCGCGCCCCAGGTCATGGGCATCCTGAACCTGACCCCGGATTCGTTCTTCGCCCGGAGCCGCGTGGCCGGCCCCACCGACCTGCTGCACCGCGCCGAAGCCATGCTGGCGGCCGGGGCCCGCGTGCTGGACGTGGGTGGCTACTCCTCGCGGCCCGGCGCCGAGCACATCAGCGAAGACGAGGAAAAAAGCCGCGTGCTGCCCGCCATTGAGGCCCTGCGCCGCGCTTTTCCCGAAGCTTTTCTCTCCATCGACACCTTCCGCGCGGGCGTGGCCTGCGCCGCCGTAGCCGCCGGGGCCGACATCCTCAACGACATCAGCGGCGGGGAGCTCGACGAGGCCATGTTTGCCACCGCCGGCCGCTTGCAGGTGCCCTACGTGCTGATGCACATGCGCGGCACGCCCCAGACCATGCAGCAGCTCACCGACTACCCCGACGGGCTGGTGCTGGAGCTGGTGCGCTACTTCCGCGACAAAGTGGCCCGGCTGCGCGCCGTGGGCGTGACGGATATCATTCTGGACCCCGGCTTTGGCTTTGCCAAGACGGCCGCCCAGAACCACGAGCTGCTGGCCTATCTGCGAGAGCTGCAACTGCTGGGCCTGCCCATCCTGGCCGGCCTCTCGCGTAAAGCCATGGTTTACAAGACCCTGGACCTCACCCCCGACGCGGCCCTCAGCGGCACGGTCGCCGTCAATACCATTGCCCTGCTCAACGGCGCCCGGCTCTTGCGCGTACACGACGTAGCCGAGGCCGTGCAAACCGTGCGGCTCGTTTCCAACACCTACCTTCCCTCGTCCCCGTGATTGGCACCTTCAGCATCGGCTTCCTGCGCATTGGCTGGATAGACGTCGTGGACGTGCTGCTGGTTACGGTGCTGTTTTATCAGCTCTATAAGCTGCTGACGGGAAGCGTGGCGCTGAAGATTTTCCTGGGCTTGATGTCCATCTACCTGCTTTACCTGGTAGTAAAGGCCGCCGGCATGGAGCTGCTCACCAGCATCCTGGGGCAGTTTATGAGCGTGGGGGTGCTGGCCAGCATCATCCTGTTTCAGCAGGAAATCCGCCGCTTCCTGCTCACCATCGGCAAGGCCACGGCGTTTGATAGGATGCGGGTGTTTCCGTGGCGGCGCGACGCGCCCGCCGAGCGCATGAGCATCACGCCCTTCGTGGAAGCGGCCAAAAGCCTGGCCGGCAAAAACACCGGGGCCCTGATTGCCTTCCAGATGGTGTCGGATCTGAAGTTCTACGGCGACTCCGGCGACCTGATCGACGCCACCGTGAGCAAGCGCCTGCTCATGTCCATCTTCAACAAAACCTCGCCCCTGCACGACGGGGCCGTGATTATTGCCGGCAACCGCATCAAGGCGGCGCGCTGCATTCTGCCCGTGAGCGAAAACCCCGACGTGCCCGCTTCTATGGGCCTGCGCCACCGCGCCGCCATCGGCCTGACGGAAGTGACCGACTCGGTCGTGCTGGTAGTGAGCGAGGAAACCGGGCAGATTTCGCTGGTGCGGGGCGGCGAGGTGTACCGCAATCTGTCGTCCTCCGATCTGCGGGCCCGCCTGAACGAGTTCCTGTTCGACGCGGCTCCGAAGGCGGCCAGCCCGTCGGCTTCGGCTGCCGCCGAAGTAGCCGCCTAACGCGCTTTTCGGCCCTGCCGACGCCTACAGCGGGGCAGCGACGGCCTGCTGGGCCTGCCGCAGCCAGGCTTGCGCCTCGGGCAGGTCGCCGAAAATCCGCATTTGGAAATTAGCGCCGATGCTGGTGTGCATGGCCTGCGCCGACAGGGCCGCGAACGACTCGGGGCTGACGACGTGGGCGAAATGAGTGAGGCCGGCGGCAATGGCGCGGGGCGTCCAGTCCTGGGCTATCCACTCCACGGCGTGGTCCCAGGGCCCGATAACCAGGCTGTTGTCGTTGAGCAGGTAGGGGCAGCGGTGCCGGGCAATGTGCGTCAGGCAGGCGTTGGCCCCGTCCACGATACCGGCGTGGGTCTGGTAGCCCACCCAGTTGTTGTACACCCAGTTGTGGGAGGCTACGTAGTCGATGGTCAGGTAGACTTTGCCAAAGGCATTGCTTAGTTCCTGCTTCATAGCGGGCGGCGAATAGGGGGAGGTAGGGAAAGAGCGGCAAGCAGCCCGGCAGCCGGTGGCAACACCAGCGCGCGGCGGGGCAAGATAGGCAAAAGCCGCCCCGAATGCACCGTCCGCCTCCCAATTAAGGGCGCTTGCCACGTAGCCGGGGCGTGCTTACCGAGGTAGCACCACGCCGGAATCCGGAACGGCTTTCGTAAGCGCCTGAAGGCCATTCCGAATTCCGGAATGGCCTTCCAATCGTTTTTTACTTCGTTCCGAATTCCGGAATGGCCTTCGAAACGTTTTTATGGCCGTTCCGGAATCCGGAATGGGCTTCAAGTCGTTTCGAAGGCCCTTCCGGATTCCAGAACGACCTTCGAAACGACTTGAAGCCCATTCCAGATGCCGGAACGGCTTCTCCTAAGGGGCTGGCAGGATAACCGGGGCAGCGAGAGGCCGCCTGGTACTGAGGCCCGGAAAGCGGCTCGCGGCAGCGGCGGCCCCGGTTGAGATGCCCCCAGGCCTATTTACCGGGGGCGTCAGCGGTTTTCTTGGACTTCTTGCGCTGGCTGGCCGGCAGCACCGAAAAGTCGAAGTAGGGTTCGGCCTGGGCCGGGGTTTCGGCAAACGCACTCACGAGGGCTCCGTAGTGGGCGAACAGCAGCACCCCCAGGGCACGCTGGTCTTTGCCGATGGCCTGGCTGCCGTCCTTGGTCACTTTCACGACTTTGCCCTGCCGGGTAGAGGCTTCTTCGAAGTTTTTGAGCCGTTTTTGCAGCTCGGCGACGGCCGCCACGGGTACCACCGCCGCATATTTGTCTGCCGTTTCCGCAAAGGCGCGCACCAGCGTGCCGATGGTTTTTTGGGAGGCCGTAGTGAAAGCCGTGCGCCCCTGCGGGAAAAACTCCCGGTAGGTCGCCGATTTATCGTCGTGCTTGGGCAGAATATGGACGCGGGCAATTTCGGCGGGGTAGTTTCTCAGCGCCTCAAGCGTGTCGGCAACGCTGCCGGTGTGGGTGCCGCGCTGGGCTTGCGAAGCGGCGCTGCTGCCGAGCCCCACCTGAAACTGTTCGAACAGGGGCCGCAGCCGGGCGGCCATGGCGGCGGTGTCGGGGGCCCCGGCGGGTTGCTGGGCGGCCTCCAGCGCGTCGAGGTGGTCGGCCACCAGCTTTTTCATGCTCTCCCGGCTGATGCTTTTGCTCAGGAAGAAGTTTTTGAACCGGTTTTTAAAGGGGGATGCCATGCGGATTGATACGGGGATAAAAGTGAGGATTGGGACACGCGGCAATAGGTCGGATAGCGGATAAGCGGAGCGTAGGGGAAGATAGAAAAAGGGCCGACTACCTGGATAGCAGCCGGCCCTTCTTGGGAATATTTATTTTGGGGCCGCCGCTTCGCATTGGAGCGGGAACGGGGCCTCCGGCCGCTTACGGCGTGTTGGTCACGACCTGGCCGGCTTCGGGCCGCTCGGCCGAGCGGTCCTTGAGCGTACCCAGCTCCTGGCCGACCTCGATGAAGGCGGCAATGGCTTTATCGAGGTGGGCGCGGGTGTGGGCCGCGCTCAGCTGCACCCGGATGCGGGCCTGGCCCTTGGGCACCACGGGGAAGTAGAAGCCCACCACGTAAATACCCTTTTCCAGCATGCGGGCCGCAAACTCCTGGCTGAGCTTGGCGTCGTAGAGCATAACGGGCACGATGGGGTGCTCGCCGGGCTTGATGTCGAAGCCGGCCGCGGTCATCTTCTCGCGGAAGTACTTGGTGTTTTCCTCGAGCTGGTCGCGCAGCTTGGTGCTTTCGGTCAGCAGCTCCAGCACCCGCAGCGAGGCCCCCACGATGGCGGGCGCGAGGGTGTTGGAGAACAAATACGGCCGGCTGCGCTGGCGCAGCATCTCAATGATTTCCTTACGGCCCGAGGTGAAGCCGCCCATAGCGCCGCCCAGGGCTTTGCCCAGCGTGCCGGTGATGATATCGACGCGGCCCAGCACGTCGCGGTACTCGTGGGTGCCGCGGCCGGTTTTGCCCAGGAAGCCCATCGAGTGGCACTCGTCAATCATGACCAGGGCCTGGTACTTGTCGGCCAGGTCGCAGATTTTATCGAGCTGGGCGATGGTGCCGTCCATCGAGAACGAGCCGTCGGTGACGATGATGCGGTGGCGGGTGCCTTTCTGCACGGCATCCTGGAGCTGGAGTTCCAGATCGGCCATGTCGTTGTGGGTATAGCGGTAGCGCTGGGCCTTGCAGAGGCGCACCCCGTCGATAATGCTGGCGTGGTTCAGGGCATCACTGATAATGGCGTCCTGCTCGTTGAACAGGGGCTCGAACACCCCGCCGTTGGCGTCGAAGGCGGCGGCGTAGAGAATCGTGTCCTCGGTGCCCAGAAACTCGGCCAGCTTGGCTTCGAGCTGCTTGTGAATGTCCTGGGTACCGCAGATAAAGCGCACCGACGACATGCCGTAGCCGTGGGTGTCAATGGCGTGCTTGGCGGCCTTGATGACCTCGGGATGCGACGAGAGGCCCAGGTAGTTGTTGGCGCAGAAGTTCAGCACCTCGCCCGCCTCCTGGGTTTCAATTTCGGCCCCCTGGGCGGAGGTAATTACCCGCTCCTTCTTGAACAGGCCGTTGTCTTTGATTTCCTGGAGCTGCTGCTGCAGATCGGGCTGGAGGGTGGTGTACATGCGGTGAATGAGTGAATGAGTGACTTGGTGAGTGGGGTACGGCAAAGATACGAACCCCACCCCAAGCCTTCTCCGCTTAATGCGCGGAATCCTCCGGGAGAGGGGCTTATTTTACTTTGGCAACGACACTAGTAGAAGTAGAAGTCATTGCAATACTAACCTAAGCCCCTCTCCCGAGGGGAGGGGTTGGGGTGGGGTGTCGCGGCGAAGGTTGGGGTGGGGTTACCGGCGGCTCAGAAACTGCTGCACCCCGGCGCGGCCACTGTCCAGGAGCTGCTGCTTCTGCTGCGCCGATATGCGCTTTATTTTGGGGTTGAAGCCGGCGGTGCTGATGCTGACGGTACGGGGCCAGTCGGTGGCGCGGGGCGGGTTGAGGTTTTCCAGGGCCACGTTGTAGAGGGCACCTACGTAGCTGCCAAAGCTGTTGATGACATACGGGGCCAGCTGCTGGCGGCCGGTAGCCAGCGTGTCGTAGGCAATCTGCTCGGGCCGGTCGAGGCGCAGGCCCAACGTTTCGGGATTCACGGCCGCCGGTCCGGCCCCGCTGGCACCGGGCCGGTACCGGGGCTGGTCGAACAGGTCGATGGGGTAGTTGGCCAGCAGGCCGCCATCCACCAGCACCTGCACCGGCTGGCCTTTGGCGGGCTGCCGCACCACGTGGCCTTGGGCATCGAGCAGCACGGCCCGGAAATAGAGCGGAATGCTCATGGAGATGCGTACGGCATCGGCCACGCGCATGTCGGGGTGGGTTTCGTGGCTGAACACCTGCACGCGCTGGGTGGTAAGGTTCGTGCCGGTGGTGTACAGGTCGCGGTAGTGCAGCGAGTCCTGCCGGACTAGGTCGTGGAACTGGCCCAGCGTGAGGTTCGGGTCGTGGGTTTTGCGCTCCACCAGCTCGCCCATAAACCGGGTAAACTGGTCACCGCGGTACCAGCCGTACTGCTTGATGAGCCGGGTGCTGCCCCCGAAGAAAATCAGGCGGCCGTCGTTGAGGCGCTGCACCGGCATGTCGTTGACCACGGCAATGATTTCGGCCGGCGAGTAGCCCACGGCCAGCAGCGCGGCCTGAATGGCCCCGGCCGAGGTGCCGCCCACGCGCCGGATGCCGGCCAGCACGCCGTGGTTTTCCAGCTCCTGCAACGCCCCGCCGTAGGCTATGCCCCGGATGCCGCCGCCCTCCATCACCAGGTTGCGGTAGACTACGGGCGCTGGGGTTTGGGCCAAGCCACCCGGGGCTAGGCTCAGGAGCAGACTCACGATGATAAAGACCTGACGCATGGCGCAGTATAGTAAAAGCGGTTAAAACAGCGGGCCCCGGGGCCGTACAGCATCGGAGCCGTGGTGGGCAGCCGGGGGTTGGCAGCCGGGCAAAATCTTGTACCGCGCAGCAATGGATTAGCCCCAAGCCACTTACCCGGCCAACCCCGGCCGGGGCGACTTACGTACCATTCGGGCGGCGGCCCCGGCACCGGAGTAAGCGCGCCGTGCGGTATCTTTGTAGCCCCCACCCCCACCCTCTTCTCCCGTCAACATGCAATCTACTCCCAGCGACACTATCCTCGTTATCGGTGCCGGCGGCCAGCTTGGCCTCGAACTCACCCACGAACTGCGCCAGCGCTACGGGGCCGCCCACGTGGTGGCCGCCGACGTGCGGGCGCCCAAAGACGCCGAAACGCAGGAAGCCGGCCCGTTTGAGCTGCTCGACGTGCTCGACAAAAACCGCCTGGAAGAAGTAATGCGCCAGTACAAGCCCAAGCAGGTCTACCACCTGGCGGCCTTGCTCTCGGCCACGGCCGAGAAGAACCCCAAGTTTGGCTGGCAGCTGAATATGGACGGGCTGTTCAACGTGCTCGACGCCTCGGTGGACCTGGGCGTGCAGCAGGTGTACTGGCCCAGCAGCATTGCCGTGTTTGGCCCCGATACCCCGCGCGAAAACACGCCCCAGCTCACCATCATGAACCCCAACACCATCTACGGCATCAGCAAGCTGGCCGGGGAGCAGTGGTGCGAGTGGTACTTCAAGAAACACGGCCTGGACGTGCGCAGCCTGCGCTACCCCGGCCTGATTGGCTACAAGAGCCTGCCCGGCGGCGGCACCACCGACTACGCCGTGGATATCTACCACAAAGCCGTGGCGGGGCAGAACTACGAGTGCTTCCTGTCGGAAGATACTTACCTGCCGATGATGTACATGCCCGACGCGCTGAAAGCCACGCTGGACTTGATGCACGCCCCGGCCGAGCAGATCAAGATCCGCAGCAGCTACAACCTGGGCGCCATGAGCTTCTCACCCAAGGAAATTACGGCCAGCATCCAGCGCCACCTGCCCGACTTCCGGGTGACCTACCAGCCCGACTCGCGCCAGCAGATTGCCGACTCCTGGCCCGCCAGCATCGACGACAGCCGCGCCCGCCAGGACTGGGGCTGGCAACCCGACTTCGACCTGGACAAAATGACCCAGGACATGCTCGTGCACCTCAAGCAGCAAGTGGCGCTGTCGGTGTAGAAGAAGCCCTGAAAAGCGGCGTTTGCGGGCACTACTTTTGTATTTCTGAAGCCCAGTAAGGCTGGCTCAGCACTGCTGATCTACGCCTACCTTACGCGGACTATTAAGGTCTGGCTTTTATGCTTACTTGTTGCTGCCCTTGTGCTTTTCTGAGTCGGCTGCTGCTGTTGCTGAGCGCAGCGGCCGGCTTGGCTCTACCAGCTGCGGCCCAGAATTTCCGGCTCGCGGGAGCCGATTACATGGATACGACCCGGCGCAGCAACCCCGCATGTAGCGCAATCTTTGCGCAGTACTACAGCTTGGGGGTCGACGCTAAATATCCCCGTAGCTCGGCTACTTTGCTCCACGAGGCCCAGCGGTTTCTCGCGGCCCGCGCTAAGCCTTATACCGGCTCCGGGTACGTTACTTTTCGATTTGTTATCGACTGTGAAGGCCAGATGCTACCCCGCGTTCAGGTATTGCAAACCAACGAGGCTTACCAGCCTTTCCAGTTTGACAAACAACTGGTTGCTGACCTGTTCGCGTATTTGAAAACGCTTAATCAGTGGAAAAAGGCCCGGGGCCGCAACGATACCCCGATTAACTACATTGCTTTTCTCAGTTTTAAGCTGCGCGATGGGAAAGTGGCTGCTATTATTCCTTAGCGCGTCAGCCTTGCTGATGGCAGGCCGCTGCCAGCCGGCGCCTGCTCCACCAGCGGCAAGGGCAGCTTGCCAGGATCGGCACTATGCGGATAGCCTAGTGGCCAAATACCTGGACAAAGGCGCGGCCGTGTATGGCTACAATCACCCGAATTGGGAGAAATACTGCGATAGTCTGATTGCCGCGTGCCCCACTATCGCTGTGGCGTACCGAGAAAAGGCGATTCCCTACCTCAAGAAAGGTGACTACGCTACAGCCTTTCCGCTGGAAGACAAGGCCGTAGCGCTGGACCCCAAAACGTGGACAGCTTACCGGGGCTTTCTCAAATGTATCTTCACCAAAGACTATGCAGGGGCCCTGCTGGATTTTCAACAAGCCCGGCGGCTAGTGCCCGGCGGTTACGAGATGGACCATACGTATCCGTTTTACGAAGGACTGTGCAACCTGGAGCTGGGACATTACGCACAGGCTGCCGCTAGCTTCAGGCTTGACATTGCCCAGCAAACGCAGGGGCACCCGCAACGCCCGCCCCATTTCAATAGCTTATTCTACGCGGGTGTCCTGTATTATGAAATGCAGGACTACCCCCAGGCAACACACTACCTAACCTATTGCCTGCGTCTCAACCCGCAGTTTCCCGACGCCCACTATTACCTGGCACAGGTATATCTGGCGCGGAAAAAGAACGGCGAAGCCACCCGGCACCTTCGGCTGGGCCAGGCGTATTACAGGCAGGGCTACCGGCTGAACGAAGACAACGAGGCATACGCTAACTACCCGCACCAGATAACGCTTTATGAGTTAGAAACCCTGCTGCAAGCCCAAACGGTGACTGGTCGGTAGCGCGGGGTACCTTAAAGCGGCTTCTGGGTTGATGTGCGCGCACCTCGGATTTGGTCTAGAAAACAGATTCGTAGAACTGCCGCGCCGCGGGCCCCTGCTGCTGCTCTACCAACTCCAACCACTGCTGGTAGCTCTGGGGATGCTGCCGCAGGGCTTCCTGCAACAGGCGCTGCATGGCCGGCGCGCCTATTTTCTGCTCTAGCTGGTAGAGGGTGTAGGCCGCCTTGATGTACGTGTATTGATTTCGCTGCTTTTCAGCCAGCCCGCCGGGCATCAACCGGATACTGCCCAGGCTTTCGGCTATGCGCTGGTAGCGGGTCAGGAGCTGGGCAAAAGCTTCCTGTCCGAACTCAGACCGGTAGAACAGCAAACAGCAGTATTCTGCAAACCCTTCGTTGAGAAAACTCTGGTAGTTCGTGTTGCTGAACGGAGCCGCGTACCACCATTGATGGGCTAGCTCGTGCCCGATGCTGTAAAAGTCATTGACCCGGTTGCCGGTCAGCTGTAGCCGGATAATGCCCCCGGGTACCGCGTAGCTCCAGCCCGCAGGGGCACCACTGCCGGGGCGAGGCGGCACAATCATCTTTACGTACGTAAGTTGTTGCTGCGGACCCAGCAGCGCGTTGTAGAAAGTGGCGGCAGCGGCGGCGGTAGCTACTACCTGCTGCCGAACGGAATCGGCACCCGCTGGCTGCGTTATGGCCAGCGTAATGCCCTGCACGCGCGTTTGGCGCTGCTGAAGCGGCTTGGCAAAATATACTCCGAAGTGCCCACCGATACTGTCTTTCACCACCCACCGCCCAGCACGCACCGCCACAACCCGTCCGGCGGCCTGCAGAGTATAATCCACGGGAAGCGCCATTTGCAGTTCATAAGCAAAGCGTGCCGCGCTGCCCGACAACAACACGGTTGGTATAATAGCCGTCTGCTCGGTCCACTCCGTCCAGGCGGGCGAAAACGAATTCACCGCACTGCTCAAGTGTGCTTCCATCACTTCTCCTTCGGCTGCTACCCGCAGCAGTACGCGGCGGCCGGCCGGCATCGACTCCCGAAACCGCACCACCAGCGTATCACGCTGGTTCGTGGGGTCGGCAATGGTGCGGAAGCCAGCCACCTGCCGCCCCTGCACGCGCTTCACTACCATGTCGCCCTGCAAGACCAGCCGGATACTATCCAGCGGCTGCGCGCAGGCAAAGTCGAGCCGGGTGTCCGATTCCACCCAATGCCGGTCTGGTTCGACCCGCAACCGTGCGACGCAGGTATTAGGCCCCGTCGGCTCCGACCACATCCCACAGCTCAACAGGACCACGGACAAGAAAGAAATTTCACCCATATGCTTTAGGGAAAATGCACGCGCTACGGCACAGCCGGCAGTTATTCTTTATAGTACACTTATCCTGATTTTTCAGGAGACGGTGGTGCGCTTAGAAAAAGACTCACCGAATATTTCCCTAATGCTATAGAATATCCGTTCCAGCAAACTTAAATCCTCCGTTACAATTTCCGCTATTCCGCCCATTTCGGGATGGTAAGGAAGGGTTTTCAGATAGTTGGTCGTTAGGCCTTTGGGTAGCATTACTTCCGCGAAATAGGTTTTCTCATTGGCCAGGTAGGAAAGCTTCCTGATCTTTCCTACCAACACACCAAATTGCACCGTCGGATAATTTTCTAATCGAATCTGCACCCGCTGACCGACTGCTACTTTGCCATAGCCAGTGGTTGGGACGTTCACAATGGCGATATAGTTACTATCGGCAGGAACAATAGCAAATAACTCTTCCTGGGCTTTGACATATTGCTTATCAACTATACGCTTCAAATAACTTACTTTGCCAGCGATAGGAGAAATAAAAACATTTTTTTGCTCCCATTCACTCATCTGATTTTTCAGATTAAGCAAAGATTGCTGAACATTTAGACGCAGCTTACGCTCCTGCTCTTTGGCGTCGAAACGCAGCTGTTTTATTTGCCGAGTATTGGCCGTAATAAGAATATTATTTTCCAACTCTGATTCTCTTGCTGCTTCGAAACTTTGCTTTACTTCGTTGTAGCGACTTTCCTCCTGAAAAAAATCAAATTTAGATATAACTTTATCCTTATACAGTAGCTTCTGTGCCTGAAAGCGCTCTTTTGCCTGCTGCAAATTCTGCAACTTAATACCTTTCCCTATTTTAGACACTCCGTCCAATGATTTATAGTCAGCTATTTGCGATTCAAGAGTTTTGATTTGTTCAGCAAAATAATTGTCGCGCAAAAAACTAGTATAGTCTCTTACATCTTTTTGCAAACTATTAAACATCAATTGCGCGTCACCTAACGTAAGATAAGGATTAGTTGGAACGAAGTCAGGTTTAGGATTTTTTATAAAGGCTTCAACCTGGCTAATAACTTCCCTGACCTTGCTCATACTTTGCCCACTGGCTACGCTCCTAGTTTCTGCTATATATACCCCTTCCTGCACAAATTGACCGTCTACAACGAATAGCTTGCGGATTTGTGCGTCGACCGGAGCCGTAATTCGAATAGGTGGCTCAGTAGTGGATATCTGCACTTGACCTATAATAGTATCCGGGTAACGAATTATGGCCGACATTATAACAGCAAGTGCGATAATAAGGAAAATTAACATACTACCCCATCTGATAGGCCATGCGGGTGGTTGTCCTATTACATCGCGCACAATTTCACTGCGCTCATCAAGCTCATCTATTTTCAAAGCCATAGCATTATACAAGTCAATTACCCAGCTCCAGCTGGTTTTTCACCAGAGTGTAGTAGAATCCCTTTTTACTCACCAAAGAATCATGATTACCAATTTCAACAATTTCTCCCGCATCAAGAACAACAATTTGATCCGCATTTTTAACCGTACTCAATCGGTGCGCCACAATAACCACCGTTTTATCTTTATAAAACTGCTCTAAATTTTCCATAATTATTTTTTCGTTATTTGCATCTAACGAACTAGTAGCCTCATCAAACAATAAATAATCCGGATTTTTATACACAGATCTAGCAATCAAGATACGCTGTTTCTGCCCCCCACTGATGTTAGTACCTGATGCACCTAGCCGGGTGTTATAGCCTGTTGGAGCACGCTCAATAAAATCCTCAATATTAGCTATTCGCACAGCTTCCAAAAGCTTGGCTTTATTCACCACGCCTTCTACATCAGACTCAGATATATTTCGGGCAATAGAATCCGAAAATATATAACCATCCTGCATCACAACTCCACATTGACGACGCCAAAACCTAGGACTAATTTGACTTAGCTGTGTGTAGCCTATTCTAACACTACCACTAGTCGGCTCATATGATTTCAGCAACAATTTTAATAAAGTAGTTTTTCCACTCCCACTCGGTCCCACAATAGCAGTTACCTTACCCTTTGGTATCTGCATTGTAATATTCTTCAGTACAAAAGGAGATGATTTTTCACCATACTGAAAACTCATATTCTCAATATGAATGGTACGATCCGAAGGCAAAACCCGCACTAACTCTTCACTCACAGTTTCTTCGTCCGCTTGATTATGAATCTCAGCCAGCCGCTCTAGGCTTATATAAGCATCCTGAGCACCTCGGATGAAAGTCACAAAATTGCTAATAGGTAGATTTAGCTGCCCAATAATATACTGTACGGAGAGCATCATACCCAATGTTAATTGACCATCAATTACAGCTTTAGCAGCAATAAATGATATTATAATATTCTTAATTTCATTTATCAGCAAGGACCCATTAGTCTGCCACTGAGCGAGTGATAGACCTTTAATAGATATTTTAAAAAGGCGAACCTGAATTTGCTCCCACTCCCAACGCCTACGGCGCTCGGAACCGTTCATCTTTATCTCTTGCATTCCATTCACGAGCTGAATCAAACTACTCTGGTTACCCGATGACTCGTCAAAGTACCTGAAGTCTAGCTCTGCACGGCGCTTCATAAAAACAAGCGTCCAAGCCACATACAAAACTGATCCACACAAGAAAACCAAAAATATTGTGAAGCTGTAGTAAGACAACACAAATCCAAATATCAAAATGTTTATTACAGAAAATAAAACGTTAAGCGTTGCTGAGGTCAGAAAGTTTTGAATACGTCGCTGATCCTGGGCCCGCTGAAGAATATCACCGGTATGCTTGGAATCAAAGAAACTAATCGGAAGTCGCATAAGCTTTATCAGAAAATCTGACAACATATTTATATTAATACGACTTGTAATATGTAACAAAAGCCAGTCACGAATAATCTGCACAGAAGCCTGAGATATAATCAATATTAACTGCGCAATCAATATTAAGTAAATAAATCTTATATTTTGATAATTTATACCAATATCAACTGTTGCCTGCGTAAGAAACGGCAAAGCTAGTTGAAGAAAAGAGGCCACAATTAACCCCATAATAAGCTGCCCCCATACGTGAGAATAGCTTTTAAAGTAAGGCCACAGGAATTTAAACCCCTGCCTGTTTATTTCATCAACGCTATCCAGCTCATAAAATTCTGGGGTTGGCTCCATAGCCAGAATGAGTCCTTCCTGATCTGGCTGAGCATTTTTTACTCCAAGCCAGCCGCGAGAAAACTCCTCCCTGGTATACGTTATTAATCCATGAGCAGGATCAGCTACGTACACTTTATTATTTTTAATTTTATGAACAACGATAAAATGCCGCTGTTTCCAATATGCTACACAAGGCAGTGGTATATCTTCTTCTAAAGTAGCATACGGTATCTTCACCGCTAGCGTGTGCATACCTATAGCTTCAGCCGCTTCAGAAATGCCCGCCAAAGAAACTCCTTCACGGGTTATACTGGCCTTTTCTTTCAAAAATTCCGGAGAATATGCTTTTCCGTAAAACTTGGCGATCATACGCAGGCAAGTAGGCCCACAATCTTCCCGATCAAATTGCTTATAAAAAGGAAAGCTTTTTCTAATCATTACAAAGAATTTGTTATTCAAGCAGAAAACATGATAGACATGCTTGCTATATCAGCAAACTACACTCACTACTATTCACAACTCTAAATACGCATTACGTTAGATTCATTAAACCGAAAATCTTGCGCAAGATCATAAAAATCACAGACCGTATATCACAAGTGCATCTTCGTTTATGAGTTTATACTCAGGGTTAGCATTAATAAACATTTCCAAACGGAATGTATACGGCTGCCCGACGTAGGTAACAGGCGGCAACACCCTGTATTTATTTAATACTGATTCGTAACTGGCTTTAAACATTGCATAGTATTTCAATCCATGGTCGGTGAAAACACCGGGCCGGCTCAATTGTTTTAAATCGTAATTAAACTTTCTCATGTAGAACCCGATACGCCCAATAACATCCTTTACTTGCTGGCCTTTGAACAGGCCTTTCTTCAGGCTTTGATCGAGGCAATGCAGGGTGCTGGTGTAAGTAAAGAGCCCGTGAAAGGCTCCGTAAACCGTTCGGTGCTCACCATGCACCGCATCATCTACCAAGGATACCAGAGTAGTATTGGGGTCGATACTCAAATAATGGCTCGTCATGAGCGTAAGCGCATTAAATATGGTATGACCACATTGATGTGCAATATCATCCACAAAGAAAACTTCATCATAGCCCTGGTCATCTACATTGATGAATCCTGTACCAAAATGCTCCATGGCCGCGAATGAGTTTTGGTTATCGCTGCTGAAAAGTGAAATCTCCTGACTGCTTTTTGCAATTAACTGGCAATATTCAGGAACCGCTTGCTGAATAATTGAGAAAGCATTTTGCAACGGCCGGACCCACTTCGTAAAGGTAGTTGTCACGTTTTCGTGCAAATGGGCACCCAGACAACGATATATATCGGGGCGGTAGCGAGTAACGCGGATGGAACTGTTAGGCAAGAACACTTCCGGATAGAACTGGGCTGGCACTCTATTGCCTTGTAGAGTAAATAGCTGTAGGTCATCCGGGGTGGTACCACTCAGGTTCAGCGCCGCAGAGGCTAGCTCCGTTTTGAGATTTCCCCAGCCAGGTAATTTCACCCATCCTTCCGCACAGGTTTGAACACGCACCTGTAATGGGCGCTCTTCTGCCGGCACAGCTCCCCACAGCAGCTGCTCTAGTGGCAAACTAACTCCTTCGCGGCCTTTCCGGGCCTGATGGAAGATTAGCGTCGGCTCCAGAAAGACCCGCTCATCGTCAAAGTCCAAGACTTCAAATATATCCTCATTCTCGTGGCATACTTCAAGCCGGCTAAGATTGGCAAGCTGAGTCATACCGGTCAGCATCAGATTTTCATCTATTTCAAACTCAATGATTTTCATAAATTGACTAGTATCAAAGGAAATGGGATTATCGACTAAACTTACAAATTTGGCGCTTTACACGCAGAAAAAGGCGATAGCCAACGCGTGCAACCAGTAGCTTCAGCATTGGTTTAGAGCGACATAAAACATTACAAAAGTAAGCGGGTATATCATTCGTGGTAAGGGTTCAGGCCTATATAGTGTGCTGTTCAAGTACGCGGCAGCATTCATTGTGCTTCGCTCACCATGGTGGGGCGTATGCCCGGGGCGCCACATTGGCTCCCTGTCGCAAGCATTATCTTACCCTAAATATGACTATAGTTCAATGCAATAGTCCGGACGTGCTCCCAAATTACAGCTTCCTGCTGATAGCACTAAACCTATAACCGGTCATCGTGATTCCTGCTATCGTTGGATGGCAGGTGGTGAATCAATAACTTGCTAGTACAAGACCGACTAATCTGCGGCCATTGTGGCCGGTCAGCGCTTTTCTTATCTATTGAACCGCTATACTATGCTCACGTCTATAGCCAGCTGGAGCCTTTTCTCCCCTGCTTCATGGCTTGTCTAACTATATACTTAGGTGAAAAACGATAGTTATTTTCAAGGAAATCTGAATGCCATATACTATTTTATCCAAGCGGGCGGCTTTACACTGCAAGATCCTAGTCTAAAATGGGGCAAAATTGGGCTTGCTGTTTTCTTGAACCAGTTGACTTTCAACAGTTCCGACAGTGCGGCACAAGCCATTACGCTTCGTCTATTCGAAGCAGGAGTCGCTGGCGTAGAAGACCTAGCGGAGGAAAGTGGGTTAGGAGAGATTCTTAGTGACCTTGCCGGAATAATTCACTTTCTCCGGCAAAACAGCCGACTGGCTTTCGACGCGGAAGACCTATTAGCCGAGCTCGACCCCTTTCTCCTGACGTACCTCACGACCTGCGCCACCTTGGGCAACCTGGATTTGGTAGCGGGGGCACTAGCACCAGCTCACTATCTGCTGGCCCGCGCCACCGAGTGTCCTTCGCTGACCAAGCCATTGGATGATTTCATTCTGCAACTTGACACTCTGGCCACACGGGCCATTACAGGCCAAGCGTGCTGGTATTCTACGATTTTTCCGGAGCCCCGAATTTACCTGGGCCTTTCTCATGGCTCAGCCAGCATCCTGGTTTTTTTGGCCAAGGCCTTGGAAGCCGGCCGGCAGCCCGCTGTATGTCGGCGGCTCCTAGCAGAGGGCGTAGCCTACGTTCTGGCGCAGTACCGGCCTGACAGTTCAATTGCATTTCCGGTTATCGTGGGGCACGAGCCACAATTCGCTACCCTGGGCTGGGCCTACGGCGACCTGGGAGTCTGCTACGGTCTGCTCGTGGCCAGCCAGGCGCTGGGGCACGTGCCGGGCTGTCAGCTTGCTGTTAGTCGGGCGCTTTCGCTGGGAAACAGAATAGGCGAGCCCGGGGCCTGGCCCGATGCGGGGCTGGCTTATGGCTGTACAGGCTCAGCGGTACTGTTTCACGCCCTGGCTCAACTATCGGGTACTCCGGCCTTTCTGTCCTTCGCAGAGCAATGCCTGGCCCGCAGTAGTGATTTCATCTCCGCGCACAACCCGGCATGCGGCTTCCGAGCGGCCTACCCCACCCGGGGTAATGGTGCCGACTGGGGTATCATCAGTGGTATTGCGGGCATAGGCGTTGCCTTTCACGCCTACTTGTCCCAGGATTATTCCCTTGCCCAACGACTCCTGTACCTATAATGAACTCTTCCCTGAAAAAGCCTGCTGTCTATGAGTTCTTCGATGAGCTGGTGGTGCGTATGCCGGCGCTGCCCCTACATTATCTTGAGCAACTCAACGAGCAGGCCATCACCGCCCGCCTGACCGATGTTGCAACGCCGCTATATATAGCTTCAAATCAGCTTTTTGCCGAAGTGGAAAAGCTGGCAGCCGGCGAGTTGCCCGCTGAGCGCACCGAGCGTTTGTTTCACACGCTTTATAAGTATCTGAGCCGAATGACGACCCGTAGCACCCCCTTTGGGGCCTTTTCGGGAATGATGCTGCTGACTTGGGGGGAACATAGCAAGTTGGTTCGCAAGCCTGCACTGTGGCTCAATACTCAACCAGACGGAACATACGTCAGTGCCCTGGCGCAGCACCTAGAACAACTGCCCTGGATTCAGCCATACCTGTTATACTTTACCAATCCAACCTGTTCGGTTGCGGGTGGACAGGTGCGCTACTTCGAATATCATGTCGCCAGGGGCAACCGGCGCTACGAGGCCACCGCCGTGGAGGCTACACCACTGCTACTCACACTACTGGAAGCAGCACGGAACGGCCAGTCGTTTCAGGATATTGTGCTGACGATAACCAGCGCCGGGTTTGAGCAAGAGGAGGCCGCCGACTTTGTACAGGAGCTCATTGCGTCTCGCCTACTGCTCAGCGAGCTGGAAAACCCAGTCGTTGGTCTGCCGCATTTGACGGAAATCACGGCCCGTATCACCCGAATTGCCGGTTCAGCTGCCTCGCGTGACCCGGCAGTGGCTCCGCTGCTGGCAGCGCTGCTGGCACTGCAACAGCGTTTGCCTCAAGTAGCCACGCACAGCGAGTACCAAGCCCTGCAGCAGCAGATGCAGCACCTGCTGCCGGGCTACACGAATGACTCTTACTTTCTGGTAAACGCGGCAATCTCGCCCGCAAGCGCCGACAGCAAGGTTTTGTCGAAGCAATGGCAAACGCCGCTTTTGGAAGCGCTGAAGATATTCAACTACTTTCAACAGCCCTCTGAAAGTCCTATACCGTCTTTCACCCAGCAGTTTGTGAAGCGCTACGGGCATGCCAGCGTACCACTGTTGCAGGCGCTGGACATGGAATCCGGTATCGCCTACGGCGAGTTGATGCGCTCCAGCAACACTCCCCTGATTGACGACCTACCCTTTTTCACCGCTCCCCCTACCCGCCCCCGACGCAGCCTGCCCCCCGAAGCAGCTACGCTGCAACAGTTGTGGAAGCAGGCGCAACTCGCCGGGCAGCAGAGCCTTGAACTTCCTGCGTCGATGGTTGCCGGCATGGCCCCCGTCTGGAGCGACTTGCCTCCTACGCTGTATTCGGTTTTCCGAATTGTGCATTGCGAAACCCGGCAGAAAATTCTGATTGAGCGGTTTAACGGCCCCACAGCCGCCAATTTCATCACCCGGTTTGGCCATTCTTTTCCCGATGTAGCGGCGTTGGCGTCCACGATTCATACTTATGACCAGGCATTACACCCCGAGGCGCTGGTGGCAGAAGTGGCGCATCTGCCCTTCGAGCGCGCCAGCAATGTGATAAGCGGCCCCGCTTCGGGCGACTACACCATCCGGGTCATCTCAAATGTGCTGAGTGAGGAGTCCAAGAACATTGCCCTCTCCGATCTGTATCTAACCGTCAGGGATGGTCAGGTAGTGTTGTTTTCACGGAAGCTGGAGAGGGAGATTATTCCTCGGCTAAATAATGCATTCTTATACAGCCGCAGCACGTTGCCCATATTCCAGTTTCTGTGCGACCTGCAAAACCAGGGCAAACGCAACCATCTTCTTTTCAGCCCTTCCAGCTTGGGTATAGCCGAAAACGAGGACTTTATTCCCCGCATTACCTATAAAGACGTTATTCTGTCGCCGGCAATCTGGAGCCTGGCGTCCACCGAATTCCAGGGTTGGGCTACGGCCCCCACCAGCGAGCTGCTGGCCATGGCTCAAACCCTTCGGCAGACCCACGGGCTCCCGCGCCGGGTGCTGCTGCTGGAAGGCGACAACGAGCTATTCATTGATTGGGAAAATGAGCTCAGTCTGCTAACCCTGGCCCGCGAAACCAAAAAACACCTGCGGCTGCGGCTGATGGAGTCTTTTCTGGAGCATACTCCTTACCAATCGGTGGCAATGGATAGCGCCGGGGGCGAGTACAACGCGCAATTTGTGGCCCTGCTCCGTCAGCCGCAGCCTGTCAGGCGGCGCGCAGCCAATATTGCGGCGCTGGTCGGCGGACTAAGCGACTCTACTGCTGCCGTTTTCCCCCCCTTTGCAGAATGGCAATACTATAAATTCTACTGCGGGGAAGTAACTGCCGAGCGCCTGCTACGCGAGTGTATTTCGCCGTTAGTGAAAGAACTGCAGGCAAGCGGGCTGATTGACCAATGGTTTTTTCTGCGATACGAAGACCCGGATTTTCACCTGCGGATACGCTTTCACTTGGTCTCTTCCGTAGCACAAGCCGCATTCCAACAACTGCTTACCGCGCATCTTACCCGCTGGGAGGGTCTGGACCTTGTCTGGAATATTCAGAGCGACACCTACAAGCGCGAGTTGTCCCGGTACTCCTTCCGCTACATCGATAGTTCGGAGTGTATATTCTTCCGCGATAGTGAAGCCACCCTGGCATTTCTGGCAATACTCTCTGAAAATGCGCTGCCGGAATCAACCCGCTGGCTGTACGCCGCTTGTTCCGTAGATGCCTTGCTCCGGGACTTTGGCATGAGCACAACGCAGCGATTTGAGTTAATCGAGCAAGTGCGGGCAAGCTTCAACGAAGAGTTTGCCGCTGGCTCTGCGATGCTGAGCGGAATAACGAACAAATTCCGTAGTATTCGGCAGGAATTCGCTCAGGTGCTCGACCTTGAGAAGTCGCTGCCGGAGTACTTGCAGCCAGTTGATGCTTTGTTGACAGCCCGAAGCCACACGACCAAGGCAGCCGTAGCGACACTTTGTGAAGCAGCGACAGCGGACCTTCTGTATCCACAGTTATCAGGCATATTGAGCAGTCACATTCACATGCTATTAAACCGAATATTTCAGGCGCAGCCCCGTCAGCATGAAATGGTGTTTTATAATTTTATGTACAACAGCTACAAGACTGCCTTAATACTAAGTAATAAAATGAGCAAAATATAGATCTTGTGGCACTGGTTGGTTATCATTCCTAATTAGCTGCACCATTTATTCTGCAATAAAATGCGCAACTAATTAGGAGTGATAAATAATTTAAGCATAGAAGTCACAAAGTGCGTACCGGCAATAAAAAAGGCCATTCCAATAGAATTGGAATGGCCTTTAAATGTCTTGTAGCTAGGCTATTGACTAACCGGTGAAGCCACCGTTACCAGAAAGGTTGTCGCAACCACCGCCGCTGGTAGGCGTAGGAACTTTCAAGTGGCAGTCAGCCATAAGGCCGCCTTTAACAGCATCAGCATTAGCAATCATCTTTTCAGTGAGTGCACCAAGCTTCAGCTTGTTCAGGGATAATGATTTCTTCATGTCTTTCATTAGAAAATTTTTTTGGAGTGGTTAATAATATACTTACTCTGCAAGGTTAATCATTTCAATTAAAACATACAATTTTTCAAAAAAAATTATAGCAAAAAATAATCTATTTTATACAAATAGTTACTTATCAGTGCTTTACCCCCCCCGCCAAGGCATTAGAAATAGGCAGTCAAACGATTACTGAAGCCTCATCCTACACTGATTGTGGCCTCATCAGGCCTTCTGCTTCTCATCCGGCTTGCGCTTGGGCAGCTTGGGCATGGTCATGTGGCGGGGCACGTTGAACAGCCAGGAGGTGAGCAGCGGCACCAGGAACATGCCCACGGTAAGGAGCGTGAGGCCCACGTCGGCGGCGTGGCTGCTCAGAAACACGCTGAACGGGTGCGTGGGCTGAAAATGCTCGAACAAGCTCAGCATCAGCTTCAAGCCCAGAATGCCAATAACCAGGAAGGCGGCCGTTTCCAGGAACGGGTACTTGGCCATGAGCAGCACGAAGGCCTGGGCCACTAGGCGCATGGCCAGAATGCCGATAAACACGCCCAGACAGATCAGAATCAGGTTGTCGGTGAAAGCCACCACGGCAAATACGTTGTCGATGCTGAAGGCCAGGTCCATGAGCTCGATAAGGGCCACGGTAGCCCAGAACTTGCCGAACACGCCCAACGTGCGCTTGTAGAGCCAGCTTTTCTCCTTGTCGATTTCGTTGCCGTCCTCGTCGTGGGTAGCGGCGCGACGAGGCTTGAACTGGGCGTAGGCCAAATACACCAGGTAGAGGCCGCCCAGGGGCTTGAGAAACCAGAACTCAATCAGGTAGGAGGCAAACAGGATGCAGATGCCCCGGAACACGTAGGCCCCGATGATGCCGTAGCGCAACGCCTTTTGCCGCTGCTCCTTGGGCAGGTCGCCGACCATGGTGGCCAGCACCGCCGCGTTATCCACCGACAGCAGGCTCTCGATGATGACCAGGTTGCCGACAATAGCCGCCGCGGCCAGTGGGTTATCGAGAATTTGCTGAAGGTGAGGATTCATACGAAAAAGTAAAAATGCTTGCGGCTTCCCTGATACGGCACCAAGTAGCTACGCGGTTGCCGGCCCAGGCAAAGGTATATGACAAGAACAGAAACCACCCGCCACTTGTCCCCTACCGCCTGCCACATAGTTCCTACCGTGCGCCAGACATCTCCTACCATGCGCCAGACACCTCTACCGTGCGCCAGACATCTCCTACCGTGCGCCAGATAGCTCCTACCATACGCCAGACATCTCCTACCGTGCGCCAGATAGCTACTACCATACGCCAGACATTCCCTACCGTGCGCCAGATAGCTCCTACCATGCGCCAGACATCTCCTACCGTGCGCCAGATAGCTCCTACCACCTATCAACAACCAACAACCAACTCCGTAAGCTCGTCAGAACGTCCCGCTCACTGCTTTTCTTCCCATGATTGTAAACCTGACTCCCGACGGCTGGCAAATCATCTACCAGCAGGCCCACGCCCTGCTGGCGGCCCAGCTGGCCTGGCAGTGGCAGCCCTTCGGGCCTACCGACCGGTGGGTGGGGCTGCTGGCCGCCATTGCCCAGCACGACGACGAGCAGGAGCGCTGGGACGGCCACTACGGCCTGACGCCCGCCGGGGCCCCGGCCAACTTCACCATGAAGGAATTTTCCCTGACCCAGGCTACCGGCGTGATGCGGGCCGCCCGCTTCCAGGGCCAGTGGCGCAGCCTGCTGACCAGCATGCACCTGAGCTTCCTCTACGAAAGCCTGCGCGGCCAGCAATCCGAGCTGGATGCCTTCCTCGACGAGCAGAAGGCCGGGCAGCAGCAGTGGCGCAAAGCCCTGAAAATCAAGAAAGCCGACGCCCAGCAGGCCTACGACCTGATGCAGTGGTGCGACCGGCTCAGCCTGATTCTGTGCCGGCAGGAGCTGCCCGAAATGGGCCGCCACCTCGAAATCAGCACCGGGCCCGACGGGCAGCGCCACGAGGTAGTGCAGCCCGACGGGCCCGATACCCCGGTGCAGGTCACGCCCTGGCCGTTCGGGGCCAAGGCGTTCAGCGTAAGCGTGGAAGCCTGCCAGCTGCGCCAATTGCAGTTCCGGGACGACGAGGAGCTCAGCCAGGCCATCCGGGAAGCCCCGATTCTGACCCTGCGCTGGGACTTTGCCCGCTAGCCGCTACTCCAGCCGCGCAATGGGCGCGGGGTTTTGCAGTACGCCGGCGGGCACCGCCGTGCGGGCCGAAATGTGGTTGAGGCGGCGGCCGTCTTTGCCGTCGGTGCGGTCGGCGGCCAGCTTCAGCAGGCCGTACTGCTTATACTCGGTCCAGCGGCGGCGGAAGGCGGGCTGGGCGTCGGTGGCTTTGGGAAAATAGGCCCACTCCTCCACCAGCTTGGTGCGGGGGCTGACGTAGACCTCGTACTTGTTGTCGGGCGTGACGCCCACGTTCTTGAAGGTCATGTTCAGCACCTCGGCCGGGCTGCCGTCCATCAGCTGGCCGGGCCCCTTGTAGGTCAGCGTCACGCCCGAATCCTTGAGCTTGAAGGGCATCAGCAGCCACCAGGAGTTATTGACCCAGATGGGGTACATCCGGTCGAGCAGCTTCTTGCCTTTCTCGGTCGAGGAAATATCCTGGCCCTTGCTGTAGGTGTGGCCCTGCCTGGTGTTGAGGTTATACACGGCCACGAGCGTGTCCTTTTGCCAGCGGAAGTCGCCGGTTTGCTTGTCCCAGAGCTGGTAGGAGCCGTCCAGAAAGTCCCAGCCCAGCAGGCGGGTCTGCTGCCAGGCGCTGTAGCCGCCCATGCTGTGCATCACCGTATCGGCCCAGGCCTGGGCGCGGGCGTCGGAGCCGGCCTGGTCGAAGCCCGGGGCCACGGGGTAGGCCACCACGGTATTGCCGGTAGCCGACGCCGCCGACGATGAGGTGGCTTTGGTGGTGGTGCAGCCGCTGGGGCCGGTGAGCAGCAGGGCCAGGCCGGCGCCGGGCAGCAAAGACAGAACGTAGCGGGAAAGGACCATGGAGCGAGGGGTAAAACGGGGCAGCTGCGCCCCGCCAAAGCTAGCAACTGTAGGCGCAAACGAATGGTTTTGGTCAGCTCAACCAAACGCCCCCGGCTTCGGGCCGTACTACCGGGTACTTATCCGCACCAGCTCCTTGCCCTATGGCCACGCACTACCGTGTTTCCGACATTCTGAACATTCTCAAAACCACGGCCAGCGAGTTCATGGTCAACAACTCGTTCCGCCACGCGGCGGCGCTGTCGTACTACACCATTTTCTCGTTGCCCCCGCTGCTGCTCATCGTCATTACCGTCGCCAGCTCGGTGTATGGGGCCGAAGCCGTAACGGGCCAGATCTACGGGCAGATGCGGGGCTTTCTGGGCGCCGACTCGGCCAAGTTCCTGCAAGATTCCATTGCCGAGTTTACCAAGCAGCAGAAAACCGGCGTGGCCTCCATCATCGGTATCGGCACCCTGATTTTCGCGGCCACCACCTTCTTCGTGACCCTGCAGGAAAGCATCAACGACATCTGGAACCTGAAGGTGAAGCCCCGCAACGGCATCTGGCAGTTCATCCGCGACCGGCTCCTGTCCTTCGGCCTGATTTTGAGCGTGGCCCTTCTGCTGCTGATTTCCTTTGTGATTAGCGCCCTGCTCAGCGTGTTCACCGACCAGCTTCAGGCCTGGTTTCCGGAGGTGGCCGTGGTCGTTATCCACATCGTCGACTTCGTGCTGTCCCTGTTCATCACCTCCCTGCTGTTTGCCCTGATCTACCGGTTTCTGCCCGACGCCATCATCCGCTGGCGCGACGTGGGCATCGGCGCCGTCATTACGGCCCTGCTGTTTCTGATCGGCAAATACCTGATTGCATTCTACATCGGCCAGGCGAACCCCGGCTCGGCCTTCGGGGCGGCGGGCTCGGCCATCGTGCTACTGCTGTGGGTTAACTACTCCTCCCTCATCATCTTCTTCGGGGCCGAGTTTACCCAGGAGTTTGCCGACGCCTTCGGCCAGAAAGTGCAGCCCAAGGCCCACGCCGTGCGCATCGAAACCCGGGAAGTGCCCGAGGGCGAAACCAAGGAGGAAATCAGCACCGGCCGGCCCCGCTCCACAGGCCGGTTCCGGGCGTAGCCGGCGGCGCTTATTTACCGGCGCATACCAAACCGTTTGCCCCGGCCGTTGCGTTGGTAGACTATCACTGCCAAGGCAATACCACATGAAGCACTTCTCGACTTTGCTGCTGGCCATGAGCTTAGCGGCATGTGGCCCGATTCCCGATGTAGAGCCCAAGTCGGACGAGGCTACGGCCACGGCCCTCTACCGCGTTACGTTCGAAGCTACCTGGAGCGCCGCCACCCACCCGGGCAGCTACCCGGTCGGTGCCCACTTCTCCCCGCTGATGGGGGCCTCGCACGCCCACGACGCCGAGGCAGGGCTGTTTCGCCCGGGCCTTGCCGCCAGCACCGGTATCAAAAACATGGCGGAAATTGGCAACAACACCGCCCTGCGGGCCGAAATCAACACGCTCATCACCCAGGGCAAAGCCTTTCGCCTGCTCGACGGCCGCGCGGCCACGGCTTCCCCCGGCTCCCTCACCGATACGATTCGCCTGAGCCGCAGCCACCCGGCCCTCACCGTCGTGACGATGATAGCGCCCAGCCCCGACTGGTTTGCCGCCCTCGAAACCCACGACCTGCTCACCACCACCGGCTGGACGGCCAGCCTGCGCGTGCCGGCCACGTTCTACGACGCTGGCACCGACAGCGGCCCCGACTACACCTCCCCCGACCAGCCCACTACGCCCGCCCAGCCCATCAGGGCGGCGCTGACCCCGGCCGCGCCCGTTGGGTATTTCCGGCTGGAAAGAATAAAATAGCAAACAACAAAGGCCCGTTGGAAGTACTTCCAACGGGCCTTTGTTGTTTGCTCGAAAAGCAGCTTACGCCACTTCGGCTTTTTCCTTCACCGCCAACTGCCCGCAGGCCGCGTCGATGTCTTTGCCGCGGGAGCGGCGGATGTTGGTTTGCACGCCCCGGTCGGCCAGGTACTTGTGGAAGGCCGTGATTTTGTCGGCTTCGGCGTTCTGGTAGCTGGCGTTTTCGATGGGGTTGTACTCAATCAGGTTCACCTTGCAGGGCAGCCACTTGCTGATGACGTACAGCTCGGCCGCGTCTTCCAGCGTGTCGTTGAAGCCGTCGAACACGATGTACTCGTAGGTGACTTTGCGGCCGGTTTTCTGGTGATAATACTGCAACGCGTCCTTCAAAGCCGCCAGGGAGTTGGCCTCGTTGATGGGCATGATTTCGTTGCGCTTGGTATCGTTCGGGGCGTGCAGGCTCAGGGCCAGGTTGGCCTTCACGTCGTCGTCGGCCAGCTTCTTGATCATCTTAGCAATGCCGGCAGTGCTGATGGTGATGCGGCGCGGGGCCATGTTCAGGCCGTCGGGGGCGGTGATGCGCTCCACGCTTTTCACCACGTTGGCATAGTTGAGCAGCGGCTCGCCCATGCCCATGTACACGATGTTGGTGAGCGGCGTGCCGTACTGGGCCTCGCACTGCTCCCGGATGCGCACCACCTGGTCGTAAATCTCCGCCGCGTCGAGGTTGCGCTTGCGCTCCATGTAGCCCGTGGCGCAAAACTTACAGGTGAGCGAGCAGCCGACCTGCGAGCTGATGCAGGCCGTCATGCGCGTGTCGTGCGGAATGAGCACGCCCTCCACGATGTTGCCATCATAGAGCCGGAAGGCCGATTTGATGGTGCCGTCGTTACTGAGCTGCTGGTTCTGGACCGCCACGCCGTTGATGACGAAGTGCTTGGCCAGCAGCTCGCGGGTGGCCAGGGAGATGTTGTTCATCTCCTCAAACGAGCCGGCCGTGTTTTTCCAGAGCCACTCCAGCACCTGCTTGGCGCGGAACGGCTTTTCGCCGTGCTCCACCATAAAGGCTTTGAGCTCGTCGGGGGTGAGTTTGCGAATGTCGCGCTTCGAAACAACAGGCAGGTCAATCATCATAGCGGCAAAGATACGACAGGTGATTTAGTGAAATAGTGATTTAGTGAGTTTTAGGTTGGCAGGCCCCTCACCATGTTGCTGGTCCCCAACATATACAGGCCGGGAATAGTGCCTCTTTATGCATGGGCCCAAGGGCTACTGTAGAGAGGTGTAGGTAATGGGTCATTGCGAGGAGGCACATTCCCCACATTCAAACACATTTAGCACATTAAGAACACATTAGCACATCAGCACATTCCTCACATTAGCACATTAGCACATTAGCACATTAAAAGTTGGGCGGTTTCCTCGTCCATGCTGCGCAGCTTGCGGGTGTTGTAGTCGAAGAGGAGCATGCCGGTTTTGGCGCGGGCAATTTCCTTTCCGGCCTGGTTTTTCACCCAGTACACCACGTCGAAGCCATATTTGCTGAGCTCGGTGGCAGCCAGCTGAATGTGGAGGACGTCGCCGTAGAAGGCTTCGCCCTTGTACTCGATGGCCACGTCGGCCATGATGGTGCCCAGGCCGGTGGCGGGGTCTACCTCCCGCAGGCCCACGTGCTGCAGGAACTGCACCCGGGCCTCGTGCAGCACGCTGAGCAGGGCGTCGTTGCCGAGGTGGCCGCCGTAGTTGAGGTCGGTGATGCGGACCGGAATCTGCACGGTCAGGGAATATGCGGCGGGTAACGCTACTTTTACGCGGGCCATTGGCAAGAAAATTAAACAGTATGATACACGAAACGGAAGGCGGCGTAAAAGTAGAGGTTCGCACCACGGAAGACGGCTCGAGCACCCTCTACGTGCCGGCCCTGGATGAGCACTACCACTCCACCCACGGGGCTCTGCGCGAAGCCCGGCACGTGTACCTGGCCGCCGGCCTGGAGCCCGCCCTGACGCCGGCCGCCGCCGCCGTGCGGGTGCTGGAAATCGGCTTTGGCACCGGCCTGAACGCCCTGCTGACCTTGCAGCGCAGTCTGAGCGCCAGCCCGTTTATCGAGTACGACACGCTGGAAAAATACCCGCTGCCGCCCGCCGTTATTCAGAGCCTGGGCGTGGAGCGCTACGTGCTGAACCCCGAGCTGCTGGCCTACCACGAGCAGCTGCACACGGCCCCCTGGAACGAGCCGGTGCCGGTAGCCCCGCACTTCCGCCTGCGCAAGCTGCACGCGGCCCTACAGGAAACTTCGCTCCCGAATGACCATTACGACGTGGTGTACTTCGACGCCTTTGCCCCCGAAAAGCAGCCGGATATGTGGACCGAGGCCGTATTCGAGCAGCTCCACCGGGCCACCGCGCCCGGCGGCGCGCTGGTGAGCTACTGCGCCAAGGGCAGCTTCCGCCGCAGCCTGAAGGCGGCCGGCTGGCTGGTCGAGAAGCTGCCCGGCCCGCCCGGCAAGCGCGAAATGACCCGGGCGCGGAAGGAAGGCGGGAGCCGGTAGCGGCCGTAATTTATCCATGCCTCTTCCCCGGCTGCTTGCTATGGCTTCTTCTCTGGTTGCGCTACTTATTTTTCTCTTTTCTGGTGGCGGAAATCTACTGTCTGACCCGATTGCCCAGGGGGCTGAAAGCTACTTCCAGTCTATAGCGAAAAACGACATTCCGCTGAAAAGACCGCGCCCGGGAGAATGGCTGTACGAGCACAAAGAAGCCGGGCAGAATCTTGCCGCCTACCAGCAACTCCCTCCTTTCCGACCCGATTCGCTGAAGAACACCATCTACCTGCAGCCCGTGGGCCGGTTTACTGTCCTCCAATGGAAGGCGCTGGAGGCAACCCAGGAATACCTGCATATTTTCTTTCAACGCCGGGTAGTGCTCTTGCCAGCGGTGGCCGATACCCTAGTGCCACCTTCGGCCCGGCGCAAGCAACAGGGGCAGGTGCAGCTATTAGCGCCCTACCTGCTCGACGCCTATTTAAAAAACCGCCTACCCGCTTCGGGCCTAGCGCTGATGGCTATTAGCGCCAAAGACCTGTATCCCCGGCCCGACTGGAACTATGTGTTTGGGCTGGCTTCGTACCCGGACCGGGTGGGCGTTACATCCATTTACCGCTTGCAGGATCAGAGCCTCACAACAGAAAATTACACCCGCTGTCTGAGCCGTCTAGTCAACATTTCGTCGCACGAAATCGGGCACATGTTTTCCCTGCGCCACTGCACCTACGCCCACTGCGTGATGAATGGCACCAACAGCCTGCCCGAAACCGACACGACACCTAACCGCCTCTGCTCGGAGTGCCAACGGAAGCTGCATTGGAATTTTCAGTATGACAATCTCCGCCGGCTACAGGAGCTAGCGGCCTTTTTTCGCCGGAACGAGTTGCGGCGCGACTATGCGCTAACCAGCCAGGACCTCCGAAAAGCGCTCTGACATCTTTCCGGCCCGGTTTCCGACTGCTTGGGGCAAGGCCTCGACCATCCCCGGCTTTCTGCGTAAGTTACCCCTGAGTATGAGTCGTAAACTACTGGAAACGGAAGGCCCGAAGTGGGTCGCGCAGGGCATTATCACCCCGCAGCAGCGGGAGCAGCTCCTGGCGCTGTATCCCGAGGAGGAGCGCGTGGTGGGGCTGCTGCCGCTGCTGGGCAGCCTGCTGCTGGGCCTGAGTGCCCTGAGCGTGGTGGCGGCCAACTGGCAGGGCCTGCCCGAGTGGCTGCGGCTCCTGCTGCTGCTGGGTAGTATGGGCGGGGCCTACGCCGGCGGCGAATACTTCCTGCGCCGCCGCAACGAAGCCCTGGGCATGGGCCTCGTCGGGCTGGGGCTGGTGCTGTTCGGCTGCGGCATCATCCTGACCAGCCAGCTGTACCAGCTTATCGGCTACGACGCCACCGGGCTGCTGGCCTGGGTGCTGGCCGGCACCGTGCTTACCTACCTCTACCGCAGCCGCACCCTGTTCATTCTGACGGCCTGCATCGGCGGCATCGTGCAGGGCTACAGTACCGGACAGCTGGGCAGCTTCAGCTACTTCACGGCCGCCCTCACGGTGTGGGGCCTGGGCTACTACTGGTGGCGCCGCCCCGACGGCCTGCTGGGCCTGGTGCTGGCCAGCAGCCTGCTCTGGCAGGCGGGCCTGCTCATTGGCCACCTGCACGCCAAAATCACCTGGTTCTTTATTCCGGCTATGCTCACCTACGCCCTGGGCGACTGGCAGCCCGACCGGCCCGCCGCCCGGGGCCTGCAAACGCCCCCCCTGGCGGCGGCGTTTCTGTTTACGCTCGGCCTAGCCCTCTATGGCGAGGCCGACACCTACGCCGGCATGCTGCGCCCGCCTTTCCTGGCGTATATCGGCGCCTTACTGCTGGTGCTGGCCATTTCCCTGGCCGGCAAGTACCGGCGCGGCCGCCTAGGCAGTGCCACCGACTGGCTGCTGCTGCTACCGGGCTTCTATCTGCACGGTGGGCTGGCCCTGGCCGTGGCCACGCTGGTGGTGCTCTATGCCTATTCGGGGTCGGTGCTGTGGCGGGCCCACCAGGAAAACAACGCGGACCGCGTGACGCTGGGCACCGTGCTGTTTATTCTGACCACGATGGTGGCCTACTTCAAGCTGACTTGGGCCTTTATGGATAAGTCGCTGTTTTTCCTGCTGGGCGGGGCGCTGCTGCTGGGCCTGAGCTGGTTTCTGCGCCGCCGCAACGCCCGGGCCCTATCGGCCAAACAGCCCCAGCCATGACGGACCCGACGACCTCCTTCCTCACCCACCGCCGCCTGGTAGGGCTGGCCGTAGCCGCCCAGATGCTGTTCATCCTGGCCGTGGCCGGGGCCGGCTACGCCACCACCGCGCTGGGCCGCACCATCACGCTGCGCACCACCCCCGTCGACCCGCGCGACCTGCTCTACGGCGACTACCTGCGCCTGAACTACACCATCAGCCAGGTGCAGCCCGCTCTGTGGCGCGGCCCGGAGCCCCCACAAAAGCACCAGGCAGTCTACGTGCTGCTCCAGCCTACTAATGGCGCCTACGAAGCAGCCGGCGTGTATGCCACCGAGCCGCCCGCCGCCCCCGACCAGGCCGTACTGCGCGGCTGGGTCACGGACAGCTGGCGGCAGGGCATCCGGCTGCGCTACAACCTGGAGCGGTACTACGTGCCCGAAAACTCGGGCGCGGCTCTGGAAAAAGCCGGTGCCCGGCGGCCCCTGCTCGTGCGCGTCAGCGTGGCGCCCTGGGGGCAGGCCCGCATTACGCAGGTCGGGGAAGTGAGGAAGTAGCGGCGGCTACAAATTGTGCTGCCGGAGCAGGTCGTAGTCACCCGGAGCCATGTCTACCAGCGCGTAGCGGTATGGCTCCGTGATGCTCATCTCATCGAGTACGTCAACCATATTGCGGTACTGGGCCTCATCCGACGGCTTGATTAATACCACAAACTTGCCTTCTTGCGCCTTTGCCTTCAGCAAAACCTGCCGCAGCCCGGTAGCCGTCAGGTCGGTAGAGTGCAGCTCGGGCTTGCCATCTACCGACAGCAGGCCGTAGTAATAATACACTTTGTTGTCCTTGCCCAGGATTACCGTCATTGCTCCACCACAGGGCCCCCACTGCGTTTGTTCTTCATCCATCTTCGGCTTCACGGGCATTGCCAGCGGCAGCACGGTCGGCTTCACGAAGTCAGCGGCCAGCAGAAAGAACGTCACCAGCAGAAAACCCAGGCCCACCATCGGGGTCATATCCGGGTGCAGGATGCCGCGCCGTTTTGGTAGCCTTAGAGAGTTGGGACTCATATCGACGTGAGTAAACTCAAATTACAGATTATACTGCTTCAGTAGGGCATAGTCAAGATCATACAGATCAACTATTGCATAGCGCTTCTGGTCGGTAATATTTATTTCGTCCAGCGCATCCACCAAGTCGCGGTATGTGGCATTATCCGACGGCTTGATAAGAACAAGGACTCTTGGGTCTTTCTGGCGAGCATCAAGCAAAAACCGCCGCAGCCCCGCCGCCCCGCCAAGGATAGTATGTAGCTCAGGCAGTTCGTCCGAAAACAGCCCTCCCCGGTAGTAATGTACCCGCCCATTCTTACCCAGGATGAGCGAGAGGCTATTATCGAATCCAGGACAGAATGAATCATTGGCATCCCGGGGATAATTCATTGGCATCGTCAGCTGCATGACCGTGGGCTTCACGAAGTCAGCGGCCAGCAGAAAAAACGTGACCAGCAGAAAGCCCAGGCCCACCATCGGGGTCATATCCGGGTGCAGGATACGGCGGAAATTACGGTGCGCAGAGCGCAAGGTGGTGGGGACGTTGGCCATAGCTCGGAAGATAGAGAAACCTGACGTTCGGGCAACGGCCGGCGGACCTGCTTTGTTGTAGGCGGCTACCGCTCGAAGCGCCACACCCGGGTGGGCGTCACGCAGCAGTGCAGGCGCACGTCGCCCTCCCAGGCGTCGGCGATGCGCAGCACGGGCTCTTCCAACGACAGGCCGATGAGCAGCACGTCGGGGCGGCACTGCTGCAGAAACCGGTCGTAGAAGCCTTTGCCGTAGCCCACGCGGTTGCCGGCCTCGTCGAAGGCCAGCAGGGGCAGCAGCACGGCGTCGATTTCCTCGGGCGCTACTTCCGTGGCATGCAGCGGCTCGGGCACGTCCCAGGCGTTTTCCACCAGCTCGGTCTGGGGCGTGAGCAGGTAGTGGCGCAGCGAAAGGCCGTCTTCCTGCATCACGGGCACCACCACGCGCACCTCGGGAAAGTCGCGCCAGAAGCGGCGGATGATGCCCCAGGTATCCAGCTCGCGCTGCCGCTGAATGGGCAGAAACACGTGCACCGTCCGCAGCTGCGTCAGGTAGGTTTCCTTGAACAGGCGGGCAGCCACCTGCTGGCTCCGGCTCACCAGCTCCAGGTCCGACATGGCCCGCCGCCAGGAGAGCATCTGCCGGCGCAGTTCACTTTTCAACATATAAAAGCAGGGCGCTAAAAGGTGCGGGAAAGGAAATCCGTCTGGATCTGTTACGTAAAAAATGGTTTTAGCTGCGCATCAGGCAGCAGCATCGCCCAAACGGAAAAGCAATGCACACGGGTGGCGGGGAGCGGTACTGGATAAATCCGGGCTAATATAACGCAGAACAGGCACCCCCGGAAGTACCGGAGGCGCCTGTCGTAAAGTTTGGGCCGGGCGGGGGCTTACTCCTCCTCTACAATGGCGAATTCCAGCGCCAGCGGCTCGAAGGCGTCCAGCAGCTGCTGAATAAACCCGGGGTTGTTGATCAGAATGGACAGCACGTTGTCGACGCGCTCCTGCAGGTCGCCGCCGGGAAAGAGCTTGTCTTTGAGGGCCGTGAGCTGGGAGTAGGCAGTTTCGTGCTTGGCTTCGGCGGCTTTGCTCAGGCGCTTTTCGAGGCCCGCCACGCCCCCGGCCGTTTTCTGGGCTTCGGCGGCCACGGTTTTTACCAGCGTCGGGTCGAGGCGCTGGGCCAGCTCGGTTATCTGCTGAAAAGCGGCGGCCAGGGCCTGCTGCTGCTCCCGCAGGCTGATTTCCTCCTGCCCCAGCGCGGCGCCCACCTGCTTTTTGAGCTCGGGCAGGGGCCGAAATACGTCGGTGGGCGTGAGGCCCAGCTTGCGCAGCTTGCCCGCGTTGGCCTTGCCCAGGTACAGGGCCGAGTTGCGCAGCAGCAGCATCGGGAAGGGCACGTGGTTGTCGCTGAACACCTGCTTGAGCTGAAACCAATAGGCCACTTCCGCGCCGCCGCCGATGTAGCACAGGTTGGGCAGCAGCAGCTCCTGGTACAGGGGCCGCAGCACCACGTTGGGGCTGAAACACTCGGGCTGGGTGCGGGCCAGGGTCAGCAGCTCGTCCTGGGTGTAGCAGAGCTCGGTGTTGCGCACGGCGTAACAGTCGCCTTCCTGCTCGATTCGCTCCCGCTTGCCTTCCGGGGTCAGGAAAAACAGGTTGAGCGGGCGGGAGTAGATCTGGGGCTTGTAGCCAGCCGCTTCCAGCCGGGCATTCGTGGCCTGCACCGCCTTATTGGAAGCCTGCTCCCGGATTTCGAGCTCCAGCACCGGCACCAAAGCCTGCTTCAGCGCGGCACTGTCGCCGTCGATGCTAACCAGGCCGTACTCGCCAAACAGGGCGTGCACCAGGCGGCGGGTGGCCTCGGCGAGGGTGCCGCCGGCCGCGTAGGCTGCGCGGAAAGCCGCCGGCACGTCGGCGGGCAACTGGTCGAGCACCTGCTCTTGCAGGCCATCCAGACGCAGGCGGCCCACCGGCCCACCGACCTGCTCGCTATTCCACTCGTGCTTTTTACCGAACAGGTGGAAGTGGTTGATTTCGGCAAAGTCGTGGTCCTCGGTGGCCATCCAGTACACGGGCACGAAGTCGTACTCGGGGTACTGCTGCTTGAGCTGCCGGCTCAGCTTGAGAGTCGTGGCAATCTTGTAGATAAAGTACAGCGGGCCGGTGAGCAGGTTGAGCTGGTGGCCGGTCGTGACGGTGAAAGTCGTTTCCTTGCCCAGCAGCTCCAGGTTGGCCACCACGGCGGGGTTGATGTCGCCCAGGCCCTGGTACTGCTCGCGCAGGGCCGCTACCAGCCGCTGCCGGGCCTCGGGAGAGTAAGCGGCCTGCTTTTCCGCTATCTGGGCCCCAAACTCCTCCAGCTTCGGAAACCGGTGATAATAGGGCTGCAGCTCGGGCTTCTGGCTTATGTAATCGGCGAGAAAGGATGAAAACGCGCCCGTGGCGGCGTAGCTCAGATGATGCAGGGGCATAAGGCAGGAGGAAGACTATTGGCGGTGCAAGGTCCGGAAAAAAAGTACAGCACAGCGGCAGGTTCCGGCGCGGCCGGGCGCACCTGGCGGCAGGTTTTGCTGTTCACCAGGCTTTACGTCCGTCTTGAATAGGTGTCAAACCGCAGCCGCATGAATCTGTTTCAGCTCCTGGGGTTGTGGCTGCTCATCGTAGTGCCCCTGCCCTGGCTATACACGCTCCTTTACATTCAACGGGGCCAGTTTCCCGGACGCTGGGAAAAGCGCCGCTGGTTCCATACCGTACTCACTCAGCCCGTTATCGGCCTGGTGCTTTACTGGACGCGGGGCCACCGCCGCCGCCGGTCCAGACGAAAAAAAGCTGCCTGAGAAGGCAGCTTTTTTCTGTCGCGCGGGAAACGGCAGTCGTTATACCAGCTTGCCGTACAGGTCGAAGTCGGAAGCGTCGGTGATTTGCACGTTGGCAAAGCCGCCGATGGACACGTACGTATCAGGCGTAGCCGGCACCAGCACTTCGTTGTCGACTTCGGGCGAGTCGAACTCGGTGCGGCCCACGAAGTAGCCGCTTTCCTTGCGGTCAAACAGCACCTTGTAGGTATTGCCCACCTTCTGCTCGTTGAGCTCCATCGAAATGCCCTGCTGCAGCTCCATAATCTGGTCGGCGCGGTTTTGCTTCACTTCGGCGGGCACGTCGTCGGCCAGGGTGTGGGAGTGGGTGTTTTCTTCGTGCGAATAGGTGAAAATGCCCAGGCGCTCAAACTTGGTTTGCTCCACGAAGTCGTAGAGCTCCTCGAAATCCTGCTGCGTCTCGCCGGGGTGGCCGGCAATGAGCGTGGTGCGCAGCGCAATATCGGGCACCCGCTGCCGGATGGTATCCACCAGCTCCACCGTGCGGCGCTTGCTGATACCGCGGCGCATGGTCTTGAGCATGTTGTCGCTGATGTGCTGCAAGGGCATATCCAGGTACTTGCAGATATTGTCGCGCTCCACCATCACGTCCAGCGCATCCAGCGGAAACTGCGACGGATAGGCGTACTGCAGCCGGATCCAGTCGATGCCGTTCACGTCGGAGAGGTTGCGCAGCAGGTCGGCCAGTTTCCGCTCCCCGTAGTGCTGCAACCCATAGTAAGTCAAGTCCTGAGCAATGAGAATCAGCTCCTTGGTACCCATGCCAGCCAGGCGCTTGGCTTCCTTCACCAGATCTTCGATGGGCCGGTCCACGTGCTTGCCGCGCATCAGCGGGATGGCGCAGAACGAGCAGGGCCGGTTGCAGCCTTCGGCAATCTTGAAGTAGGCGTAGTGCCGGGGCGTGGTGATGAGCCGCTCGCCCACCAGCTCGTGCTTGTAGTCGGCCTCCAGGGTTTTCATCAGCTGGGGCAGTTCCAGGGTGCCGAAGTAGGCATCGACCTGCGGAATTTCCACTTCCAGGTCGTCCTTGTAGCGCTGCGAGAGGCAGCCCGTCACGTAGAGCTTGTCGAGGCGGCCGGCCTCTTTCTCGTCGGCGTAGCGCAGGATGGTGTCGATGCTTTCCTGCTTGGCGTTGTCAATAAAGCCGCAGGTGTTGATAATCACGATGTTGGCATCCGATTTCTCGGCCTCGTGGGTTACCTCGAAGTTATTGGCCTGCAACTGCCCCATCAGCACCTCCGAGTCGACGAGGTTTTTGGAACAGCCCAGGGTAATGACGTTGACTTTATTGGCCAGCTGGCTTCTTACTTTCATATGCGTAGAGTAGGCGGGCGGCTGGGCAATTTCTTAGAGGTGAGAAACTTGCCCGCTACGGCCCGCAGCGAAATTCGGACCGCAAAGGTACGAACCCGACAACGCCTTTTCCTACTGTGAACGTTCCTTTCGTGCTCAGGCCACTACTGCTGATTATTAGTAGCCATCCAGTCCTCTTTTTCTATCTATTGATAAACGTCCGTTGAACTCGTACAACTTCCGCCCGTTATTGCTAACCAACTCATACGTTACCCGAAGTGATGGCTTCTTTACGGTATCTGCCAGCGCAATAACGTAGCCTGACTTATGATACCGCATATTATCTTCTTCCCGGAAAAGCTGGAAGTGAATAAAGCTGGAGTCAGCAGTAGCAAAATGTACCTTCCCTCCCGACGCTATTTCCATGCTCTTTAGTACGAATGCGTTGTAACGCTTCGCTCCGGCGCCGAAGAGCTGTACGCTCAAGGAAAAATCTCCCTTTTCTCCCAGGTAGCCCACAAGCGGATAGACTTTGGAGGTTAACTCTCGACGTAGATCAAACGCCACAATCGGCTGCGTGGAGTCTGCCACCGTTGCCGTAGTTGGCATAATGGTGTGCGCGGAGTAGCTTGTCCGATTGGTATAAGGCAGACAGGCGCTGAACAACACTGGAATAAGTGTCAGCATCCATTTGAAAGGAGAAGGAGAAATACGCGGCATGGATTATACAGATAGGGGTAGATAGACACTCGGATAAAAGAAAATGCCCTGCCGGATAAAACCGACAGGGCATCAAAATACTGGTTTCTGGCTTACAACAACTCTTACTTCTTCGAAAACAGGGAGTTGACGTAGGTATGCCGGTCGAAGAGCTGCAAGTCGGTCATCTTCTCCCCCACCCCAATGTAGCGCACCGGAATGTTGAACTGGTCGGAAATGCCAATCACCACGCCTCCCTTGGCCGTGCCGTCGAGCTTGGTAATGGCCAAAGCCGATACCTCGGTGGCTTTGGTGAACTCCTTGGCCTGCAAAAAGGCATTCTGCCCCGTGCTGCCGTCCAGTACCAGCAGTACTTCGTGGGGCGCATCGGGAATCACCTTCTGCATCACCCGCTTGATCTTGCTGAGCTCGTTCATCAGGTTCACCTTGTTGTGCAGTCGGCCGGCCGTGTCGATAATGACCACGTCGGCGCCCATTTCCACGCCTTTCTGTACCGCGTCGTAGGCCACCGAAGCCGGGTCGGTGTTCATGCCGTGCGAAATAACCGGCACACCCACGCGCTGCCCCCAGATGATGAGCTGATCCACGGCGGCGGCCCGGAAGGTATCGGCGGCCCCGAGCACGACTTTCTTGCCGGCCGAGTGGAAGCGGTGGGCCAGCTTGCCGATGGTCGTGGTTTTGCCCACGCCATTCACGCCCACTACCATAATCACGAAGGGCTGCCCGGTGTTGTCGGCCCGGTCGAGGATGGCGCGGGAGCCGGTAGCGCCGCTGTTGCCGTCGAGCAGGCCTGCAATTTCCTCGCGCAGGATGCGGTCCAGTTCCGAGGTGCTCACGTACTTGTCGCGGGCCACGCGCTTCTCGATGCGGTCAATGACCTTCACCGTGGTTTCGATGCCCACGTCGGCGTGCACCAGTACGCTTTCCAGGTCGTCGAGCACGGCTTCGTCGACCGTCGCCTTGCCGACTACGGCCTTGCTGAGCTGGTCGAAAAAGCTGGTTTTGGTTTTTTCCAGCCCCTTGTCCAGCGACTCCTGCTGTTCCTTGCTCTCTTTGTCCTTCTTAAAGAAATCGAAAAGTCCCATTTAGTGGTGCTTAGTGCGTGGTGCTTAGTGCGTAGTGTTGATACCCGGCCGGGCAGTAGCCCTCAAGCGGGCGTTTGCTGATGCAAGCTCGCTCTTTCCGCGCGCTTTCGTACCAAGCACTACCAACGAAGCACTACGCACCATAAAAACCCTAACACGCAAAAAAGTCCCACGGCGGCGGGACTTCTTCACTTCATTCTAGCAGCCCGGAGGCGCCGAATTACTTCGTGCCGGAGGCAATAAACTCCTGCACTTTGTCAACGGGTACCATCTCCTCGCGGAAGGTGTAAGCGCCGGTTTTGGGCGACTTTACAGCGCGGATGACTTTTGCCCAGTCTTTGCCGCCTGCTACTTTCAGGGTTGCTACTACTTTCTTAGCCATCGCTCAATTACTTGATTTCCTTGTGGACGGTCATTTTCTTGAGCACGGGGTTGAACTTCTTCAACTCAACACGCTCAGGCGTATTCTTACGGTTCTTGGTGGTAATGTAGCGCGAGGTGCCCGGCATACCCGAGTTCTTGTGCTCGGTGCACTCCAGGATTACCTGCACCCGGTTTCCTTTCTTAGCCATCTCGACTTGGGGTTTTGGATTAAGGACTGCAAAGGTACAAGTGTTTTCGGAATTGTCAAACCATCAACCAAATAGTAGCATAGATTTTTCCGATTTTACCTCGAAATCTGCGCTAACCCTCTTGTATTCCGCTATCCGCTCAGCAGCAGCTACTTCAAAACCGGCAGCTTGAAATTATCCAGTACGCTGGATTTGGCCATCGTCGCCTCGATTTCGGCCACCGTGCGCGGGGCCCCAGCCGACAGGTTTTCGTAGCCCGATTTGGTAATCAGAATATCGTCTTCGATGCGCACGCCGATGTTCCACCACTTCGGGTCGCAGGGGCTATTGGCCGGAATGTAGATGCCGGGCTCCACGGTAATGACCGTGCCGGGCTGCAAGGGCTGGTAGGTGCCCCGGTCGTGCACGTCGAGGCCCAGGTAGTGGCTGGTGCCGTGGGGGAAGTAGCGGCGCACCTCCGCCGCGTCCTTAATCAGGCCCAGTTTCAGCAGCCCGTCGGTGATGACTTGTAGGGCCGCCTTGTGGGGGGCCTGAAACTCGCTGCCGGGCTTGCACTCCTTGAAAGCCGCGTCCTGGGCGGCCAGCACCAGATCGTAAATCTGGCGCTGGGCCGGGGAGAACTTGCCGCTGGGCGGGGCCGTGCGGGTCACGTCGGCGGAGTAGCCGTGGTATTCGGCCCCGCAGTCCATCAAGATCAGGTCGTTGCCGAGGCGGGGCTTGTCGTTGGTTTCGTAGTGCAGGATGCAGCCGTTGGCCCCGGCCCCCACGATGCTGGGGTAGCCCTCAAACTCGGCCCCGTAGGTGCGGTACACAAACTCGTGGATGCCCTGCACGGCGTTTTCCGACAGGTCGGGCCGCAGCGCCTTCATTACTTCCTGCTGGCCGGTGGCGGAAATCTGCACGGCGCGGCGCAGCAGCTTTATTTCCTCGGGCGTCTTGATTTCGCGCAGCTTACTCAGCTCGTCACCCAAGGTAGCCCCGTCGTAGCGGCCGGCAGCGGGCTTGTTGGCAATGGCCTTCTGCCGCTCGGCATCGGTCGTGGCCTGGCGGTAGGCCTGGATGTAGGCGTCCTGGGCGACGGCCGTAATGGCTTTGCTCTGGCTTTCCACATACGGCACCAAGTTGGCCGCGTTGATGGCCCCGTACTTTTGAATCAGGGTGCGCATTTCCGCCACGGCCGGGTTGTAATCGGTGGGGATGCCAGCCTGGCGACGGAAGTCGGCCACGAGGTTGTAGAGGTCGGCCGGGTCGCGGGCGTCGTCGCGCACGTCGGCAGGAATATCCGAGAACAGCACCTGACTGAAGTCGGCCCACCTGATACCCGACTCGGCAAAGGCCTTGTTGTCGGCCGTGTACTGGAGCTTGAGCTGCTGCTTAGCGCCCTCCGCACCCAGGCGGCGGCCGGTCCAGGATTCACGCTGCGGGTCGCGGGGCTGGGTAAACAGGGCTTCCGTGACGCCGCTCTGCCCCCCGATGGTCTGGGGCTCCTTGAACAGGACCAGCACCGAATGGGGCTCGGTGTAGCCGGTCAGGTAGTAGAAGTCGGGGCTCTGGTGGTAGATAAAATCCACATCATTGGCCCGGTTGCGGACCGGGGCCGCAAACAAAACGGCAACGGAGCGGGCCGGCAGCGCTTGGCGCAGCAGCTCTCTCCGTTGCCGGTGAAATGCGGGGTCCAGGAAATCAGTGGGACGGTCGGGAGCGGCAGCCCGCTGAGCGCGCACTACCGACGACGGAAAGCCAGCCAATGAAACCGTCAGGGCGACGGCCAGGGAAACCCGGGACGATTTAGACAGAAGCGAGTAGAGCATACGGCAGCAAAGACGCTGAACGCACCGGCACGTTGCGTGCGCGGCAATCAGCGGATTGGCCGTAAGATACTACTCCGGGCTTCCGGAAAAATCTAGTAAACGATGAAGCCCTGCTCTTTTGCCTTCTTCAGGACCGACATGATGCCGTTCTTGTTGATGGTGCGGATAGTGCTCGTAGCTACTTTCAACGTAACCCAGGAATCCTCCTCGGGAATGTAGAAGCGCTTCTTCTGCAGGTTCGGATAGAACTTGCGCTTCGTTTTGTTGTTGGCGTGCGAAACGTTGTTGCCTACGCGGGTACGCTTGCCGGTCAGATCACAAACTCGTGCCATGATATCGAGGGACTTAGAGGTTTCAATGCTGGAAAAAGGGACGCAAATATCGGTATTTGTACGACAGTAACAAACCGGCGCGCTGAAAAATAAGCGGTTAGCCCCGGCGGCCCGGCCCGGAGGCAGCCTTGCGGGCCTTGGCAAAACCCCACGGACAGTGCCGGCAGCCGCTTTTACAGCAGAATCCGCGGCGTAAATGATATTGTTCGGTAAACACCATAAAACCTTCCGGCGAGAGGTAATAGTCGCCCGGCTGCAGGGGTTGGGGTTGGAGGGCCATAGGCCGGCAAGGTACCACCAAATCGGCCGCCGGCCCAGGCGGCGCGCGGCGCGGACCGGCCGGGGCCAGCCAAAACGACGCTCTTTTCGTACCTTGGAACACCCGCCAGAATCAGACTTCCGCCGGCTTCGCCATGTCTTTCCTCCGCGCCGCTCTTCTGTCGTTGTTGCTGTTGCCCGGCCTTGGGTTGCCGGCCCGGGCCCAGCAGATGCAACCCGACAAACCCGTAGCCGCGGCCACCGGAGCCGAGGCCGGCTCGGTCGACCCGGCCCAGTCGATGGCCTTGTTTGACCAGCTCATTGCCAAGCCCATGAAGGAGGCCCTTCGCACCCTGCCCCAGGCTAAGAAGCGCTTCGAGGCGGGCCTCAAGCCGGGCGAAACTTTCTACCTGACGACCCGCGTGGTGGACGCCGACGGCAAGTTTGAGCAGGTGTTCGTGCAGGTCACGCAATGGGAAGACACCTACGTGCAGGGCACCATTGCCAACACCCTGCAGACCGTGCAAGGCTACAGCACCGGCCAAACCCTGGAATTTACGACCAGCGCCGTGTACGACTGGACCATCGTGCGGGCCGAAGGCTCGGAGGAAGGCAACTACGTAGGCAAGTTTCTGGACATTCAGAGCCGGCTCGACCGGCTGGGTGAGTAAGCCGCTTCTTGGCGGGCTTTCAACGCCTTGCGGGCTTTTGCGTAGTTTTGGGCTAGCTGAATTTCTTTCGTTGGCTTAACTCCCTCCCACCATGCACGCTACTCCCACCTCACCCGCCTCCACCACCAGCCGCAGCCAGGAGCTAATGGCCCTGGAAGACCGTTACGGCGCCCACAATTACCACCCCCTGCCCGTGGTGCTCAGCCGGGGTGAGGGCGTGCACGTGTGGGACGTGGAAGGCAAGCAGTATTTTGATTTCCTCTCGGCCTACTCGGCTGTGAACCAGGGCCATTGCCACCCGCGCATCGTGGGGGCCATGGTGGAGCAGGCCCAGAAGCTGACCCTGACCTCGCGCGCCTTTTTCAACGACCAGCTCGGCCCGGCCGAAAAGCAGCTCTGTGAGCTGTTTGGCTACGACAAGGCCCTGCTGATGAACTCGGGGGCCGAAGCCGTGGAAACGGCCCTGAAGCTGGCCCGCAAGTGGGGTTACCAGGAAAAAGGCATTGCCCCCAACCAGGCCCGCATTCTGGTGGCCGAGCACAACTTCCACGGCCGCACCACCGGCATCATCTCCTTCAGCACCGACGCCGACAGCACCGGCGGCTTCGGGCCCTACATGCCCGGCTACCAGGTGGTGCCCTACGACGACCTCACGGCCCTGGAAGAAGCCCTGAAAGATCCGCACGTCTGCGGCTTCATGGTGGAGCCCATTCAGGGTGAGGCCGGCGTAATGGTGCCTTCGGATGGCTATCTGGCCCACGCTTACGCCCTGTGCAAGCAGCACAACGTGCTCTTCATTGCCGACGAAATCCAGACCGGCCTGGGCCGGACCGGCGAGCTGCTGGCCGTGTGCTACGAAGGCGTGCACGCCGACATTCTGATTCTGGGCAAGGCCTTGTCGGGCGGCACCATGCCGGTGTCGGCGGTACTGGCCTCGGATACGATTATGCTCACCATTCAGCCCGGGCAGCACGGCTCTACCTTCGGCGGCAACCCGCTGGCCTGCGTGGTGCTGCGCGCCGCCCTCGACGTGCTGCACGACGAGCACCTGATCAGCAACTCCAAGGCCCAGGGCGAAGTGTTCCGCGAAAGAATGCGCCGGGTGATGGCCAAGCGCCCGGAGGTAGTGGAGCTGGTGCGCGGCAAGGGCCTGCTCAACGCGGTGGTTATCAAGCCCCACGCCGACGGCCGCACGGCCTGGGACGTGTGCGTGAGCCTAATGGAGCGGGGCCTGCTGGCCAAGCCCACCCACGGCGACATTATCCGCTTTGCCCCACCCCTGGTGATTACCGAGGAGCAGATGCACGAGGCCTGCGACATTATCGAGGAGGTGATTCTGGCCTTCTAAGCGCCCGGCTTTCCCGTAAACCCGAGCGGACCGCCTTATCTTGGCGGTCCGCTTATTTTTTGCCGATGAATTTACTTTCCGGAAGCCGCTTCCTACTTCTTTCCTTCGCCCTGCTGCTGGGCTGCCGCAGCGAAAAGACTGCCTTCGACTTTCAGCCGGCCGCCGGTCCGGGTTCGGCCGCTGCCGTTGCTACGGTTGTCGCCCCCGCACCCGCACCCGAAACCACGCTGGCTGCTTCCGAGTCGGCGGCGGCAGCTACCGAAGCGGCGGCAGCGCAGGCCCCGGCGGCAAAGCCGGTACCCGCCCGTTCCCGAGCCTTGCCCCGCGTACACCCGGCCCGGCTGCTGGCCCGCGTGGCCAAGCCGGAAACCCAGGGCCGCCGCGCCCACAAGCCCGGGCGCAAGCAGCGGCCGGTGGCCGACGACTCCGATATTTTCCACGCCATCCTGGGCTCCCTGCTTATTATTGGCGGGGTGACGCTGGGGCTGCTGATCGGGGGCTGGCTGGGGCTGGGCGTGGGCGCGGCCGTGGTTATTGCCGGCTACTACTTCCTGGTGCTGAGCTTCGGCGGGCCGCACGCCTGGCTGGAAATCTTCCAGGAGTTTTTCAATATGTAGCCGGAGCGGGCTTACTGCTGTTTCCGACCTTGCTGGCGGGCGGCCGCAGTGAGCAAGTGGCGTTTGTGTTTCGGCCCGAACCGCTGAATGTCAGCCGGCAGATTCCGGCGCCGGCACCGCCGCTGCTTTCACCTGAGGCCAGAGCCAATTCCTGATTGCCGCAACCTTATCTTTGCCGGCGTTGTTTTGCCCGGTTGAATCTTCCCAAACGTATCCATGGCTATTCTCCCCACTCACCGCCCTCGGCGTAACCGCAAGTCCGAAGTCATTCGCAACATGGTGCAGGAAACCAACCTGACTACCAACGACTTCATCTACCCGCTGTTCCTGATTGAGGGCCAGAACCAGACGATAGAAGTAAGCTCGATGCCGGGCATTTACCGCTTCACCGCCGACCGCCTCATCGACGAAATCGGGCAGGCCGTGGCGCTGGGCATCAAAGCCTTTGCGCCCTTCCCCAGCATCAACGACGCACTGAAGGACCGGCTGGCCAAGGAATCGGCCAACCCCGAGGGGCTGTACCTGAAAACCGTGGCCGACATCAAGCGGCAGTTCCCGGACGTGGTGATTATGACCGACGTGGCCATGGACCCCTACTCCTCGGACGGGCACGACGGCGTGGTCGATGCTGAGTCGGGCGAAATCCTGAACGACGCCAGCCTGGAAGTGCTGGGCCAGATGGCCCTGGCCCAGGCCCGCGCCGGCGCCGACATCATCGGCCCCTCTGACATGATGGACGGCCGCGTGGCCTGGATCCGGGACGTGCTGGACCGCAACGCCTTTTCGCACGTGAGCATCATGAGCTACACGGCCAAGTACGCTTCGGCTTTCTACGGCCCGTTCCGCGACGCGCTGGACTCGGCCCCGAAGAAAGGCGACAAGAAAAGCTACCAGATGAACCCGGCCAACAAGCGCGAGGCCCTGCGCGAGCTGGCCCTCGACGAGCAGGAAGGCGCCGACATGGTGATGGTGAAGCCCGCCCTGAGCTACCTCGACGTAATCCACGCGGTGAAAGAGCACACCCACCTGCCCGTGACGGCCTACAACGTCTCGGGCGAGTACGCCATGATTAAGGCCGCCGCCCAGAACGGCTGGGTCGATGGCGAAAAGACCATGATGGAAGTGCTGCTCAGCATCAAGCGGGCCGGCGCCGACGCCATCCTGACCTACTTCGCTAAGGAAGCCGCCGAAGTGCTGCGCCGCGGGTAGAAGCAGCCCGGCGTAATCGGCTGCAAGTGGTGGGCAAATTTCGCGGCCGGTTCCGCGGAATTTGCCCAACTTTGTTGTTGGCCAATTGATACTTAATGAATTGGCCGCCTATTCTATGACTCTCTACCGCTATCTGCTGGTTGCGTTGCTGTTGGGCTTGAGCACCGCCGCTGCCCGGGCCCAGAAGGCCAAGCCCAGGCCCGCCGCCGTCGACATCTACCAGGCCGTGGATGCCAAAATGAAGCAGGTACCCGACTCATCGGCGCGCACGGTAGGGGGCCTGGTACGCTACATCAATGCCGCTTTTACCACGGAAGCCGATAAAGCCCGCGCTGCTTTCGGGTGGGTGGCCCGCAACATTCGCTACGACGTGGCCAATATGTATTCGCTGGACTTCACCCGCGAATCGGACGCAGTGGTGCAGGAAACCCTGACCAAGCGCGTGGGCGTCTGTCGGCACTACGCGGAGCTCTACAGCGCTCTGGCCAACGCGGTAGGCGTAAAAACCTACGTCGTGACGGGCTTTGTGCGCCACACGGTTGGGGTGGCCTCCCCGCTTCAGCACGCCTGGTGCGCCACCCGCATCGACGGGCAATGGACGCTGATGGACCCAACCTGGAGCTCGGGCTACGTCGACAATAACCGATTCGTGGCCTATTTCAGCAACGATTTTTACCGCGCCAAGCCCACGGCCTTTATTCGGACCCACATGCCGTTCGATCCGCTGTGGCAGCTGCTGCCCACGCCCCGCACGGCGCAGCATTTTTACCAGGGTCTGGCCCCGGCGCCGGCAGCCCGGCCGTTCGCAGTAGCCGATTCCATAGCGGTGTACGAGAAGCAAGGCTTTGTTGAGCGCCTGCACGCCAGCAACCGCCGCATCGAGCACAACGGGGTGCGGAACGACCATATTTACAGCTACCTGGCTGCTAATATCATACTGGAAGAAAACTACAACATCGGGCTGCTGAACCAGGCGCAAAACTTCTACAACGACGGGGTTAATACGCTCTCCGGCTTCTATGATTACTTTAATCGGCAGTTTCAGCCCAAGAAAACGGATGCCGAGTTGCAACAGATTTTGCCGCCCATTGCCGATAATTTCGCCCAGGCCCGGACGCGGCTGAGCGCCGTCCACTTCCACGACGCGACGTATAAAACCTCGGCCAGGCAACTGGAGCAGCTGCTGCGGGAAGCCGAAGGCAAGCTGCAGAACAGCCAGGAGTTTATGGCCCGATACCTGCGCACCGGCAAACTGTTGCGGCCTACCCTGTTCATGAACATCAGCACGCTGAACGGACAGCACGAAATGATGCGCTAAAAGAAGCCGCTCCGGGCTGGGCCGGGTTTTCATCCGAAAAATTAGGAACGCGCCGGGGCGCGTTCTTTTTTTGGCCTCCTATTTTGCTTACTGCTCTTTACCATGCTGCATATCCGCCCCGCTTCTGTCCTCGACTTACCCGCTATCCTCGACCTGGTGCGCCGGGTGGTGCCGCTGATGCAGGCCAGCGGCAACCAGCAATGGTCGGCCGACTACCCCAACGCGGAGGTTTTCCGCCAGGACATTGCCCACGACCAGCTTTGGGTGGCCGAGCTGGCGGGGCAGGTGGTGGGCGTGGCGGCCCTCACCCAGGACCAGGACGCGGAGTACGCCCAGGCCGACTGGGACCCCACCGAAACGGCCATCGTGACGCACCGGCTGGCCGTGGACCCGGCCGCCCAGGGCCAGGGCGTGGCGGCAGCTCTGCTGGGGCAGGCCGAAGCGCTGGCCCGGGCGCGGGGCTTGGCGTCGCTGCGGGTAGATACCAACTCGGAAAACGCGGCCACCCAGCGGCTGTTCCCGAAGCTGGGCTACCGGTTTGCGGGGAAAATTACGCTGGCGTTTCGGCCGGGGCTGCGGTTTTTCTGCTACGAGAAGCGGCTGGATTAAGGGCTTCTGGCCTCTAGTCGTGCTTCTACACCCGCTCGAACGGCCAGCGCTTCAGCCGCCGGCTCCAGAGCAGAAACACGCCGGCGCCCAGCGTCATCATGCCCAGGGCGGCCAGCTGAAAGTAGAGCTTGAAGTGCAGCCCGCCCCAGGCCACCTCGGCGGGCGCGATGCCCCCGAAAACGGCCAGCCACACCACAATAGCCACGACCACCGGCAGCGGGTACAGCGGCATTTTGAACGGCAGGGAGGCCGTGCCGCGCCGGCGGCGCAGCAGCATCAGCCCCACGGCCTGGCCCACGAACTGCACCAGAATGCGCATGGCCAGGATGGCGGAAATAACCTCGCCCAGCTTGAAGAGCAGACTGAACACGAAGCCCACGCCGCCCAGCAGCAGCAACGACACGTGCGGAAAGTGCTTGGTGGGGTGGGTTTTGGCGAAGACGGGCAGAAACTCGCCGTCGGCGGCGGCGGCGTAGGGAATGCGCGAGTAGCCCAGCAGCACCGCAAACAGCGACGCAAAGGCCACCAGCAGCACCAGGCCGGTGGCGGCATTGGCGGCCACCGGCCCGTAGAGGCGCTCCATGAACACGCTGATGATAAACTGCGACTTGTCGCCGGCCCCGGTTTGCCAGGCTTGCACCTCCTGCCACGGAATAACGGTGCCCACGCTCCAGTTTAGCAGCAGGTACAGAGCGGCAATGCCCAGAATGCTCAGAAAGATGCTGCGGGGAATCACCCGCTGGGGATTCACGATTTCGCCGCCCAGGTGGCACACGTTGTAGTAGCCGAGGTAGGAATAGATGGTTTTGACGGCCGCCTGCCCCATGGCCGCCGACACCAGCAGGCCCGTCAGGTGCCCGTCTTGCCACGAAAGCAGGCTGCTTAAGCCGTCCGCGGGCAGAATGGCCACCTCGTGGTTGGGGTGCGTGACGCCCCCGAAAATCAGCCAGGCCATCAAGCCCAGCACGCCCACCCACAGGGCCACGCCCAGCCGGCCAATGTCTTCGATGCGGCGGTAGAGCAGCACGATGAGCAGCAGCACCACGCTGCCGGCCACCAGCTTGGGCTGCCACCACTGGGGCAGGGGCACCAGGTAGCTGAAGTACTGGGCAAAGCCAATGGCCCCCGAGGCCAGCACCAGCGGCGACTGAATCAGGGTTTGCCACACGTAGAGAAACGACATGAGCCGGCCCCACTTCTTCTCGCCGTAGGCCAGCTTCAGAAACTTGTAGCTGCCGCCCGCCTCGGGGTAGGCCGCCCCCAGCTCACTCCAGATCAGCCCGTCGACGGCGGCCAGGCCCGCGCCCACCAGCCAGGCCAGCAGGAAGTAGGGCCCCATAAAGCCCATGACCAGCGGCAGCGTCACGAAGGGCCCGATGCCGACCATGTCAATCATGTTCAGGGCGGTGGCCTGCACCAGGCCCAGGCGGCGGCGCAGCGGGGGCGCGGTGGTGGTGGAGTCGGTAGAAGTAGAGGTCATAGGGGCGTAAAAGTCGGATAAAAGCAGAATGTTCAGCCGGCGGCACCAACCCCGGCTCGGCGGGGCGCGTACCACCGGTACTTCCTTTTTTCCTCATTCCTGATAATGGCAGGTAGCTCGTCTAAGCTGGTAGTGTACGGGGCCATTGGCGCCAATGTAGCCATTGCTATTTCCAAATTCGTGGCGGCCTTCTTCACCGGCTCATCGGCCATGCTCTCCGAGGGCATCCACTCGTTGGTCGACAGCGGCAACGGCCTGCTGATTTTGTGGGGCCTGCACCGTAGCGAGCGGCCCGCCGACGCCCAGCATCCCTTCGGCCACAGCAAGGAGCTGTATTTCTGGACGGTTATCGTGGCCGTGCTGGTGTTTTCGGTGGGCGGCGGCCTGTCGCTCTACAAAGGTTGGGAGCATATCAAGGAGCCCGCTCCCCTCACCGACCCCACCTGGAACTACTGGGTGCTGGGCCTGGCAATGGTGTTTGAGGGCACTGCCTGCTTTCTGGCCTTCCGCGAGTTTCAGAAAACCCGGGGCAACGTCGGCTTCTGGCAGGCGCTGCGGGCCAGCAAAGACCCGGCGGTATTCGCCATTCTGCTCGAAGACCTGGCCGCCCTGGTGGGCCTGGTCATTGCCCTGGCCGGCGTGTTTTTCGGGCATCTGCTCCACAACCTCTACCTCGACGGGGTGGCATCGATGGCCATTGGCCTGCTGCTGGTTTTCATGGCCATCTTCATGCTGCGCGAAGCCAAGGGCCTGCTGGTGGGCGAAGGCGTGGACGCGCCCACGCTGGCCGGCCTCAGCGCCCTGGCCGCCGCCGACCCGGCCGTGGCCCAGGTGCGCAACCCGCTATCCATGTACCTGGGCCCCACCGACGCCTTCCTGGCCCTGGACGTGGAGTTTCGGCGGGAGCTGAGCGTGGCCCAGGTCGAGCAGGCCGTGGAGCGGCTGCAGAACGCGGTGCGGGCCGCCCACCCCGAGTTCCGGCGCATTTTCATCGAAGCCAAAACCCTGGCCGCCCACCCCGCGCCAACCGCCCCCGACCGGGCGTAGTTCGGCGGGCCCTCCCTACTTTCACCGCCGGCCCATTTGCCGGGCCCGCAGCTACTATCACCTTCCATGGCAGATCCTAACTCGTCCAAAACCGCCCTGTTTGGGGGCATAGCGGCCAACGTCGGCATTGCAGTCAGCAAATTCGTGGCCGCCTACTTCACCGGCTCGTCGGCCATGCTGTCCGAGGGCATTCACTCGTTGGTGGATAGCGGCAACGGCGTGCTGCTGCTCTACGGCATCAGGCAAAGCCAGAAGCCGGCCGACAAGCGCCACCCCTTCGGGCGCAGCAAGGAGCAGTATTTCTGGGGCCTGATCGTGGCCGTGCTCATCTTCGCCATCGGCGGCGGCATGTCATTCTACGAGGGCATCAAGCACATCCTGGACCCCGAGCCCCTCACCGATCCGCTCTGGAACTACATCGTGCTGGGCGTGGCCATCCTGTTCGAGGGCTGGGCCTTCTGGCTGGCGGCCAAAGCCCTGCGCCAGGCCGGCAGCGGCACCGGGCTAAGCTTCTGGGGCCAGCTGCGCACCAGCAAAGACCCGGCGGTATTCGCCTCGGTGCTCGAAAACCTGGCGGCCCTGGTCGGCCTAGTGCTGGCGTTGCTGGGCGTGTACTTCGGCCACGCCCTGAACAACCCCTATTTCGACGGCGGCGCCTCGGTGGCCATCGGGCTGCTGCTGATGCTGGTGGCCGTGTTTCTGGTAAGCCGCACGCGCAGCCTGCTGGTGGGCACCGGCGTCGACGATGCCACCATCGACAGCGTGATGCGCCTGGTGGGCCAGCAGCCTGGCGTAGAGCAGGTGCGCCCCCCGCTGACCATGTACCTGGGCCCCACCGACGTGGTGCTGGCCCTCGACGTGGACTTCCACGACCACCTCTCGGCCGTGGAGGTGGAGCAGGCCGTGGCCGCCATGCAGGATACGCTGCGCACCAAGCATCCCGAGTTCAAGCGCATTTTCGTGGAAGCCAAGAGCCTGACGGAGAAATCACGCGACACGGTACAGCCCACCAACCAGGTCACCCCGCAGATTTAAGCGCCGCAGTAACGCGCCGCGCCAACTGGCGGGCGGGTAGACAACCATCGTAAAATCCGTCTCTTGCATACCTAATAAGTATACAAGGCACGGATTTTTGCTTAGTTGTCTACCCATCTGGTATACACTCTGTATAATTACGAATACTGTATACCAGGACAGGTATACAGTTTACACAGATATTATTGCTGTATACCTGAATACTTGGTGAGCTTTTCGGTTCCGCGCCGGAGCTGGCAAGCGGGCAAGATGAGGCTGGCAGCTGGCCACCCGGCGGGCTACCGGGCCAGGCCAGGCCCAACCTATGCCGCCGTTTTGAGGTACAGTAGGTGGTAGCCGCGCCCGGCTGGGGGTGGCGGCTGCTTTTTTTTGCCAGCTAACCTACCGCGCCCATGACTTCTTCCGCTACGCACGTCAACCCCTTTCGCACCTTCTGGATGGGCGGTTACGAATGCACCGACCAGCTGAACGCCTTTGGCCACCGGGTCGATTTCCTGCACGTGACCGGCCACCTGCACCGCCTCGACGCCGACTACCAGGATTTGCAGCCCTTCAACATCGGCACCGTCCGGGAAGGCATCCGCTGGAGCCAGGTGGAAAAAACGGCCTATCAGTACGACTGGAGCACGGTGCGGGAGATGCTGGCTGCGGGGCAGCGCAACGGCATTCAGCAGATCTGGGATTTGTGCCACTTCGGCTACCCCGACGACCTGACGCCCCTGCACCCGATGTTTGCCCGCCGCTTTGCCCACCTGTGCCGGGCCTTCGTGGAGTTTTACCGCAGTCAGCGCCCCGACGACGTGCTCATCGTGACGCCCATCAACGAGGTGAGCTTTATGAGCTGGCTGGGCGGCGACGTGCGCGGCACCTCGCCCTACTGCGTGGGCCAGGGCTGGGAAGTGAAGCGCGGCCTGATGCGGGCCTACATCGAAGGCGTGGCGGCGTTGCGCGAAGCCGACCCCGGCATCCGCATCCTCACCACCGAGCCCCTGATTCACATCGTGGCGGCGCCCAATGCCCCGCGCGCCCACCGGCAGCGGGTTCGGGAGTTCGACGAAAACCAGTTTCAGGCCGTCGACATGCTGGCCGGCCGCCTTTGCCCCGACCTGGGCGGGCGCGAAGAATACCTCGACCTGCTGGGTTTCAACTATTACTACGACAACCAGTGGCAGCTCGAGCCGCGCCAAACCTTGCCCTGGGCCAACGACTTCAACGACCCGCGCTTCCGGCCCCTGAGCTTCCTGCTGGCCCGGGCCTGGCAGCGCTACCACCGCCCCGTGGTGCTCACCGAAACCAGCCACCCCGGCATCGACCGGCCCGTCTGGATTGACATGATCGGCCGGGAGTGCGCGGCGGCTTTGCGGGCCGGCGTGCCGGTGTTCGGGGCCTGCCTCTACCCCATCATCGACCGGCCCGACTGGGACCACCTCACGCCCTGGCACCGCGCCGGCCTCTGGGACGCGGACACCACGGCCCCCGAGCCCGGCCTGACCCGCGTGCTGGACCGCGCCTACGCCGAGGCCCTGCTGGCAGCCCAGGAAACCGTGGCGGCCGCCATTCCCACGCCCCACCCGGTGGTTACCGAGCCGGAGGCGGCGCTTTCCCTGTCTTTGATCTAGACCTAACCTGACGCATGAGCTCTTCTGTGCCCAACTCCGCTGACACCACCGGCCTGCTGCGCCATTTCGAACAAGCTTTTGCCGATTCCACCCTGTCGGCCGCCGAGGCCCGGGAGCTGCGGGCCAAGCTGGCGGCCCACGGCCAGCAGGGCGCCCAGCTGACCACGCTGCGCCAGCAGCTGTTTGCCATGGCCCGGGAGCGGTTCAACTCCTTCGAAGACAAGGCCGTGGTGGAGTGGCTGGAGGCGGCCAGCGCCCTGCTGCTGCCCCTGGCCCCGCCCCAGCCCGCCCATACCACCGTGCATTTCAGCCCCGGCACCGAGTGCGTGGAAGCCATCCGCACCTTTATTAGCCAAGCCGCGCACCAGCTCGACGTGTGCGTGTTCACCATTTCCGACGACCGGATTACCGATTCGCTGCTGGCCGCGCACCGGCGCGGCGTGGCCATCCGCCTGCTCACCGACGACGACAAGCTGCACGACAAGGGCTCCGACATCGTGCAGCTGCATGCCAGCGGCCTGAGCATCCGGACCGACTGCTCGACCAACCACATGCACCACAAGTTTGCTCTGGCCGACAACCGCCTGGTGCTGACGGGCAGCTACAACTGGACCCGCTCGGCGGCCATGTACAACCTGGAAAACCTGCTCATCACCGACGACGCCACCGCCGTGCAGCGCTACCGCACCGAGTTCGACCGGCTCTGGGCCGACATGGCCGTGTTTCGGGGCGTGTAAGTCAGCGGCCGGCGGGGTATCTTGCGGCTGCCTCTGCCCCCGACCCGATGACCAGCCCGCCCGACTTCGCCTTTTCGTATCTGCCCACCCCCATCGGCCTGCTCGAGCTGCAAGGTTCCGACGCGGGCCTGGCCGCCGTGACGTTTCTGGACGAGCCCGGAGTCCGTTCGGCAACGGCCCTCTCCGACGTGCCCACCTGCCTACGCGAGGCGCACCGGCAGCTGCAAGCCTACTTCGGGCGCGAGCTGCGCGACTTTTCCCTGCGCTACGACGTGTGCGGCGGCACCGCGTTTCAGCAGCGGGTGTGGCAGGTATTGCAGCAGGTAGGCTACGGCCGCACGGCTTCCTACCTCGACCTGGCCCGCCTGCTCGACAACCCCGGCGCGGTGCGGGCCGTGGGCGCGGCCAACGGGCAAAATCCGCTGGCCATCGTCTGGCCCTGCCACCGCATCATTGGGGCCAGCGGGCAGCTCACGGGCTACGCCGGTGGGCTGCCGCGCAAACGCTGGCTGCTGGCCCACGAGCAGCCCGCCGCCCAAACCGAGCTGTTTGGCTAGGCGGCCGGAACTCCCACGAACTTCAGCAGCTCCCGGTATATCACGTTATTTTTCCAGTAGAGCTGCAGCACCATCGGCACGTGTTTTTTGCCCGGCAATACCGCGAACTGTGGCTCCCGGCCCAACTGCTGCAGCTTCTGCCGAAACTTGGCGCTGCTGCTGCTGATGGACGGGTAGGTTTCGCCGCCCACGAAAATGAGAAAGGGCGGCGTCTGGGCCGTCACGAAGTACATCGGCGACACGGCTTTCCAGCCAGCGGGTTCTTTGCCGAAGGGCACCAGGTACTGCTCGTCGCCGCCGTACTGCATCTTGCGCAGATAGTCGTACATGTCCAGGCCGGCGGGGTCGTCGAGGATGGCGCCGCGCACGGGGTTAGCCGCCAGGCCCCGGCGCGCGAACAGCTGGTTGTCGGCGGCCAATAGCGCGGCCAGGCCGCCCCCGGCCGAGTGGCCCATTGTGAACAGGCGCTTCGGGTCGCCGCCGTACTCAGCTATGTGCTGGTAGGTCCAAACCACGGCGCGGGCGCAGTCGTCGGCCATGGCGGGCACCTGCACCTGCGGGGCCAGGCGGTAGTTGATAACCACGGCCACCACGCCCTGCTTAGCCAGGCGCCGCCCGATAAAGGAGTAGATGTTCTTGTTGCCGCTGTCCCAGTTGCCGCCGTGAATGAAGACCACGACCGGGTAAGGCGCGGCGGCTTTTTTGCGCGGGGCATACACGTCGAGGCGGTGGCGCTTGGCGTCGAAGCCGGCTTCGGAAGTGGGCACGTAGGCAATATCAGAAGTGCGGCGGCTGGGGCGGGCCTGGGCGTACTCGTTGGCCACCAGGGCCAGCAGCACAAAAACTAAAACGGCCGGCAAGGCCAGCAAGCGGAAAAACGTCATGCAAAGGGGATAAGGCGAAGCTATAGGCCGGCACCGGAACCCGGCGCCCGCTTATATACTTTATAAGCCCGCCCCCGGATTGCCCAGGGGCGGGCCCGCGCTTTCCCGAACGGGCGGCGGCGGCCCGGGTTGCCGAGGGCCGCGCTATATTTGTCCGGAGCCGCGCAACCCGCCGCGGCCCGTCGTACTCCCGTTTTTATTTCCGCGTTTCCTATGAAAAAGTATCTGGTGCTCCTGGCCTGTGGCGTTCTTCTCGCGGCGGCCCCGGCGCAGGCGCAGCGCAAAACCAAGGTGAAGGTCAAGTCGGACATGGCCGGCACGGCCGCCAACCGCCTGCTGCCGCTGTTCGGGGGCTTGTCGGCGGAGGCGGCCCAGCAGCTCATGGGCCCGGCTTTCCTGGCCAGCATCGATAAGAGCTTTCCGTCCCGGGCCGAGGCCAGCAAGTTCTTTTCCAATAAGGGCTACGAGTACATCAACGAAAACAAGCCCGACACGGCCCTGTACCGCTTCAACCTGGCCTGGCTGCTCGACCAGAAAAACGCCGATGCCTACCGGGGCCTGGGCATCGTGGCCAGCCGCAACGAAACGCCCGACGAGTCCATCAGCCTGCTGACCCAGGGCCTGGTGCTGGCCCCCACCAACTCGCTTTTGCTCAGCGACCTGGGCACCAGCTACCTGATTCGCTACCAGCAAACCAAGAAAAAGAAAGACCTGGAGCAGGCCCAGAAACACCTGGAGCAGGCTTTGGCCGCCGACACCACCAACGCCTTTGCCTGGCAGCAGATGGCCCGCATCCAGTACTACCGCGAAGACTACCTCAAAGCCTGGGAAGCCGTGCACAAAGGCCGGAGCCTGAACGTAGGCAGCCTCGACCTGGACCTGATCAGCGACCTGACGGCCAAAATGCCCGACCCGCAGGGCATGTTCAAATAAAGCCGGGGCCGGGGCCGTTAGCAACGGTACCGCGCCGGTGTTCGTATTCCGGCTGCTCACCAACTGTACCCGGCCGTGAATTTTCGACTGATTTTCCTTGGCAGCCTGCTGCTTTTCTCTTTTCTGGCTGAAACCGCGCAGGCCCAGGGCCCCGAGCGGCGGCGCCGGCATTTTACCAATACGGCCCGTCCCTACCACCGGGGCCCGGTCTATTTCACGCTGGGCGGCGGGGCGGCCTTTTACAACGGCGACCTGGCCGAAAGCCTGGGCGACAACCTGCCCGGCCCCAGCGGCAGCGTGGGCGTGCTCTACATGCTGCGGCCCCGCGTGGTGCTGGGCACCGAGCTTTCCCTGTTTAAGCTGGGCGCCAAAGACCAGATTCCGGAGCGCGGCTACGCCTTTCGGGGCAGCAATGGCTCGTTGGTGGCCTTCATGCGCTACGAGCTGATTCGGGACGAAGCCGAGTTTGCCGATTCCCGGGGCGGCGGGGCCCTCATCAAGCCCTACGTGAAAGTGGGCGGCGGCTTCCTGCTCTACACCCCCGAAGCCTACATGGGCGACGGCCGCCCGGTGCCCACCACCGTGTTCCTGACCTCGGAGCGCAACGACTACCCGGCCACGGCCCTGGTAGCGCCGGTGGGCCTGGGCTTCGTGTTTCGCCTGCTGCCCAACCTGAACGCCACGGCCGAAGGTAGCTACTACTTCACCACCACCGACCACCTCGACGACATCAGCCAGCGCGGCAACGCCACCCGCAACGACGGCTACGGCCTGCTGGAGCTCAAGCTCGAGTACTCGCCCTGGCGGTAAGCCCGGTACCAGAGTCCACTACCCAAAACCGCCGCCGGAGCCGCCTAGAGCTGCTTCGGCGGCGGTTCTTTTTAACTCTTCACAGCCCTTTTCTCCGGCTTTGCGGCAACAGCAAAGCTTGGGCACTCGGCTGCTCAGCACACTGCCTACCGCAACATATCCACAAAAAAAGGCCCGTCGGATGACGGGCCTTTTCTGGTTACCAGAAACCTGGCGTGGGTTATTCCTTCACGAAGCGCTGGCGGTAGGTGGTCTGCCCGTCGCTCACGGTCAGGGTGTACATACCCTTGGCCAGACCCGACACGTTGAGCTGGCCGTTGCCCTCGTAGCGGGCGGCGGTGCTCAGGGCGCCGCGTACGTCCATCACCTGCACCGAAAGTACTTCGGCATTATTGGGCAGGGCAATGTTGAGGCGGTCCGTGGCGGGGTTCGGGTACACGTCGAACCGGTTGGACACGCTGCCGGCCGAGATGCCGCTGACGCCGGCAAAGGCGGTGCCACCCGAGATGGTCACGCTGTAATCTTCGGTTTCGCCGTAGCTGTAGGCGTTGCAGCTCGTGGTAGCCGAGGCGTCGCTCATCACGACGCGCATGCGGGTCTTGCCATTCTTGGCCGTAGTCGGCACGGTGAAGGCAAAGGCGCGGGTGGCCGTCGAAGTGCTGGCCGCCGCGTTTACCACCAGCTCGCCGGCATCGGTAAACAAGCCGTTCTGGTTGTAGTCGATGTACACTTTGAAGTACTCCGAGTAAGCCGTACCGGTGAAGCCAGCGCTAACGCTGACGGTCTGCGAGGTACCACCGGTCAGGGTGGGCGAGGTCAGGGCCGTGCCGTTGTAGTAGCCGGCGTCGGCGCCCGAAGTGCGGGTCAGGGTACCCAGGGCTACGTAGTCGATGTACTCGTAGGCGACGCTGCTGCCCTTCGAGGTGCAGTACGTGGGCGTGGTGGGCGTGCCGCCACCGCCGCCGCCGTAGGCCGCGCCGACGCCCACGGCGTACCAGGCGTTGGTCACGGCCTGCACCTGGGCCGAGCCGGCTCCATACAGGTCGGTAGCGGCCTGGATGGAATAGGTGCGGGCCGAGGCGTAGTTCGACGAAGCCGTCAGGTACACGCTTTCGGTGCGGTAGGCAATTTTAGCGGCAGCGTCCATGCCGATACCGGTTACGCTGAAGGCGCTGCCGATGTCGTTGGTGCCGCTGCCACCAGCTACTACGCGGTAAAACCAGTGGTTTAGCACGCCCGAGTTGGTGTGTACTCCGCCGTAGTCGTTGGAAGAGGTAGGCGAGGTGGTCGTAGCTCTCCAGTAAGTGCCCTTGTAGGTGTCGGGCTGGCCTTCGGCGTTGGGGTTGCTCATCGAGCGCAGGCCGGGGCGCTGCTTGTCGATGTCTTCGCCAATGAGCCAGGTCGACTTGGTCAGGCCGTATTTGGCGGCGGTGTACTCTTCGATGGCGGCACCCCAGATGTCGGAGAAGCCTTCGTTCATGGCGCCCGACTCGTTCTGGTAGGTCAGGTTAGCCGTCTTTTCGCACACGGCGTGGCCGATTTCGTGGCCGCACACGTCGAGGGCCGTCAGGGGGCGGAAGCGCGAGGCCCCGTCGCCGTAGGTCATCACCGAGCCGTTCCAGTACGCGTTTTCGTAGCCCACCCCGTCGCCGGGAGTATCGTCGAAGTGCACGTAGCTCTTGATTTTGGCGTTGGCGTTGTCGTAGGAGCTGCGGCCGTGTACCAGCTTCCAGTAGTCGAAGGTGGCCTGGGCGCCAAAGTGGGCGTCGCCGGCTACGTTGTCGAAGTTGGCGTTGTTGTACTCGGTCCAACTGTTGTCGGCGTCGGTGAAGTCGACGGCGGAGGTGTAGCTGTTGCCTTTGCGGCAGTTGTAGGTTTCAATGCCCAGGCCGCGGGTGTATTCGCGCAGACGGTACTGGCCGGCTACCACCGTTTCGTTGGCCAACGAGCGGGTGCCGCTGTAGGCCGTGGCGAAGGTGGCGGTAGCGGCCGCATGCTTGATAATGGCATCCTGCAGCACCACGGCCCCGCTCACGGCATCGACGTAGATGAAGGCGCGGCTCAGGGGCTGCTGGGCGTAGACGTTGAACTTCCAAGCCAGCGTGGGCTTGCCCGACTCCTGGCTGTTCACGATGACCAGCTCGCCCTGGGGCTTGTAGGTGGCGGCGGGGTTGTTTTCCTGCTCTTTCAGGCCGGCTTCCTCGCGGGCATCCTGCCACATGTATTTCGTGGCGCCCACAAACTGCAGGGCCGCGCGCAGCGCCGTCAGGGCGCTCAGGGCGGGCGTCACGTTCAGGTCACTGATGCGCTCGAAGCTGCCCGACATGCTTTGCACGGCGCCGTTCTTGGCGTGCAGCGTGTAGGAGGCGTGCTCTACTTTAACGCCTTTGTAGTACTGCTCGTACCGCTCGTGGGCATAACCCAGCGGGTCGGTTTCCGTTTTGGTACGCAGCATCTGGTCGTTGGTGCTCAGCTGGAGCTGGTCGGCCAGGGCCTTGCGGGCCTCGTTGAGCGTGTAGGCCGGCGCGTCGGCGCGGAAGGCAATCAGCTCGGGCGTGCCTTTCTCGGAAAGGACTTTGTTTTGAACGCGGGAGTAATCCTGGGCGTAGGCAGAGGACGTAGCCAGACCGCCGAGCAGCAGCAAGGCTGCAGCCGAGTAAGTTTTTGTCATGTACTGTGTGGTTTGGAAGTGGTAGAAAAAAGGACGGAACTCAGATCATTGCACCAGCAACAAAGCGGATGACGATTTACTAAGTCAGGGCGCATTCTACTGCCAATATCATCAAATAATTTGTAATAATTTACAATTGCTTCAATAATATCCTAAAACAACAGTATTGCATCAACATATAGATTTTCATTTGCTTAACCGTTTTACTTGCTGCCTATCTGATTAGGCAACCGGCTTACGAATGCCAAAATCTTATACTCTCCCGCCTGTTTTCACCCTCATTTTCTTTTTCTGACGTATGACGAACCGCTGGAATCTGGCTGGCCGCACGGCCCTGGTAACGGGCGCCTCCAAGGGCATTGGCGCGGCTGTGGCCGAGGAGCTGCTGCGCCTGGGCGCTACCGTAGTTGCCGTAGCCCGCCACGCCCCCGACCTGGAAGCCAAAGTAGCCGAGTGGCGCGCCCAGGGCCTGGACGCCCACGCCCTGACGGCCGACGTGAGCCGGGCCGACGACCGCCAAAACCTGCTGCACGCCTTCAGCCGGCAGTGGCCCCACCTCGATATTCTGGTCAACAACGTGGGCACCAACATCCGCAAATCGACGGCCGTGTACAGCGCCGAAGACTACCGCCACGTGATGGAAACCAACCTGGAATCGGTGTTTGGCATGTGCCAGGGGGCCTACGAGCTGCTGAAGCGGGCCCAGGGCTGCATCGTCAACGTGTCGTCGGTGGCGGGCCTTACCCACCTGCGCACCGGCTCGGTGTACGGCATGACCAAGGCCGCCATCATCCAGCTGACCCGCAACCTGGCCGTGGAATGGGCCCCCGACCACATTCGGGTGAACTGCATTGCGCCCTGGTACATTCGCACGCCGCTGGCCGCCGGGGTGCTCAGCAACGAGCAGTACCTACAGCAGGTGCTGGACCGCACACCCCTGCAACGCGTCGGCGAGCCGGACGAAGTGAGCAGCGCCGTGGCTTTCCTGTGCTTGCCCGCCGCCAGCTACATCACCGGCCAAACCCTGAGCGTGGACGGCGGCTTCAGCGTGAATGGCTTCTAACCCAAGAAGTTTAGACAGATGTTGAGGACGGCTTTCTTTCCCCCGTTCATTGCGAGGCCGAAGGCCGAAGCAATTCTTCCTCTAAAATGTGCCGAGTGTCCTGAAGTGCAAAGCCCTTTCCTGCGCATGCGGGAAAGGGCTTTCTGATAAAAGGTCACTTCGTACTGCGCAGAGGACGGATTGCTTCGGCCTCGCAATTACACCAGACTCAAGAGCTACGCTACTGGTGCAAAGCGGCTTCGTAGCGGGCAAAGGCACCCTCGCTGGAATCCAGGTAGAGGAAGGGCTCGATGAGCTCCAGCTCCATGAGCAGGAACTCGCCGCCGGCATCTACGCCATCGACGCGGGCATAGAGGCAGCCCTGGGCAAACTGCGCGACGATCTGGTCGGCCGCCTGGCGCAGGTGGGCCGGGGCCTCGCGGGGCTCGATGCCGCCGCCCAGGTAGTGCTGCACCCGGAAGTCGCCCGACTTGGGGGTTTTCAGCACGCAGTGGCTGTACTTACCGCCCAGGTAGATGAGCGACCATTCGCCCTCGGTCTGGATTTCGGGCTGGAAGGGCTGCACCAGAAAGTCTTCGTGCTGCACCAGCTCAGTAAGCTCGGGCAGACGCTCGGCGGTTTCGGGGCGGGTCAGGGTGAAGGTGTTTTTGGCCCCGCCGCTCACGGCCGGCTTCACCACCAGCTGGTCGCTGTGCAAAATGTCGAACAGCTCGTCGATAACCACGGTGCTGCCCTTGGGCAGCCAGTGCGTGGGCACGATCTTCACGCCGACCTGCTCCAGGTCGCGCAGGTACTTCTTGTCGGCATTCCAGCGGATAATGGCCGAGGGATTCAGCAACTCGATGCCGGTAGCGTCCATCCGGTCGAGCCAGGCGTAGAAGTCGTCGACCCGGTCGAAGTAGTCCCACGGCGACTTCACGACCACCTTATCGTAGCCGGCCCAGTCGACGGCCGGGTTGGTCCAGACGCGGGGCGCTACCTGATGGCCCTGCTGGCGCAGGTAGCGCGTGAGCAGGGTATCTTCATCTTCGACGGTGGGCGCGGCGTACTGGGCGAGGCTTTCGCAGGTAACCAGGGCAATGTTCATCTACAGCTTACTTTTTCAGGGTTAAATAGTCGGCGGCCAGGGTGGCCAGGGTCGTTACGCCCAGCTTCAGGCCGCTTTCGTCGATGCGGAAGCCGGCCGTGTGGTGCGGGGCGGTGGTGGCGGGGTTGGTGCCCTTGGTCATGCCGCCGACGAAGACGAACAGGCCGGGCGCTTTTTCCTGGTAGAAGGCAAAATCCTCGGCCCCGGTCACGGCCTTTTGCTGCACCACTTTATCGGCGCTGCCGGTGGCCGTGCGCAACGAGGGCAGCATCCGCTCGGTCAGCTTCAGGTCGTTGAAGGTCACGGGCGTGTAGTTGGTGATGTCGACTTCGGCCGTGGCGCTGGCGCTTTCGGCAATGTTGGTGGCCGTGCGCCGGATGTCCTCCCAGATCTTGCGCTGCATGTCCTTGTTGAGCGTCCGGATGGTGCCGGTCAGCTCGACCTGCTCGGGAATGATGTTGTTGCGCACCCCGCCGTGAATCATGCCCACGGTAATGACGGCGGCATCCTCGGTGAGCAGGGTCTGGCGGCTGATGATGGTTTGCAGGCCCATCACAATCTGGGACGCCACCACCACCGGGTCCACGCTCAGCCAGGGGTAGGCTCCGTGGGCCGACTTGCCCTTCACCTTGATGGTAAATACGTCGGAGGCCGCCATTTCGCCCCCGGCCCGGTACTTGAGCGTGCCCACTTCGGTCTGGGCGTTGATGTGCACCCCAAACACAGCATCCACCTTGGGGTTTTCCATCACGCCTTCCTTCACCATCAGCTTGGCGCCGCCTTCCACGCCGGGCAACGAGCCTTCCTCGGCGGGCTGAAAAATAAACTTGATGGTGCCGGGCAAATCTTTCTTCACCTGGCTCAGCACCTCGGCCGCGCCCATCAGCATGGCCACGTGGGTGTCGTGGCCGCAGGCGTGCATCACGCCTACTTCCTGCCCGTTGTAGGTGGTGCGGGCCTTGCTGGCGAAAGGCAGCTCGTTCTTTTCCGTCACGGGCAGGCCATCCATATCAGCGCGCAGGGCCACCACGGGGCCGGGCTTACCCCCGCGCAGAATGCCCACCACGCCGGTGCGGGCCACGCCGGTCTGCACTTCCAGGCCCAGGCTTTTGAGGTGGGCGGCCACGATGCCGGCCGTGCGCGTTTCCTCGTTGCCCAGCTCGGGGTGCGCGTGCAGGTCGCGCCGCCAGGCTATGACCTTGGCTTCTTCGGCCGCGGCCAGCTGGGCAATACGGGCGTCGAGGGCGGCGTTCTGGGCCGTGGCGGCAGGCGGCAGCAGGGCGCTGAGCAACAGGGCGGGCAGGGCGTAATGGGTTAGTTTCATCGGCGGAAAGGTCAGGGAGAATCGGGGGATAGAAACGAAAGGGCGCGGAAAGTTGCCAACCCGCTACTTTTTCAGGCTCAGATAGTCGGCGGCCAGGGTCGCCAGGGTTTTGACGCCCAGCGTGAAGCCGCTTTCGTCGAGGGTGAAGCCGGCCGTGTGGTGGTCGGCGGTGGTGGCCACGTCGCCGCCCTTGCGCATGCCGCCCACGAAGACGAACACGCCGGGCACCTTTTCCTGGTAGAGGGAAAAGTCCTCGGCCCAGGTATTCACTTTCACTTCCTGCACGTGGGCGGCCCCGCCCGCCACGGCTTGCAGCGTGGGCAGCATCTTGGCCGTCAGGGGCAGGTCGTTAAAGGTCACGGGCACGTAGGGCACGATGTCGACTTCGGCCGTGGCCCCGGCGCTTTCGGCAATGCCGGTGGCCGTGCGCCGGATAGCGGCCCAGATTTGCTCCTGGGCCTTTTTGTTGAAGGCCCGGATGGTGCCGCTCAGCTCCACGTCGGCCGGAATAACGTTGTAGCGCACCCCGCCCTTGAGCGTGCCCACCGTCACGACGGCCGCGTCGTCGGTCAGGTTCACCTGCCGGCTGACGATGGTTTGCAGCCCCACGATAATCTGGGCGGCCGTCACCACCGGGTCGACGCTGCTCCAAGGCCGGGCCCCGTGCGCGCCTTTGCCGATGACTTTAATGGTGAATCGGTCGGAGGAAGCCATTTCCCCGCCGGGCCGAAACGAGAGGTTGCCCACTTCGGTCTGGGCGTTGATGTGCAGGCCGAAGATGGCGTCAACTTTGGGATTATCGAGCACGCCTTCCTTCACCATGAGCTTGGCCCCGCCTTCCACGCCGGGCAGGGAGCCTTCCTCGGCGGGCTGGAAAATGAACTTGATGGTACCGGGCAAGTCCTTTTTCACCTGGCTGAGCACCTCGGCCGCGCCCATCAGCATGGCCACGTGCGCGTCGTGGCCGCAGGCGTGCATCACGCCCACCGGCTGGCCCAGGTAAGTGGCTTTCACCGTCGAGGCGAAGGGCACCCCGGAAGCTTCCGTGACGGGCAGCGCGTCCATGTCGGCGCGCAGGGCCACCACGGGTCCAGGCTTGCCCCCGCGCAAAATGCCTACTACGCCGGTGCGGGCCACGCCGGTCTGCACTTCCAGACCCAGGCTTTTGAGGTGGGCCGCCACGATGCCCGCTGTGCGCGTTTCCTCGTTGCCCAGCTCGGGGTGCGCGTGCAAGTCGCGCCGCCAGGCAATGACTTTGGCTTCTTCGGCCGCGGCCAGCTGGGCAATACGGGCGTCGAGGGCGGCATTCTGGGCCGTGGCGGCGGGAGCCGCGGCTAGCGTGCCCACCACGCCGAGGGCGGCCACAAACAGGTAAGATTGTTTCATCCGAAAAAAAGCAGGCCGATGATAAGCGGGCAAGGTACAATGCCGGAGCCAGAGCCACCACCTATAAACTGCCCGGCAGGCCCTACTTTTATAGGTACCAAGGCCCGCTTTCCTCCATGACTTCCTCCGCCGTTCCTTCTTCGCCCGCTTCTCCCTCCTCCTGGCCCCAGCTGTGGCGGCAGCCCGCCTTCCGGTGGCGCCTGCTCGGCATTCTGGCGGCGCTGCTGGCGTTGGGGGCCAGCATTCCGCGCTTTTTCGCCTTCATTCAGGCCCGGCCCGGCGTGCGGCTCCCCGACCCGCTGCTGGCCGTGCTGCCCGCCCACGATGTGTCGTGGCTGACGTTCGGGGTGATTTACGTGAGCGTGGCCGTGGCCGTGGTGTATCTACTGCCCCGGCCGCTGCGGCTGCTGCGAGCTCTGTGGGCCTACGGGCTGCTGCACCTGCTGCGCCTGCTCACGCTCTGGCTCTTGCCCCTGGAGCCGCCCACCGGCCTGGTGCTGCTCCACGACCCGCTAGTCGACCAGCTGTTCTACGCCTCGGCCACGCCCATTACCAAAGACCTGTTCTTCTCGGGGCACACGGCCACGGTGGTGCTGCTGGCCCTGGCCGTGGGCCCGCGCCTGCTGCGCCGGGGCCTGCTGCTAGCGGCGGCCCTCATTGGCCTGCTGGTGCTGGTGCAGCACGCCCACTACAGCTACGACGTGGCGGCCGCGCCCCTGTTTGCCGGGCTGAGCTTCTGGCTGGCGGGGCGCATCGTGCGCCGCTGAGGGCCTGGGGCTACTTCAGGTGCTTCTCGTAGATGTTGGCCGCTATTTTCTCGGTTATCGACTTGGGCACGAAGCCCGTGAGCGTGGCCGACACCTTGTTCAGGGCACCGGGAATCACCTCGGCCTGGCCGCTGAGCAGGGCCACGACGCCGGCGTGGGCCACCTGCTCGGGCGTCATCGAGAGCTTGGCGGCTACTTCCTGCAGGCCGGCACTCATGCCGGCGCGGTCGGCGAAGTCGGTGGTGGTGGCCCCGGGGCTCAGGCAGGTGACCGACACCGACGAGTCGCGCAGCTCGTAGCGCAGGCCGCGCGAGAAGGTGAGCAGGAAGGCCTTGCTGGCCGCGTAGAGCGTGAGCGTGGGCACGGCCTGGTAGGCGGCGGTGCTGGCCACGTTCAGAATGTAGGCTTTGGGCTGCTGCCGGAGCAGGGGCAGCAGCTGGTGGGTCAGCTCTACGGGCAGCAGCATGTTCAGCTGGAGCATGTTCTGCTGGGCGGCCAGGGGCAAATCCGCAAACCGGCCCCACAGGCCATAGCCCGCGTTATTCACCAGCACGGCCAGCTCGGCGGTTTGGGCCCGGGCCCAGTCGGCGAGGCGGGTGGCAGCTCCCACTTCGGCCAGGTCGAGGGGCAGGAAGTGAATTTGCACCCCGTGGCGCGGACCCAGCTCGGCGGCCAGCTGCGCCAGCTGATCGGCGCTGCGGGCCGTGAGCAGCAGGTTGTAGCCGCGCCGCGCCAGCTCGGTGGCCAGCGCCCGGCCTATTCCGCGGGAAGCCCCCGTAATAAGAGCGTAAGACATGATAAGGTGCTAATGTGTGGAATGTGGGGAATGTGGGGAATGTGCTGATGTGCTGATGGGGGGAATGTGCTGTGCTGTTCGGGCGCGGCGGGGCCGAGTGGCCCGGTAGGCCCCTTACGTGCTGCAACGGGAAAAGGCTTGGAGGGAAAAGGGCGGGACTACCCGCGCGGAGGACGGATTGCTTCGCAAGCTCGCAATGACACACCTTACCCATTCACTCATTCACTCATTCACTACTTCACTCATTCACTACTTCACCAGATGCAGGAAGCGCAGGTAGAAGGGCGTGGGGCTGTCGGGCTGCTTGGGGGCGTACTTGCCGGCAATGACGGGCACGTACATCACGCGGCGGCGCGAGGCTTCGCCCACCAGCGGGGAGCGGGCCACGCGGTGCCACATGCGGCCGTCGTGCACGGTCAGGTCGCCGGCTTCGGTTTCCACGGCCAGCTCCTGCGGGTCGGGAGTGTTGTCCTTGAAGTACTTCTTGCGGAAAATCATTTCGCGCAGCGACTGGTGGTGGGTGCCGGGCAAGATGCGCAGGCCGCCGTTGGTGGCCGGGGTGTCGTCCAGGTGCAGGCCCACGTTCAGCATGGGCCCGATGCGCTTGCCGTAGAACACGTCGCGCAGCGAGTCGGTGTGCCAGCCCATCTGGCTGAACTCCGAGCCGGGCACGTTCACGTAGTGGTTGATAACCAGGCCGTCCTTCTCGTTTTCGCCCACCCGGCCGCCGGGCACTTCCAGCAGCGGGAACAGGGCCGCGAACCGCGGGTCCTGGAGCAGCTCGTGCAGCACGGGGCTATACTGCGAGGCAAAGGCGAAGCGCTGCACGATGCGGGAGCCATCCACGTCGTGACCGTATTTGATGGGCACCCCGTTGACCTTTTCGCGGCCCTCGGCCAGCCACTGCTGCTGAATGGTGGCGGTGGCCCGCAGGATGTCCTGCACCTGCCCGGGGCTGGCAAAGCCGCGAAAGTGCAGGAAGCCGTACTGCTGAAAGAAGCTGCGCTGCTCGGGCGTAAGCTGGGCTTCCAGCGTGAAGCGCGGGTAGGGTGTGGTTGGGTTCATAGCGCTGGGGTCGTAGATAATCGGGGGCAGTAACGGGCTAAAGATACAACGCCGGAACCCGCTCCGCACCACCGTGGGCCGGCAAATAGGCCGGTTGGCCCGCTGGCCGGGCGGCCCCAAGGTCGGCGGCGGCCGTGAACCCCGCGTGAAGACTCGGGTTTCGGGTTTCGGGCCAAGGCCGTATCTTAGGGGCAATGCCTGGCTTCTTCTTCCCCGCTTCCGTCCTCAAACCGGCGTCTGTGCTGCTGCTCGGGCTGCTGCTGGCCGCCCCGCTGGGGGCCCAGCAGGCCCCGGCCCGCCTGATTCCGTGCCGCAAGGGCACCAAGTGGGGCTACGCCGACCAGAGCCGGCGCGTGGTGCTGCCCCTGCTCTACGACGAGGCCGGCCCCTTCGTGCAGGAAGTGGCCTGGGTGCGCATCGGCAGCCTCTACGGCTACATCGACGGGGGCGGCAACCCCGTTACGCCCGTGCACTTCACCCGGGCCGGCTCCTTCGTGCAGGGCCGGGCCACGGTGGAGCTGGGCGGCGAAACCTTCCAGATTACGACCAGCGGGCAGCGCATCACGCAGGAGCCCGAGCCCGCGCCCGAAACCGAGTTTCTCACCCAGGGCGACATGGTGCGGCAAAACGGCAAGGTCGGCTTCCGCTTCACGGTGGGCCAGGCCGTGGTGCCGGCCCTCTACGACGAGATTCAGGAAAACTACAACGGCCTGCTCTTCGTGCGCCAGGGCACCAAGTGGGGCGTCATCAATAGCAAGGGCACGCTCACGCTGCCCCTCGAGTACGACGCCATCCGGGCCGTGGAGGCCAACAACTTCGCCTACGCCATCGTGGAGCAGCAGGGCCGCTTCGGTTACCTGGCCGAGGATGGCCGCCTGCTGGTGCCCATCAAATACAGCGCCGCCGAGCCCTTCGTGGCCAGCGTGGCCCGCGTAACGACCCCCGACGGCCGCACCGGCTACATCGACGTGCGCGGCCGGGAGTTTTTCGACTAAGCGCCGCTTGCCGGCCGCCCGCCCGAGCCCCCGGCCGGCCCTTGTGCGTACTACTTACTATACACGAAGCCCTGTTTTATGCACACGCTTTCGTGCATACTATACGCGAAGCTGTTGTTTATAGACACGCCGTATTGAGTACTTTACGCCAAGGCGTACAGTATGCACACGCACAAAAGCTTACTGCACATTATCCTCTTGTTTATAGACACGCTTACGAGGTTATGATACACCAAGGCGTAAGGAGCGACCTGGGCAGGCGGCGGGAGCCGTACCGGGGCGGGCGGGGCGAACCAGGGGCAGGAAGTTGCCGCTTCGGCTGTATCTTCCGCAAGCTAATCCCTGCCCCGATGCCCAGTTCAGCCCCCGTGCCCACCCCCGCCGACCTCACCGGCCCGCTCGAAGCCCGCATTGCCCGCCGGGGCCAGCCCCCGCCCGCCGACGAGCACACCTTCACGCCCCAGCGCACCCTGCAACGTCTCGAAGCCGAGCTGGCCCGCCTGCTGCCCGAGCGCAACAGCCGGGGCCGGCACACCCAGGCCCGCATGCTCTACGCCTTTCTGACCCACGAGGCCCGTACCGCGCCCCAGCTGGCCGCCCTGGGCGGCGTGGGCCGGGTGGCGGGCAGCTGGGCCCACGGCGGCCTGGTGCGGGCCGGGCTGCTGCACTACCAGCAACAGGGCCGGTGGCGGCAGTACCGCCTCACCCGCTTCGGCGAAGACTGGCTGCTGGCCGTGGCGCGCAACGAAACCCCGCCCGCCGCGCCGTAGCGGCCGGCGCTCCTGCTGGCGGGTCAGCCAGAACGATTGTAGAGACGCATACTTGCGTCTCGTCGCTGAACGACCAGCGTTGAACGATAGTCGTTGCCACGGCACGGCCTCCGTTCAACGACGAGACGCAAGGTTGCGTCTCTACACCGTTCTTTCGTTACCTCTAACCGCTGCTTATCTACCTATTCCCTACGCCGATGCTCAACCTGCCCCTGCTCAACGTCCGCCTCTCGGCCTGCCCGGTAGCCCCCGAGCAGCTCACGCCCACCGCCCAGGGCCACTACTGCGCCAGCTGCCAGCGCCCCGTGCACGACTTCACCGCCGGCACCCAGGCCGATCTGGCCGCCGCCCGCGCCGCTTCTCCCGACGGGCGGGTGTGCGGGCAGTTTCGGCGGGAGCAGCTGGCCGCCGGGCTGCCCGCAGCTTCGCCCCGGTTGCGGCCCCGGCTACGGCGGTTCGTGGTAGCCCTGACGCTGGTGTGCGGGCTGGGGCTGAGCGCCCGAGAGGCCGTGGCCCAGGTGCGCAAGGCGGAACTGAACACCCGGTTTCGGCCCACGACGGAGCTGCGGCTGACGACGCCCGAGGAGCTGAGCCCACTGGCCCGGCGGAAGGATACCCTTCCTGTCACGGGGGAATGCACGAAGGTGTATACGGGCGCTATAGAACTCATGCCGACCTTTCCCGGCGGCATCAAAGCCCTGCACGCGTATATGCAGCACAACCTGCACTACCCCGACAGCGTCGAGGCCGCGGGGAAAGTGTTCATTACCTTTCTGGTCACCAGCACCGGGGCCATTGCTAATGCCAAGGTCATGCACGGCATCGACCCGGTGCTCGACGCGGAGGCGCTGCGCGTGGTGCGGCAGATGCCCGCCTGGACGCCGGGCCAAAGCAACGGCAAGCCCAGTAACGTTGCATACACCCTGCCCATCACCTTCAGCCGGGAGGCGGAGGCCGCAGCCCCGAAGGCGAAAGGCAGGCGCCGGGCGGGCGGCCGATAGCCGGTATTTGTCGGCGTGAACTGGCTGAATCCCCGAAAAATTCGCACTTTACTCCCGCTATAGTTCCACCTGAACCCCTACCCTCGCGCCTTATGATCTTTACGCCCAGCCCCATGCTCCTGAAGCTGCTCTATACCCGCGGCAGCCTGCACAACACGCCCGAGGGCGTGGCCTTCAGCATCAAGAACCGCCTCGACACGGTGCGCATCACCCGCATCGACGCGGTGCTGATTGACGGGCAGCGCCTGGGCACGGAGCAGATTGCCCTGGATTTGGGCGAGGGCGACGTGCGGCCCGCCACGGTGTTCAACGCCGACAGCGCGGGCTTCGAGCTGCCCGTCGGGCAGGCCGCCACGTTCCATTTGGCCACCGAGCACCTCAAGGAAGGCATTCACACCGTGGCCGTGCAGTTCTCGGCCGACCCCTTCGGCGAGCTGAACGTGGAAGTGGAAGACGCCATCGTCAACATTCCCGATACCCGCACCCGCATTCCGCGCCAGGAGCAGGACGACTACTCCGAGGCCGCCATCCAGGCCCGGCAGCGCTTCGCCGAGGAGTTTTCGGGCCAGGAGTTCAAGCACCTGAAGCACTACTCCTTCGACCCCCACCTGCTGCAAGGCAACTGCGAGCATTTCACCGGCGTGGCCCAGATTCCGGTGGGCCTGGCCGGCCCCCTGACCGTGAACGGCGAGCACGCCCAGGGCGACTTCCTCATCCCGATGGCCACCACCGAGGGCACGCTGGTAGCCAGCTACAACCGCGGCATTCAGGTGCTCAACCTCTGCGGGGGCGTGAAGTGCACCGTCATCGGCGACGCCATGCAGCGGGCCCCGGTCTTCGTGTTCGACGACGCCCGCGGGGCCCGCGACTTTGGCCGCTGGGTGGAGGAGGAAATCGAGAAGATCCGACCCGAGGCCGAAAGCACCTCCCGGGTGGCCAAACTCCAGTACATCGACACCTACCTGAGCAACAAGTTCGCCTACCTGCGCTTCAACTACAGCACCGGCGACGCGGCCGGGCAGAACATGGTGGGCCGGGCCACCTTCGCCGCCTGCTCCTGGATTCTGGAAAACTACAAGGGCGCGCCCATCCGCCACTTCTACCTCGAATCGAACTTCGCCACCGACAAAAAGGCCAGCCAGATCAACGTGATGCGCACCCGGGGCAAGCGCGTGGTGGCCGAGGCCGTGGTGAAGCGCGACGTACTGCAGCAGCGCATGCGCGTGACGCCCGAGCAGCTGGCCTACCACGGGCAGGTGAGCAACGTGGGCGCCTTTCTATCAGGGGCCAATAACAACGGGGCCCACTCGGCCAACGGCATTACGGCCATGTTCATTGCCACCGGCCAGGACGTGGCCAACGTCTCGGAGTCGTCGGCGGGCATCCTGTACTCGGAAGTCACCAAGGACGGCGACCTGTATCTGAGCATCACCATTCCGTCGCTCATCGTGGCTACCCACGGCGGGGGCACCGGCCTGGCCACCCAGAACGAGTGCCTGCGGATGCTGGGCTGCGTGGGCCGGGGCACGGTGAATAAGTTTGCCGAAATCGTGGCCGGCGTGGTGCTGGCCGGTGAGCTGAGCCTGGGCTCGGCCATTTCCTCCTCCGACTGGGTGAGCAGCCACGAGCAGTACGGCCGCAACCGGTAACCTTACCCCTCCCCAACCCCACCCCAACCCCTCCCCTCTGGGAGAGGGGCTTATTTTACCATTGCAACGACACGATTGGAAGTCATTGTAATACTAACGTAAGCCCCTCTCCCCGTGGGGAGGGGTTGGGGTGGGGTTTCCCTATTGCTGACTTATGAAACAACTTCTACTGCTTGGCTTGGTATGCCTGTCAGTCGGGCTGCGGGCCCAGTCGCAGCACCCCAACGTGCTGATCAGCGTGCAGAACTCGCCTAATGAAACCAGCATTGCCATCAACCCCAAGAACACCCAGGAGCTGATTGCCGGGGCCAACCTCAACAACCAGTACACTTCCCTCGACGGGGGCCGCACCTGGACGTGGCGCACCCTGACCTCGCCCTACTCGGTGTGGGGCGACCCGTGCGTGGTGGCCGACACGACCGGGGCCTTCTACTACTTTCACCTGTCGAACCCCGGCGCGTCGTCGCTGGCCTTTCCCTTCATCGACCGGCTCCTGGTGCAGCGCACCGGCGCGGCGGCCCAGCCCTTCAGCTACCGCAGCTACTTCGCCCTGAACCCGCCCAAGCAGCAGGACAAGGAATGGGTGGCCGTGGACCGCAAAACCAACGCCCTGTACGCCACCTGGACCGAGTTCGACAACTACGGCAGCCTCAGCTCCCGCGACAGTACCCGCATCCTGTTTTCCCGCTCCCTGGACCAGGCCCAGACCTGGAGCACGCCCCAGCGCATCAGCTTCTACGGCGGCGACGCGGTGGATGAGGACGAGACGGTGGAGGGCGCCGTGCCGGCCGTGGGGCCCAACGGGGAAATCTACTCGGCCTGGGCCGGGCCGCGCGGCATCGTGTTCAACCGCAGCCTCGACAAGGGCCAGACCTGGCTGCCCCGCGAGCGGACCATCGTGAGCCAGCCCGGCGGCTGGGACTACGCCGTGCCCGGCATCTACCGCGCCAACGGCCTGCCCGTCACGGCCGCCGACGCCAGTCCGGGCCCGCACCGCGGCAACGTGTACGTGAACTGGACCGACCAGCGCAACGGCCCCACCGACACCGACGTGTGGCTGGCCCGCAGCACCGACGGCGGCCAGACCTGGAGCACCCCGATTCGGGTGAACAACGACCCCGCCGGCCGCCACCAGTTCTTTACCTGGATGACCGTGGACCAGAAGACGGGCTACCTGTGGTTTGTCTTCTACGACCGGCGCAACTACGCCGACAACCGCACCGACGTCTACGGAGCCCGCAGCACCGACGGCGGCCTGACCTTCCAGAACTTCCGCCTCAGCCAGAGCCCGTTCGTGCCCAACGAAAGCGCCTTTTTCGGCGACTACAGCAACATCACGGCCTACAACAACGTGGTGCGCCCCGTCTGGACGCGCATGGACAACACCCAGGCCAGCGTCTGGACGGCCCTGATTGACGTGACGGTGCTGGCCGCCAAGGGTCCCGGCGCCCTGCCCGACCTCACGCTGCAAACCTACCCCAACCCGGCCACTCACACCCTGAACCTGGCCCTGGACCTGCCCTCGGCCGCCCCGGCCCGCATCGAGCTGCTCACGCCCACCGGCCGGCACGTGCGTACGGCCCTGCAACAAAACCTAACGGCCGGCCACCAGCAGCTCAGCCTCCCGGTGCGCGACCTAGCGGCGGGCGTGTACCTGCTGGAAGTAACAATCGGGGACAACATCCTGCACCGCAAAGTCACGGTGGTGCATTAGCCGCACACAACAAAAAGGGCCGCTGTTTCCAGCGGCCCTTTTTGCTTATCAGTAGCTACGTTACCAGCTTACAGCGGGTCGGCCGTGACGGTGAACTTCGTGTCGGCGCGCACGGTGATGTCCTTCAGGATGGCCTTGTTGACCGTTACCTTGGTGTGCAGCGTGTAGCTCGAGGCCTTCAGGTACTTGTCCAGCTTGGCCCCGCTGGGCGTCAGCTCGATGGTCGAGACGCCCTTGGGAATGCTGCTCAGCGACGCCAGGGGCACGATGTCGTTTTGGTCGGTGCCAATCGAAATTTCGATGCTGTTCAGAAAGTCGAAGTTTTCGGCGGCCGGGTCGGTAATGGTCAGGGCCAGGCGTTTCAGCTTCACGTCCTTCACCAGGTCGGCGGCGGTGTTCTTGCTCTTGAAGGTTTCGTCCGACTTGGTGGTTACGGGCACGGCCAGCACCACGGGCGTCGGAATGAATATCGGGCTGCCCGGCACCGTGATATTCTGGCTGTAGTCCAGGTCGAAGGTGAGCAGCTCGTTGATTTTTTTGCAGCTCAGCACGCCCAGCAGCAGGAGCAGCGGGGCCAGCAGGAGGAGTTTCTTCATGGTAGTAGTTGCAGAGAGTGGCAGAAAAAGGGTAGGAAGCGCAGAACGCCGGGGGCTGCGCTTTAGTGCCCCCGGCGTTCTGCCTTCAATATAGCCGTTTAGGGTATATCCCCGCGCCGCGCTAGTCCATCATGTCGGCCGCGCGGGGCGGCTCGTGCTTGAAGTCGGGGTTCCAGCTCATCGGGTAGTTTTTATCCAGGTACGGCAGGGCGGCCTCGGTCAGGTAGAGCGGCCGGAACGTGTCGACCATGACGGCCAGCTCGTGGGTTTCCTTTTTGCCGATGCTGGCCTCGACCGTGCCCGGGTGCGGCCCGTGCGGAATGCCGCTGGGATGCACCGTAAACGAAGCCAGATCCACGCCCTTGCGCGACATGAAGTTGCCGGCCACGTAGTACAGCACCTCGTCGGAATCCACGTTGGAGTGGTTGTAGGGCGCCGGGATGCTGTCGGGGTGGTAGTCGAACAGGCGGGGCACGAACGAGCAGATGACGAAGTTGTGGGCCTCGAACGTCTGGTGCACGGGTGGGGGCTGGTGAATGCGGCCCGTAATCGGCTCAAAATCGTGGATGCTAAAGGCGTAGGGGTAGAAGTACCCGTCCCAGCCCACCACGTCGAAGGGCGAGTGGCCGTAGGTCAGCTCGTGCAAATAGCCTTCCTTCTTGATCTTGACTACATAGTCGCCCGACTCGCGCACGTCGCCCGAAATCAGCTCGTGGGGCGGGCGGATGTCCCGCTCGCAGTAGGGCGAGTGCTCAAGCAACTGCCCGAAGTGGTTGCGGTAGCGCCGGCAGGTTTCCACGGGGCTGAACGACTCGATGATGAGCAGGCGCACCGGCCCTTCGTCGAAGTGGAGCTGGTGAATGATGGTGCGCGGAATCACGACGTAGTCGCCGGGCTCGAAGCGCACGATGCCCAGCTGGCTCCACAGCTCGCCGCTGCCCTCGTGCACGAAAATCACCTCATCGGCCAGAGCATTCTTGTAGTAGTAGTCCATGCGCCGCTCCGTGGGGTTGCAGATGCTCATGGTCACGTCGGCGTTGCCGATGAGCGTCTGCCGGGCCTTGAGGTAGTCGCCGCCGGTGGTGGTCTGGCCCAGGGTGCGCAGGTGGCTGGGCTCCAGGGGCCGGTCTTTCAGCAGCTTGGGCGCGTAGGGCACCGGCTCGCCCACCTTCTTGATCTGGGTGGGCGGGTGAATGTGGTAGAGCAAGGACGAGACGCCGTGGAAGCCCAGGGTACCCACCAGCTGCTCGGAGTAGAGCGAGCCGTCGGGCTGGCGGAACTGGGTGTGGCGCTTGTGGGGAATCTGACCAATACGATGGTAGTAAGCCATACAAAAGGAATTTTCGGGTGGGAAAACGGGTGGGGTTCCGGTTGGTGAAGGTAAGCACTCCGGCGCAAAACCCGGCGGCCCGCGCCGGCCGTAGCCGGGCCTGGTGAAACAACCCGGCCGAAAATGAATTGTCTATTCCGGATTCGTGTCTTACAGAGCTACGTCCGGGCCGTACCTTTACGGCGCGCCGCGGGCCGGCCTTTACGGCCGCGGCCGTTTACCCTTATTCCGCTTATTGCCGTGCTTCACTTTCCTTCGCTACCGAAAGCTTTTTCCGTCCTGCTGCTGGCCGGCACGCTGCTGTCCTGGAATGGCAAGTCGCCCGGCAGCACCACGCCGGTGCACGCCCGCACCTTCGCCTTCGAGTATACCGCCACGGTGAAGGACCTACCGGCCCAGGCCAAGGCCGCCGACCTCTGGATTCCGGTGCCGCACTCCGACAAGTCGCAGGACATCAAGGACCTGAAAATCAGCTCACCATACCCCTACGAGCTGCTCGACGCGGCCCACGGCAACAAGGTGCTGCACCTGCGCGTGCTCAACCCCGCCCCGGCCCCGTTCTCGGTCACGATGCAGTTCAACGCCACCCGGCGCGAGCACAAGAACCCCGTGCTGATGCCCGAGGCCGGCTTGAAAAAGGAGAAAGAAGCCACCGACCCCGACATGCAGCGCTGGCTACAAGCCGATCAGCTCGTGCCCCTCGACGACAAAATCCGGCTCTGGGCCCAGGAAGTCGTGGCGAAGGCCAAGGCCAAAACCGACCTGGAAAAAGCCCAGGCCATCTACAACCACGTGGTCAGCACGGTGAAGTACGACAAGACCGGCCAGGGCTGGGGCCGCGGCGACATCTACTACGCCTGCGACGCCCGCCGCGGCAACTGCACCGACTTCCACGCCGTGTTCATCGGCTACTGCCGGGCGGTGGGCATTCCGGCCCGCTTCAGCATCGGCTTCCCGCTGCCCACCGAGCGGGGCGAGGGTGAGGTGAAAGGCTACCACTGCTGGGCCGAGTTCTACACCAAAGCCACCGGCTGGGTGCCCGTCGATGCCTCCGAGGCCGCCAAGGACCCCGCACGCCGCAACTACTTCTTCGGGGCCCACGACGAAAACCGCGTCGAGTTCACCCGGGGCCGCGACCTGACGCTGGCCCCGCGCCAGCAGGGCCTGGCGCTCAACTACTTCATCTACCCCTACGCCGAGGTCGACGGCAAGCCCTTCGCCTCAATCGACAAGCAGTTCCGCTACCACGACCTGGCGCCGACGACCAAGTAATCGGCTTCAGGCCCCAGCTCAACGAGGCCCGTGCTCCTGTTTGCAGCCAGGAGCACGGGCCTCGTTTCTTGTTTTATAGCTCAGAAAGAATCGGCTGGCGGGTAGCTTACTGCCGCCTGGTAAAGGTGATGACCATGCTGAAGGGCCCACGGCTGGTGGTCGTGCGGTAGGCCAGGCGCAGGCGGGTGGCGCTCAGCTCGTCGATTTGCCAGGTGTCGTCAAAGGTGCCGCGGCCCCCGGTAATGGTCAGCCGTTGCGCGTCCTCACTCAACGCCCACTGGCCCTGGGCAGACGGCCTAGTAACTGTTTCACAGCGCCGCGGGCCGGCATTTTCCGAGTACAGCTGCTGCCCCTCATGTTGCGCAAAGCGAATAAAATCGTCCTGCCGGCAGGGCACCATCCGTTCCTGCACGGGTTGGCTGCCGGTTTGCTCCGTCCAGCTGGTCCACACCCAGTCGGGGCCGACCAGCAGGCCGATGCGCTGCTCGGCCAGACTGGGCGGCCGGTTTCGCGTCCAGGCCACCAGCAGCCCCAGGCCCAGCAGCAATAGGAAGCAGAGTCGTTTCATGGCAAACGGATTGGCGCGGCGGGGGCAAGCCACTGAGCAGCAACATTGCCCGATCAAAGTTCGGCCCCACACCCGCCGGGCGCAATACCTACACTTGGGTATTTTTTACCTTACTGCTACCCGAAAAGCAGCCGGGCCCCGGCTTCCTGCCAGGAGGAAACCGGGGCCCGGCCGGGTATGGCTGAGGTCAGCTTATTTCAGCAGCCCAAGCAGCGTGGAGCCATTATCGTCGAGGGCGCGCAGGGCCTGCTGCAGCTCGGCATCCTGGTCGCGCAGCACCTGGTAGTAGGCGGTTTTGCCGTAGGCGCTGCGGGCAATCAGGGCCTTGAGCTGCCCGCGCAGCAGCGTGGCGCAGCGTTTCAGGCCGGCCGCGTCGGCGGGCACGCCGTCGTGGGCAGCCTGGGCGGCCAGGGTTTGCAGCTGCCCGTCGGAGATGCGGAAGGAGCTGTTGAACTGCTCGAAGCGCAGGCCTTCCAGCTCGGCTTTATGGTCCTGGTAGAAGTTGAGGGCAAACTCGCGCACCAGGTTGTGGCTTTGCAGGCGGGTGTAGTAGGGCGAGTAAGCCGAGGTGTCGCGGGGCACAAACAGGTCGGGCATGATGCCGCCGCCGCCGTACACGGTGCGGCCCTTGTCGGTGCGGTAGCGCAGCGAATCGGCGAAGTGGATGCTGTCGGCGTGGAAATACTCGCCGTGCTTCTGGCGCTGGGCCAGTTCCTTCTCATACTCCTCGTAGCCGCCGCGGTACGACTTCTGAATCGAGCGGCCCGAGGGCGTGTAGTAGCGGGCAATGGTCAGGCGCAGCTCCGAGCCGTCGTTGAGGGCAATGGGCTGCTGCACCAGGCCTTTGCCAAACGTGCGCCGACCCACGACCAGTGCCCGGTCGTGGTCTTGCAGGGCACCGGCCACCACTTCAGCGGCCGAGGCGCTGCCCTCATCCACCAGCACTACCAGCGGGCCGTCCTCAAACTCGCCCAGGGTGCGCGAGTAGGTCTGGGTGTCGTACACGTCGCCTTTGCCGTCGGTGTACACGATTTTCTTGGTGCCGCCGATAAACTCGTCGGCCAGCTTGGTGGCCCGGTCGAGGTAGCCGCCGGGGTTGCCGCGCAGGTCGAGCACGAGGCGGCTCAGGCCCTGCCGGCGCAAATCGCCCAGAGCTTGCTTGAACTCGTCGTAGGTGCCACTGGCAAAGCGGCTAACCTTGATGTAGCCGGTTGCGTTGTCGAGCATGTAGGCCACGTCCACCGAGCTGTTGGGGATGCGGTTGCGGGTTACCAGCACGCTCAGGGGCTTGGTTTGCTTGCGGCGCTGCACCAGCAGCTGCACTTTGCTGCCGCGGGGGCCGCGCAGCTTGCCAAACATTTCCTCGGTGGTGATGTGCACGCCCGATACCTGCTCGCCGTTCACCGCCAGGATCCGGTCGCCGGGGTGCAGGCCGGCCTGCTCGGCGGGGCCGCCGCTGAGCGGCGAAACGATGGTCACGGTGTCGCGGAACAGGTTGAACTCCACGCCCACGCCGTCGAAGTCGCTCTGCAGAAAGGCCGAAGCCTGCTGCTGCTGCTTGGCCGGAATGAACACCGAGTGCGGATCGAGGCGCTCCAGCATGCGGCTGATGGCGTAGTCGGACAGGGCTTCGGCATCCACGGAATCCACGTAGTCACGGTCGACGTAGCTCAGGATTTCCTTGAACTTTAGGTAGCCCCGGGCCGTGCCGTCGGGGTTCTGGTCGGAAGGCCGGAACGGGTTTGCGCCCAGCAGAATACCGCAGGCCAGCACGACAGCCAGCAGCAACGGCTGCCGAACCTGCCGCCGCGAGCTGCGGGGAGCGGGAGTCGGCACGTGTACCGGGTCGGGCGCCTGAGCATGGGGGAGCTCACCGTTCATAAGCAGCTGAGAGAGTAGAGGTTCGGGCAATAAAAGAGGGAAGCAAACCAGGGGATGTTGTCAAATCTATTGAAACTTTTCCAAGAAACCCTTACGCTACATAGACGCATCCGGATTTTCCAATAACAGTGCAATTTTTTATAAATTAAGAACTACAAGCACCCGCTACAGCTCAATAATCTACAAAAACAAAAGAAGCATAAACGACTGAAGCCCAAAGGTAAATCTATAATTTTTCAAAGTACAGCCCTTTAGACGAATTACGCCTCCGGCGGGACCGACCCCGGGTTCTGGCAGCTTAATCTGCGGCGGGCCGCGCGCACCGGCGGTGCTACCATTCTTGCCGGCTCTCGTATCTTTGTGAAGCGGAGCGGCTTCTTCCGGCGGCTCCCGTCTTTTTCACGCTTACCATGGGACGCATCCTCGCCATTGACTACGGGCACAAACGGGTCGGACTGGCCGTTACGGATCCGCTCCAGCTCATTGCCACGCCGCTCGAAACCATTCACAGCAAGGACCTGCTGGCTTACCTCAAGGCGATGCACGGCCGCGAGCCGCTCTCGGCCCTGGTGATTGGCATGCCCAAAACCCTGCTCAACGAAGCCACCGACTCGACCAGCGCCGTGGTGGGCGTGGTGCGGCGCCTGCGCAAAGATTTTCCCGAGCTGCCGGTGCACGAAATTGACGAGCGCTACACCTCGCGCATGGCCCACGCGGCCATGCTGGCCGGCGGCCTATCGAAAAAGGACCGCCGCGACAAGGCCACCGTCGACAAGGTAAGCGCCACCCTGATTTTGCAATCTTTCCTCGAATCCCGATGATTTACCCCATTGTTGCCTTTGGCGACCCAGTCCTGAAAGCCCGCGCCAAAGAAATTCCGGCCGAGATGCCCGCCGACGAGCTCAAGCAGCTGGTGGCCGATATGTTTGATACCATGTACCACGCCAGCGGCGTGGGCCTGGCCGCCCCCCAGATTGGCAAGGGCGTGCGCCTGTTCGTGATTGACTCGGCCCCGATGGTGGCCCGCGACGAAGACGACGAGGACGAAGAAGACGCCGACGCCGACCCGGCCGAAGCCCCCGTGAAGCGGGCGTTCATCAACCCGGTGATGGTCAGTGAAACCGGCGAGGAATGGGGCTTTGAAGAAGGCTGCCTGAGCATTCCGGGCGTGCGCGAAACCGTGTACCGCCACGAAACCATCGTGATTCGCTACGAGGACGAGCAGCGCGTGCAGCACGAAGACACGTTTTCGGGCATGACGGCCCGCGTGATTCAGCACGAGTACGACCACCTGGAGGGCGTGCTGTTCACCGACCATTTGTCGAGCTTCAAAAAGCAGCTCATCAAGGGCAAGCTCACCCGCATCAGCAAGGGCGACGTGAGTGCCGACTACCGCATGCGCTTCCCCGGCCAGGGCCGGCGCTAAGCCCCGCACGCTCAGCCAACAAACTCGCCGGTCGGGCCGCAGAAAAAGCGGAACGGCCGGCGAGTTTTTCGTTACTTGGGGGTGGTGAATGGCATGTGCGCCGTTGTTTATTCTGTCATCCTGAGCAAAGCGAAGGACCTTGTCACGTCAGCACGACTAGCGCACCAACGACTTGTTCTTGCGTGATAAGGCCCTTCGCTTTGCTCAGGATGACAGGACCATCCCCAAACTGACTCATTTTTATGCCCAAAACCGCTACCCTAGCCCTACTTTTACTGCTGTGCCTGCTGCCGCAGCAGCCCCAGGCCTGGGGGTTTTTCGGGCACCGGCTGATTAACCGGCTGTCGGTGTTTACGCTGCCGCCCGAAATGGTGGGGTTTTATAAAAGCAACATCGACTACCTGACCGAAAACGCCACCCGGCCCGACTCGCGCCGCTCGGTGGTGCCCGGCGAGGCCCCACGCCACTTCCTCGATGTGGACGTGTACGGCGACAGTGCCCTGACCCGGCTGCCCCACAACTGGGCCGACGCGGTGGCCCGGTACGGCGAAGACTCGCTGCTGAAGCACGGCATCGTGCCCTGGCAGGTGGTGAAGATGAAATACCAGCTGACCGACGCCTTTAAAAAGCGCGACGCCGACCGGATTCTGAGCCTTTCGGCCGACATGGGCCACTACATTGCCGATGCCTGCGTGCCCCTGCATACCACCCACAACTACAACGGGCAGCTGACCGGGCAGCGCGGCATTCACGGGTTCTGGGAAAGCCGGCTGCCGGAAATCCTGAGCGCCAACTACGACTTTTTCGTGGGCCAGCCGGTGTACCTCAAGAACCCCACCCAGACCATCTGGAACGCCGTGGGCCGCTCCTATTCGGCCGTCGACTCGGTGCTGCGCTTCGAGCGGGAGCTGACCACGCAGTTTGCCGAGGACCGCAAGTTTGGCTTCGAGGAGCGCGGCAACCAGACCGTGCGCGTGTACTCGCGCGACTTCACCAACGAGTACCACCAGCGCCTGAACGGGCAGGTGGAGCGGCAGATGCGCCTGGCCGTGAAGCTGGTGAGCAGCTACTGGTACACCTGCTGGGTCGATGCCGGCCAGCCCGACCTGAACAAGCTGCCCCGCACGCCCTCCGAAACCGAGAAGCAGCGCCTGGCGAAAGAGGCCACCGAGCTGCGCAACGCCCCGGCCGAAGCCGCCGTGCCCGGCCACGAGGATTAGCCCGGTTTCAGACGGAAACAGTAGCGCGAGCTTTGGCTCCCTCACATTTTCTGCGCCACCAGCCGCACCAGGCGCTGAGTTTCCCGGGTGAAGTCGGCTACGGCTACGGGCTCTTCGTAGTGCACGATGCGGAAGCCGGCAGCGCGGTACAGGTTTTTCAGCTCATTGGTGGCAAAGCCGACCTGCTTATCGGAAGGCGTGTTCCAGGCCTGGTTTACGTCGGCGTGGAAGTTTTCGAACACGACGATGCCGCCGGGCTTCAGGGCCGCCCGCACGCGGGCCACGTGGGCACTTTCGTCGGCGTAGCAGAGCACTAGCAGGTCCCACTGGCGGTGGCCCCAGTCGTAGGTAGCCGCGTCGTGGGCTATGGTGGTGAGGGGCAGGCTTAGCTCCCGCGCCTGGCGCTGGGCAAAGGCCAGGGCCTGATCGGCAAGGTCGATGCCGGTGACCTGCCAGCCCTGCCGGGCCAGGTACAGCGCGTTGCGGCCCTCGCCCATGTTGACGTCGAGGGCGCGGCCGGCGGGGCGGTGGCGCACGGCCGCTACCAGCAGGGCGTTGGGCGCGGGGTTGAAGCGGGTGCGGCGCCAGGTTTCGTCGAGCAGGAAGTGGTTCCAGCGGCCCCGCTCGTAGGCGCGCAGCTGCTCGGGCGTGGCGTTGGGCGGGGGTGGCGGGTAGCTGGGCACGGCGGTTTGAAGTTAGCCCCGGTTACGCTTCCTGCTCCACCGGCAGCCACTCCACAAACCGCCGCAGGCCCTCCGCCAAGCTCGTGCGGGGCGCGTAGCCCAGCAGCAGTTGGGCCTTGCTGATGTCGGCAAAGGTCGTGTCGACGTCGCCGGCCTGCAGGGGCTGGAACGACAGCTCGGGCTCTACGCCGACGACTTTGCCCACGGCCTCAATCAGCTCCAGCAGCGGCACGGGGCGGCTGTTGCCCAGGTTCACGGTTTCGAACACGCCGGTGTGGGCAAGCAGGTAGCGCACCCCGCGCACGATGCCATCCACGGTATCGGCCACGAAGGTGTAGTCGCGGGAGGTGCTGCCGTTGCCGAACACCGGAATGGGCTGGCCGGCCTGCAACAGGCGCACAAACTTATGAATGGCCAGATCGGGGCGCTGCCGGGGGCCATAGACCGTGAAGAAGCGCGCGTTCAGCGCGTCGAGGCGGTAGAGGTGGTGGTAGGTGTGCACCAGCTCCTCGCCGGCCAGCTTGCTGGCCGCGTAGGGCGAAATGCAGGTAGCCAGCGTGTTCAGATCTTCCCGGAACGGCTTGGCGGGCGAGTTGCCGTAGACCGACGAGGACGAGGCAAAAAACAGCTTGCCGATGCCGTGCTGCCGCATCCACTCCAGCAGGTGCATGGTGCCCAGCACGTTGCTTTCGAGGTAGGCCGCCGGCTCCCGCACCGAGGGCCCCACGCCGGCCTTGGCCGCCAGGTGCACCACGATATCTACTTCCAAAGTGGGCAGCGCGGCGGGGCCCTGGCGCAGGTCGGCCTCGTGGAAGGAAAAATGCGGATGCTGAAGAAACCCGGCCAGGTTGGCTTCCTTCACGCTGCGCGGATAAAACGGGTCGAAGTTGTCGAGGCCCACCACGTGGTAGCCGTCGTGCAGCAGCCGCTCGCAGAGGTGGGAGCCAATAAAGCCGGCGCAGCCGGTAACAAGCACGGTAGAGGGTCGCAAGCCAGTAGGTCGAAGTGAGCCCAGCGGAGCCGGGGCCGAAAAGGTCGGAAAAATATCCATCTGGTTTTCTGATTAGCCTGCAACGCCCTGTCGACCCGGGTGCGGGGCTTGCGTAGCCACTCGCCCGACCGTCCTGTCTCGCCCTGCCCGACCTGACGGTTTTTTACTTTCTAAGCAGCTTCGCTAGTACGGTACGAGCCCCTGTTGCTTTTGATAACTCTGCCGGAGAATTGTGGTTTAATAAATCAGCACGTTCTCTCCCGATTTCACGCGGCCCCGGTGGCGGCCCAACGGTTTTCCCGCATGGCAGCAGCTCCTACCCGTTCGTTGTTGACGCGCCCCCGGGCCCGGCTGCTGGCCGTGCTGGCCGTGTGCGCCGTCAACTTCTTTGCCCACCTGGGCGCGCTGCCCGTCACGCTGATGGAGGCCCGCAACTTCGTGGCCGCCCGCGAAATGGCCGCCGGGGGCTCGTGGCTGCTGCCCACCATGAACGGGCAGCTGCGCCTGGCCAAGCCGCCCCTGCCCACCTGGAGCGTGGCCACCCTGCTGCGCCTGACCCACGAAGCCGCCAACCCCGCCCTGCTACGCCTGCCCGCCGCCGCTATGGCGACGCTGCTGGTGCTGTTCTTCTGGGGCCTGACCCGGGAGCTGACCCGCCCCGCCCCCGACGAAGCCCTGGCGCCCGGCCGCACGGCCTGGCTGGCGGCCCTGGTGCTGGGCAGTAGTCTGCTCGTCGTTACGGTGGGGCGCGAGGGGCAGTGGGACATCTTTTCCAACAGCCTGGCCATTGGCAGCTTGTGGCTGCTGGCGCGGGGCTGGAACCAGCCCGGGCCGGCTTACCTGACCTTCGTGGGGGCGGGGCTGCTACTGGGCGGCACGTTTCTGAGCAAGGGCCCGGTGAGCTTGTATACCCTAGTGCTGCCGTTTGTGGCGGCAACTCTCACGCGCTGGCAGCCGGGCGGCCGGGCCCGGCTGCGGCAGCACTTGCGCGGCACGCTGGTAGCGGCCGGCGTGGGCCTGCTGGTGGGCGGGGCGTGGCCGCTGTACGTGTGGCAGCACGTGCCGGCCGCCGCGGCGGCCGTGGCCCGGGTGGAGGTGTCGTCGTGGAGTGAGCGGCACGTGGAGCCGGGGTGGTACTACTTCAACTTCGCCGTGTTTGTGGGCGTGTGGGCCCTGGTAGCGCTGGCCGCGCTGGCCGCGCCGTATGCCCGGCCGCGAGCGGCCCGGTTCGTGCCCTACGGCTTCGGGCTGGCCTGGCTGCTGGCCGCGCTGGTGCTGCTGAGCGTGGTGCCGGCCAAGAAGGAGCGCTACATGCTGCCGCTGCTGCCCCCGCTGGTGCTGCTGCTCACGGGTTTGCTGCGCTACTGGGAGCAGGAAGTAGCGGCCCAACGCAGGGCCCCGGCCCCCGACCGGTGGCTGCTGCACGCCTGGGCCACGGCCCTCACGCTGGCCGCCGTAGCCGTGCCGGTAGCCTTGTGGTGGGCCCACCTGCCGGGGTTTGAGCCCGCTGATCCGGCCTTTCTGCTCACGGTCCTCGCGCTGGGCGCGCTGGCAGCCCTGGCGGCCCGCGGCGGCTGGCAGCAACGCCCCGGCCCGCTCATCCTGGCCTCGGTGCTGATGATGAGCGCGCTGCTGGCCCTGCTGCTGCCGGCCTACGCGGCCCTGAAAACCCGCGCGGAAGCTACCGGGCTGCGGCGGCTGACCCATGCCCTGGCCCGGTCCGCGTGGCAGCGCCTGCCCTGGCTGGCCCTGGATGAGCTGCCCATCGAGCAGGTGTGGCAGGCGGGGCGGGCGGTGCCCACCTGGGCGGCCCCGGCCAATCGTCTGCCCCCGCTGCCGGCCGTGGTGGTGGCCGCCGCGCCGTTGCCCCGGCGGCTGCCCGCAGCCTGGCGGGGCCGCGTGCGGGTGGTGCGCACCGACAGCTTCTATCTGGGCAGCAAGCCGGAGGATGGGTTGTTTTACGTGGGAGAGCTGGTGGCCGGGCCGGCGGATGAGCGTTAAGAAACAACTTGCCGGACCCGTCCCTCTTGTTACCCTCAACACAACGCCTGTATTCTCTCTACCGCATCCTGTCTTGATCAAAGCCGTATTGCGGTCTGTTTACTTGTACTGCCCCCATGAAAGCCGTTTACACCGTCCTGCTGCTCACCATCTCCAACCTGTTCATGACCTTCGCCTGGTACGGGCACCTGGAGTTCAAGAAGATTTCGTGGCTGCAGGGCCTGGGGCTGGTGGGCGTCATTCTCATCAGCTGGGGGCTGGCCTTTTTCGAGTACGTGTTTCAGGTGCCGGCCAACCGTATCGGGTTCCAGGAAAATGGCGGGCCCTTCAGCCTGTTTCAGCTCAAGGTGATTCAGGAAGTCGTGTCGCTCACGGTGTTCACGCTGTGCGCCGTGTACGTGTTCAAAACCGACAAGCTGGGCTGGAACCACGTGCTGGGCTTCGCGCTGCTGGTGGCGGCGGTCTACGTTATTTTCAAGAAGTGGTGAGCCGCGGCGGCCCGGGCCACCTGAAGAAAAATTAATCTGGTCTTCAGCCCGGCCTCAGGGCGGGGCGGCAGCTTTGTATCGTGCTTCGGGAATAACCCCGTGGACTTACCTTTCTTACCTGCCATGTTTTTCTCCCCCAAAACCCTGAGCGCCCTCACCCTGGCCGCCCTGCTGGCCGGCCCCGCCCTGGCCCAGCAAACCACCACGACCACCAAAACCAAGACCAAGCGCAGCGCCGCCAAGGCCGCCGCTACCCCGGCCGCCGCGCCGGCATTGCCGGGCGGCACCCTGCCCCCCCCGCCCGCTCCCGGCGAGGGCCGCGGCCCCCACGGCCACGGCCCCCACGGTGGCCCGCGCGGGGAAGACGGCCCCCGCCCCGACCACGCCCTGCAACCCGTGCAGAGCCTGAGCGGCACGGTAGCCCGCTACGTTACCAATCCTGAGGGTTTCTACGACGGCTTCGTCACCACGCTCAGCGGCACCGAAACCACCGTGCATTTCCCGCTGCACATGGCCAAGGCGGTAATGGCCGCCGCCAAGCCGGGCCAGACCATCAGCTTCGGGGCCGTAGCCGGCCGCCGCGGCCCCCACGCCGACCGTAGTGCCGCAGCCCCCACCACGGCCCGCCTGGAGCTGGTAAGTCTGCAAAACGGGAGCACCCCGCTGCTGATGCAGCGCCCGGAGCGCCCCAATGACGCGGATGCCAGTGCTTCCGCCGCCACTACCGCCTGGGCCGGCCGCATCACCGAGCTGCGCCGCGACGACCGGGGCCTGGTGCGCGGCCTGGTGCTGGCCGACAACACGCTACTGCTGCTTCCGCCCCACGTCGGCACCCAGCTCGGCGACAAGCTGAAAGTAGGCGAAACCGTGCAGGCCACCGGCGCCCCGCTCACCCCGCGCGAAGGGATGGTAGCCGCCACCGACACCCGCCGCGTCCACGCCCAAACCCTCACCGTGGGCGGCGTGCAGTATCTGGTACATTAGGCCAGGTGAGCAGGATAGTACAGAACGTCATGCTTCGACAAGCGCAGCATGACGTTCTTTTTGTTTCCGCTTATCCCCACCAGCCCTTTCCCCGTAGCTCTCCGGCATGCGTATTCTATTGATTGAAGATGAAGTCCGTTTGGCCAGCTTCGTGCAGCAGGGCCTGAGCCAGGCCGGGCACGTGGCCGACGTGGCCCACAGCGGCCCCGAGGGCCTGGAGCGGGCCGCCACCGTGGCCTATGACCTGATTCTGCTCGACATGATGCTACCCGGCCAGAACGGCCTCGACGTGCTGCGCAACTTGCGCGAGTTTGGCCTTGGAGCCGTGCCGGTCATCATCCTCAGCGCCCTTTCCGACACCGCCCACGTTATTCGCGGCCTCGATGCCGGGGCGGTAGACTACCTGCGCAAGCCCTTCGAGCTGGACGAGCTGCTGGCCCGCCTGCGCGCCCTGGACCGGCAGCGCGCCCAGCCCGGCGCCGCCCCCTTGCAGGTAGCCGACCTGGAGCTGGACCCGCTGCACCGCGCCGTGACCCGCGCCGGCCAGCCGATCAGCCTCACCAACCGTGAATTTGCCCTGCTGGAGCTGCTGCTGCGCAACGCCGGCCGCGTGGTACCCAAAACCCGCATTGCCGAGAAAGTATGGGAAGTAGATTTCGACATGGGCTCCAACGTCATCGAAGTCCACGTTTCCCAGCTCCGCCGCAAGCTCGACAAAGCCTTTCCCCACCTCCCGCCCCTGCTCGAAACCGTCGTGGGTCACGGGTATCGAATTAAGAATTGAGAAAACGAACGAGCCAGGCGTGGGAATGATGCGCGAAGAATGTCATGCCAAGCCGCTAGCCTCAACCCCAACAACCAACAATCAACAATCAACAACCACCAATCAGCCCCATGCCCCGCCCCGCTTCCCTGCGCGCCCATCTGCTGCTGGCTTTCACGGTCGTGGTGCTGTTGACCACGCTGCTGGGCGGGGGCTGGCAGTACCGGCGGCTGCGGGCCCTGCTAACCGCCGCCGACGATGACCGGCTCCGGGCCCGCGCCCAACTGCTGCTGGCCCGCGCCGACCTGAGCGGCACGCTGCCCGTGCTGGCCCTACCCGACCAAGCCGGCGAAACCATGCGGGTGACGTATGAGCAGCCCGGCCGGCCGGCCCAGGAGCTGTTTCGGTCGGCCCAGTGGGGCTGGGCGCGCCCCCACGGCTGGCGGCAGGTGCGCGTGGCTCGCAGCCCTGGCCTGTTTCCCGACGACCAACTCACCCTCTGGCTGGCCCACCCGGCGGCCCCCCTGGCGGCCTCGCTGCGGCAGGTGCGGCAGGGGTTGGCGGCGGCCGTGGCGGGTAGCCTGCTGCTGGCCTGGCTGCTGGCCCCGGTGTTGAGCCGCGTGGCGCTGCGCTCCCTGCGCCGCATCAGCCGGGAAGCCCGCCGCATGGGCCGCGGCTCCGACCTGACCGAGCTGCCCGTGCCCGCCACCGGCGACGAAGTGCAGGAGCTGGCCGAAACCCTGAATCAGCTGCTGGCCCGCCTGCGCGCCGGGGCCGAGCTACAGGACAACTTCCTGGCCGCCGCCGCCCACGAGCTGCGTACCCCGCTGGCCACCTTACAAACCGGCCTCAGCGTCGCCAGCCAGGCCCCGGATATGCCCGCTGCCGCCCGCGCCCAGCTGGCCGGGCACCAGCAGGAAATTCGGCGGCTGAGCCGGCTGGTCGATGATTTTCTGCTGGTAAGCCGCCTGCGCGCCGGGGCCCTGCCGCTCAGCCTGCAGCCCGTGGCCCTCGACGAGCTGGTGCTAGGCCTGGCCGACCGCCTGCTGCCCCGCTTCCGCGCCGCGGGTCGCCCCCTCACCATCCACCTCGACGAAAACGCTCCCGACTTCCTGGTCCTGGCCGACGCCGACAAGCTCACTACCGTGGTCCTGAACCTGCTGGAAAATGCCCTGCGCCACGCCCCCGCCGGTGCCGGCGTGACGGTGAGCGTCAGCCGCGCCGCCAGCTCGGGCTGGCCCACGCTCACGGTGCAGAACCCGGCGCAGGGCAGCCTCGGCGACCTGACGCGCCTAACCACCGCCTACTACCAGGCCGACGTGCTCAGCGAGGGGGCGGGCCTGGGCCTGTGGCTGAGCAGCCGCATTGCCGAGCTGCACGGCACGGCCCTCATCCTGAGCCAGCCGGCCGGCATTTTCACGGCCGCACTGCCCCTGCCGCCTCCTTCCTAGCCCGGCCGGAGCAGGGTTTCTGCTGCGCCAGCGGCCGGCCGGCCTTTCGACGCCCCGAGGCCCTTTGCCGCCCCTCACTCCCCGCTCCTTTCATAGTCCAGCTTCGTTAGCGCGGCACCGGGGCAACTCCCCGAATCTGAATGCGTAGGGAAAGCCGCGGCCCTGAGTAAGGCCTTTCCCCGTTCCCTATGCAAAAAATCTACCGCTGGCTGGCTCCGCTGCTGGCCGCTCTGCTACTGCTTCCCTCCTCCCTGCACGCCCAGAAAGTGGGCCTCGTCCTCAGCGGCGGCGGCGCCAAGGGCCTGGCCCACGTGGGCGTACTCAAGCAGCTGGAAAAAAACCGCGTACCCATCGACTACATCGTGGGCACCAGCATGGGCGCCATCGTGGGCGCGCTGTACGTGGCGGGCTATTCGCCCCACGAAATCGAGGAAATCGTGCTCAAGCCCGAGTTTCAGAACTGGGTGTCGGGGGCCCCGCTGGAGGGCAAGGTGTATAACTACTACGACGTAGACCCCTCGCCCGCGGCCCTGCACCTGCGCCTGGCCGTCGACTCGACCCTGAAGACGCGGGTGACGCCCAAGCTGGTCGACGACGTGACCCTGAACTACGTGCTGGCCACCATGCTGGCCCCGGCCGGCGCCATTTCCGGCTACGACTTCAACAAGCTGCTGGTACCCTACCGAGCCGTGGCCTCGGAGGTATTTACCCGCGAGAAGGTGGTGCAGCGCGCGGGCTCCCTCTCCGACGCGGTGCGCAACTCCATGGCGTTTCCGCTGGCGTTCCGGCCCATCCGGCAGGCCGACGGCCGCTACCTCTTCGACGGGGCCGTGGTGGATAACTTCCCCACCGGCGTGATGCGCGACGAGTTCAAGCCCGACGTCATCATCGGGGTAAACGTGGGCGACGTGGCCTTCAACAAGTACCCCAAGGAAAAGGACGACCAGCTGCTGACCAGCACCCTGATTTTCCTGGGCTCCAACGTGGCCGATACGCTGTCGGTGGGCAGAAACGGCATCTTCATCCAGCCCGACCTGGAGGGCATCACCGCCGCCGACTTCAACAAGGTGCGGCAGCTGGTGCAGCTGGGCGAGCAGGCGGCCGATAAGAAGATGGCCCTGATGCTGCAACGCATTCCGCGGCGCGAAGACACGCTGGCCCTGCAACAGCGGCGGCGGCAGTTTCAGAACCAGGCCCCCCGCCCCGACTTCAAGGAAATCCAGGTGCAGGGCCTGCCCCGGCAGCAGCAGGATTTCGTGCGCCGCTTTTTCGTGCGCAACGGCAGCAGCTACTCGCCCGGCGACGTGGAGGAAGGCTACTACCGCCTGGTCAACAACGACTTTTTCAACAACGTGTACCCGCGCATCCGCTACGACCGGCAGAAGGAAGGCTACATCCTGAACGTGGACGCCCGCCAGAACAGCAACCTCACCGCCGACCTGGGCGTGATGCTCTCGACCCGGTCGATGAACAACTTTTACATCGGCGGGGCCTACCGCTATTTGAACCGCTACCTCTACACCGTGCGGGCCGACGCCACCATCGGGCGCTTCTACAACGGGGCCCGCGGCTCGTTCCGGATCAGCATTCCGGGCCGGGTGCCGCTGTACTTCGAGCCCACCGTGACCTTCAACAACTTCAACTACCAGGACACCGGCGGCCTGCTGGGCTCCACGGCCCAGAACACCCAGCTCGGGCAGCGCGACTTCAAAACCGAGCTCATGATTGGCTTCAGCCCCAACTACCGCAGCCGCTACACCCTGAGCGGGGGCCTGTTCACCAACCGCGACCAGTACGCCAACACCGACGAAATCAGCAGCAACGCCGTGCTCGACCAGGACCGGCTGCAGGGCCTCACGGCCGCCGGCCGCTTCGAGCGCAACTCCCTGAACCGGAAGCAGTACGCCGTCAGCGGCCGCCGCGTCGACTTTAGCGTGCGGGGGGTGCTGGCCCAGGAAAAATACACGCCCGGCACCACCGCCGGCGAGCTGCCCGAGCGGACCCGCACCCAGAATTTCGTGAAGGCCAGCATCTTCACCGAGCAGTATTTCACCTTCAACAAGGTTGATTCGGTGGGGCGCAAGGTGCACGCCTGGGGCTACATCGTGGATGCCGTGGCCACCACCCAGGGGCCCTTTGCCACCTACCGCGCCTCGCTTACCTCGGCCCCGGCCTTCCTGCCCCTGCCCGACTCGCGCACCCTGTTCCTGGACCGCTACCGGGGCACGGCCTACGCGGCCGTGGGCCTGCGCTACACCCGCGCCGTGCTGGGCCCGGTAGAATGGCGCACGGAAGTGTACGGCCACGTGCTGGTGCGGCAGTGGGAGCGGCAGGCCGGCAACACCCTACTGGCCGAGCGCGGCACCACCGTCAGCCGCCCCTACCTCACGGCCATGACCGGCTTCGTCTACCAGACCCCCGTGGGCCCCGCCTCCCTGCAATTCATCCACTACGACGACTCGGAGCACGCCTTCGGCGTCTTCGCCCACATCGGCTACGTCCTCTTCCGCGACCGGGCGCTGGACTAGCGGTGAATGGGTGAATGAGTGAATGAGTGAGTTCCTGGCATTGCGAGGCACGAAGCAAGCCGTCCTCTGAAATGTGCTGAGCTTTCTAATATGAAAAGCCCTTTCCTGCTCGTGCGGGAAAGGGCTTTGTGGTAAAAGGACGTTTGTCGCTAGCAGAGGACGGAGTGCTTCGCAAGCTCGCAGGGACACGTTTTTCTACTTCACTCATTCACCATTTCACCGCTCCTGCGGGTATACTGGTGGCTCGGTGGCGTGCGGTGTGTTGGGTGCCGCGTCGCAGCCGGCCAGGATGGCGCAGGCCAGCTCCTGGCCTTTATGGGCTTTGTTGAAAAAGACGGCTGCCAGCCACATGCCGGCCAGCGGCGCTACCCAGTACAGCCACAGGCCCCGGTAGTGGCCGGCGGCTACGGCGCTGCCCAGGGTGCGGGCCGGGTTGAGGCTCATGCCCGAGAGCGGCGTTTCGAAGGTGATGTACAGGAATAGCAACATGCCGATCAGCCAGCCGGCGGCTTTTTTGAGCGTGGCGTGGTGCAGGGCCAGCAGCAACACCAGCATTAATGCAAAGGAAATGACGAACTCGGCGGCAAAGGCGACGCCAAGCCCGTGCGGCGGCTTGGGCGCCGTCACCAGGTAGTTGACGGCGGGGTGGGCAAAGTAAGCGCCGAGCACGGCTTTGAGCACCTGCCCCATCAGCAGGGCCCCAACCACCTGGGCCAGCAGATACCACAGCGCGTCGGCCCGCCGGATTTTGCCCAGCTGCCAGAAGCCCAGCGTCACGGCCGGGTTGATGTGCGCCCCCGACTTCTTGCCCCACGGATTGTAGACGATACCCACGATAACCAGGGCCATGCCCAGCCCGATACCGGCCCGGCGCAGTACTTCCTGGCTGGCCAAGGCCTGATACCCTGGAAAGTCCGGGTGCTCAAACAGGATGGTGAGCAGGCTGCCGCACAGCATAAAAACACCGATGCCCACCGCCTCGGCCGCGTAGTGCGGCCAGTGCCGGCGCCAGGCCCGGCTCATTTCCGAAAGTAAAGTCATTCGTGGGGGGTGAGGCAGCGCGGGCGGAACAAGTCCAGTCCGTCCCAAGGGTCTTACCCCATCGGCGGCCCCACGGTTACGACGGCCGAGCTAGGGCTGCACCAGAATCAGGGCCGAAGAGGCGGGCAGCGTCAGGGGCTGGCCGGCGGCTACGGTCAGCGTACCCAGACCTTTCTGGTTGATTTCCTGGCCGCGCAGCACTACCGTGTACGTCCCGGCCGGCGCGGGCACGGTGGCTGGCGCGCGGTTGCCGTTCAGCAGCACCGTAATCGTGCCCCAGTCGTCGTTGCCGGCGTGGTGCAGCAGCTGGTAGCCGATGGTATTGGCCGGCATGGCGGGCAGAAACGCCAGGTGCTTTTCGACCAGCGCCCGGGTGGGCAGGCGGAAGGCCGGGTGGGCGCGGCGCAGGCCGATGAGCTGCTGGTAAAACCCGAACACGCTCCGGTACCGCGCCTTGCGGGCCCAGTCGAGCTGGTTCACGTTGTCGGGCAGGTTGTAGGAGTTGTGGGAGCCGCCCTTGGTGCGCAGAAACTCGTCGCCGACGGGCAAAAACGGCACGCCCTGGCTGGTAAAGACGATGGTGTTGCTGAGCACGTCCATCCGCAGCAGCTCTTCTTCCGAAGCGCCGGGGTTGGCCACCGTGAGCTTGTCCCAGAGTACCCGGTCGTCGTGGCAGGCTACGTAGTTGATGGCCTGGCCGGGCTCCGTAGCCCAGGGCGCCTTCGAGTAGTTCACCTTGGCATAGTCGAGCTGCGGGTGCTGGGTGGCCCCCACGATGCCGAACTTCACGCTTTCCTCCAGGCCGGGCTGCCCGCTGGCAAAGCCGGGCTCGGTCTGGCGGGCGTAGTGGCCCTTCACCCCGTCGCGCAGCTCGTCGCCGAAGGCCGCAACCCGGTCCAGCTTCAGGATATTGGCTTTCACGGCCCGCTCGGTTTCGGGCAAAGGGCTACTGCCGGCCGTCCAGCCTTCCCCGTACACGAAAATGCTGTGGTCAATTTCGTCGAGGGCCACGCGCACGGCCCGCATGGTGCGCAAGTCGAGCACGCCCATGAGGTCGAAGCGGAAGCCGTCGACGTGGTATTCCCGGGCCCAGTACGCCACCGACTCCACGATGAGCTTGCGCACCATCGTCCGCTCGGAAGCCACTTCGTTGCCGCAGGCCGTGGCGTCGGAATAGGTGCCGTCGGGCTTTTGGCGGTAATAATAACCCGGCACGAGCTGGTCGAAAGAGCTGCGGGCGGCGTCGGCGGTGTGGTTGTACACCACGTCGAGCACCAAGCGCAGCTCGCGGCGGTGCAGGGTCTGGACCAGCTGCTTCAGCTCCCGGATGCGGGCGGCCGGGTCGGCGGGGTCGGTGCTATAGCTGCCCTCGGGCACGGAATAGTGCAGCGGGTCGTAGCCCCAGTTGTAACGGTTTTCCTCCAGGCGGCTTTCGTCCACGGAGGCAAAATCGTTGGTGGGCAGCAGGTGCAGGTGGGTGATGCCCAGCTCCTGCACGTGCGCCAAGCCGGTGCTCACGCCCTCGGGGCCGTGGGTGCCGGTTTCCGTCAGGCCCAGGAATTTGCCCTTGTGCGCGATGCCCGACTGCGGATGCATGCTCAAGTCGCGCACGTGGGCTTCGCCAATGACGATGTCGGTGGCCTGTTTCAGCTCGGGCCGCCGGTCGTCGGGCCAGGCGGCGGGGCTGGCCGTGGCCGGGTCGAGCAGGGCCCCGCGCAGGCCGTTGAGGCCCACGGCGTGCACGTAGGGGTCGGGTACCTCGGCCATTTGTTTGCCCCCAATCGTGGCCTGCACCACGTAAAACCGCCCCGGCGGCCGGGCCGGCAGCTGGTACACCCAGGTCCCACCCGTGGATTTTTGCATGGCGTAGGTTGCCACCGGCGCCCCGCCCGTGCCTTCGGCGTAGAGCTTGAGCTGCAAAGCCTCGGCCGTGGGCGCCCACACCCGCAGCGTGGCCTGCCCCCGCACGAACGTCAAGCCCAGGTCGGAGCCGGTGTAAGTCGGGTAGGCGGCAAAATCAGGAACCTTGGAGGTGGTCTTATGGGAAACGGCGCAGGCGGTAGCCACGACGAGCAGACTTAGAAACAGCAGAAACTTCATGCAGGTAAAGTTGCGGAAAACCAGGCGGCATTCGTTGGTCAGCCCAGCCTACAGTAGCGTCTCGAAAGTATAGTCGGAGTGGTACAGCGCATCGGCATCTTCCACATACCACTGCAGAAACTCCGCCAGGGATGTGGTCAGCACCTTGAACACTCCTTTGGCTGGCATAATCCCGATTCGGTAGGTTTCGCCGCTGGCATCGGCCGCAAACCCGTACCACCAGCACCCCTGTAGATAATCGACGAAGACCGTTACGGCCATTTGCTCATGCCTGGCCTTCTGGTCGTGTATTACCAGAAAATCCTGCTGCTGCGGGTGCAGGGCCTCCACAGGTAGAACTGAAAACCCATTCTCGTCCATATCACTCGGATAGATCTGCGGCATACCATTGACTGTGGAGTACAGCTGCTCGAAGTCGGGTGGCAGCACAAGGCCATGCACAGCAGCAATTTCCCGCACAGATAGCAAAGGTATGGGCAGGCCGGCAATGCCTTGCCGCCGCCAAAACAGGCGTAACACAACGAGAATTTCGGGCAGCGTTGTAGCGGATGATATCATAAGGAACTACCTGAGGAATGTCAGCACACAAGGTGTCTCGCATCTGCGTAATAAACACGATGCTCTACACAACCGCCTAACAAACTACAATCCGTGTTTCCCAACGAACTCCCGCAGCAGCCGGGCTACTTCCACCGGGGCTTCCAGTGGGGGCAGGTGGCCCACGCCGCCGAGGATTTCCAGCGGCGTACCTTCAGGCAGGTAGGGCAGGGTTTCCAGGCCGTGCACCGAGGGCGACATAATCGGGTCGGCGCTGCCGGTGATGATGAGGCAGGGCACTTGCACCAGGCACAGGCGGGCAGCAATATTTTCCCGGCTGCCGGAGCGCATCCACGCGTCCCAGGCCGGGTGGGAAGCGCGCAGGTTGTCTTCGATAATCGTGGCCTTGACCTGCTCCGCCACCGGCCGCACCACGATTTTGGCAAACGTAGCGGCCGCCGCTTCGGGCCGCCCGAAGGCCTTGAGCGAAGCCTGGCGCTCCTCGTCGGTCATGGGCTCGATGGTGGGCGGCGACGGGGCCAGCAGCACCAGGCCCCGCAGGCCGGCGGGCTGCTCGGAAGCCACAAACATGGCCGTCTTGGCCCCCATCGAGTGGCCCACCAGCACGAAGTTGGTTAGGCCGCGCTGCTGGATAAAGGCCAGCACGTCGGCGGCGTAGTCTGCCACGGCGTAGCCGCTGGCCGGGGCCGGGGCGGCCCCGAAGCCGCGCAGGTCGGGGGCCAGGCCGTGAAAATCGGGGCTGAGCTCATCCAGGACCAGCTGCCATTCCCGGCCGCTGCCGGCCCAGTAGTGCAGAAAAACAAAGGTTAGCGGGCCGGTGCCCGCTTCCAGCGCGGGCAAGTCAATCGGTTGGGGCATGAAATCGGGCAGTTGCTTTCCCTGACGTACGGAAAGCACCCGGCTTTGGCGCAAGCTCGGCCGTTACTTCCACCGAATCTTTTGCCCGGCCCGGCCCACTTGCAGCCGCGCCGGCAGCTGGGCCAGAATAACGTCGCGCAGGGTAGCCAGCAGCGGCAGGCGCACGAAGCCGTGGTGGACCACCAAACTCACCTCCCGCACCGGCTCGGGCGCGGCAAAGCGCTTCACCATCGGGTTCTGACCCACCTCGTCGAGCACCGAAAGCTCCGGCACCAGCGTGTAGCCGTTGGTGCGGGCCACCAGCTGCTTCAGGGTTTCGATGGAGCCGCTTTCGTAGGTGTAGGGCCGGGGCGTGGCCGGCGCGGGCGGGTTGCAGAGGTTGAGCACCTGATGGCGGAAGCAGTGGCCCTGCTGGAGCAGCCAGAGGCCGTCGGCGTCGAGGTCGGCGGGCGTCAGCAGCTCCTTGCTATACAGCGGATGCCCTTCGGCCACGTAGCCCAGAAACGGCTCTTCCAGCACCGGAATTTCGCGCAGGGCCCGGTCTTCCAGCGGCGTCACGAGCAGGCCCACGTCGAGGGTGTGGTCTTTGAGGCGCTGCATAATGGCGGCCGACTGCAGCTCTTCCACGTGCAGGCGCAGCTGGGGGTAGCGCGCGGCCAGCTCCACCAGAAACAGCGGCACCAGGTAGGGCGCCAGCGTCGGAATCACGCCCAGGCGCAGCTCGCCCACCAGGTCGCCCTTTTCGAGCTGCACTACCTCGTGGAGCTGCTGCACCTCGCGCAGCACCTGCCGGGCCTGCTGCACCACCTTCTCGCCCACCGCCGTGGGCCGCACGCCCTTGGTGGTCCGGTCGAAGAGCAGCACGCCCAGCTCCTCTTCCAGCTTCTGCACCTGCATGCTCAGGGTGGGCTGGGTGACAAAGCATTTTTCGGCGGCCAGCACAAATTGCCGGTGGGTATCGAGGGCCACGAGGTATTCGAGCTGTTGCAGATTCATAGCGCAAATATAGTCATTAACTATAACTGTATCATAAATATCAATTTTCATTATAACTGTAGAAGCTCAACCTTTGTCCGCCGCTACTCCCGGCGCTTTCCCTATCCTTTCACTCTACACTGCTACTCTCATGGAAGAATCCACGCAACCCAAGAAGCTGACCACGGCGGCGGGCCGCCCGATATTCGACAACCAGAACTCGGTTTCGGCCGGTGCCCGCGGCCCCTTGCTGCTGCAAGACTACTTCCTGCACGAAAAGCTGGCCCACTTCAACCGGGAGCGGATTCCGGAGCGCGTAGTGCACGCCAAGGGCTCGGGGGCCTACGGTACCTTCACCGTCACCCACGACATTACCCACCTGACCCGGGCCAAGCTGTTCAGCAAAATCGGCAACGAGTGCCGCATGTTTGCCCGTTTCAGCACCGTGGGCGGCGAGAAAGGCTCGGCCGACACCGAGCGGGACCCCCGCGGCTTCGCCCTGAAGTTCTACACCGAAGACGGCAACTGGGACCTGGTGGGCAATAACACGCCGGTGTTCTTCGTGAAAGACCCGGTGAAGTTTCCCGACTTTATCCACACCCAGAAGCGCGAGGCCCGCTCCAACCGCAAGTCGCCCACGATGATGTGGGACTTCTGGAGCCTGAACCCCGAAAGCCTGCACCAGGTCACGATTCTGATGAGTGACCGGGGCACGCCCTACGGCTACCGCCACATGCACGGCTACGGCTCCCATACTTTCTCGCTGATCAACGCCGAAAACGAGCGGGTGTGGGTGAAATTCCACTTCCGCACCGAGCAGGGCGTGAAAAACTTCTCGAACGAGGACGCCATCCGGATGAAGGGCGAGGACGCCGACTTCGCCCAGCACGACCTGGTAGCGGCCATCGACAACGGCAATTTCCCCCGCTGGAAGATGTTCATCCAGGTGATGACCGATGAGCAGGCCAAAACCTTCCGCTGGAACCCCTTCGACCTGACCAAAGTATGGCCCCAGGGTGAGTTCCCGCTGCACGAGGTGGGCGTAATGGAGCTGAACGAGGTACCCGTCAACTACCACGCCCACGTCGAGCAGGCGGCCTTTTCGCCGGCCCACGTGGTAGACGGCATCGGCTACTCGCCCGACAAAATGCTGCAGGGCCGTATCCTGAGCTACCCCGATGCGCACCGCTACCGTCTGGGCGTCAACTACGAGCACCTGCCCGTGAATGCCTGCCCCTACGGCTTCAGCAACTACCAGCGCGACGGCCGCATGGCCCTCGGCGACAACGGCGGCCCCGGCCCCAACTACTTCCCCAACTCCTTCGATGGCCCCGTGGAAGACAAAACCGTCGGGGAACCCGCCCAGGAGCTCGACGGCCTCTTCGCCGACCGCTACGACCGGAACGCCGGCCCCGGCAACGACGACCACTACACGCAAGCCGGCAACCTGTTCCGCCTGCTCGACGCTCAGGCGCAGAAGAACCTGATCAGCAACGTGGTGGGCTCGATGAGCGGCATCGAGGGCCCCAAGAAAGACCTCATCACCCAGCGCCAGCTCTGCCACTGGTTCCGCGCCGACATCCGCCTGGGCATGGCCATTGCCAAAGGCCTGGGCGTGGACGTGGAGATGCCCACCGAACATATTGCCGCCGCTACGGTTTAGCTTAGTACGTACCTGACCTACCTTTTTCTGCACAAAGAGCCGGCCCCCGCAAGGAGGCCGGCTCTTTTGGTTTAACGAGTCATTGCAAGCGAAGCGCGGCAGCTACCGGGCAGCGTAGCGGGTTACTCCGCTGCCCGCAACGGCCTACTTCTCCGATTTTTCGGCGTCGCCCTTACTTCTTACCGCGACAACCACGAAGAACACGAATGCCGCTACGTACAGGATTCCTAAGCCCGTATTTTCAAATCGTAAGGTTTCGAAATCGAATTTTCGAAATGCAGCTATTCCTACAATAGCTGCCAGCAGTGCGCAGGTTATCCGGCCCATCTTCTTAGTACTTGGTTTGAGTAAAGTAAGCTACCCGTCAAATATAGAAGAATGCCGCTCTACCCATCAACTGAATGACTGCTTTTACTGCCTCCTGATGGCCGAACCATACCCTTACACCTCCACTTTTAGAATAGCCGGCTCCTTGGTCACCTGGAACATCTCGCCGTGGGGCACGATGGTAATCTGTCCGTATTCCTGCAAGAGCTGGCGGTAAGCCACCGACACCTTGCGCGGGTTCCGGTCGAGGTCGAACAGGCCGCAGGCGTTGACTTTGCCGATTTTCTGGGCCAGGCCGATGTCCCAGTCGACCTGGTCGATGAGGGAATACCAGGTGAAGCCCAGCACCGGGATGCCTTCCTCGCGCATCCTGAGGATGTTGACCCACTGCTTCCAAAGCCAGGTCGGGGCTTCGTGGGCGTTGAAGACGTTGGTTTCGGTGTGCATCACCGGCTTGCGGTAGCGCAGGTAGTACTCGTGGGTGATGTTGTACCAGCCCAGCACGTCCATGCTGGTGCACTCCTCGCCGTTGGGCAGAATAATTCGCTCGTTGCGGCCGTAGTAATCATTGCCCATCACCTGGTAGCCCGGCGGCTCGCCGGCCATAAACCAGTCGTACTCCTCGCGCGTCATACCGTTGTCGTAGAGGTAGTTGAGCACGTCGGCATCAGGGTGGTGGGCGTAGAGCAGGTCCAGGGCCAGGAAGCGCAGCTTGTTTTCCAGCTTGATGCGGGCGCAGGGGTTGGCGCGCAGCTCATGGATGTACTCGGCCGACTCGCTTTGCACGATGATGCAGTCGGGCCGCACCTGGGCAATCTGCTGGTTGGCCATGATGCTGGCCGCCACCAAGTGCTTGATGGCCGTCACGAAGCCCCGTTCCGACTTGAGCTGCTCGTTCCAGATACCATCCTTGGCGCTCATGCGAGCCGTGACGAACACCTCATTGACGGGCGTGTAGTAGCGCACCCAGGGGTAGCGCCGGGCCACGGCCTCGGCATACTCGGCGAAGTACACGGGCAGCTCAGGGTTCTGAAAGTCGCCGAGCCAGTTGGGCACCCCGAAGTGGAGCAGATCCAGAATCGGGGTGATTTCCAGGCGCTGCATCTCGGCCATCACCTGGTCGGCAAACTCCCAGTCGTACTTCCCGGGGCCCAGATGGATGCTGTAGTAGGGCAGGCCGTAGCGCAACACCTTCAGTCCCATGTCTTTTACCAGGGCCAGGTCTTCCTTCCACCGGTCGTAGTGCCCGCACTCGGCCAGCAGGTCGCGGCGGGTTTTGCCGTGGTCGATGGTCGGGTAGGAGCATTCGATGCCGGTGGCAAACATGAAGTTGCCGGGGTCCCCGGTAGGCAGGCCGCTGCCGTCGCGCCCCCCGGCCCCGCCGAACTCGTCGCCGGCGTAGTTGCCTTCCCCGAATCGGGTTTTGATGTGCTTTAGAAAGTTTTTGGCCATGTGATGTCGCTTGAACAAAGCTCCCCTCCTTAGATAAGGAGGGGTTGGGGGTGGTTGACCTCGCTAGCTGGTGTTGTTTAGTTTGATAAAACCTTGAATGGCAAATTGTTTAAGCACGCCGTAATCGTTCGGCTAAACAATGATTAACCACCCCGCCCTTCGGGCACCCACGCCGCTTGATGCGCGGAATTTGAAAAAAGGAGGGGAATTGTCGTTCTATCCGCTACCGTTGGTTTTCCAGAAACTTATCGGCGGTGCGCAGGGCCAGGGCCATGATGGTCAGGGCCGGATTGACGCCCAGGGCGCTGGGAAACACCGAATTGTCGCAGATGTAGAGGTTGGGCACGTCGAAGGCCTTGCCGTTGGCATCCACCACCGCATCGTCGCCCGAAAGGCCCATGCGGGCCGTGCCGATGATGTGGGCCGAGCGGGGAAACGCCCAGATGTCGGTGGCCCCAGCCGCTTCCCAGATGCGACGCATCAGCTTTTCGGCGTGGTTGGTCATCCGGATTTCGTTGTCGTGATTGGTGAAGTGGATGCGGGGCTTGGCCAGCCCGCGCGCGTCCTTCTCCTCGGCCAGCTCCAGGAAGTTGTCGGCGTGGGGCAGACAGTCGCCCAGGATGTTGATGCCGGCCACGTGGTTGTACTGCTGCATGTAGCGCCGCAAAGATTCTCCCCACAGCTTGCGGCCCCGGGCTACCTGCCCGGCAAACGTGACGGGCATAATGCCAATGCTTTGCAGCAGGTAGCCACCGGCAAAATCCGCATCCGTAGGCCGGTGGGTTTCCTCGGAAATCAACGCGCCCGGAATGCCCTTGTAGGGCCGCACGGCTTCCTCGAACGTGCCGAACACCTGAATGGCCGTGTGCGACATAAAGTTGCGGCCTACGTGCCCGCTGCTCAGGGCCAGCTCGTTGAGCAGCAGCAGGCGGGGCGTTTCGATGGCGCCGGCGCACAGAAACAGGTGGCGGCAGCGCAGCCGCTGCTCCTGCCCGTTCCGCTGGTAGATAACGCCGGTGATTTTACCCGTGTCGTCCCGCTCGATTTCCGTGACGTAGCAGCCCGGCCGGGTATCGGCGCCGTGGGCGGCGGCCAGAGGCAAAAACGTGACGTCCATGCTGGCTTTGGCCCCGGTGCTGCACCCGGCCTGGCAAAAGCCCCGGTTGGTGCAGGCCTCGCGCCAGCCAATGCCTTCCTGGTAGTAGCGCCCCGACAGCGCCGCGTTGGCCGCCGGCGAGGTTTGGATGCCAAGCTTTTCGCAGCCGCGCTGCATCAGTTGGGCCGCGCCGTTGAGCGGCAGCGGGGCCAGCGGGTACCCCTTGCGGCGGCTGGGCCCCCAGGGGTAGGGCGTGGGGCCCGAAATACCCAGAAACTGCTCCAGCTCCTCGAAATACGGCTCCAGCTCCTCGTAGCCGAAGGGCCAGTCGACGCCCACGCCGAAGTCGCGGTGCAGGTGCAGGTCGGCGGGCCGGGGGCGGGGCGTGTAGGCCGTGTAGTGCAGCGTGGAGCCGCCCACGCCGGTACCGGAGTTGTTTTTGCCGAAGGCCACCGGGTCCTGGCCCGCCGAGAGCCGCTCGTCGTTCCAGAACAGAAACTCCTGGGCTTTTTCGTCGGTGGCAAAGTCCTTTTTGGGGTCGTGCCACGGGCCGGCTTCCAGGGCCACCACCTTCAGGCCGGCCATAGCCAGGCGGGCCAGCAGCGGCGCCCCGCCGGCCCCGGTCCCGATGACGATGCAGTCCACGGTTTCGGCCGGCACGGGAATTTCCAGCGGCGCGGGCTGGGGCACAATCGGCGTTTCGGCCGCCGGCGTATCAGCCAGCAGGCTTTGCAGCAGCGGGTCCTGAATTTCGGGCTTAACGGGGTTCAGCACGCCTTCTTCCAGGGTTTCTTCGTCGGGCATATGCGGTGATTTAGCGAGTTAGTGATTTAGTGAATCCGTGAGTAAGTGTTTTAAAGACGTATTAGGAATTGGCATTCTGACTGTCCGAAGTGGCATCAACTGAATGACAACTCATTAAGTCGCTAAGTCACTAAATCACTGCTCCGCCGGTTCCCGGTCTTCTTTTTGGTTGAGGCCGATTTTCGTCCAGCCGGGCACGTCGGCCATGCCCGCGTAGCCGATTTCCTCCTGGGCCAGGGGGTGGGCGTAGTAGGTTTCGGTCAGCTCGGCCAGCAGCTCCTCGAAAAAGCGGGTGGCGGCCAGGGTTTGCCAGGCCGGGCCGGGGGCCGTGTTTTCCTGAACAGCTTGCAGCACGGCGTCCTGCTGCTCGCCGGTCAGCTGCTCAAACTCCTGCTCAAACAATAGCTTGGCGCTTTCCCGGATACCGCCCAAACCCAGCCGGTAGGCTTCCCGGTCGGGGGGCAGCACGTCGTAGCGCCAGCCGTCGGAGCCGCCCGTGAGCAGGCGCTGGTCGATACCGGGGGCCAGCTCGATGGGCGAATCCCGGTCGGGCTGGGGCAGCAGGCGGGCCGCCACCTGGCGCAGCAGCTCGTAGGTGGCCGCGTCGAAAAACTGCGGCTCGTAGGCCGGGGCGTGCAGGCGGGCTTCCAGGGCCGCGCGCGTGGCGTCCGTTACCTGGTCGGTAGCCAGCAGGGCGCGCACCGAGCCGGCGGGGTAAGCAGATGGAACCATAAGGAAAACAGGAATAGACTACGGACTACTGACGAGCTTGGCCCCCGGAAGGTTATTACCGTTGCGCTCAGAATTGACTGTTTAACCACCGGAGGCGCATTTTGTCTGGCTTATCGTGAAAATAGCCAGCTGCTTAGCCGCCACCGAACCCAAAATTTTCCTCCGTAGGAAGTCTACGAAATAACCCGACCCTTGGCTTGCCCGCGGCGGCGGCCCACCCGGCTACGCGCGCTTTTGTCTATCTTGAACAAGTTTTTCTACCATCCCCTCCCCTACCCCCTATTGCGTATGAGGCTACTTCTCTACCCCCTGCTGCTGCTGGGTTTGGCGCACTCCGCCACGGCCCAGCTCACCGGCACCAAAACCATCGACCCGGCCGGCTCGGGCGCCAACAACTACGCGACGTTCAGCGCGGCCATCAACGCCCTGAATGCCGGGGGCGTGGGCACGGCGGGCGTCACGTTTCAGGTGAAGAGCGGCAGCGTGTTTGCCGAGCTGACGCCCGCTATTACCGCCAGTGGCACGGCCGCCGGCCGCATCGTGTTTCAGAAAGACGGCACCGGGGCCAACCCGCGCCTGCAGGGCGTGGGCACCGGCGCCACCGACGCCGGCCTCACCCTGGACGGGGCCGACTACGTGACTTTCGACGGCATCGACGTGACGGACGCGGCCACCAACACCACGGCCGCGCAGCAGCTGGAGTTTGGCTTCTGGCTCAAGAATGGCGCGACCAATAACCTAGTGCAGAACAGCACCGTGGATTTGAACCGCGCCAACACCACCAAAACGTACGGGGTGTATCTACAGGACGGCAACAACAACCAGAACCGCTTCCTGTCGAACACGGTGCAGGACTGCTTCTACGGCTACAACATCGACGCCGGCGGCACGCTCTACGACGCGGGCAACGAAATCGGAATGTTACCGAATGGGGCGCCCAGCCGGGTGCTGAACATCGGGGTGGGGCCGGCCAGCGTGCCCACGGGCATCGTCTACGGCATTTACCTACGCACCCAGACCGGGGCCAAAGTAGCCAACACCGAGGTGGCGGGCCTCACCGGCACCAGCGCCGTGTACGGCATCTACTCGACCGGCACCAGCAACAGCGCCGACATCATCGGCAACCGCGTGCACGCCCTGACGGCTACGGCCTCGTCGGCAGCGGCCCAGGCCATCTACATCAACAACGGCACCACGCACACCATTGCCGGCAACTACACCTACGACGTGGCCGCCACCGGCGCTACCGGGTTTGCCTCGGGCATGGACATTACGGCCGGCACCACCAACTACGTCTACAACAACTTCGTGTACGACATCCGGGCGCTGGCCAGCACGGCGGGCACCTCGGTACGGGCCCTGAGCTTTCGGGGCGGCACCAACAACTACTGCTACCACAACACGGTGGTGCTGACCGGCACGCCCACGGTGGCCAGCAACAAGAGCGGCGCGTTCTACATTTCGGGCACGCCCCCGGTTGACTTGCGCAACAACATCTTCGTGAACCTGATGACGCTGCCCAGCGGGGGCGGCGGGGTGGCGGCGGCCTTCTTCAAAAGCACCGCCGTGCTGACCAACCTGGCCCCGGCCTCCAACAACAACCTGTACTACGCCGGCGCGCCTTCGCCCGAGAAACCCCTGTTCTACGGCGTGGCTACTACCCCGGCCGTCGACCAGACGCTGGCCCAGTACAAGCAGCGCGCCACCCCGGCCGACCAGAGCGCCGTGACGGAGAACGTGCCCTTCATCAACCCGCTGACCGACCCGCACCTGCAACCCGGCGCGGCTACTCAGGCCGAAAGCGGCGGCATGGCCCTGGCAAACTCGCCCCTGCCCGTACCCACCGACATCGACGGCAACGCCCGCACCGTGGCCACCCCCGACCTGGGCGCCGATGAGGGCACTTTCCTGGTGGTGGACGTGTCGGGCCCCAGCATTGCCTACCAGCGCCTGCCCAACACGGCCAGCACCGGCAACCGCGGCCTGGGCGGCGTGCTCATCACCGACCCCAGCGGCGTGGCCAGCGGCACCTTCGCGCCCCGGCTCTACTACAAGAAAAAAACCGACGCCAACGTCTTCACCGCGCCCAACGATGCCACCGGCAACGGCTGGAAGTGGGTGGGGCCCGGCGCTTCGCCTACCACCAGCTACTCGTTCACGCTGGACGTGAGCAAGCTGCAGTCGGCACCCGTGGCCGGCGACTCGATTCAGTACTTCGTCACGGCCCAGGACCTGGTTTCGCCGCCCAACGTGAGTGCCTCGCCCGGCGCGGGCTTTGCCGCTACGTCGGTGGCCAGCATCAGTAGCGCGCCGACCAAGCCGAATGGCTACCGCATCCTGGCTACGCTGAGCGGCCTCAAAACCGTGGGCACGGCCGCTACCGCCGACTACGCCACCATCACGGCCGCCGTGGCCGATCTGAACAGCAAGGAACTGAACGGCCCGCTGGTGTTGCAGCTGCTGGATGCTACGTACCCAACGGAAACTTACCCGCTGACGCTGAGCCCCAACACCGGCTCCAACGCCACCAACACCGTCCTGATCCGGCCCGCGCCCAACCGCGGCGTGCAGCTGACGGCGGCGGCCAGCACCCCGCTGTTCATCATCGACGCCAGCTACGTGACGCTGGAAGGCGCTACGGCCGGCCCCAACAGCGGCAGCCTCGCGCTGACCAACACCGGCACGGCGGCCAGCAGCGGCATCGTCTTCGTGACGGGGGCCGACGTAACGTTGCGCGGCCTGAGCATGCTGGGCAGCAGCCCGACCACGGCCTACGGCGTGGCCTTCAGCGGCGCGGCCAACGGCACCGTGCGCGGCTGCTCCATCGGGCGCACCGCCGTGGGCATTCAGGCCCAGAGCAACTGCGTCAGCTTCACGGCGGCCAATAACAGCATCGGCAGTGCCACGGCGGCCGATAAGATTGGCACCAGCGGCATCGTCATCACGGCCACGCAGGGCTTCGTGGTGAACGGCAACACCGTGGCCGGCATCACGCGGGCGGTGAGCCCGTCGGTGAGCGGCATCGTGGTCAGCGGCACTTCCGCCGACGGCCTGATTACCTCCAACCAGATTCGCGACATCGTGCACACGGGCCTCGGCATCAGCAACAGCTACGGCGCATCGGGCATCCGGCTGTCGGCCGCGGGGGCCAATGCCAACGTGAACGTGGTCAACAACATGATTTCCGACATTGGGGCCAACGGCGACGACGGCGTGGCCTTCACGCCCCAGGGCGTGTACATGAGCCTGGGCGGGGGCTACCGCCTGGCTTACAACACGATTCGCCTGACGGGCACCGTGGCCGCGGGCACCACGCCCATTGCGGCCCCGGTGGCCGTTGTGGCCGGCGTGAGCGACGTGACGCTGGTGAACAACATCCTGGTGAACCTGCAGACGGCCACGCCGGCCGCCGGCCGCACCTACGCGCTGTATACCGAAGCCGCCGCCTCGCCCCTCACCCTGATCGACAACAACGCCTACTTCGCCCAGAGCGGGCGGCTGGCTTACGTGGGCGGCGCTGAGCGGACGACGCTGGCGGCCCTGCGCACGGCTACCACCCAGGACGCGGCCAGCGTGGTGACTAACCCCGTGTTCAGCCTGATTACGCCCGGCGACCTGCGGCCCGTGGCCAACGCCAACTGCAACCTCGACGGCAAAGCCCGGCCCGTGGCCGGCGTGGTGGTCGATATTGCCAACAACCCGCGCAATGCCTCGACGCCCGACATCGGGGCGTATGAGTTTGCCGCCGCGGCCCGCCCCGCGCCCACGGCCGCCGATAAGTTCGGCGTGCAGGGCCAGGCCATTCCCGACCTGACAGCCACCACCGCGCCCTTCGGCGTGGCCGTGTGGTACGCCGACGCGGCCCTGACCCAACGCCTGTTTGCCGGCCCCAGCTTTGCTACCGGCCGCACCACGCAGGGCACCTACACCTACTACGTGGCCGATTCGCTGAATGCCTGCGTGAGCCCGGCCACCACGGTGCGCCTGACCATCGTGGGCCCCAATGCTACCGTATCGGCGTTGCGCGAGCTGAGTTTGAGCTGCTACCCCAACCCGGCCCACCACAGCTTTACCCTGCAAGTGGAAGGTCCGGCCCGCACGATTTCGGCCGACCTGCTCGACGCGCTGGGCCGGCCCGTGCTGCACCAGGAAGTGCGCCACTCGGCCGCCGCCACCCAGCACCCGTTCGACCTGCGGGGCTTGGCCAAGGGCATTTACCTGCTCCGCCTCAGCACCGAAGGCCAGACCACTGGCCGCCGCATTGTGCTTGAGTAACACTGCTTCGCAGCAACTACGGCGCGGCGCTTCCCGGCAGGGAGGCGCCGCGCTTTGCGTTGGGGCCGGCCGCACGGCCCGGGGCTCTTTGCCCGCCGCTATTCGCGCGCTAAAGGCCATTTCAACGCTGGTGGTGGACTGTTCCTTGCTACCTTGAGGCCGATAAGCAACGAGCCCAACTCCTTATGAGCATTATTCAAAGCTGGCGCTGGTACGGCCCCAACGACCCGGTCAGCCTGGCCGACATTCGCCAGGCCGGCGCCACCGACGTAGTAACGGCCCTGCACCACGTGCCCAACGGCCAGGTCTGGACGGTGGAGGAAATCCGGAAGCGCCAGGCCGAGGTGGCCGCTGCGGGCCTGGTGTGGAGCGTGGTGGAAAGCGTGCCGGTGCACGAGCAGATCAAAACCCGCACCGGGGACTTTGCCCGCCACATCGAAAACTACCAGCAGAGCCTGCGCAACCTGGCGGCCTGCGGCATTTTCACCGTGACTTACAACTTCATGCCGGTGCTCGACTGGACGCGCACCGACCTGGCCTACGAAGTCGAGGACGGCTCGAAAGCCCTGCGGTTCGAAAAAGCCGCTTTCGTGGCCTTCGACGCGCTGATTTTGCAGCGGCCCGGGGCCCGGCAGGAGTACTCGGCCCCGGAGCTGGCCCAGGCCCAAACCCGGCTGGAGGGCATGAGCGAGGCCGAGCGGGAGCTGTTGCAGCGCAACATTATTGCCGGCCTGCCCGGCTCGGAGGAAAGCTTTACGCTGGCGCAGTTTCAGCAGGCCCTCGACGCCTACCAGGGCATCGACGCGGCCCGGCTGCGGGAGCACCTGATCTTGTTTTTGCGCGACATCGTACCGGTGGCCGAGGAAGTGGGCATTAATCTCGCCATTCACCCCGACGACCCGCCCTACCCGATTCTGGGTTTGCCGCGCGTGGTGAGCACCGCCGCCGACGTGCAAGCCCTGGCCGCAGCCGTGCCTTCGCCGCGCAATGGCCTCTGCTTCTGCACCGGCTCCTTCGGCGTGCGGGCCGACAACGACCTGCCCGAGATGGTGCGCCAGTTCGCCGACCGGATTCACTTCATTCACCTGCGTAGCACCCAGCGCGACGCCGACGGCAACTTCTACGAGGCCAACCACCTGGAAGGCGACGTGGACATGTACGGCGTGATGCGCGAGCTGGTGCTGGCCATGCGCCGCCGCCGGGTGCGCCTGCCCATGCGCCCCGACCACGGCCACCAGATGCTCGACGACCTGAAAAAGAAAACCAACCCCGGCTACTCCGCCATCGGCCGCCTGCGCGGCCTGGCCGAGCTACGCGGCCTGGAGCTGGGCATTACCCGCAGTTTGGCGGGCGGGTAAACCTGCTTGTGGGCCGAACGGCCAGCTCCGGCGGGGCAGAGCTTCCACACCAATATTTCACGCAGTGTCTCGCGGTGGTCAGCGCGGTGGTTCGCAGTGTCGTTCAATAAAACACTGCGAACCACCGCGCTGACCACCGCGAGACACTGCGTGAAATACGAAAGCCGATCTACATAAGACCCACCTCTACTGGTCGCTGGAGAGCTTGCCGCCGGTGACGTGAACCAGACTGCCGGTCATGAAGGAGCCGTCCTGGGACGCCAGCAGCACGTAGGCCGGGGCCAGCTCCTCGGGCTGACCGGGGCGTTTGAGAGCCACTTCGTAGCCAAACTTCTCGATTTCCTCGGCCGGCATGGTGCCCGGAATGTTGGGCGTCCAGACCGGGCCGGGCACCACGCAGTTGACGCGGATATTTCGCTCGCCCAGGTGGGTGGCCAGGCTTTTGGTGAAGGCGTGAATGGCCGACTTGGTGGCCGTGTAGTCAATCAGAATCGGGTTACCGGTGAGGCCCACGATGCTGCCGGTGTTGATGATACAGTCGCCGGCCCGCAGGTGGGGCAGCGCCGACTGCGCCATCCAGATGTAGCCCAGAATGTTGGTGTCGAAGGTGCGGCGGATCTGCTCCTCGGGAATGTCCTCGAACTTCTCCTGGGCCATCTGAAACGCGGCGTTGTTGACCAGAATGTTGAGCCCGCCCAGCTCGGCCAGGGTGCGGCGCACGGCCTGCCGGCACTGCTCCGGGTCGCGCACGTCGAGCTTGAGCAGGATGCAGCGGCGCTGGCGCTTTTCCACCTGGCGCTTGGTTTCCTCGGCGTCCACGTCGTTTTCGTTGTAGAGCACGGCCACGTCGGCCCCTTCCAGGGCAAAGGCAATGGCCACGGCCCGCCCGATGCCGGAGTCGGCGCCGGTGACGAGGGCAATTTTGCCTTCCAGCTTGCCGGCGGCTTTGTAGTTGGCAAAATCGGTGTCGGGCTGCTGCTTCATATCGGCCTGCTTGGCCGGGTAAGGCAGCTTTTCGGCCTTCATGTCCTTGGCCGTGGGCCGTTTTTCGGGCTTGGGCGCGGCGGGCTTTTTCGGGGCAGGGGCTTTGGCGGAGGCTTTGGGGGGCGCGGCGGTTTTTTTGGCGGCCATAGTCAGATAGAGTAAGAGGTTGGAGCCTGGGCTTACGCAAAAAGCCGGCGGATAGTCGAGCCGCCGGGCGGAAGTCCGCGCGGAGGCCGGGTCCGCTGCCGGACACCTTTTTTATTTTTTTATTCCGAAGGTGTCCGGCATCCATCCGATCAAACCAGGCGCCGCAAGAAGGGGGCCCGCCGCGTTGGGGCGTTTGGCGGGCTAGCGGCGGGGCTGCTACCTTCGGCCCGGCCCCATACTTTGCGCTCATGTTTTCTAAGCTGCCCTGGAATCTGCTCAACCGCCTGGCATTCGGCCTGGCCGTGCTGCTGCGCTGGGCCCACGAGCTGGCCATGCCCCAACTCACGCGCGACATGCAGACCCAGACCGAAAGCGCCGTGAACCTGCTGCGGGGGCAGGGCGTGAGTCTGGCCCGGGTTAACTGGCAGGACCTGGCCCAGCCCATTTTCGAGCCCCTGAACCTGTGGCCGCCCGGCTACGCCTGGCTGATGGCCGGCCTGCTGCGGGTGGCTGGCCCCAACGTGCTGCTGGCTACCCAGATGATGCACTGGGCGGGCCTGCTGGGGCTTTTCACGGCGTGGTGGTATTTGCTCAAACCACTCCGCCCCTATCTGGTGCCCTGGGCGCCGGCGGCGTTTTTCCTGTTCTGGGGCCTCAGCAATGCCCCGTTTCACCTGCTGTTCGGCACCGATCTGCTGGCCCTGGCCTGCTACTCAGGTGGCCTGGCGCTGCTGTTTCAGTTGCTCACGCGCCCGGCGGCGGTCCGGCAGGCATCGTCGGGACTGGCCGCGGCGCTGCTGATGAGCAGTCTAGGGTTTGGGGCCTGCCTGCTGCGGTTTGCCTACTATCCGCTGGCGTTTTTCCTGCCCTTGAGCCTGCTGCTGTTTGCTTGGCGCTGGCGGCCGGCCCTGCGCCGCCCGGCCCTGGCGGCCCTGCTGCTGCTGGCGGTGCTGGTAGCGGGCCTGCTCGTCTACCAGGCCCGCGTGGCCGGCGACGCCTACTACATCACCCAGTTTTACACCCAGCTCAGCACCGAGCCGGCCAGACGGGCCACGCTGGGGCTCTACTGGCACCACCTGCGCCAGCTCGACCCGGTTTTCTACCACAGCTTTTTCTCGAATGAGCTGGACTTCAGCCGCCTGCCCAACGGCACGCTCGGGCGGGCGGGGGCCGTCTGGCTGGTATCGGGCTTGGTGGTGGCGCTGCTGGCCGTGGGGCTGGGGCGCGAGCAGCGGGCGGCGCGGCGTTTTGGCCGGCTCTGGCCCACGCGGCCGGTGCTGTTTCACCTGCTGCTGCTGGGCACGGCCGGACTGTGCGCGGCGCTGCTGGTCGCGCTGTCCCTGCGCTACCCGGCCGCGCTGGTGGGCTGGTTTGCCGGCGGCAGCTGGACCTACGTGGCCGATACGCGCTATTTTTTGCCGGCTTTCGTGAGCTTCTCGGCCCTGCTGCTGGTGCTCGTGCTGGCCCGCCCGCCCCGGCTGACGCCGCTGGCACGCACCCTGGGTCTGGCCGTGCTGGGCGCGTCCCTGCTGCTCTCCCTGGCCACGCGCGACCGGCGCACGGCCCAGCTGCTGTTTCAGCCACCCGACTTTTTCATCGACAAGGTACCCGGCCGCCACGATGAAGTCCGCCGCCTCGATGCGCTGCTGCGCGCGGCGGGTGCCGGCCGGCCCGTGCTGGTGGGGCGCAACTACTACAACAAGCGGGTGGAAATTGCGGCCCGCCTGGCCGGCCACATCATCTTGGATGCCGACTCGCTGCTGGCCCACCAGCCCCTGCGCACCACCCGGCCCGTGCTCATGCTGTTCGACCTGAACCCGGCCGTGCCGCCCAGCCCCGCCGTGGCGGAGTTTCTGCGCCGGCACCAGGCCCGGCCCGTGCTGGCCTTACCCGGGCTGGGCGCCCACCTCTGGCAGCTGCGGCTGCGGCCGCGCCGGACGCGGTAACCGGGCCCCACTGCCTCTTTTCTGACGCTGTGTTTTTTCGTCGCCCCGCCCGGGGCAGGGCAGCGCCGTGTCCGTTGCTGACGGCCCGCGCCGGGCCGGAGCGGCCTGGCGCGGGCCACCTTGGCAGACTGCCCAAGCGCCCTCAATATGGCCCTGGCGGCTTGCTTGGGCCTAAAATACTGCTTTCACGGGAAGCAATCTACTGGTTTTACGGGATGGTACCCCCGGAGCCCGCCGTCTAGATTTGTCATCAAGGATTGTCGCTCTTTCCCGGCAGCGACGCTGCCCGGCTGCTCCTACGCTTAGCTCCTTTCTTTTCTCATTCCTCATCCCCCAACCCATTTCCCCATGAAGAAAATTATTCTTCCCGCCTTGGCAGCGCTGCTGCTGCTGACTACCGCCTGCGAGCAGGAAAAGGTAGCGCCTACCCAGGCCCCCGAGGCCAGCGCCACCGCGCAGGACGCCTCGGTATCGACCATTCCCTGCTACTACCCCGACAACTGCGTACTGCAGGCCCGGGCCGCCCGCACCTACCTGGGCGTGACGCCGGCGCTGCCCTACGGCCTGACTTACTGGACGGGCAAACAAGCCATTATCAACACCCAGCGGCCGCGCATCGGCAGCGTGGCCATCTGCGCCGAAAACAACTACTACCAAGGCCAGCGGGTGGGCCACGTTGCCCTGGTCATTGGCATCACCGGCACGGGCTCGTCGGCCATTATTCGTCTGCACGAGGCCAACTACGGCGGGCAGTACTGCCGCAAAGACCGCAGCGGCACGGCGGCGCAGCTCAAAATCGCGGGCTACTTCTACTAAGCCGACGGCCCACGCCCATACCCGCGCGGCCCGTCCTAGCGTTGCCCCGCCGGAGGGATTTCCGGCATACCTTTCCATCCTTTCATTTTTATGCAAAAACGTTCTTTACGATTAACGATCAACCTGGTAGAAAACCGGGACTCGTCCTTCGGCACGAGTAAAGAGGTGTCGATGATGACCGGCTGCTGCTGCTCGTGCTGCTGCTCCTGCTGCTGGGGCGGCGGCGGCGACACCGGCGGCGGCGGCGAAGAGCCCCCGATGCCCCCAGCTGGCTAGCCCGCTAACTGAGCTGAACCCGGGCGGCTGGTACCAGCCGGCCGGGGCGGTCCGCAACGCGTGGGCCGGCGTATCGTGCGAGAGGGTGTGTCCAGCGCTTGTGGGCGCACCCTCTCCTTTTTACTTAGTCGTATCCTATGGATTTTTCTTCTGTTTTGCCCGCTGCCCCCCCGGCGGTACAGCCCGCCAACATTACCCTCTACGTGGGCCCCGACCGGCTATTCATCACCGATGGCGACCATAACCTGATTGAGGTGGTGGGCGAAGGAACGGCGGCGGTCGAGGCCATTATCAGCGCCCTGCGTCAGCACCCGACCGCCCAGCCGGCCGACGTTATTTTCGACTTGGTGGCGGAGCAGCTGGAGCACGACCGGGATTTTTTTGACGAAATCTGGCTGTGGCTGCAGGATAACGGCCTGGTAACGCTGCCCGAGCCGGCGGCCCCGGCCCCCATAGCGACCTACCTGCCGCCCGAGTTCTGGCCCGCCGCCGAGGCGCAAGAGTTTCTGGCCCGCCTGGGCACCGCCACAACGGCTTTCGTGGCCTGCCCGCTGGAAGAGGCCGAACTGATCGTGGTGCTGGCCCCCGTGCTGCCCCGGCGCGAAGCCGTGCTGGCCCTGGCCCGCCACGCCCACGAGCGCCAGATTCCGCTTTGCCACCTCAGCATCGAGCGGCAGAGCTACACGGTGGGCCCGCTGCTGAGCTCGCGCCGCCAAACGCCCTGCCTGCTGTGCTACTACCAGCGCAAGCTGGCCAACCTGCGCAACCCCGAGCAGATGCTGACCTTCGTCCGCCACCCGGCCAAAAAGCCGGTCAGCACTTTTCAGGCCAGCCGCAGCAACGTGTATGAGCTGGCCCTGCTGGTGCTGCGCGGCGAGCTGGAGAAATACTTTGGCTCCCGGCAGAAATACGCGGCCGTGCTGGGCAAATCCCTGGTGTTCGACACCATAGCCCATACCGTAGCCAAATCCCGGGTGCTGGCGCTGCCGCACTGCCCCGTGTGCAGCCACCCCACCAATCACGTAGCCTTCAACGGCTAGTGCCTCTATGCTGACTTCCGCTGCCTTGCCTGCCGGGCACCACGTGCTGAGCGCCCGCGCCCAAACCGAACTGCTTGCCACCGAGGCGGGCCTGCTCACCGGTGAGCTCTACCAGCTGCCCAGCCGGGAGTTTTTGCCCCCCGGCCTGTACCAAAGCACCTGTACCAGCACGGCGCTCAAGTACCTGGGAGCCAACGTGACTGAGGTCAGCGGCTCCGGCATTGCCTTCGACCCGGACCAGTCGCGCCGGGCGACCATCGGCGAGTTTTGCGAGCGGTACAGTGCCGCGTTTCAGACCCCCGACCAGATGATCCGGGCCACGTACCACGAGCTGCAGGCCCGGGGCCTGGCGGCCCTGCCCCCCGAGCAGCTGGCCCTGTACGCCCCGTGGCAGTACGAGCAGCCCGGCTTTGCCTACCAGCGCCTCACCCCCGACACCTGCCTGGCGTGGGTGAAAACCCAGTGCCTGTTTTCGGGCTCGTCGCTGCTGGTACCGGCCTTTAGCGTGTACCTGCCCCACAGCAACTTCTTCGACAACCGCCAGAACTTCATGCAGAACACCTCGACGGGCCTGGCGGCGGGACCTACGCTGGCCGCCGCCGTCGAGAGCGGCTTTCTGGAGTGCCTCGAGCGGGACGCCTTCTGCCGCTTCTGGTACCAGCAGGCCACGGCCGCGGGCTGGCGCACCTACTCGCCCGAGTTTATCATCCGCTCCTTCCCCGACTCGGCCCGCATCCGGCAGCTGTATGCCAACCCGCGCGTGCAACTCAAGGTGTTTGACCTGGCCGCCTATGCTTCGGCCGAGACGATGGTGGTGTTTCTTACCTACCGCTACAAGGGCCACGACTACCTCAGCATCGGGTCGGCGAGCCGCTTTGGCCGGGAAGCCGCCCTGATCAAGGCGGCGCTGGAAGCCTATCAGGGCGTCGACTACGGCCTGCACCTGCTCCGGCAGCACGCCCAGTGGCAGAGCAACGACGCCGACTACGCCAACGTGAATGATTTTCACAAGCATTTCGCCTTTTACAACAAGTTTCCGGACCTGCGCCAGCAGGTGCCGGTGCTGCGCGAGGCGCTGAGCCCGGCGGCCTGCACCGACGCTTTCCCGCCCCAGGCACCGCCCGTGCGCCACCTGCGCGACGCTCCGCGGGCGGGCTGGGACACGGTGCTCTACAAGGAGCTGACCACCCCCGACGTGGCCGCGCTGGGCTACGCCGTGTGCCGGGTGCTGGTGCCCGGCACGGCCTACCTCACCGGCCGCCACGACGCGCCGTTTCTGGGCGCCCCGGCCCTGGCCGCGCTGCCGGAGCCCTTCACCGTGCTACCCCATCCGTTTCCGTAGCCGCGGGCCCGCTTCCTTTCTTTCCCTTTCCCCTTTCCGCCGCTATGCCCGCTAATCCGGCCCACTATCTTTTTGCCACTGAGCTGCAGTCCGAAACCCTGGATTTTCTGGAGCTGACCAAAACGCACGCCTACGATGCCGCCGAACTGGGCCAGCGGGTAGGAGCCATCATGCAGACGCCCTTCATCATGGAGCAGGTGGCGGCCCATACCCCCGAGGCCGGCTACCCGGCGGCCACGGTGCCCCTGCCCGAGGCGCCGCTCTCCGATGCCCTGCAGCTGGCCCTGCAGCAGCTCAATCAGCAGCGCGTCAGCACCCGGCAGTTTGAGCCCCGGCCCCTGGCCGGGGAGCAGCTGGCCCGCCTGTTGCGGCTGGCCTACGCCGTGACCCGCCCCCACCAGGGGCTGGCTACGCCGCTGCCGCCGGGCCGCTCGGTGGCTTCGGCCGGGGGCTTGTATCCGCTGGAGCTCTACTACGTGAGCCTGCGTACCACCGGCCTGGCGCCGGGCGTGTATCATTACCAGCCGGCCCACAGCGGCCGGCTGGTCCTGGTTTCGGATTTTGCCTCGGATCAGGCTTTCGCGCAGGCGGTGGCCGAGGCTTTCCTCACGGCCGAAAAGAATGACATGGAATATGACAACGCCGCCGGCTACCTGGTCATCGGGGCGGTATTGCAGCGCACCTGCTTTAAGTATGTCGACCGGGGCGTGCGGTTTTGCCTGCTGGAGGCCGGCGCCCTGCTGCACGCCGTGTACCTGGCCAGCGCCGCCACCGGCATCGGGTGCTGCGCCATGGGCAGCTACGTCGATAATGAGGTGCGCCGCCTTATCGGCTGGCAGGGCCGCCTGCACGAGCCCCTGAGCGTTATTCTTTTAGGCAACCCGGCATGAACGTACTGCTTAACCCCGACTTCGAGCTGATTTTCAGGCGCGAGCAGGACGATGGTGACGAGCTGTTTTTCAAGGACCGCCTGCGGGGCAACCTGCTGCGCCTTTCCGCCATTGAATACGAAATCATTGCTTATTTCTCCGAGCAGAACAGCTACGAGCAGGTAGTGCGCCACTACGCGCAGGAGTTCGACATTGATACCGGCTTCGTGGTGCAGCTCACCAACAAGGCCCTCGAAACCAAGCTCCTGGTCGACGACAACTATCAGCAGGAAAAGCTCCGTCGCCAGTATACCGGCAACCAGATTGTCAATAACATCCTGAGCTACTACCTCTACCAGCTCAATCCGCTGCTGCGCCGCCTGCACCTGGCGGTGGTGCCGGAGTTTAAAGGCAATTTCCGGTTCTTCAAGCTCTTTTCCGTCGACTTCACCGCCAGTGGGTTCAACCGCCTCATCGGCCGGCGGGGCGTGCAGCAAGGCCTTATGGCCGCTACCGCGCTGCTGCTGCTGGGGCTGGTGGCGGCAGTAGCCCACCTGCTGGCCGGTATTTCATGGTCGGAAGTAGCGGCGGCTGTTGCGTATCCGGGGGGCGGCTGGGTGGTGCCGCTGCTGGTGCTGGGCACCGTGATTACCAGCCTGCTGCACGAATGCGGCCACCTGGTGGTATACCGCCGCTTCGGGGGCCAAACCAGCCAGATGGGCCTGGCCCTGCTGCTGACGGTGTTTCCGGCGGTATACGTGACGATGGACTCGCTTTACCTCTGGGACAGCAAGCGCCAGCGGTTTCTGGTCACCATTGCCGGCGTCGTGGTCGATGCGGTGGTGGTGGCGGGCCTGCTGGTCTTTCTGCTTACGCGGGCCCACGGGCCCGGCGCTTTCTACGCGGCCGTGCTGCTCTACATTACGGTGGTGCGCACCGTCACCAACCTGAACCCCTTCATTCCCGGTACCGACGGCTACTTTATCCTGGCCGATGTGCTGGGCCGCTCGGCCCTCTACCAGGAGTGCTTCGACGCCAGCAAGAAGTGCCTGGCCCGGGTGCTGCGCGGCGGCCCCGCCGTGAGCGGGGCGCACGTGCTGGGCCTGGCCTACATCGTGGCCTCGGTGTGCTGCATCAGCTTCTACTACCTCCTCTTTGCCGTGGCTTTGTTCACGCCCCTCTTCCTCCGGCTACTCTGAATCTGATGGCACGCTCCTTTTTCTCTTCGTGGCGGCCCCTGGCCGCGCTGCTGGCGCTAGCGGCCGGCCTGGCGCTGGCCGAGGGCCCGGGCGCAGCAGCGGCGGCCCCGGCAAAGGCAAAGACCCGCCCCGCCCCCAATCCGCTCGACGGCATCCAGCACCGGATTACCTGGCGCACTACCGCGGCCGAGCTGCTGGCCCTGGTGGCTGAGCTGCAGGTGCTGCGCACTCCGGCGGCCAGCTCGTATCTTAATTACTGGCAGGCCTATGCCTACTATCACCTGTATTTCCGGGTGCACGCCAGCCAGCCCGCCCAGGCCGAAAGCTACTTGCAAAGCGGCATCGCGGCCCTGGAGGCCGTAGCCGCCCCCAACTCCGAGCACCTGGCCCTGCTTTCGCTGCTCCAGGGGCTGAATCTGGAATACTCGACCTTCGTGCTGCTGCCCGTGCGGGCCGGCATAGCCCAGCGCAACGCCGAAAAAGCCCTGGCGCTGCACGCACGCAACCTGCGGGCCTGCTACGCCCTGGCCATTCACGACTACTACACGCCCAAAATATACGGCGGGGGCCAGCTGGCGCAGCGCTATTTCCGCCGGGCCGTGGCGCTGCCCGATAAGAGTGACCGGAACCCGTACGCGCCCGATTGGGGCAAGGCTGATGCCTACTGGTACCTGGCCCGCACCTTTGCGGCGGCCGGCCAGCCCGACTCGGTGCGGCACTACGCCCAGCAGGGCGCGCTACGCTACCCGTGGCACCAGGGGCTGGTTAACCTAGCCAAAAAACCGTGATTCCGGCCCCTACGAAGCGCTGCGCGGGCGGCTGGGGAGCAGCCTGCGCCCTGCTACTGCTGCTCGCCCCCGGCCTGGCCCGGGCACAGGCGCCCGCCCGCCCGCTGCCGGCAACCAGCGCCCCGGACAGCCTGCAGCTAACAGGCTCCGTGACCGATCAGCTGACCCACGAGCAGCTGCTGGGGGCCCTCGTGTACCTGGCGGGCCAGCCCACCCACGCCGTCGCCACCGATTTGCAGGGCCGCTTCGCGCTACGGGTGCCGGCCGCGGCCCTGCCCGATACGCTCGTGATAGAGTACCTGGGCTACCGGCCCCAGCGCCGGGTGCTGCGTACCGCCGCCGCCGTGGCCCTGGCCCTGGAGCCCCAGCCAACGCACGTGCTGGCCACCGTGGAAGTGAAAGCCAGTCGCCCCATTACCGAGGACTTCATTGTCCGGCAGCTCAATTACCTGCAGATCGTTACAAACCCCGCCGCCGCCGCCGACCCGCTGCTGGCCGTCCGGACCCTGCCCTCGGCCACCAACCTGGACGAGTCGGCCAGCGTGAGCCTGCGGGGCTCGGCCCCGGGCCAGACGGGGGTGTACCTGAACGGCGTACCGGTGTACGAGCCCACCAAGTTTGCCCAGCTCAACGGCCTGGGCACTTTCGGCATCTTCAACGCGGAGCTGGTCAAGACGCTGGACGTGTTTCCCAGCAACCCGCCGCTGGAGTTCGGCAATGCCGGGGCGGGGCTCATCCACGTCGAAACCGACGCCCGCCGCGCGGCCCGCAGCACCCAGGTATCGGTGGGAATGGCCAACTCGGGGCTGCTGCTGAACCGGCCCACCGGGCGGCGCAGCATGACCAAGGTATACGCCAACGCGCAGTATGCCCCGGTGCTGCGCCTGCTGAATCCGGGGGCTTTCCAGCGGCTGCAAGCCTTCGGCCTGGCCGATGCCGGCGCGCACTTTGCCACGCCCCTGGGCAGCACGGGCACCCTGAAGGTATTCGTTTACGGCCTGCGCGAGCAGTACCGCTACCAGAGCGGCTACCTGCCCACCAACGGCGGCAACCGCTACCAGTACCAGAACCTGCGCGGGCTGGCGACGGCCAGCCTGGAAAAATTCTGGGACCGGGCCGACGTGGGCTTCTACCAGGGCCTGAGCCTGCGCCGCATCCACGACCAGCTCGAGGGCCAGCCGGCCCTGTACCACACCCGCCGCCGGGGCCAGGATTACTTCTGGAGCGGCCACGTGCGCTACTACTGGCGCAGCAACTTCTCTACCCGCGCGGGCCTGAGCTACGACCACCGGCAGCTGGGCATTACCGGCCAGCTACCGGCTTACCCGGATGCCGACGGGCTGGGGCCGGTGGGCCAGCCCCGCCGCCTGCACCAGCAGCGCAGCCTGCCCGAGGCCTACCAGTACACCAAATACGTGGCCCGCCACTGGGTATTCGGCTTCGGAACCCGCGCCAATGCTCTACCGGGCGTTTTCGCGGGGGGCTACCTGGCCTGGCAGGCCAACGTGCGGCTTACGGTGCCCGGTCAGCTCTACAACCTGTCGGGGGGCGACTACGTGACCTCCACCTTGCCCGACCCGCTGCTGCCCTTCCTCAGAACCCGGATCCGGCAGGTGGCCTTCGACTACAGCTTCCAGTGGCCCCGGCTCACCGTAGACGGGGCCTCGTACTACAAGCGGGAACTGAGCCTGACGCGGGTGCGCGTGTGGGGCACCGAAGCCGCCGCCCAGTACCAGGCCACCAAACAGCTGCTGCTGAACCTGGCCTTCTCCTCCGTCCGCTCGCCGCTGGCGCGCTTCGACCCCGCCGATGCGGCCGCGTGGCGCTATGCCTACACGCAACCCCGCTACGACCTGCGCTTCAGCCTGAAGAGCAGTGTGAGCCTGGCCGGAAAATGGGGCCAGGTCAGCCTGAGCGGGCAGTACCGGGCCGGGGCGCCGTTCACCCGCATCAGCGGGGGCCAGCCCGTGCCGGGCACCCCCGACTTCCAGCCCCTGTACCCGGCCCAGCCCAATGCCAGCTACCTGCCCAACTACTTCCGCCTGGATGTGTCGGCCAGCCGCAGCTTTGCGGCCCCCAGCGGCCGGGGTGCCACCATCGTCTACGTCGTGCTGAACAACGTCACCAACCAGCGCAACATCAGCCGCTATGTCTACTCGGCCGACTACAGCCAGCGGCAGGGCGAGACCCTGCTGCACCGCATGTTCTACCTGGGCCTCGTGCGCAACTGGCACTGATGCCTCCCCCTATACCAGCTCGCTCTTCACGGCCAGCTTGATGAGGGCAGCCGTGTTGTTGACCCCGAACTTCAGCAGGATATTGCGCCGGTGGGTATCGACGGTGAAAGGGCTCAGAAACAGCTTTTCCGAAATTTCCTGGTTGGTAAACCCATCGGCCAGCAGGCCCAGAATTTCCTTCTCGCGGCGCGTCAGGGCGGGTACCGCGGCGGCCGCGGCCGGCGGGGCGGGCTCGTGCAGCAGCGTGTTCTGCACTTCCTCGCTGAAAAAGCGCCGGTCGCCGCACACCGCCGCCAGGGCTTCGGCCAGCTCGGCGGGGCGGGCACTTTTCAGCAGGTAGCCCGACGCCCCGTTTTGCATCATGCGCACCACGAAGGCTTTTTCGTTGAAGGTGCTCAGGCCCAGCACCCGCACGTCGGGGTGCGCCGCTTTCAGCAGCCGGCACGCCTCGATGCCGCTCATGTCGGGCAGGTTGATGTCGAGCAGCACCACGTCGGGCAGGGGCTGCTGGGCGCAGAAGGCCAGGGCGGCGGCAGCCGTGGTTACGCAGCCGGCTACCCGTACCTGGGGCAGGGGTTCCAGCAGCACTTTCAGGCCGGCAATGACCATTTCATGATCTTCGACCAGCAATACCGTAATTGTTTTCATAGCGTAGTGGAGAGGGCGGAGAATGAGAGAGCAGATGCAGCCGAGCTGTCAGCCGGTTGCGTCGATGGGAAAGGTAATAAACACGGAGGTACCCTGGCCGGGAACTGCCTGAATTTCGCAGCCCCCGTTCAGGTACTCGACGCGGGCCCGAATGCCTTTGAGCCCCGCCCCTTCCGGGCAGGCGGCGCGGGGCAGGCCCTGGCCGTCGTCTTCCACGACCAGGTTGGCCTGGTCGTCCTGCCGGATGAACTGCACCAGTACTTCGGTCGCCCGGGCGTGCTTGATGACGTTGTTGACCAATTCCTGCACGATGCGGTACACGGCCAGCTCCACGGGCTGCGGCAGCGGCTTTTCCAGGCCCAGCAGCTGGCAGCGCACCTGCAGCTGCCGGGCCTGGTGCACCCGGTTGCAAAACTCCTGCAGGGCCACGGCCAGGCCGAACTGCAGCAACACTTCCGGCATGAGATTGTGCGCCACGCGGCGCAGCTCCGTCACCGAGCTGTCGAGGTGGTCGAGGGCGGTAGCAAACAGCCCATTGTTACGCGCCGATAAGCCCGCGTCGGTTTGTACGCTGAGCAAGTACAGCTTGATGGTGGAGAGCATGCCGCCCAGGCCATCGTGCAGGTCGCGGGCCAGGCGGCGGCGCTCCTCCTCCTGGCCCTGCAGCACGGCATTGGCCACCGAGAGGCGGTACTCGTTGCGCAAATCCAGCAGCTGCCGCTCCTGCAGCAGCTGGGCCTGCCGGGCCAGCAGCTGCCGGTTGCGCAGGTTGAGGTAGCCCAGCACGCCCGCGACCAGCACCGCCAGCAGCAGGCCCGAGCAGGCCAGCAGCAGCAGGTTTTTTCGGCTCAGCTCGGCGGCCTGAAACTGGCGCTGCCGGCGCAGGCTCACGATCTGCTGCTCTTTCTGCTGGGTACGATACTGGTTTTCCAGCACGTTGATCTGGCGCTGGGTTTCTTCCTCGGCCACGCTGTGGCTCAGCTGCTGGTACTGCTTGTAGTAGGCCAGCGCCTGGGCCGGGTGCCCCCGCCGCTCCTCGGTTTGGGCCAGCTGCTCCAGGGCCCGGGCCCGCGACGCGGGTGCCTGGAGCCGCTCGAAAATAGCCGCGCTCTGCCGAAAAAGCCGCTCTGCCTCGTCGTAGCGCCGCGTAGCCAGCCGCACCGTGCCCAGGCTGAGGTAGAGGTCGGCCAGGGCCGACAGTTCGTTGCGCTGCTGCACCAGGGCTATTGCCTGCCGCAAGTTGGTGGCCGCCGCCGGGTAGTTGTGCTGCGCCAAGTGGTAGTCGGCCGTGTTCTGGTAGTAGCTATACAGATAGGAAGAAGTGGCCATCTGAGGCAGCAGCACCCGGGCCTGCTCCAGATACTGCCGGGTTTCGGGGTAGTGCCGCAGCTGCAGCAAGATGCTGGCCGTAGCCAGGTAGCTGCTGAAGCGGGCCTCCAGATCGGGGCGGGCCGCGGCAATACGGGCGCTGAAAGTCGCGTAGCGCAGCGCCTTGTCCATCTGGTTCAGCTCAAAAAACTGCCCGGCCAGGTTGTGGTAGGTGGTCACCAGCAAATCACTGTCGCCGGCCTGCACCAGGTAGCGGGCGGCCCGTAGCAAAAAGCCGGTGGCCTGCTGGTAGTCGTTTTCCCGCGAGCAGATGTTGCTCAGATTGACGTACGTCGCCGCCAGGCTTTTCAGCGCGCGCCCCGACCGGGTAGTGCGGTACAGCTGCTGGTAGATGGCGCGGGCCTGGTGAAAGTGCCGCCGGGCCAGGGCATGCCGCCCGGCATAGTCGTACAGGTTGCCCAGCACCAGATGCGCGGCGGCTACGGTGGCCTTGTCGCCTGAGCGGTGCGCCAGGGCCAGACCCTGGCGCGCGTAGCTCCAGGCCTGCACCGTATCGGAAGTGACGTAGCGGGGCACCAGCGCGTAAGCCGCCTGGGCGCGGGTAGTATCGGCCGGGGCCGTGCGCACCAGCGTCTTTAGGCTGTCCAGGGCGCGGTGTTGGGCCTCCGCCCGAAGCGGTGCTCCCAGCCAGCCCAGCAGCAGCAGACCCAGGGCGGAGGCGAGCATGGTAAGCCAGTTGTGCATACACGGCAAGCAGCGCCCCGTCCGTACCGAGCCGCGAAGCCGTCACGCCCGAGGGTGCCCGCTCCCGGCCCACGGCCCGAATACCGCGGGATACGGAGAGGCCTCGTTTGGATAATGGTACGAAGGTAAAGGAATGTATAATACTATATTTATTTATAAGGTACTTAATTTATCCTATACATCCTTGCGCCAGCCTGTTCCGGCCCGCTAGCTGCCAACGAAAAAGCCCCGCCGCAGAGAGTCTGCGGCGGGGCTTTGCACCTTTGTTTTTCGGCCCCTATTGCTTGGCTGCCACGGGTGCTTCCTCCAGGCTGGGGTAGTCAATGTAGCCTTTGTCGCCGCCGCTGTAGAACGTGGCCTGATCGGGCATGTTCAGGGCCGTACCCTGCTCGAAGCGTTCCACCAGGTCGGGGTTGGCAATGAAGGGCACGCCGAAGGCAATCAGGTCGGCTTCGTTGTTGGCCAGGGCGGCTTCAGCCGTTTCCTGGGTGTAGCCGCCGTTGAGAATAAACGGGCCGGTGAAGACCTTGCGCAGCTCGGCGGCGACGGCCGGCACGCCGGGCGCGGCGGCCATGGGGTGGCCGGGCAGGGCCTCAATGACGTGCAGGTACGCCAGCCCCAGAGCATTGAGCTGCTCGGCCACGTAGCGGAACGTCCGCACGCGGTCCGAGTCGGTGATGCCGCCCATTGCGCCGGTGGGGGCCAGGCGGATACCCACCCGGTCGGCCCCGAACACGTCGGCGGCGGCTTGCACTACTTCGAGGGCAAACCGGGCGCGGTTTTCTACGCTGCCGCCGTACTCGTCGGTGCGCTGGTTGGTGCCATCCTGAATAAACTGGTCGACCAGGTAGCCATTAGCGCCGTGGATTTCAACGCCGTCGAAGCCGGCTTCCTTGGCGTTGGCGGCAGCCTGACGGAAGTCTTCCACAATGGCCTTCACCTCGGCCGTTTCCAGGGCCCGGGGCGTCGGAATTTCCTGCATGCCATTGGTGGTATACGCCTGCACGCCCGTAGGCTGCACCGCCGACGGAGCCACCGGCAGCTCGCCGTTGTGGAAGTCGGGGTGGGAAATGCGGCCCACGTGCCAGAGCTGAATGAAGATGCGGCCCCCGGCGGCGTGCACCGCGTCGGTTACCTTGCGCCAGCCCGCTACCTGGGCCGCGGAGTAGATGCCGGGCGTGAAAACGTAGCCCACGCCCTGGGGCGACACCTGGGCGCCTTCGGTGATAATCAGGCCCGCCGAGGCGCGCTGCTCGTAGTATGTCACCGTCGAGTCGGTGGGTACGTTGCCGTCGTTGTTGGCCCGGCTGCGGGTCATGGGGGCCATTACCAGCCGGTTGGGCAGCGAAACGGCGCCCATCTGGAAGGGCGAAAAGAGGTTGGAAGCTTGGCTCATGATTGAGAATAATGAAGCAAAATGGAAAGCCGGCGCCGTGGCCGGCCGGATGTTGCTTCCCAACCAATGTACCTACATAAAAGTTTTACCCGACCGGCGGCGGCGCAGCGGGCCGCCGGTTGAACGTAAGCCGCCCGAATATTGCTAAAACAGCATTTAAGCGCCGTTTTCGCCCGCAAACAGTCAAGCAAATTGGAATAATTACCATCTTTTCTTCAAAACATAATATATTCCACCGGCAAGTACCGCCAGAATTGGATTCCGGATTTCCGCGCTGTATATTCGCTGTGTTACTTATCCAGAAAGACCGAGGGACTGGGCCCGACGACGTCTTAGCAACCTGAAATAAAACAAGGTGCTAACTCCCATTCCGAGGCTACGGCTCAGGAAGAAGATAAGTACGGCACGCGACTTTCCCGCGCGGCTCTTTCTGGATAAGGCAGTGTTTAGCCCCGTATTTCCCCAGAAGAGCCGATATGCAACCGACCACGCTTCGCCGCCCCGACTCCCCGCTTTACGACATTCTGCAGCAGCGCATCCTCGTGCTCGATGGTGCTATGGGCACCATGATTCAGCGCCACACGCTGGAGGAAGCCGACTTCCGCGGCACCCGCTTTGCCGACCACCCCAAGCCCCTGCGCGGCAACAACGACCTGCTCAGCCTGACCCGCCCCGACATCATCCGGGGCATTCACGCCGACTACTTCGCCGCCGGGGCCGACATGGTGGAAACCAACACGTTCAGCGGCACCACCATTGCCCAGGCCGACTACGGGCTGGAACACGTGGTCTACGAGCTTAATTACGAGTCGGCGCGCATTGCCCGGGAAGTCGCCGACGAGTTTACGGCCCGCAACCCCAGCAAGCCCCGCTTCGTGGCTGGCGCCATCGGGCCCACCAACCGCACCGCCTCGTTGTCGCCCGACGTGAACCGGCCCGGCTTCCGCGCCGTGACCTTCGATGAGCTGGCCACGGCCTACCTGGAGCAGGTGCGCGGGCTGGTGGAAGGCGGCTCCGACACGCTGCTCATCGAAACCATCTTCGATACGCTCAACGCCAAGGCGGCCCTGTTTGCGGTGCAGAAGTTCTTCGACGAGGGCGGCAAAGTGGTACCGGTCATGATTTCGGGCACCATCACCGACGCCTCGGGCCGCACGCTGAGCGGGCAGACGGTGGAGGCGTTCTGGAACTCCATCAGTCACCTGCCTTTGCTGAGCGTGGGCCTGAACTGCGCGTTGGGGGCCGACCAGCTCAAGATTTACATCAAGGAGCTGAGCCGCCTGGCCGACGTGCACATTTCGGCCTACCCCAACGCGGGCCTGCCCAATGCTTTCGGCGGCTACGACGAGTCGGCCCAGGAATTCGCGGCCATCGTCGAAAACTACCTTAAGGACGGCATCGTCACGGTGGCCGGCGGCTGCTGCGGCACCACGCCCCAGCACATTGCCGAGCTGGCCAAGCTGGCCGAGAAATACCAGCCCCGTCAGTTGCCCACGGTGCCCCGGGCCACCCGCCTGGCCGGCCTGGAGCCCTTCGGCATCTACCCCGATTCGCTGTTTGTCAACGTCGGGGAGCGGTGCAACGTGACCGGCTCCCGGGCCTTTGCCCGCCTGATTCGCACGGGGGCCTACGAGCAGGCCCTGCAAGTGGCGCGCGACCAGGTGGAAGGCGGGGCCCAGGTGCTCGACGTGAACATGGACGAAGGCATGCTCGACTCGGAGCAGGCCATGACGACGTTTCTAAACCTGATTGCCTCGGAGCCCGACATTTCCCGGGTGCCCATCATGATTGACTCCTCGAAGTGGAGCGTGCTGGAAGCGGGCCTCAAGTGCGTGCAGGGCAAGAGCATCGTCAACTCGATTTCGCTCAAGGAAGGCGAGGAAGTATTCCGGGAGCGGGCCCGCACCGTGCGCGCCTACGGGGCCGCCATGGTGGTCATGGCCTTCGACGAAAACGGCCAGGCCGACTCCTTCGAGAAGCGCGTCGAAATCTGCCGGCGCAGCTACGATATTCTGGTGAACGAAGTCGGTTTCCCGGCCCAGGACATCATTTTCGACCCCAACATCCTGACCGTGGGCACCGGCATGGAGGAGCACCGCAACTACGCGCTGGACTTCATTGAGGCCGTGCGGTGGATTAAACAGAACCTGCCCGGCGCCCTGACCAGCGGCGGCGTGTCGAACATCAGCTTCTCGTTCCGCGGCAACGACGTGGTGCGCGAGGCCATGCACTCGGCCTTCCTCTACCACGCCATCCGGGCCGGCCTGGATATGGGCATCGTGAACCCCGGGCAGCTGGGCGTCTACGACGAAATTCCCAAGGACCTTTTGGAGCTGGTGGAGGACGTGCTGCTCAACCGCCGCCCCGACGCCACCGAGCGGCTGGTGGACTTTGCCGACACCGTCAAGCAAAAAGACAAGGCCGAAGTAGTGGCCGACGCTTGGCGCAGCCTACCGGTAGCCGAGCGGCTGCAACATGCTTTAGTGAAAGGTATTACCGAGTTTATCGACCAGGACACCGAGGAAGTGCGCCAGCAGGTGGGCCGCCCGCTCGAAGTCATCGAAGGGCCGCTGATGGCCGGCATGAACGTGGTAGGGGACCTGTTCGGGGCCGGTAAGATGTTTCTGCCCCAGGTGGTGAAGTCGGCCCGGGTGATGAAAAAGGCCGTGGCTTACCTGGAGCCCTACCTCTTGGCCGACAAGCAGGGCTCGGAGCGGCAAACGGCCGGGAAGATTCTGCTGGCCACGGTGAAAGGCGACGTGCACGACATCGGCAAGAACATCGTGGGCGTGGTTTTGGCCTGCAACAACTTCGACATCGTGGACCTGGGCGTGATGGTGCCCCTAGAGCGAATTTTGGACGAAGCCGTGAAGCAGGAAGTCGACGTTATCGGCCTCAGCGGGTTGATTACCCCGAGCCTGGATGAAATGGTGTACGTGGCCCAGGAAATGGAAAAGCGCGGCCTCAAAACCCCGCTGCTCATCGGTGGGGCCACCACCTCCCGCCTGCACGCGGCCGTCAAGATTGCGCCCAACTACTCCGGCCCCGTGGTGCACGTACACGACGCCTCCCGCTCGGTGGGCGTGGCCGCCAGCCTGCTCGGCAGCAGCCACGAAACCTACGCCCGCGCCGTCCACGACGAGTACGCCACCCTGCGCCATGACTACGCCAGCCGGCAGCGGGAGAAAAACTACCTGCCCATCGAAGCGGCCCGGGCCAACGGCTTCCAGGCCGACTGGGACGCGGCGCCCATTACCAGACCGACGTTTTTGGGCACCAAAGTCCTCGACAACTACCCGCTGGCCGAGCTGGCCGAGTACATCGACTGGACGCCCTTCTTCCACACCTGGGAGCTGAAGGGCCGCTACCCGCGCATTCTGGAGGATGAAAACCTGGGCGAAGCCGCCACCAAGCTCTTCGCCGACGCCCAGGCCCTACTGCAAAAGGTAATCAACGAAAACCTGCTCACGGCCCGGGCCGTGGTCGGCTTCTGGCCCGCCAACACCGTCGGCTCCGATACCATCGAGGTATATGCCAACGACGACCGGCAGGAGCTGCTGACCGAGTTTTTCACGTTGCGCCAGCAGGGCGAAAAAGGCCCGGGCATTCCCAACCTGGCCTTCTCCGACTTCCTGGCCCCCAAAGACTCGGGCCGGGCCGACTATATCGGCGGCTTTGCCGTCACGGCCGGGCTGGGCATCGAAAAGCTGATTGAGCAGTTCGAGGCCGACCACGACGACTACTCCAGCATCATGATCAAGGCCCTGGCCGACCGGCTGGCGGAGGCCTTTGCCGAGCGCCTCCACCAGCGGGTGCGGGAGGAGTTCTGGGGCTATTCCGCGGATGAAAAGCTCACCAAGGAAGACCTCATTCAGGAGAAGTACCGCGGCGTGCGGCCCGCCCCCGGCTACCCCGGCTGCCCCGACCACACCGAGAAAATTACCCTGTTCCAGCTGCTCGATGCCGACAACCAAACCGGCATCAAGCTCACCGAAAACCTGGCCATGTACCCGGCCTCGTCCGTCAGTGGCCTCTACTACGCCCACCCCGACTCCCGCTACTTCGGGCTGGGTAAAATCGGGCGCGACCAGGTCGAGGACATTGCCCGCCGCAAGAACATGCCGGTGGCTGATCTGGAGCGGTGGTTGTCGCCGAACCTGAACTACGACCTAGCCGCCGCGCCCGTCACGGCGCGGTAGGAAACCCCACCCCCGGCCCCTCCCCTCCGGGAGAGGGGTGCCAGACGACAAATTCCTCTTCACTTAGCCGGAGCTGAGTTCTAAGTATCTTACGTTATACCTACGCCGTTCAGCTCCCCCTCTCCCGGAGGGGAGGGGGTCGGGGGGTGGGGTCCGTCATATGAAAGTAACCGAACACCTGGCCCGCGCCAACGGCAAGACGCTGTTTTCCTTCGAAGTGCTGCCGCCCCGCAAAGGCGAGAACATCCAGACGCTGTTTTCCAACATCGAGCCGCTGCTGGAGTTCAAGCCGCCGTTTATCGACGTGACCTACCACCGGGAGGAATACGTGTACCGCCAGCACCCCAACGGCCTGCTGGAAAAGAAGACCGTGCGCCGCCGCCCCGGCACCGTGGGCATCTGCGCGGCCATCAAAAACCGCTTCGACGTAGACACCGTGCCCCACCTGATCTGCGGGGGCTTCTCGAAGGAGGAAACCGAAAACGCCCTGATTGACCTGCACTTCCTGGGCATCGACAACGTGCTGGCGTTGCGCGGCGACCCGATAAAATCCGAGGGCTACTTCAAGCCTGAGCCCGACGGCCACAGCTACGCCTGCGACCTGATCGGGCAGATGGCCAACCTCAACAAGGGCGAGTACCTCGACGAAGAGCAGGACGACACCTGGGCCACCGACTTCTGCATCGGCACGGCCGGCTACCCCGAGAAGCACTTTGAGTCGCCGAACTACGCGGCCGACCTGCGCTACCTCAAGCACAAGGTCGACCGGGGTGCCGACTACATCGTGACCCAGATGTTTTTCGACAATGAGCAGTACTTCAACTTCGAAAAGCGCTGCCGCGAGGCCGGCATCCACGTGCCCATCATTCCCGGCCTGAAACCCCTGACCACCAAGGGCCAGCTCACGATGCTGCCCCGCTCCTTCTACCTCAACATTCCGGAGGAGCTGAGCGAGGCCGTGCACCACGCCCCCAACAACGACGCGGCCCGCCAGATCGGCATCGAGTGGTGCATCAACCAGAGCAAGGAGCTGATGGCCCACGGCGTGCCCTGCCTGCACTACTACAGCATGGGTAAGTCCGAATCCATCCGGCGGGTAGCGGCGGCGTTGTTTTAAGCGGTGAAATGGTGAACTTGTGAACTGGTGAGTTGGACGTTCAAGTCGCGCCATGTGTGCCGATGGCGCATAGCGAACGTCCAACTCACCAGCTCACCATTTCACAACTTCACCGTTGGATACGCTCGACAACCTGTTTGCCCGCCTGCGCGTGGCTACCGCGCCCCAGGAGATTGAAGCCCTGCAAAACGGCATCTGGCAGCTGTGGCTCACCACCGGCGACTGGCAGCAGGATAAGGAGCTCGAAATCGGGCTGCGGGCCCTGGCGGCCGGCGACTATACGGCCGCCATCGGCGTGTTCAGCCGCCTGATTGAGTGGCAGCCGGGCTTCGCGGAAGGCTGGAACAAGCGCGCCACGGCCTACTACCTGCGCGGCGAGTACCGCGCCTCCCTGCTCGACATTGCCCAGACCCTGCGGCTGGAGCCCCGGCATTTCGGCGCGCTGTCGGGCTGGGCCACCATTCTGCAAACCCTGGGCGACTACCGGGGCACGCGGCGGGTGCTGAAGCGCCTGGAGGCCATCTGCCCGCACTTTCCCGGCCTACGGGCCCGCCTCCACGACCTGGGCGACCACCTCGACGAGAATAACTAGCGCTGTTTGTTCTTGCTCAGCTGCTTATAAATCTTTAACTTTACTGAGCTTATGCCTTTTCCAAAAAGGTGTAAGCTCATCTTTTTTACACTCTTTTCGGCTGTCTATCAGCTTTTAAGCCTCCTCTACACCCTTTTTCACTTTTTGTAACAGCCCGCTTCCTATATAACTATTTAAGCAGCTAATATAAATCAAATCCCCCCTTGGTTTGCGGCGGCCGGTTATAGCGGAGCAGTTTTTCCCACCCGTTCTATGAAAAAAACTGTACTCGTAGTACTGTTGGCTTGCGCATTGCCAACGGTTTCCTGGTCTCAGCGCCTGCGCAAAACGGAGTTTGAGAGCGGCATGATTGAGAAAGGCAACAAGATTGGCCTTTGGGAATATTTTGCCTACACCCGCGACGGACGGCAGGTGACGGTCCAGAAATACGACCACACCGCCAAAAAGCTGGTTTTTTACCGCCCCGTCGAGGATATCATGTATGATGTGCAGCTCAAGCCCGGCGAATGGTCCCGCTCCCGCGTCGACCAGCCGCCGCTGTTTATCGGCGGCGACCCGGCCCTGGCTTCGTACACTGCCAAGCTGGTGTATCCCTCGGCCGCGCAGGACCGCAAGCTCCAGGGTAAAGTCCTGATTTCCTTCACGATTGACACCCTGGGCCAGGCCAGCGGCCACAAGGTGCTGATGAGCGTGGGCGGCGGCTGCGACGAGGAAGCCATGCGCGTGTGCCGCACCATTCCGCAGCAGTGGATTCCGGCCCGCAAGGACGGCCGCGCCGTGCCCGTGGTCTACGAGCTGCCGTTCACCTTTAAGCTGCAGCCGGTAGCGCAGTAAGTGAGTATAGCGCCTGGGTAATCTTCGGCGCGCCGGTTACGTAGAGAGGCCTATGACACGACTCAGTCTCTCTTCCGTTGCCGGTGCTGCCTTGCTGTTGGCGGGCACTGGCCTGCTGTCGGCCTGCGACAGTACCCCGCGCGAGCGGCAGGAAATAGTGCGCGACGAAGCCCGCAAGCTCGACACGCTGGCCGACCGCACCGCCGACAAGCTGCGCACCGCCGGGCGGCGCGCGGCGCGCTTCGACTCCGTTTCGCGGGCCCGCAACCGCCAGCCCCTCGACCCCAAGGCTACGGCGGCCTTCACCCAGCAGCTGCTCGGCACCTACGCCGACATCGAAACCCTGACGCCCACGACCATCGAGCCGGCCTACGTGCAGCTGCTGCGCCAGACCCGCGCCCAGCGCAAGCAGTGGAGCCAGCGCGACTGGGACTACGCCAGCAGCATTTATAAGCGCCTGAACGAGCGGCTGAAGGCTATCCGGCTGGACGTGAAGGGCCGCGACGAGCTGCACATCCGGGCGCTGCAGGCCGAGTTTACCACCCACGAAACCAGCCGCGATGTGAAAGACCTGGGCGACGCGGTGCAGGCCGTGCAAAAGTAACCCCGCAGTTTTTACCCCGAAGCCCCGCTTTCTGCGGGGCTTTTTTGCGTTTTTCTATGGCTTCCATTTTTTCCGGCCGCCGCTTGCGGTGGCTGTTGCTGGTGCTGCTCAGCGGCTTCGCGGCCGGCAGCCGCGCCCAGGCCCTGATTGAATCGGCGGAAACCGTGCCCGCCACCAACCAGTGGCTCGGGCCCGGCGACCGGCTGCAGGTCCGCCTCAAAGGCCGGCCCGGCCAGCGCGTGACCTTTCTGAAAGGCTTGCCGATGACCGAGCTGCCGCCTGCTCTCACCAAAGGCCAGCGCGGCATCTACCAGGGCACCTACGTAGTGCGCCCCGGCGATACGCTCCAGAACCGGCCGATTCTGTTTCAGGTGCTGCGCAACGACACGGTGGCGCTGGCCTCGGCCTTCAGCCGCAGCAAAGTGCGGTTTCTCAGCCCCGACGCGCCCCAGCTGGCTCTCACCAAAGGGCAGCTGGCTTACCTGAACTACGGCCTGGGCGAAGACCGGCTGGGCGGGGCCAAGCTCGGCTACCTCGACTCGGCGGTGGTGCTGCACCTCACGGGCATGGTGGGCACGCAGTACCGGGTGCGGCTGGCCGACAACCAGGTGGCCTGGGTGCCCCAGGACGTGTTGCGCCTGCTGCCGGCCGGCGGCTTCGTGCCCACTTCCCTCACCGGCTCCTGGAGCGTGACCGGCGACTCGCTCTACGACAACGTGCTGGTGCCCCTGGAAGCCCGCCTGCCCTACCGCTCCCAGCTGCTGACCAACCCCACCCGCTTGGTGGTCGACGTGTTCGGGGCGACTTCCAACACCAACTGGATAACCCAGCGCGACGGCCTGCGGGAGTTGGGCGACGTGTACTACGAGCAGCCCCAACCCGACGTGTTCCGGGTCGTTTTGCCCTTGCGCCACGCCCAGGCCTGGGGCTACCGCATTGATTACCGGGGCACTACCCTCCGCATCCGGGTGAAGCGGCCGCCGGCCAAGCTGCGCCTGCGGGGCCTCACCATCGGCCTCGACGCAGGCCACGGCGGCACCAACGTGGGGGCTACGTCGGCCAAAGGCAGCCAGGAAAAGGTGCTCACGCTGGCCATTGCCCAGAAGCTGAAGCAGGAGCTGGAAAAGGCCGGGGCTCGGGTGCTGATGACGCGCGAAACCGACGTAACGGTAGAAAACGGCTCCCGCGTGCTGCTCATGCGCCAGCTCAACCCCGATCTGCTGCTCAGCATCCACGTCAACTCCTCGGGTAGCGCCGCCGTGCAGGGCACCAGCACGTATTACCGCTACGTGGCTTACCGACCCCTGGCCCTGGCCATCTACAACGCCGTGCGCCAGACCGGACTGAAGGGCTTCGGCAACGTGGGCAGCTTCAACTTCAACCTGAACGGGGCCACCGAATACCCCAATGCCCTGGTCGAAACGGCTTTTGTGTCGAATGCCGAGGACGAAAAGCGGCTGATTGACCCGGCCTTTCAGCAGCAGCTGGCCGAGCGGATCCGGGAAGGCGTGGCGGAGTTTCTGAAGGGCACCCAGGCCCGCGGCCCCAAGGGCTGGCTGCTGCACCAGGCCGCTGAAAATTAAAACAATAGCGGAATAGTCCCTCTTAGTAACAACGCGTCCGGCCCGGTTCGTGGCCGCCCGGCTGCTGTTTGCCAGCCGGCATCTCCCGCTCCTTTCCTCCTTCTTACCCCAACCACAACCCCCTTATGGCATCCGACTCTTTCCTGGACCGCAGCCGCACCATCGCGCCGCCGGGCTACAACCGCTGGCTCGTGCCGCCCGCCGCGTTGGCCATTCACCTGGCCATCGGGCAGGCTTACGCCTTCAGCGTGTTCAACAAGCCCCTGGGCGCCCTCATCAGCGGCAACGTGGATAAGCCGGCCGCCGACGACTGGACGCCGGGCCAGATTGGCTGGACGTTTTCCATTGCCATTGTGCTGCTGGGCCTCTCGGCGGCCATTTTCGGGAAGTGGCTGGAGCGGGTGGGTCCGCGCAAGGCCATGCTGGCCGCCTCGCTCTGCTTCGGCGGCGGCTTCCTGATTGGCTCCTTGGGCGTGCATATGCACAACCTCTGGCTGCTGTATTTCGGCTATGGCTTCGTGGGCGGCATCGGGCTGGGCATCGGCTACATTTCGCCCGTCAGCACGCTCATCAAGTGGTTTCCCGACCGTAAGGGCGTGGCTACCGGCATGGCCATCATGGGCTTTGGCGGCGGGGCCATGATTGGCTCCCCGCTGGCCAACAACCTGATGAGCCACTTCAAGGACTCGGCCCCGATGGGCGTGGCGCCCACGTTTATCGTGATGGGCATCGTCTACCTGCTGTTCATGCAGTTCGGCGTCTGGACCATCCGGGTGCCCGCCGACGACTGGAAGCCGGCGGGCTACGTGCCCAGCACCGAGCACAACGCACTGATAACGACCCGCAACGTATCGGCCGACAACGCCATTAAAACCCCGCAGTTCTGGCTGCTCTGGGTGGTGCTGCTCACCAACGTTACGGCTGGCATCGGGGTGCTCGAAACGGCCTCGCCCCTGATTCAGGAGACGTTTTCCGAATCGGCGCTGGGCGCGGGGCGGGGCGTGACGGCGGCGGCGGCGGCGGGCTTCGTGGGCTTGCTGAGCCTGTTCAACCTGCTGGGCCGCTTCTTCTGGTCGTCGGCGTCCGATAAGCTGGGCCGTAAAATCACCTACGCCATCTACTTCGGCCTTGGCATTGCCCTCTACGCCCTGATTCCGACCCTGGGCCACAACCTGCAGCTCACCCTGTTTGTGGTGGTAGCCTGCGTCATCATCAGCATGTACGGCGGCGGCTTCGCTACCATTCCGGCCTACCTCTCCGATTTGTTCGGCAAATACCAGGTGGGTGCCATTCACGGCCGCCTGCTCACGGCCTGGAGCACGGCCGGCGTACTGGGGCCGCTCATCGTGCACAGCCTGCACGAAAGCGCCAAGGCCAAGGGCCTGACCGGCGCGGCAGCCTACCAAAACGTGTTTTACACCATGGCCGGCGTGCTGGTGCTGGGCCTGCTGGCCAACCTGGCCGTGACGGCCGTCAAGGAGCAGTACTACGAAAAAGGCGACGTAACGCCCGAAGCCGGCGGCCACTAGGCCGTATTATTTCACCGCTACCCTCTTCTTCTCATGGACCCGAAATCAACTTCTGCTGCCCCCGCGGCGGCTCCGGAAAAGGCCGCGCTGGGCGGCTCCGTCGTGCTGGCCTGGCTCTACGTGGGCCTGCCGCTGGCCTGGGGCGTGTCGCAAACCTTCATCAAGGCCCTGGCTTTGTTTAAGTGATTGGCTCTAAGACCTATTAAAACAGTACCCAACTGGTAAATAAAAAGAGCATTCGGCCCGCCGCCGAATGCTCTTTTGTTTGTTAATTACTCTCTGATCAGCAACTACTTCCCATGACTTCCCAGCCCGCCGAGGACCGCATCGTGGTGCTTGAGTCCTTTGCCGACCCCATTACGGCACACCTGGCCAAAAGCCGGCTGGAAGCCGAGCAGATTCCCTGCTTTCTGACCAACGAAAACCTGGTGTCGCTCAACCGGCTCTACGGCCCGGCCACCGGCGGCGTGCGCCTGCACGTGCGCGAGCAGGACGTAGCGGCGGCCCTGGAAGTGCTGCGCTACGAAACCGTGCCGATGACGGCCAGCCACGCCGACGACGAGCACGCTGAGTCCGACATCCTCCACTGCCCCCGCTGCAACTCCACCGACGTGGCCTTCGGCCCCGCCACCCGCAACACCTACAGCTTCCCGATGCTGATGCTTTCGGTGCTGCTGGGCTACCCCCTGCGCGGCAAGCGCTACCACTGCTTCCACTGCCGCCACGAGTTCAAACGCTCGGAAGCGGTGAATGAGTGAATGAGTGAAGTCTGTCATTGCGAGCATTCTGCGCATGAAGCCGAGACGAAGCAATCCGTCCTCTGCGCAGCACGACCCGTCCTTTTACCAGCAAGCCCCGGCGGCATTCGGAGCCGGGGCAAGTGCTTCCGCAGTCTGTCCGCCAGCCTTCAGCGCGTTGCCCCGCGCGCCCGCAGCGCCAGCACGCCCCTCTGATGCCTGACCACCGGCCTCCCAATCACCGGCGCGGGCGTCCGAAGCCTCGGCGCGAGCGTATGAAACGTCAGCGCGTGCATTTATCGGCCTTTGGAAGGTGCCAGGGCACATTCTGGATTTGGCCGCCAAAGCTGCTGCCGCCCCCCGCCCCCCTACCTAGCCGGTTACAACTCACTCATTCACCGCTTCACCGCTTCACCGAAACCGCACCAGCGGGAAGGCGTCGCCGGCTTTGAACTCGGTGGGCTCGGGGGGCAGGCGCAGGAACCCGTCGCAGTGCAGCAGGGAGGCCAGGTCGCCGCTGCCGCCGATGGCCTGGGGGTGGGCCAGCAGGTGGCCGTAGGGCGCTGTTTCCAGGCGCACCGGCAGGAAGTAGGCAATGCGGGGGGCAAACGAAAAGTCGGTAGCCAGCAGCGCCGTAAGCTTCTGGGGCTGCCCGTGGGGCTGCTGGCAGCGCCGCAGCCAGGGCAGCACGTACTGGTAGAAGTTGACGAAGGTGGAAACCGGGTTGCCGGGCAAGGCAAACACCACGGCCCCGTCGGCTTTTTCGCCAAACCAGAACGGCTTGCCCGGCCGCTGGTGCACCTCGTGAAACAGCTGGGTGACGCCCAGCTCCTGTAGCATGGCGGGCAGAAAATCGGCCTGCCCCTTCGAGACGCCCCCGCTCAGCACCAGCGCGTCGTAGGCGGCCAGCAGCGGCGGCAGCCCCTGGCGCAGAGCCTGCTGGTCGTCGTTGAAGTGAAAAGCGTCGCTCTCGGCCCCGGCCTGCTGCAAGGCGGCCTGCACCATATAAGCGTTGGAGCGTCGGATCTGGTGGGCCAAGGGGATTTGCTCCAGCTCCACCAGCTCATCGCCGGTGCTGACGACGGCCACCCGCAACGGCCGCGCCACGCGTAGCGTCGCGGCCCCGATGGTGGCCGCCACCGCAATTTCGGCCGGGCTCAGCCGGGTGCCGGCGGGCAGCAGCAGGTCGCCCTGCTGCCGGTCGGCGGCCTGGTGGTGAATGTTGTGGCCGGCGGCGGGCGGCGGCACCAGCAGGGCGGCCACGCGCCGGCCGTTCACCTCCTGAAACTCCAGGTCTTCGTAGCGCACCACCGTATCGGTGCCGGGCGGCAGGGCGGCCCCGGTCATGATTTCCACGGCTGCGTGTTCGTCGAGCAGGGGCTGGGGCGGCATGCCGGCCAGCTGGGTAGCGGCAATGGGAAAGGCGGTTTGTCCGGCGGCTACTGCTTTAAAAGCCAGCGCAATGCCATCCATAGCCACCCGGTGAAAGGGCGGAAAGTCGCGGTCGGCGTAGAGCGGCTCGAGCAGCACCCGGCCCACGGCTAGCGGGAGCGGAACGGTTTCGGGGGGCAGGGCGCGGGCCGTGGCCAGCACCTGGCGCGTGGCTTCGTCAACAGAAATCATCGGGCGAAAAAAAATGCGCGGGGCGCGGAAGTGAAGGAATGCAAAGTAAACCGAACGGCGCTGCCGGCCGCAGCCGGGCCGGAAACCGGCGGCCGGGCCCAACGCACCGGGGCAACTATGCGTCTCTACCGGGTTGGGCGGGTTAAGTTGCGAGCTTTGCGCAACTTTCGGCCCGCCCGCCTGCTTTGTACACCGTCATCTTTCCCTGCTTATGCCTGATTCTTCCCGCTCCCTGACCCACCTCAACGCCGCCGGCCAGCCCGCCATGGTCGACGTGGGGGCCAAAACCCCAACCCGCCGCGTGGCCCGGGCCCGCAGCCGCGTGCTGCTGGGCCGCGAAATTCTGCGCCTGGTGCAGCAAGGCGACCTGCCCACCCGCAAGGGCCCGGTGTTCCAGACGGCTATTCTGGCCGGCATCATGGCCGCCAAGAAAACCGCTGACCTGATTCCGCTCTGCCACCCGCTGGGCCTCGACGACTGCCAGGTGCAGATTGAAGTGGTCAGTGAGGAAGAAATTCACATCATCTGCACGGCCACCGTGACGGGCAAAACCGGGGTGGAAATGGAAGCCCTGACCGGGGCTTCGGTAGCGGCCCTCACCGTGTACGACATGTGCAAGGCCCTTTCCCACGACATTGTGATTCAGGAAACCCGGCTGCTGGACAAAACCGGCGGCAAAAGCGACTTTCATCATGCCGACTAATCCCACCACGCCGCAGGGCGCGCCCAAGCCCCGCACTAAGCACGCCGCCCTGGCCCGGCCCGTCAGCGGCGAGTTTAGCCGGCAGGAGCTGGCTATTCTGGGCGCACCCTGCGGCAAAATCAAGGAGCTGGTTATTCGCCTGCTGCCCCTTCTGGCCCCGCAGCTGAGCGTGGGCTACGTGGATGCCGACCACGCCGCCGGCGACGAGGCCGACAGCGGCGGCGCGGGCGGGGCCAGCCCCATCATGCAGGCCGGGGCCAGCGCCGAGCTGACCGACAAGATTCACTTCCGCCGCGTGGATCAGCGCCGGGAGCTGGACGGCTTTGCCCAAAAGGAGCTGCTGGCCCACCAGAGCCTGGTGCTCGTCAACGGCAACCACTTCCGCGCCCGGCAGCAGCTCATCATCCTGGACCCGGCCAAGCCGCTGGAGAAAAAGCTGGACCGCCTCACCGACGTGCAGCTGATCTTGCTCCCTGAAGGCGTAACGGAAGTACCGCAGTATCTGCAAAACCATTTTGCCGGCCAGGATATTCCGACGCTGGCCTTAGCTGATACTGAAGGCATTGCCGGCTTTATTAAAAGCTGGTGGCAGCGCAGCCTGCCCCCGCTGCGGGGCCTGGTGCTGGCCGGGGGCCAGAGCCAGCGGATGCAAACCGACAAGGGCCGCCTACACTACCACGGCCTGGAGCAGCGCGAGTACGCGGCCCAGCTGCTGGCCCAGGTTTGCACCGACGTGCACGTTTCCTGCCGCCACGACCAGATAGCCGAGCTGCCCGCCGGCCTGCTGCCCCTGCCCGACCGGTTTCTGGACCTGGGTCCGATGGGCGGCATCCTCTCGGCCTTCCAGCTCGACCCCAACGCGGCTTGGCTGGTAGTCGCCTGCGACCTGCCGTTTTTGTCGGAGGCCAGCCTGCGGCACCTGGTGCGGCACCGCAACGGCGCCAAGATGGCCACGGCTTTCCAGAGCCCCGAAAACGAGTTTCCCGAGCCGCTGATTACCATCTGGGAGCCCCGGGGCTACGGCACGCTGCTGCGGTTTCTGGGCCTAGGCTACTCCTGCCCCCGCAAGGCGCTCATCAACTCCGACATCGAGCTGCTGGCCGCCCCCGACCCTAGGGAGCTGCGCAACGTGAATACGCCCGAAGAAGCGGAAGTAGCGAAGCGGGAGTTGGGGAACTAGAAAGCTATTCTAGTTCCCCTCCTTAGATAAGGAGGGGCTAGGGGTGGTTGACCGATTTTGAACGAGGACTAGAAACTAGTTCTAAAACTTGTTCTACCGTTTCAACCACCCCTAGCCCCTCCTTATCTAAGGAGGGGAACTAGCTTTTTAGCTCTAAGACAAGCGCTACGGGTGGGCGGCTACCCAGACGGAGCCGTCTTCGTACTCCTCCTTTTTCCAGATGGGCACCACCTGCTTGATGGTGTCGATGATGTACTGGCAGGCAGCGAAGGAGTCGGCGCGGTGGGGCGTGGATACGGCTACCACCACGGCCACGTCGCCGATGTCGAGGCGGCCTTTGCGGTGCGTTACGGCTACCTGGCGCAGCATGGGCCACTTTTCCTGGGCCTGCTCGGCCACGCGCTGCATCTGCTTGAGGGCCATAGCATCGTAGGCTTCGTAGTCGAGGCGCACCACGCGGCGGCCGGTGCTCTGGTTGCGCACCGTGCCAATGAACGTGTTGACGGCCCCGGCCCCGTCGTCCTGCACGGACGCCAGCACGGCGGCCACGTCAATGGGCTGGTCGGTAAGATTGATGTGCATTTTTTGGAATTAAGAATTAGGAATTAAGAATTATGAATTCTCGGTAATGCAGAATGGCGCTGGCGCTGGGCGCCCCCGATTCATAATTCCTAATTCATAATTCTTAATTGAAAATCATCCCCCGCTGACCGGCGGAATCAGGGCTATTTCGTCGCGCTCCTGCAACTGGTAGTCGTCGGTGGCGTAGTCGCTGTTGACGGCTATGGCCAGGCTGGTCAGCTCCCGCAGGGCCGGGTACTGGGTTTGCAGCTGCCGCATCAAGTCGGCCACCGACTGCTGGTCGGGCGTGTCGAGGTCGAGCGAGGAGCTGCCTACAATTTCTTTGGCAATGCCAAAAAGCGCAATTTTCAGTTTCATTTGTTTGTCTAAGCTCCGGAGGCAGTATACGCGGCCGGCGGGGAACAGAAAAGTCTGTTCCCGGTTTTTTGTTCTGAATCCCTTTCCGCGCTATCTGCGTTGAGGCATTAGTTGTATTTCCGCTGGTCTATGTCCGTTGCTTCTCCTGTTTTGTTTGATAACCACGGTCGGCCGCTGGAATACCTGCGCCTGGCCGTCACGGACCGCTGCAATTTGCGCTGCTTTTACTGCATGCCCGAGGAAGGCATCCAGTATTTGCCCAAGCAGGAGCTGCTGACCTACGAGGAAATGGAGCGGACCGTTGGCATTCTGGCCGGCCTGGGCGTGCGCAAGGTGCGCCTCACCGGCGGGGAGCCGTTCGTGCGCCGCGACCTGGTGCCCTTTATCGGCCGTTTGAGCCAGATTCCGGGCATCGACGACATCAGCCTGACGACCAACGGCGTGCTCACCGCGCCCCACATTCCGGAGCTGGCCCGCCTGGGTATCCGCACCGTGAATCTGAGCCTGGACACGCTGGACCGGGCCCGGTTTGCCCGCATCACCCGCCGCGACGAGCTGCCGCGCGTGCTCGACACGTTCTACGCCCTGCTCTCGGCCGGTATCAAGGTCAAAATCAACGCCGTGGTGATGGACGGGCAGAACATCGAGGACCTCGTGCCCCTGGCCGAGCTGACCCGCGACCTGCCCGTGGACGTGCGCTTTATCGAGGAAATGCCCTTCAACGGCGGCAGCCACGGCGCCATCCAGATTCCGTGGAACCACCTGCGCATCCGGGAGCACCTGGAGCAGCACCTGGGCTTGCTCACGCCCATTGCCACCCGGCCCGGCGACACGGCTTCGCACTACACCGCCGCCGGCCATCAGGGCCGGGTGGGCATTATCGCGGCCTACTCGCGCACCTTCTGCGGCACCTGCAACCGCCTGCGCCTCACGGCCGAAGGCGGCCTAAAAACCTGCCTCTACGACCAGGGCGTGCTCGACGTGCGGGCCCTGTTGCGCACCGGCGCCCCCGATACCGACGTCGCCGCCGCCCTGGCCAACGCCTTCCGTCACCGGGCCGCCAACGGCTTCGAAGCCGAGCGCCAACGCCCCGTGCACCAGCTCAGCTTCGAGTCGATGAGCACGATTGGCGGCTAGATTTTTAATGTGCTAATGTGGGAAAGTGCTGATGTGCTAATGCTTGCTTTGTCATTGCGGGCTTGCGAAGCAATTCGTGCTCTGCGCAATACGACCTGACCTTTTACCGGAAAGCCCTTTCCCGCACGAGTAGGAAAGGGCTTTTGCTTGTAACGCGAAGTTCCACTTCGCGAGACGTTGAACGATTGTCGTTGGTATGGCGTGCACGCCTCGCGAAGTGGAACTTCGCGTTACACGGGTCAGGCGTCAGGGCTTTTAACAGTAGAGGGCGCAGCACATTTCAGAGGCCGGATTGCTTCGTTTCTCGCAATGACGCAGTAGGTAAAACGTCATAATTCCTCTGAACTGCGTATTCTTAGGCTGCTATGAAGGTCTTATTCGGAGTCGTGGGATTTGTGGCGCTGCTGTACGTGGCGGTGCTGGTGGTGCTCTATTTCAAGCAGGAACGGCTGCTGTTTTTCCCCACGAAGCTGCCGGCCGACTACCGGTTTTCCTTCTCGCAGCCCGCCGAGGAGCGGTGGATAACCACTACCGACGGCACCCGCCTGCACGGCCTGCTGTTCCCAGCCGACTCGTCCCGGGGCCTGATTTTCTACCTGCACGGCAACGCCGGCGCCCTCGACAGCTGGGGCGACGCGGCCTCGCTCTATACCGAGCTGGGCTACAGCGTGTTCATGCTCGACTACCGCAGCTACGGCAAAAGCGGCGGCACCATCAGCAGCCAGGAGCAGTTTCTCAGCGACGTGCAAACGGCCTACCAGCAGCTGCTGCCCGAGTTTCCGGAGGCGCGCACCATCGTGCTGGGCTATTCCCTGGGCACGGGCGCGGCGGCCTGGCTGGCGGCCCGGCAGCACCCGCGCCTGCTGCTGTTGCAGGCCCCCTATTTCAGCATGCGGGCCACGGCGCGGCAGCACTACCCCTGGGTGCCGGGCTTCGTGGTGCGCTACCCGCTGGGCACCGACGCCGTGCTGCCCCGGGTAAAGTGCCCCATCGTCATCTTCCACGGCGAGCATGATGAGGTGATTGACTACCGCACCACGATGCAGCTCAAAGACCTGCTCAAGCCCCAGGATCAGTTTATTACGTTGGTCGGGGCGGGGCACAACGGCATGACCAGCAACCCCGACTACCGGGCCCACATCCGCCGTATCCTGGGCCAGCTGCCGCTGATTCCGTAACTTTTTCCGGAAACCCCGGGTGATAGTTGCCCGAAACGCGGATTACCTATCAGACCGGCGCTGCTTCACGTACTGGTCAGGCTTTTACGTATCATGGAAACTTCAGCATCTCTGCGGCAGGCCCTGCTCACCGATCGGGAACCGACCCTCACCCGGCTGTACCAACGCGCCTTTCCGCTGGTGCGCCGCTACGTGCAGCAGCACGGCGGCGCGGCCCCCGATGCCAAGGACGTGTTTCAGGATGCCCTGGTGATTTTCTACGAGAAGGCCACCACTCCCGACTTCGTGCTGTCTTCCTCGGTCAGCACCTACCTGCTGGGCATCAGCCGCAACCTGTGGCGGCGCGAGCTGAGCCGGCGCGGCCGGCTGCCCCTCACCGAGTTTACCGACGAGCACGCGGCCCACCTTGCCGAACCGGAGGCCCCCGCCGAGCCGCCCACCCTGCCGGTGCTCGACTACGTGGAGCAGCTCGGGGAGCGGTGCAAGAGCATTCTGCTGGCATTTTACTACTTCCAGCAGCCCCTCGAGCAGATTGCCGACGCGCACCACTACCAGAGTGTGCGCTCGGCCACGGTGCAGAAATTCAAGTGCCTGGAGCGCCTGCGCAAGTCGGTGCGGGCCGTGGCGGCTCACCTGCTAGCCCAGTAACCCGCTATGCGCCCCGCCCTCGAACGTCTGCGCCGTCTGGAGCACCACCTGCTGGGCCGGCCCACCGCCGCCGAAGCCGCCCAGTGGCAAGTGCAGCTGCTCACCGACCCCGAGCTGGCCGCCGATGCCGATGCCCAGCGCCAGCTCTACCACGCCCTGCGCGAGGCCGGCCGGCGGCAGCTGCGCCAGGAGTTGGAGCTGATCCATAGCCGCTTCGAGCAAACCACCCGGCGGCGCGGCTGGCTGCAAGCCGCCACCGACCACCTGCGCCGGGCTTTGTCCGGCCGCAAGCCGGGCTCCGGCCGCTAGCCTTCCTTCCCTATTGTCTTCTTTCCCCAGCTGCCTTGCCTGCAAGGTGGCCGGGTTTCTCACGCCCATTTTTTCCCTTCTTCCCATGCTCTCCTCCCAGGAATTCCGAAAATTTGCCGTGCTCGGCCGGGGCCTCCCCAGCACCAGCCTCGACCGGTACCAGCACTACGTGGGTGGCCAGTACCACGCCGCCGTAACCGGCATGACCCGCTCCGTGATTGAGGAGCGGCCCCAGAACTTCCGCGAAATCGACGTGTTTTCGCGCCTGATGATGGACCGCATCGTGTTTTTGGGCACGGCCGTCGACGACAACATTGCCAACATCATTACCGCCCAACTGCTGTTTCTGGAGTCGGTAGACAGCAAGAAGGACATCCTGCTCTACATCAACTCGCCGGGCGGCTCGGTGTATGCCGGGCTGGGTATTTTCGACACGATGCAGTACGTGCACCCCGACGTGGCGACCATCTGCACCGGCCTGGCCGCCTCGATGGGCGCCTTTCTGCTCTGCGGCGGGGCCATCGGCAAACGCTCGGCCCTGCCCCACGCCCGCGTCATGATTCACCAGCCCTCGGGCGGGGTGCAAGGGCCCTCGGCCGACATCGAAATTACGGCCCGCGAAGTGGTGAAGCTGCGCCAGGAGCTGTACCAGATCTACGCCGAGCGCACCGGCAAAACCTACCAGCAGATCCACGACGACTCGGACCGGGACTACTGGCTGCGCGCCGACGAAGCCCGGGACTACGGCCTGATCGACGAGGTGCTGGAGCGCGGCCAGGAGTAAATGGTGCTTTACCGGTAGCGGAGCCCCGAAACAATTGTTTCTAAGCTCCGCCGCTGCCCCGGAGCCTGTAAACATTCGTTGGAAGCTTCCGGGGGAGTAGCAGAGCCCCGAAACATTTGTTGGAAGGTTCCGGGGGAGCAGCGGAGCATCTATTTTTTTGTTTTTGCCCTCCGCTACTGCCCCGGAGCTCAGAAACAATTGTTTTTGCCCTCCGCAACTGCTCCCCGGCCCGGCAACTCCTACCGGCCCAGCCCTACCCAGCCGCGACGCATGGCGTAGTACACGGCCGTGCCCACCACCGAAAACTGTAGCTTTAGAGTAAAACTAGACTACCGATTTCCTTGCCGCACATCTATTCTTATTCTACGCGCTGGCACTCTGCCTTGTGGCTGGCCTGCATCTTTCTGGTAATACTGGTGAGCTGCAAGCCGCTAAAGAGGGCTTACAAACGCACCATCCATCGGCAATATAGCCGTACCCAGACTGCCTACCTGTGGCAGGCCGATGTCATTGGCGGCACAGAGCTGGACACTGGCCGTTTTGAGGTGTTGCACTACCGCTATTTTTCTAACCGGCCCCACATCAGCGACACCTGGTACGAAAAAGAGGTATTTGTGCGCCTCAAACAGTTGATCGATTTGCCAGTGGGTCAGGCAATGCCGGTGCCCAACGCAGCCTTTGCCGTCATCGGCTTTGACCGGGCGACGTGGCACTTCGAGCAGTTTGCAGGCATCGCAGGTACTATTACGCGGCTGAACAACTCGCGCACCCAGCCGCGCCTGCGTTTCGATTTGCAGTACGTTAACTGGAAAAAGAAGCGCCAACCCTTACTGCGGCACACGTTTACATTTCGCCTCGACTCCACTTATTTCGAGCGGACCCGCAAGGATTACAAAGGCCAGTACGACGATTTACGGCTGGCCCTGAAAGAGCCGGCCAAGGTCAAGTCCCTGGATCTGGTTACGTATGCCATTCAGTACGAGAAGCGCAACGGCCGGGATAGTGGCCCCGACACCCTGTACAGCCGGCTGGGCGAACTATATAACCTCGATAGCCTGAGCTTGCATTTGAGCGACCTGAAAAGCCTTCCCGAGGGCATCGGGAAGCTGAAGCGGCTGAAAAAGCTGGATTTGGGCTACAATGACCTGACGGAGTTCCCAGTAGTGCTTTACCAGCTGGATAGCCTGCAGGAGCTGAACCTGGAATGCAACCAGCTGGACAGCATTCCAAAGGCAGTCCGGCAGATGAAAAGCCTGCGCCGGCTCAACCTCAACGACAACCATCTGCTGGAGTACCCGGCGGCCGTGAATGGGCTGACCGGCTTGCGGGAACTGCACCTGGGCAATGCCAACCTAAGCGTAGTACCCGCCAGCATCGGCCGGTTGCAACACCTGGAAAAGTTGGGGTTGCGAGGCTTCTGGAACAGCAAGCGGCGCAACCAGTTAGAGAATCTGGATGCCTTACTGGCACTGCCGCAGCTACGAAGCCTCGATTTGCGGGGCGGCTTGGCCGACAGCGTCCGGCTCCCTGAGCCTATCTACCAATTGCATAAGCTGGAGGAATTGAATGTTGAGTGGAATAGCCTCGACTCTACCGCCATTGACCTACGGCGCTTGCCGAAGCTCAGGAAGCTGGAGCGGTAGGCTACCGGCCCAGCCCCACCCAGCCGCGGCGCATGGCGTAGTACGCGGCCGTGCCCACCACCAGGCCCACCAGGTAGCCGTAGGGCAGGCCGCTGCAGAGCACGCCCACCAGCAGGGCCACCGTCAGGTCGGCTTTCGAGGAGGTCAGGTCGCGCAGGAGGGTGGCCAGGGTGAGGGCCTCGAACAGCAGCAGCACGCCCAAAATCGGGAGGGGAAAAATCTGGACGATATCGGCGAAGCCCTGGCTGAAAAACAAACCCAGCACCAGAAACAGCAGGCCGTAGAGCACCACCGAGCCGCCGGTGCGGGCCCCAAAGGCGTAGTGCCCCACCATGCCGCCCGAGCCGTGGCACACCGGGAAGCACCCGAAAAAGGGCGCCACCACGTTCATCAGCCCGTAGGTAAAGCTGATCTGACGCACCGTCACCTGCTTTTCAGGGTAATGGTCGTGAATGACCTGGCGGGTGGCCAGAATGGAGTTGCCGAGCGACAACGGAATCTGGGGCAGGGCCAGCAGCACGGCCCCGGTCAGGATGTCGGCGCGCTGGGGCAGGTGCCAGGTGGGCAAATGCAGACCCAGGGCCTGCTGGGCCGTGGCCAGGTCGAGCTTGAAGACCAGGGCGTAGATGATGCCTAGCAGAATCACCAGCAGGGAAGCCGGCCAGCGGCGGTTGCCCAGCAGCAGCACCGTCACGGTAAACGCGGCGGCGGCCAGGGCGTAGCCGGGCGGGCCGTCGGCGGGCACGTACTCCTTCAGGGCCAGGGTGGAAAGCTGCAGGGCCAGCCCAAACTGAATGCCGCGCACCACGGGCTTGGGAATCAGGCGGGCCAGGGCATCAATCAGGCCCGTGACCGACAAGACCAGCATGCTCAGGCCGATGGCCAGCCCGCCGCCGAAGATGATGCGGCCGGGAATTTTCTGGGCAATAACCAGGGCGGCAAAGGCCTTGAGCGGCTGCACCGGCATGGGCATGCCGTACCACAAGCCCGAAAACATCTGCAAGAGTCCAAACACGATGAGCAGCCCGGCGCTGTCGACGCCCGAGGCGGCAATGACGCCGATGAGCAGCGGCAAGTCGGTACCCAAATCCCCGAAGGCCCCGGCCAGCTCGTTGCGGTCGAAGCGGATGCGGCGCACCGGTGGCGGCTGGGGGCTGATGATGGTTGGCGGCGGGGTCAAAGCTGGGCTCAGGAAGTAAGGCGGTGGGGGAAATAATCAGCCGTCAGGACGAGCATTCTGCGCAGCAAGCCGAGAGAAGACACGACGCGTGCTGACGTTGTTGGAAAAAGACCGTCATGTCGAACATATTGAGACATCTCGCGTGCTGACGTTGCCAGAGTAATCTGATTACCATTGCACGCGAGATGTCTCACGGTGTTCGACATGACGTTCTATTTGGTGGATACAACGTGCTTTAGCGGGACGTTTCAGTATCTTCTTCTTGCTGAACCTCAGCCTGCTCCTGCCAGGCCAGCATCCCGCCGGTCAGGTTTAGCAGGTTGTCGAAGCCGAATTCCTGCTGAAGCAGCCCAATGGCCTGAGCACTGCGTCGGCCGCTGCGGCAGTACACCACGATGGGGTAGTGCCGGGGCAGCCCCTGCCAGTGCTGGGCCAGGGTGCCCAGCGGAATCAGGGCGGCACCGGGCAGGTGGCCAGTTTGGTACTCAGTTAGCTCCCGCACGTCGAGCAGAAACGGTGCCTGCTCGGCGGCCAACTGCTCTTGTAGCTCGGCGGGCGTAATGGCGGCCACGGTTGTTGCGGCCGGCCGGCACAGCTCGGCGTAGTCGGCCGGGTCGGCCGTGTCGAGGTTGAGGGCGGCCCGCTCGGGCTGGCGCGCGAAGCGTAGCGTGCGAGTCTGGAACGACAGGGCATCGAACAGCCAGAGCCGGCCGCTGAGAATGTCGCCCAGGTTCAAAATAACCTTGAGCGTTTCGGTGGCCTGGGCGCAGCCCACCAGGCCGGGCAGCACGCCCAGCACGCCGGTAGCGGCGCAGTTGGGCGCTTCGGCGGCCGAGGGCGGCTGCGGAAACAGGCAGCGGTAGGTGGGTCCGCCCTGGTAGTTGAACACCGACACCTGCCCCTCGAACTTGTAAATGGCCCCCGATACCAGCGGCTTGTTCAGGCTCACGCAGGCATCGTTGAGTAGGTAGCGGGTCGGGAAGTTGTCGGAGCCGTCGACTACCACGTCGTACTGCGCTACCAGCTCGCGCACCGAGGCCACGTCGACGCGGTGGGGTATTACTTCGCAGTGCACCAGTGGGTTGAGGCGCAGCAGGGCGCGGGCGGCGGCTTCGGCCTTGTTCTGACCCAGCTCGGCGGGGCCGAACAGAATCTGGCGCTGTAGGTTGCTCATTTCCACCTGGTCGGCGTCGGCAATGCCCAGGGTGCCCACGCCGGCCGCGGCCAGGTATTGCAGCACCGGGCAGCCTAGTCCGCCCGCCCCCACCACCAGCACGCGGGCGGCCTTGAGCTGTAGCTGCCCGGCCTCCCCGATTTCGGGCAGCTGCAAATGGCGTTGGTAACGGTGGCGTTCGTCGGAAGTAAGCACGCTTTTTTAGATTAAGAATTCTGAATTCGGAATTATGAATTGGGGAGGGTAACCTGCTTCGTAATTCCGTTTGGGTTTAAACTTACTGCTTCTGTCAAAAGTTAACCTTTCCGGGCCCGAACCCGCCGGCCACCCAACGGCCTGCCCACAATTCAGCATTCATAATTCCTAATTCAGAATTTCTTGGAACCCTTCCTCCCCCCGACCAGCTACGATTACCTCACGGTGCACAAGGTGGCCGGTTCGGAAATAACCCCGGCCTCGGATGTGGTTGCCGCCGAAGAGCCCCTGGAAATTCGCCTGGGCTATGGGCCGGCCGGGCAGCGCGAGCACCGCACCCTGGCCATTACCATGCGCACCCCCGGCCACGATATGGAGCTGGCCGCGGGCTTTCTGCTCACCGAAGGCATTATCCGGAGCCGGGCCGAGCTGGCCGGCATCCGCTACTGCCCCGACGTGGCCAAGGAAGAGGAGCGGGAAAACGTGGTGCGCGCCGAGCTGCACGAAAACGTGGAAGTGGCCCTGCCCCGGCTGGAACGCCACTTTTACACCTCCTCCAGCTGCGGGGTATGCGGCAAAACCAGCATCGACGCGGTGCATGCCGCCGCCTGCCCCGTGCTGCCCACCACCGGTCCCTACCTCGACCCGCAGGTGATTCATGCGCTGCCCGCGCGGCAGCGGGCGGCCCAGGCGCTGTTCGAGCAAACCGGCGGCCTGCACGCGGCGGCGCTGTTTTCGCCGGCCGGCGAGCTGCTGCTGCTGCGCGAAGACGTGGGCCGCCACAACGCCCTGGACAAAGTAATCGGGGCCGCGCTGCTGCAAGAGTGGCTGCCCCTGCACGACGCGGTGCTGCTGGTGAGTGGGCGGGCCTCGTTCGAGCTGGTGCAGAAGGCCGCCGTGGCCAGCATTCCGGTGCTGGCCGCCGTGGGCGCCCCCAGCTCCCTGGCCGTCACGGCCGCCCGGGAGTTTGGCATGACGCTGTGCGGCTTCGTGCGCCAGGGCCGCTACAACGTGTACTGCGGCCAGTGGCGGCTACAACCGCCGACGGCCTGAGTTCGGAAAGAAGAAAAGGACATTGCCGACTGATCCGGCAAGCTCTATCTTGCCCGCCGAGGGCGCACCAGTCTGGATTTGCTTCGCTAAAAAATACCCTATGAAGCTTCGTATTGAAGATAACTCGCTCCGTTTGCGCCTGTCGGAGGCCGAGGTGCGGCAGTTTGCCGAAACCGGCCGCGTGGCCGCCACCGTGGCCCTGGGCCCCACTGCCGCCGACCGCCTGACCTACGCCCTGGAGCGGGCCGAGTCGGCAGAGTTTCGCATCAGCCACGGCGCGGGGGCCATTACGGTGAAAGTACCCGCCGCCCTGGCCCGGCACTGGACCAGCTCCGACCAGAACGGCCTCTCGGCCACCCTGCTGGTAGCCCCCGACCAGCCCCTGAAGATTCTGGTGGAAAAAGACCTCGACTGCCGCCACTAGTGCCGCCGGGGCCCATTCCGCAGTATCTTCCTAGCCTTGCGACTCACCTTCGTCCCCTATGAAAAACTACCTGCTGTGCCTCGCGGCGGGGCTGCTGACCGGCTGCCTGGCCACGAAAGTGTCGCCTGATACCCCTGATTCGGTGTTTTTTCTGCCGGATGCGGCGGGGCAGGTTCAGCTTTCGTCGCTGAACTCGGCGCAGCATCTGAAGATTACCGAGCAACGGCAGGTAGCTGACACGCTGCTGCTTAGCTACGAGAAAAGGTTCGTCAGCAAAAGGTCAGAGCCGGCGCCGGGGGCCAATACCGTGCGGCTCACTCCGTCGGTCCGCTTGGTGAAGTGCGCCGACCAGGTGTTCCGGGTGGTACGCCAGGGCACGGCCGTTACGCTGGAGCGGCAGTAGTACCAACGAGGGTCTATATAGCGCTACCGGCAGGTAATCAGGTGGTTTTCGGCAACCCCTGCCCGCGCTTCTGCGTCTGAACCAGGGGTGCTGGGCGGCCCGGCGGCGGGAACGTGGTTCCCGGGTTTGCGTTGGGTGGCCGCCGGAAAAAAACGCCGCGCCCCCTATCCTTTCCCCGTTTTATCTGTTCTTCCTAGCATGGAAAAGTCCCCCGCCGAAGACCCCAGCAAAGCTGGCAAACAAGAAGAGCAAGGCGCCGAAGCCAATGCCCCAAAAAGCGGGGAACGACCCGACCAGGGCAAAGCCCCCGCCCCCGACCATTACCGCCCCGACCCGCAACACCAACGAGACGAAAGCGTGATTCCAGCCCCCGACGTAGCCAACGCCAAGTACAAGCACCCCATTCTGGCCCAGCCGCCCGAGGCCCTGACCGGCCTGCGGCTAGAAGAGCAGCAGAAGGTAGCGGCCGGCGTTACGGCCGTGCTCAAGTCGATGGAGTTCAGCTGGAGCGAAGGCGGCATGGCCCGCGGCACCAAGGGCCTGCTGCACATGAACCAGAAGGACGGCTTCGACTGCTCCAGCTGCGCCTGGCCCGACCCGGACCACCACCGCTCGGTGGCCGAGTTCTGCGAAAACGGCGCCAAGGCCACCGCCTCCGACGCCGACGACAAAGCCGCCGGCCCCGCGTTTTTTGCCCGCTACAGCCTGGCTGAGCTGTCGAAGATGACTGACCGGGACCAGAACAACGCCGGCCGCCTGACCCACCCGCTGGTGAAGCGCCCCGGCGACAACCACTACTCGCCCATCGAGTGGCCTGAGGCGTTTACCATCATTGCCGACAACCTTAACGGCCTCGATTCGCCGAACGAGGCGGTGTTTTACACCTCGGGCAAGGTGCCCAACGAGCCGGCCTTCCTGTTTCAGCTGTTTGCCAAGCTCCTGGGCACCAACAACCTGCCCGACTGCTCCAACATGTGCCACGAAAGCAGCGGCGCGGCCCTGAGCCCGACGCTGGGCCTGGGCAAAGGCTCGGTCACGCTCAACGACATCCACGAGGCCGAGGTCATCCTGATTATCGGGCAGAACCCGGGCACCAACCACCCGCGCATGCTCACGGCCCTGCAAAAGGCCAAGCGCAACGGGGCCAAAATCATCAGCATCAACCCGCTGCTGGAAGCCGGCCTCAACCACTTCAAAAACCCCCAGGACTTCATGAACCCGCTGCGGGCCCTGGGCGCGCTGATGGGCGACGGAACCCAGATTACTGACTTGTTCCTGCAAGTGCGCGTGGATGGCGACATGGGCGTGCTGCGCGGCATCATGAAGCACCTCTTCGAGGCCGAGGACCGGAATCCGGGCCAGGTCGTCGACCGGCCGTTTATCGACAAGTACACCACCGGCTTCGAGTCGTTTGAGCAGAATATCCGCAATACCTCGTGGGAGGACATCGAGGAAGTCAGCGGCATTTCGCGGGCTCAGCTGCTGGAAGCGGCCAACATCCTGGCCACCAAGCAGAAGATTATTACCTGCTGGGCGATGGGCGTTACGCAGCAGCGCCAGGGCGTGCAGACCATCCAGGAAATCGTGAACCTGCACCTGCTGAAGGGCGCCATCGGCAAGCCCGGCGCGGGCACCTGCCCGGTGCGGGGCCACTCCAACGTGCAGGGCGACCGGACGATGGGCGTGTGGGAGCAGCCCACCAAGGAGTTTCAGGATTCGCTGGCCAAGGAATTCAGCTTCCAGCCGCCCTACGAGCACGGCTACGACACGGTGGAGGCCATTAAGGCCATGTACAAGGGCAAAACCAAGGTGTTTTTCAGCTTGGGCGGCAACCTGCTGGCCGCTGGCCCCGACACCGAAATCATTGCCGAGGGCATGCGCAAGCAGAAGCTGACGGTGTTCGTGGGCACCAAGCTCAACCGCGGCCACCTCACCACCGGCGAAACCAGCCTGCTGCTGCCCTGCTTCACCCACCTCGACGTGGACATGCAGAAAAGCGGGCACCAGATGACCAGCTGCGAAAACTCGATGGGCGTGGTCAGCCAGAACAAGGGCGTGCTGGTGCCGCTGGAGGGGCAGATGATGAGCGAGGTAGCCATTCTCTGCGGGGTGGCCATTGCCACGCTGGGCAACAAAATCGACATTGCCGACTGGGTGGCCATGACCGAGAACTACGACGTCATCCGGGACCATATCAGCCGCGTGATTCCGGGCTTCGAGAACTTCAACGAGAAGCTGCGCCGCCCCGGCGGGTTCTACCTGCCCAACGGCCCCCGGGAACGGAAATTCACGACCAAGAACGGCAAGGCCAACTTCACGACCACTGACTTCGAGAAGAACACTCTGGAGCCCGGCCAGCTGGTGCTGATGACCATCCGCAGCCACGACCAGTTCAACACCACCATCTACGAGTACAACGACCGGTACCGCGGCATCCACGGCGAGCGGCGCGTGCTGTTCATGAACCGCCAGGATATGGCCGCGCGGGGCATCGAGGCCAAGGCCCTGATTGACATTACCAGCCACTTCAAGGGCGAAAAGCGCACGGTGGAGAAGTTCGTGGCCGTGCCCTACGACATTCCCCAGGGCAACGTGGCGGCCTACTTCCCCGAGGCCAACCCTCTGGTGCCCGTCGGCTCAGTAGCCAAGGTCAGCAACACACCCACTTCGAAGTACGTGGTGGTGACGGTGGTGCCGACGCTGGCCGTGAACAGCACCCAGGAATACCTCGAAGCCCGGGTGGCGGCCGTTTCGTAGGCAGCTTTGCTGGTGTTTTGTAAAGGCTTCCCGCTGCCGCGGGAAGCCTTTTTTTTGTGGCCTTTGCCCCCGGTAGCTCCTTAAAAATGGGGCTTGATACTGCTAATGCCCAGGTTGGTGTAATAAAGTTCGGGGCCCGGAGCGGCGCTTCTACTTTTCGGTATCCTGCTGCCCAGTGCCGGGCCGCGGGCATTCTTACACTTCAACCTATCTTTTTACCTCTATTGCAATGAAGGTTCCTTCGTACGCGGGCCACAAGCTCGTAACCCTATTGGCCGGACTCAGCCTGCTGGCCAGCTGCTCCAAAGAAACCGGCGTGGTGCCGGCCGACTCCCCGAAAGACGCGCCCACCCAGGCCCAGACTGCCTGGAACGACTTCGTGCAGCGCGTTTCGGAAGGTGTAAACAGCGACCCGCTGGGTCAGTACGTGTCGAAGGCCACCCAGGTAGCCGACGGGGCCACCCGCCCCACCCGCCTCAAGATGAACGCTGAGGAGCGCACCTGGGCCCGTATCCAGAGCATGCTGGCCACCGCACACGGCGGCGAGAATAGCCTCATCGTGCCCGAGGAGCCCGTCTGCGACGATGGCTACTACTGCGGCGGCGGGGGCGGCGGCGGCGTGGTCACCCCAACGGTGACCTCGACCTTCGTCAGCTCCGAGAACCTGTCGTACGACGGCGACCCGACGGACAACCCCAACAACTACATTCTGGACCTGGAGCTGGCCAAGAGCAGCTACTCGTCGGTGGGCGCCCAAACGGGCTACACCAAGCTCAACCTGGACCTCAACAAGGGGGCCGGCGGCAAGTACATCTACCTCTGCTTTTCCCGCAACCGGGTGGAAGACCACGGCTACACGACCTCCTGGGAAGGCAACCTGGGCCGCACGATGGACAAATTCCCGGTGCGCAAGTTTGAAGTGTATGGCGGCGCCGGTATGGGCTGGGTAGCGGGTGCCTGGTGGCCCGACTACACCTTCCTGGACATCATCTGGAACCCAACCAGCGGCTTTATCAACTCTTACAAGCAGATCGACCTGAACGACGGAGCCGGCGGCGACGCTCTCTATGCTTTCCTGTCGAAAAACAGCGGGGAAGGAGCCCCCTTCAAAGAGGTCGGCATCATTGCCGGCAACAGCAGCAGCATTCAGCCCCCGGCCGGCTGGAAGCGCCACAACGCCGACCTGAACAAAGGCGCGGGCGGCGACTATATCTACTTCTGCTATAAGCAATAGCACACTCATTATTTCTTGAGGACGGCCCGGACCACGGTCATTGCACCGGTGGCCGGGCCGAACTTTTTATCCATGTGTAGCCCTGTTTTATGAAAGCCCCTATTTCCGTCCGGCTGACCGCAGCCGCCCTGGCCAGCCTGTCCGTGTTGGCCAGCTGCTCGAAAGAAACCGATGTGGCCCCGGCCAACGACTCCAAGGCCTCGCTGAGCCAGGCCCAAACCGTCTGGAATGCCTTCGTGCAGCGCGTCGCGGAAGGCGTGGGTAAAGATCCGCTGGGCCAGTACGTATCGAAAGCCACCCAGGTAGCCGACGGCCCTACCCGCCCACAGCGTCTCAAGCTCGACGCCGAGCGGCGCACGCTGGCCAACATGCGCGCCGCGCTGGCCGAGGCCAAGGCCCACGGCGACGAAGCGGGCCTGCCCATCGACGACGTAGACCCCATTGAGGAATGTGGCCCCACCAGCCTCGACTGCTACGGCGGCTCGGGCGGGGGTGGCACGCCCGCCGTCACGTCGACCTTCGTTAGCTCGGAAGGCCTTTCCTACGACGGCGACGCGACCAACAACCCCAACAACTACATTCTGGACCTGGAGTTTGCCAAGAGCAGCTACGCGTCGGTCGGGGCGCAGAGCGGCTATACCAAGCTCAATCTGGATTTGAATAAGGGAGCCGGCGGCAAGTACATCTACATGACGTTTTCCCGCAACCGGGTGGAAGACCACGGCTACGAAAACACGCTGGAAGGCAACTGGGGCCGCCGCAAAGACCAGTCGCCCGTTACCAAGCTGGCCGTGTACGGCAACGGCGGCAGCGGCGTAACTATTACCGTGTGGCGCCCCCCGTACACCTACTACGACGTTATCTGGAACCCAACCAACACGTTCATCAACTCCTACAAGCAGATTGACCTGAACGATGGCGCGGGCGGGCAGATGATTGTCGGCTACCTGTCGAAGAACTCCTACGACGGAGGACCAATTCGGGAAGTAGGCGTGCTGGCCGGCAACAGCAGCAGCATTCAGCCCCCGGCCGGTTGGGTCAAGGAGCCCGGCGACGTAAACGCCGGCGCCGGCGGCGACTACATCTACCTCTGCTACAAGCGGTAGTTTTCGGCACGGCGCTTTTTTCAGCCCCAACGTTTTTAGAAGCGTTGGGGCTTTTTGCCGTAACCAGGGCCCGTGTCTGGTGCCCGGCATAGTGCTTCCCCGCGCTTCTCTTCGTAATCTTGCTTGTGCTATTTCCCGCCGCTATGTCTACCGATCCTGAAATCTCCATCTTCACTCACCACTTCGGCCGCCCCGCGCCGGCGGTGCCGCCCGGCGACTTCTTCGCCGATAAGTTCGACAAGAGCCTGTGGCGGATGATGTACGACGAGGTAGGCGCGGGCTGGTACCGGCAGGGGTTTCTGTATTTGTTCGGGGCCGAGCTGCCCCAGCTGAACCTGGCCCTGACGGCCTGGGCCAGCATCCTGACGCCGGAGGTCGAGCGGACCGTCATCGGGCGCAATGCCTACGGGGCCCTGCTGGTGGCCGAAAACACCACCGAGGAAGGCACCGACGCCCCCATCGGCCTGCTCGACCCGTGGCAGGGCACCTACGCCACCTACGAGGGCCTGGATTTCGCCAGCCTGCTCAGCGACTGGCTGCCCGAAGACCGCCTGCCGGGCTTCCTCGACCAAGCTGTTTTCGACAGCTTCCGGGCCAGCGGCGGGCAACTAAACCAGAACGAAGTGCTGGCTATTCAGACGCCGGTATTTCAGGGCGGCGAACTGACGGGCGCCAACTTTCAGCCGGAAGATGTGCTGGCCTTCCATCAGCGCCTGGGTGCCGCGCGGCAGGCTTAGAACGGGTAGCCGATGGCAATGTTCAGGCGGGGCGACGACTTGACGGCCCCCACGATTTCGTTGTTGTTGACATCCTTGATGGCGCCGGTGTCGAAGGGGTAACGCAGCGGGTAGGCCACGTCGAAGCGGATAACGAAGAACTGCACGTCGATGCGGATGCCGGCGCCGGCCCCCACGGCCAGCTGCTTGAGGAAGCTTTTGGCGTCGAACTGGCCGCCGGGGCGCCGGTCGTCGGGGTTGACCAGCCAGATGTTGCCCGCGTCCACGAACAGGGCGCCTTTCACGTAGGGAAACAAATCCTGGCGGTATTCGGCGTTGGCCTCCACGCGCACGTCGCCCACCTGGTCGTAGAACTGCGTGGACGTTTCGCGGGCGGTAGCGGGCCGGTAGGTGCCGGGCCCGATGCCCCGGGCGGCAAAGGCCCGCACGCTGTTGGGGCCCCCGATGCCGTACTGCTTCAGGTAGGGCAGCACCTTGGAGTTGAGGTAGGGAATGCCGGCCCCAATGAGCAGGCGCGTGGCAATCTTGTTGCCGCTGGTGGGGTTGGTGCTGGTGCGGAAGTAGTTGCGCAGCTCCAGATCAACCTTGGTGTACTGCGAAAACTCCTGATTGAAGAACGTGTAGGCCTGGCTGTTGTCGGCCGGGTTGGTGACTTTTTCCCGGCCCGCGAGGTTGCTGACCAGATAAGCCAGGTTGCCCGAGCCTTCGATGCCGCCGCTAAAGTAAATCTGGTTGCGGCGCTGCTCCAGGGCCTGCTGGTTGTAGGTGTAGCGGTAGCTGCTACCCAGAATAAACTGCTGGCGGAAGCTGTTGGCCAGAAACGGCCGGTCGATGAGCAGCTGGTCGAACTCGGGGCTGGTGGTGCCCAGGCGGATGTACTGCAGATCAATCGGGCGCAGCTCCTGCTCGTTGGTGAGCTTGGTTTTCCAGGTGTAGCCGTAGTTGAGGCTCACTACGTCTTCCTGAAAGGCCCCCACCCGCTGCACGTAGCGGTAGCCGGCCCCGAAGCTGGTGCGGGGCTGGAAGTCGGAGTTGCGCAGCCGGATATCGAAGGGCGGCGTGAGCAGGCGCGGCACCAGCAGCTGGGCGTCTACCCCGAGCTCGTAGCTGGTCACGCCGATAGTGTTGGTGTTCGACTGGGTCTGGTTTTCGAAGGTGCCCGTCAGGTTGATCAGCAGCTGCTCGGCGCCGCGCAGGGCCGAGCGGTTGCGGTACTGCACCTGAAAGCCGGGCCCGGTGAAGCCGTTGGACTTGCTGACCAGCAGCACCTCGGCCCGCAACGACTGCTTGGGCACCTGGGTCATGCGCACGAAGGAGTTAAGGAAACCGTAGCCGGCCGAGTCGGCTTTGGCGCGGGCGGGCCGGAAGCGGATGTCCACGAACTTGAACGTGCCCAGGCTCATCAGACGGCTCAGGGTCTGGTCGGAGCGGCGGCGGCGGTACAGGCTGTCGGGGTAGAGAAACGTGGCGTTGGTAATGGCCCGGGCCTTGAACACCTTTTCATCGGGGAAGTACCGGTACTTCTCGTAGATAATCGGCTTCTGGTTCTGGGTAGTGTCCGAGAGGTTGTAGCTCGTGTTCAGCGTCACGTTGTTGAGCACGTAGGGCTTGGCGGCCCGCGGCGGCGTGGTGGCCTTCACCTTCAGGTACACGTTCACCTGGTTGTCCAGGGTGCTGTCGACCTGGAACAGCAGGTAGTCGGGGGTGAAGTAGTAGTAGCCCTGGTTCTTGAGCACCCCGTCGATGCGGACCCGCTCGTTGACGAACGTCTGCAGGTTGTACGGGTCGCCGACTTTGAGCAGGGAAGCCGACTCGGTGGCCCGGATGGCCCGGTCAATCAGCGTGTCGCGCTCCGGGAAGTGGATTTCCTTGATGGTGTAGGGCTTGCCCACCAGGGCCGTGTAGTCGACCTTGGCCGTGGCCCCTTTCACCGCCACCTTGCTGCTGACCGTGGGCTTGAAGTAGCCGTTGTTGTTGAGGCGGTTCACCATCAGGCGCTTCACCTGCTGGGTGTCGACCTCGCTCAGCAGCACGGGCTTTTCGCCGTACTTATCGGCCAGCCAGTGGCCCAGGCCCTTGGTTTTGCCCACGCCCATGTGCCAGAAATACAGCTTGGGCCGCAGCCCCAGAATCGAGGAGTTGGGCTTGGGGGCAATAACGGACGTCAGCTCCGTGGTCAGGGTCGCCTCGTTGGGAATGGTATTGTCCGACTTCACCTTCACCGCCCCGCCCGTGTACAGCTTCGCGCCGTCGGGAATAAACTTGGTGCCCGAGCAGCCACTGGCCAGCAGTCCGGCGGCCACGGCCAGCAGGCGGACCCCACCCCCGGCCCCTCCTCTCCGGGAGAGGGGTGCCAGACGACAGAATCGTTGAACGCACCCCTCTCCTGTGGGGAGGGGCCGGGGGTGGGGTTGCGCTCGGGAGAAGAAAGACAAGGCCATTGAACTCAGTAGAAAAACGAAAAACTAGCGGCTGGTGGTAGGAGCCGCCTGGGCCCGGGCCGAGTCGCGGCGGACGGTAGCCACGGGCGCCTGGGTCGAGTCGGGGGCGGCTTTGCGCTGCCGACGCTGCTGGCGGCGCTCCTGCTTCACTTCCTCCTTCACCACGTCGTCGATGCCCTTGAACAGGTCGGCCAGGTCGCGGTAGTCGCGCTGGAAGATGAGCGAGGCCCCGGTGCGCACAAACTGGCCGTCGATGTCGCCGTAGGCGTTGTTGCGGAAGGCCCGCAGGCGAATCCGGCCGTTGGCCAGCACGTTGTACTCCACGCTCACGTCGCCGGCAAAGCTGCTCACGCCGCCGCTGTTCTGGCCGGTCGAGGCCTGGTTGCCGCCGCCCAGGGGCACGTCGGTACCGAGGCGCACGGTCAGGCGGTTGTTCAGCAGCTGCCGGCGCACGGCCACGTTCAGGTCGGTGCGGGTTTTCTCGGCCCCCGAGGAGTAGTCGGCGTACGAATTGACGCCCAGCTCCACGCCCAGGTTCGAGAGGTAGCTGCCCGTCAGGTTGTTGAGCTGCTGGGTCAGCACTTGGCTGGCTGAGCCCCGCAGCTGGTCGGCCACGATGTTGCCCCCGCTCGACTTGAAGGGGTCCTGCGACATAAAGCGGTTCAAAACAAGCAGAGAGAATACCTGCTTGTTCAGCTCGGTGGCTTCGCTGGGCTGGCGCAGCTGGGCCAGGCGGGTTTCGATGGGGCCGCGCAGCTCACTACGAGCATTTTCCGGCAGCCTGATGTCGAAGCCGATGACGGGCTTGAGCAGCTCGCCGGTCACGTTCAGATACACCTGGAACGGCAGCTGGTTGCGGCCCACGGCCTGCAGGGTTTCGTCGGCCAGGCCCTGGGCAGCCAGCAGCTCGGCCGGAGGCGCCTTCACGTTGTAGATGGCCGACACGTTGAGCTGGGCGTTGTACGGGTCGCCGGTCCAGGAGATAGTGCTGCCGGGGGCAATGGCAAACTCGCGGGAAGCCAGGTCATACAGCGACATGGCGTACTTGCCCTCGGTCACGTCGAGGCGGCCGCTGAGCGTGATGGTGCCGCTCGGGTCGATGGCTGTGCGCAGGGTGCCAGAGGCCCGCACTTGCAGGTTGTCGCCGCTGGCCTGGTCGATGATGATGGTGAAAGGCGTGTTGTCGTTGACCGTCACGGTGGCCGTAATGTCGTAGCCCGAAGCCGTTTTCACGGTGTCCTGGGCAGCCTGCCGGGCCAGGGCCGTATCGACGGGCGCACTCAGGTCCACGAACTGCACGATGCCCTCCCGCTCCACGAAGCCGGCTTCGTCGTTGGGCACCGCTACTTTCAAATCGGAGCCCTCGGCCACCACGGCGCGGGTGCGCACCACCGGCAAAGTCAGGTCGCCCGAAATCCGGGTATCCGAATCCACGACCAGCTTGCCCCAAAACAGGGGGTTATCCTGCCGGGAGCTTTGCACGGCCAGAAACTTGTCGGTCGTCACGTTCAGGTTGAAGCGGTAGTCATCCACGTAGTTGCGGGTAAACACCGTGCCCGAGGCCACCGCCTTGTTGCCCACCGAGTCGAGCACCGTAAAGTTGTCGAACGTGAGGCCCTGGGCCCCGAAGTTCACCGTCTGGCTCGGCACGCGGTAGGGTGCGCCCAGCTGGCTTACCGTGAAGCCCGCGTCGGCCGTCGTCGTAATGGCCCCGCGAATCAGGGGTTGGGCAACGGTGCCCGTCACGTCGAGGTTGCCGGTCAGCCCCCCGGTCGATTCGCGCAGCTGCCCGGCCGAGAACGGCTCGGCGGTTTTGAGGTCGAGGCGGTTAACCGTTACGGCAAACCGGATGGGACTGGGCGGCGTGGCCAGGTAGTAGCCCACGGCCCGCACGTCGGTGCCCTGGGCATTGGTCAGGCGGGCATCCACGTTGTAGCGGTCCGGCGTGGGGTTGGTGGCTTTCAGCGTCACGTCGCCCACCAGCGCCTTGTTATAGGCGAAGCTGGTCAACGCCAGGTCGGCGGTAAAGGCCTGCTTGGGCTGCCCGATGCTGAAGGCCACGGCCTGCCCATTGATGGTGCCGGCCAGCATCGAGTCGGGCATGCCGCCGGCTTTGGCCAGGCCGTTCAGGTCGAAGTTGGTGATGGTGGCCTGCAAGGGATACTGCGCGCCGGGCAGGGTTTGCAGCGCCAGCACCTGGTTGCCCTGGCTGAGGCGCACGTTGCGGGCGAAAATGGCCCCGGTGGCCGTGGTGTAGCGCACCTCGTTGTCGGGGGCCACGCTCCACTGCTGGTTGTCGAGCACCAGGTTGGGCCCGAAGCTGAAGGCGTAGGCGGCGCCCTGGCTGAACACTTGCAGCACCCCGGCCACGTTGAGCAGCTGGGCGCTGTCCGACTCGGCGATGCGCAGGTTGGTGCCGATTTTATTGTTGGCAATGCTGCCGGTCAGGCTGGGATTGGGCAGCCGCAGGGAAGTGTCCTGGCTGGCCTGGCGCAGCCGCAGGACGTAGTCCAGCTTCTGCGGGTCCGACGACACATTGAGCCGCAGGGAATCCAGGCGGTAGGCGTCGTACACAATCAGCGGAATCCGGCTGTTCACGGTCAGGTTGGCGGCGCGGCTGTCGTAGCTACCGGTCAGCTTGAAGGGTGAAATCTGCTTGAGACCGGGCACCAGCTGGGTGGCAATCTTGGGGTTCTTCAGGTTGGCGTCGAAGGTAAACTGCCGGTAGACGCTCGAAGGCGTGTAGCGCACCCCGGGCAAATCGAAATACCGGTCGATGTGGCGCTGCAGCTCCAGGGCCAGGTCGCCGAGGCGGGTGTTGCCGCGCAGGGTAGCGTCCAGCACGTTGGAGGCAAAATCCACCTCGGTGCGGCCCGGCCGCTGCAGAATCCGGCCGCTGAGCGAGTCGAGGGCAAAGGGCTGCTTGTCCTTGATAATGACCACCCGCCGGCCCGAGAACGTGCCGTTGAGCGAGTTCAGATCCGAGCCGCTGATGTTGGCTTGCAAGTCGCCCTGGATGCGCAGGTCGCCGCCGGTGTAGAAGCCCAGGGCCGTGAGGTTGGCCCCGCGCAGGTTCAGGCGGTCCACGGTGTAGGTGGGGTTGCGGGCGTCGCGCAGGTTCACGGTAGCCAGCAAATCCAGGTTGAGGTTGGGGTCCTGGCTGCTGCGGGCGTCCACTTTATAAATCTGCCGGTCGATGTCCACGTTGGCCGTAATGCCGCGGTAATTGTAGCCGTTGTAGCGGGCACTCTGCACGTTGGCGACCAGCTTGCCGCGCATCTGGGCCGGGTCGAGGCCCCGGGCGGTCAGGCGGCCGTTGGCGGTGACTTTGCCGATGGTCGGGTCGCGCAGAAACTTGCCCACGTCGAGGCCCTGGGTGGTAAAGGTGGCGTTGATGGGCTCCTGGCCCTTGGGTCCGGCCCCCATGTCCACCTTGGCCGTGGCATTGCCAAAGCTGGTCGTAGCCCGCAGGTTGGCGTCGAAAATCTGGGCCGTGGGCCGGCCTTTGAACGTGCCAGCCACCGTCATGCGGGCCGGCAGGCGGTACTCGGCCGGAATCGTGCCCTTGGGCAGCAGGCTCTTCAAATCCGCATCCGAGGTCGAAAACTGCTTGATGTTCAAATCGGTATAGAGGCGCCGGTCGGTTTCGGGCAAACCCACAATCCGGCCGCTGGCCTTCACCACCGTGTTGCGGAAGCCCACGAACTCCAGGTTCTGAATCCGCATGTCGCCCACGCGCCCGTTCACCTTGCCGCTAATCAGCACCGACTGGTTGGCGCCGGTAGTAAACGGAGCCGTGCCGGCCAGGTCCGGGGCTAGGTAGAGGATGTCGCGGAAGCCCAGACGCACGTTGCGCAGGTCGCCCTCGATGCCCAGGTTGGGCAGCTGCTTGGTGTCGGCCAGGGCGTCGAGACTCTGGTAGCGCATGGCCAGCGTCTGGCGGATGCGGGTGTGGGGCGTAATCAGGTCCAGGTTGTCGAGGCGGGTCTGCACCGAGTCGAAGATGACGTCGGCCGTGGCGCTGTTTACCTGGAAGCCGCTTTGCTCCTTACCGGCCAGGTTCACGATGCGGCCGGTGGTGCTGTTTTCGGAATACGACAGGTTTTCCGTGTTCAGCACCAGGTCCGTGAACTTGAGGTGGTTGTAGTCCATGCCGGGCACGCGGGTGCGCTGCCGGGGCTGGTTGAAGTTGTCGAAGGCCACGTCCACGCCGCTGATGTCGGACTTCTTCAGCGTCACGACCCAGCTGGTAGCCGCGCCCGTGGCTTTTTCCACCGACTCGTTCAAATCCCGCACCGCCTCGGCCGGGTTCACCACCCGCTGCTCCACCGGCACGTTTTCGTTCTGAGCGTAGGCAAACGAGGTGTTGCGCAGCGTGAGCGTGTTCAGGTCGATGCGCGACTTAATCAGGTCGATGTTGTCGGCCGTGGCCTGGGCTTCGCCGATGCGGGTGCTGATAAACTGGGCCGCCACGTTGTTGCGGTAGGTCAGACTCACATTGTTCAGCGCGGCGCTGTTCAGCCCGAACACGGTGGTCAGGGGCTCGGAAGGCGTGTCCGGCGGCACCTTGCTTTGCACTATTCCGATGCTGGTGTTTTTCAGCGCGGCCGTGTTGACGCGGTAAATCGACTTATCCACGTCCACCTCGTCCATCGTCACGGCCAGGTCGCCCACCTTGGTGCGGATGTCGTTGCCGTCGACCTGGTCCTGGTAGGTCAGGTAAATGTTGGACAAATGCAGGTCGCCGATATTGTACTTGAAGCCGCCGGTCGAGTCCGCCGGGGCGGTAGTCGTGGTGTCGCCGGAGGTGAAGGCGGCCACGATAAAGTCGTAGTTCGACACGCTGTCGGGCTCGGTGCGCTTGATGTGCAGCGTGCCGTCGTTGAGCTCCAACGACTTCACGTTGATCTGGGACTTGGTCAGGGCCCACAAGTCCAGGTTCAGGCCCAAATGGCCCACCGACAGCAGGGTATCCCGCTGCTGGTCTTCCAGATACACGTTGTCGAGGGAAATGGCGTTGCGGAAGTCGGTGCGGAATTTTCCGATGCGCACTTCCGTGCCCAGCTTGTCGCGCAGGTAGCCTTCGGCCCGGCGGGCTACGAAGTCCTGCGTCGCGGGAAATTGCAATGCCACCACTGCCACGATTACCAGCAGCAGCACGAAGACCACGAGCCCCAGGATAGCATACAGGGCGCGGCGGGCGTAGGTCGGTAGAGAGTTGATGGCGCGAAAAGTCTAAAAGGGTCCGCTCGTCCAAACGCAAAAAGCGCCCGGCAGGTTGGCTTTTCCCTTTGCGGCCGACCGTTGCGCACCCCTACCCCGCAGCTTAGAATATAGCTTTCTTTGGATAAATAAAAATCCTAAAAACCCGCCACGTACCACCCCACGCCCTTTGCTTGGTTAACTAACTAATTAATTGAATTTTACCAGCCCGAAAAACCCCGGACCGCAGCGTAATTAACTACGCAACTTATCAATTCCGCCGGGGCAGTGAAAACTTCCCCCCGCACTCTATTATCTTTCGCCTCCAATTCGATTTCCACCCTCCCATGATTCTTCGTTTTACCCTGCCATTCTACACTGCCTGGGGCCAGCGGCTGGTGGTGTGCGGCTCCGAGCCCGCCCTGGGCTCCTGGAACCTGGCTCAGGCGCTAAGTCTTCATTATCATCCGGCCTCGGGCGTCTGGAGCCAGGAAATCAGCTTGCCCGACGACCAGGCCGGCACGGTAGAGTACAAGTACATTCTGCTGGATGAGCGCACCGGCAACCAGGATTGGGAGTGGGGAAACAACCGCGCGGTACGCTACGACGGCCGGCAGTTTAGCCGCATCGTGCTGGAAGACTACTGGCGCCCGGCCGCCCAGCCCGAAAACGAGCTGCACACCGCCGCCTTCACCCAGGCCCTGATGCGCCGCCCGGCCCGGCCCGCCGCCAAAGCCGCCCCGGCCCGCCTCGCCGACTCGGTGGTGCGCTTCCAGCTCGACGCGCCCCGCGTCGACTCCGACCACCAGCTGTGCGTGCTCGGCTCCGACCCGGCCCTGGGCGCCTGGGACGCCCGCAAGGCCGTTATCCTCTCCGACGCCAGCTACCCGACCTGGACCGCCGACGTGGCTCTGGAGCACCCCGAGCGCACCACGCAGTATAAGTATGGCATCTGGGACCCGCGCGACAAGAAAATCCTGCACCTGGAAGCCGGCGACGACCGGGTTATTTCGCCCTCGGCCGACCGCAAAACCCTGCGGGTGCGGGCCGACGAGCATTTCCGCTACCCCACCGGCCACTGGCGCGGGGCGGGCGTGGCCCTGCCCGTGTTTGCCCTGCGCAGCCGCCGCGGCCTGGGCGTGGGCGAGTTTCCGGATCTGAAGCTGCTCATCGACTGGGCCGCCAGCACCGGGCTGAAAATGGTGCAGATTCTGCCCATCAACGACACTACCGCGACGCATACCTGGGTCGATTCGTACCCCTACGCGGCTATTTCGGTGTTTGCCCTGCACCCGCAGTACCTGAATCTGGACGATGTGGCCGAGCTGCGCGAAGCCGCCGACCGCCAGGAGCTGGATAAGCTGCGCGACGAGTTCAACGCCCGCGACTTCGTGGACTACGAGCCGGTGATGAATGCCAAGTGGAAGTTCATCAAGACGTTATACCAGCAGGAGAAAGCCCAATTCCTGGCCGACCCCGCGTTTCACGCGTTCCGCGAGGAGCAGAAAAGCTGGCTGGTGCCCTACGCGGCCTTCTCGGCCCTGCGCGACCGGTTCGGCACGGCCGACTTCTCGCAGTGGCCCGCCGAGTTCCAAACTCCGCAGAACCTGGAGGAGCTGACCAGTGAAGCTCAGCCCGACTTCGACGAGTTTGGCCTGCACTTCTTCACCCAGTTCCACCTCGACAAGCAGCTGCTCGAAGCCGTGGAATACGCCCGCCAGAGCGGCGTGGTGATGAAAGGTGACCTGCCCATCGGCATCTACCGCCACTCGGCCGACGCCTGGACCCAGCCCGAGCTGTATCACATGGACCAGCAGGCCGGCGCCCCGCCGGACGACTTCTCGACCACGGGCCAGAACTGGCGCTTCCCGACCTACAACTGGGAGCGGATGGCCCAGGATGGCTACGCCTGGTGGAAGCAGCGCATGAGCCACCTGGCCCGCTACTTCGACGCGCTGCGCATCGACCATATTCTGGGCTTTTTCCGCATCTGGGAAATGCCTGCCCACTCGGTAGAAGGCCTGCTGGGTCACTTCTCCCCCGCCCTGCCCCTGCACCGCCACGAAATCGAGCAGCGCATCGGCTGGTTCGACCACGGCCGCCTCTGTGAGCCCTACATCCGCTGGCACATCCTGACCGACCTGTTTAAGGAGCAGGCCGAGGCGGTGAAAAACGAGTTTCTGGAGGAAATTGGCCCCGGCGTTTTCCGCCTGAAGGAAGCCTTCCGCACCCAGCGCCAGATTGATGCCGCTTTCGAGCAGAAAATTGCCCAAGACCCGGGCAACGCTGAGCACTACGCCTGGCTGCGGACCAACCTCTACAAGCTGGTCAACGAGGTGCTGTTCGTGCCCGCCGAGCAGCCCGACTTCTACCACCCGCGCATCACGCTGCCCAAAACGTACTCGTTCCGGGAGCTCGACGAGCACACCCGCCACCGCCTCCACGACCTCTACAACGACTTTTTCTACCGTCGGCACGAGGACTTCTGGCGCGACCAGGGCATGGTGAAGCTGCCGGCCGTGCGCTACGCCACCAACATGCTGATCTGCGGCGAAGACCTGGGCATGGTGCCCGAATCGGTGCCGGGCGTGATGAAGGCGCTGGGCATCCTGGGCCTCAACATCCAGCGCATGCCCTCCGACCCCAAAGTCGAGTTTGGCCACCCCGACGCGGCTGCTTACCTATCGGTGGTCAGTCCCGGCTCGCACGATATGAGCACGGTGCGCGGCTGGTGGGAAGAAGACCCGATCCGGACCCAGCGCTTCTTCGAGAATACCCTGGGCCACTGGGGCGAAGGCGCCCCTTACCACTGCGAGCCGTGGGTGGCCCGCGAAATAACGGTGCAGCACCTGCACTCGCCGGCCATGTGGGCGGTGTTTCCGCTCCAGGACCTGCTGGCCATGGATCCGGACCTGCGCCGGACCAATCCGCTCGACGAGCAGATCAACGTGCCCAGCAACCCGACCCACTTCTGGAAGTACCGCCTCCACCTGAACCTGGAGGACCTGGTGCAGGAAGTCGGCTTCAACCACGACGTGCAACGGCTCGTGGTGGCCAGCGGCCGCCAGCAGGTGTACTAAGTATCCCTGACTGGGCTACTGCAAGCTGCTACTTACAAAACGGTTTCATCGTCCTGATGAAACCGTTTTGTATTTATAGCCTTTACCAGCGGCGGGGCTTCCGCTTGCTTAGCAGCATTATTCCGGCTTGCCCACCGGTTTATGACTCATCATCTGGCGGCCGTTTCTGTCGATGGAAACTTCAGCTCCCGGCCATCCGTCCAGGGCCGCTATTGGGCCCAACCGGCAGCCCTACCCTCGCGCTGAAACAGGCTGGTCGCGCACACAATACAAGCGGGTCTGAGCTGGGCGTTGCCGGGCCAGCCCCCGCTTCGCCGGATTAGCTGAATACATAGAACCCCGAATAATTCAGCCTCTCTATACTGTGAAAAAGCATTATTACGCACCCAAAAGGCTTCCCGCGGGCTCTTGCTTTTTTCTAACTATCGAATAATAAGCCTGATGCAATCCGCGTCGAAATCCAAATCGTATAGCTATGCGACAATAACGGGTGACGGCGGGCTTCCAAGGACAAGCAACGCCGTGGCCAGCAAAAGGCTGTATCCCGTCCGCTCCTTATCAACTGTAAAATAATAATTATGAATTGCACTATTTAACTACAAGCTTAACAGTATAAAAAGAGAAAAAATATGACCGTTCAGATAAAATCAGTCATCTTTCAGCGAGAACCGGCAGACGTTCACCGAAAAAATCCTGGGTAATTGAGTTACACAGAGTAAGTTTGCATATTGGTTAGTGTGTTAAAACCGAAACCCTTCCTGAAGTAGAACTTTCTTTGCTCCTTTTATAAACTTTCCTATGACGACAGTCTTACGCTTAGCAGTCGTGCTGTTATTCTTGATGGCTTTTTCTCCGCAAAAGGCCCAAGCCCAGGCCGAAGGCACTGCCTTCTCCTGCGACGGTACATTCTACCAGATTCGTCAGGTAGGTACCGGCGGCGCGGCCTTTTCGGCCCTGTACGTGGTGAACCGGGCTACGGCCACCTACACCACCAGCGTGTACACGTTTGGCGGCACCAATGCTACTGGCAACCTGGGTACGGTACTCAACGCCTTGGGCTACAACCCCCAGGACGGCTACATGTATGCCGTGACCTACCCCGCCGACAACGGCACCCCCAACGCAACGACGGGTATTCACCTGTTTCGCATCGGGCAGGGTGGTATTCAGGACTTGGGCCGCACCAACCTGCCCCTGGCCCAATACAACTCGGGTACTTTCGACAAGCAGGGCAACTACTACCTGACCACGCGTAACAGTACCGATGCCACCTACCGCAACACGCTGTTCCGGTTGAACCTTGCCAACTTCGCTACTGTCCTGACCACGCATGACCAGTTGCCTCTGGTTAACTCGGGGGGCGCTCCGGCCAACGACAACTTCACCGATATCGGCTACAATCCGTCCGACAATACCCTCTACTCGGTGGCCCGCCTCGGCGACGTGTCGCGCATTGTGGTCGGTACTACCAACGCTGTTGTCACCCCGCTGAGCAGCGGCTCGGCGTCGCCGGAAATCTTCGGCTCGTCGTTCTTCGACGTCTCGGGCAATATGTATGCCTACTCCAACGGTACGGTAGGGACGGCCAACTCGGCCGGTTTCTACTCCGTGGACTTGCAGACCGGCGCGGCGACCCTGATCAGTACTATCGACGCGGCTAACAACAGCGACGGCGCCAGCTGCATCAACCCCGACCAGCGCATCGACGTGGTAAAAGACCTGATCAGCGTGACGCCCACGGGCACGGCGCGGCAGTTCGACGTGCGCTTCAACATCCAGGTAAAAAACACCGGCACCTCTACGGCTACCAACGTGCAGGTGACGGACTTCCTCGGCGCGAACGGTGCCTTCCCGACCGCCAGCACGCTGGCTATTCAGAGCCGAGCCATTACCAACACCGGTGCCAACGGCGGCGCGGCGCCCACGCTGGCGGTGAGCGCGGCCTACAACGGCCAGGGCACCAACGCCGACCTGCTGACGGGCAACCAGAGCCTGACGGCCGGCCAGAGCGCCCTGATTGACTTCACGGTACGGGTGACGTTCCCGAGCAACCCGGGCACGCCCACCACGGCCCAGTTCAACAGCGCTTACGCTTCAACTATCAGCGGCACGGCGGCCAACCAGGGTCACATTCAGCTGTCCAACGGCGACGTGCTGCCCCCCGGCAACCTGCTGGCCCAGGACCAGTCGACCAACACACCTTCGCTGCCCGTGACGGCCAACGGCGACACGCCTTCGGCTACTCCCATCCGGTTCGGCGTCTCGATTCAAGGTACCGTGTTTGAGGACATCAACTACGGTGGTGGCCTGGGCCGCGACCAGCTGACCAGCCAGGGGCGGGGAATCAGCAACGTGCGGGTAGAACTGTATACGGCTGGTGGCGCCTTTGTGAACTCGACGAACACAGATGCCGACGGCGGTTACGTGTTTACTACCACTTCAGGTGGTGCCGCTCTGGCCGCCAGCACCAACTATCAGGTGCGCGTGGTTAACGGTTCCGTAACCAGCACCCGGCCTAACCGCTTCGCGGCGGCTGTAGCCGGTGTTCAGACCTATATCTACAATAACAACAACCAAGTAGGAGGTGCTGACCCCAACCAGATAGACGTAGGACCCAACACCAACAACTCGGCGATTGTGACATTGCAGGGCCAATCGACTAGCACTATTATTCAGTCGCTTGTTACGGCCAGAACTCAAACCTCCGGCGCTTTGGCTGGAGTCGATTTCGGCTTCAACTTCGACACGGTAGTCAATACGCTGGATGCCGGACAGGGCTCGTTGCGCCAATTCATCCAGAACAGCAGCTACCTGGCCAACGACAACCTGGCGCAGGAAGGTCTGACGGTGGGCAAGGAGCACGCCATCTTCATGATCAACAACGGCATTGCTGCAACCGGCGGTCTGCGCGGCGTGGGCTTCGCCTCGCCAGGCTACAACGCCACGACCGGCGTGTTTACCATCACGCTGTCGTCGGCCGCCTTCGGCCCGATGTACGACGACAACACCGTCATCGATGGTAAGCTGCAGTCGAACCGCACGGGTGAAACGGCAACGGCAACGGCTGGCACGAGCACGGGCGCTGAAATTGCCATCGACTTCAACCGCTACGCCGGTCTGATTTCCTACGGTGCCAATACCCGCATTGCTTCCGTCTCGCTGACCAACGCTCTGGGTACCGGCCTGAACAGCGCCAGCAACGCCGTAGCGCAGGTAGTATCCGACGCTTACGCCGTAACGCTGAGCGGCGCCAACACGGCCGGCTCGGTAATTACCGACGTTACGGCTACGGCCAACTTCGCCGGCGCGGTGCGCTTGGAAGCAAATGCCACGGGCGTGACGGTTAGCAACAACATCCTGCGGACCGCCATTTCCAACGTAGCTAACTTCAACTTCATCAACTCTGACGGGGTTGGCGTGATTCTGACCAACGCCTCGACGAACACCATCAGCGGCAACACCATCGACGGCAACGCCGGCTATGGCATCGTGCTGGCCGCCGGTGGCACCAACAACACGAACACCATCAGCGGTAACACCATCACTGCCAACGGTGCCGGTACCGTTACCAACAACGACGCGGGTATTGCCATCCTGGCCGGCAACAACAACCTGATCAGCGCCAACACCATCACCGGCAACTCCGGCGACGGTATCGTGGCCATGTCGGGTACCTCGGGCAACCGCTTCACCCAGAACAACACCGGTAACAACAACGGTAGCGGCGTGACCGGCAACCTGGGCATCGACCTCTCGTCGAACACCACTGCTACCGGCGACGGGGTTTCGCTGAACGCCAACGGCAAAACGGCCGCCAGCGGTGCCAACAGCCTGCTCAACTTCCCGGTCTTCACCCAAGCGACCATCACGACTGGCGGCAACCTGGTGGTATCGGGCTATGCCCGGGCTGGGGCGCTCATCGAGTTCTTCGTAGCCAGCGCCGACCCCACCAACTTCGGTGAAGGGGCTACCTACCTGTTCAACGCTACCGAAGGCTCGGCCGGCGACACCGACACGCGCTTCGCCAGCTACACCGGCGGCCGTACCGATCTGAACCACGGTTCGGAAAGTGGCGTGAGCCGCTTCGTCTTCTCGATTCCGGTAACGGCGGCCCAGCGCACGGCCCTGGTAACCAACAAACTGACGGCTACGGCTACCGTACCGGCCACCGTCAACGGCCTGGCCGTGGGCAACACGTCGGAGTTCTCCGGGGTCATCACGGTGGTTAACAACGCCCCGCTGCCCGTCGAGCTGACTTCGTTTGAAGCCAAAGCCGTGGGCCTGAACGCCCGTCTGACCTGGGCTACTGCTTCGGAGAAAAACAACGACCACTTCGTCGTAGAGCGCGCCTACGGTGAGCAGGCCTTCACCCCGATTGCCACGGTACAGGGCGCGGGCACCAGCACCCAGGCTCACAGCTACAGCTTCGTAGATGCCGGTGTTGGTTCCAAGAACCTGGGCACCGTCTACTACCGCCTTAAGCAGATCGACACCGACGGCACCGTCAACCAGGGTCCGGTACGCACCGTGCTGTTCGAAACCGTGAAGGCTGAGCCTTCGGTGTTCCCGAACCCGACCGTGCCCAACCAGGATGCCCAGCTCGACCTGACCTCGCTGCCCGCCGGCAACTACCAGGTTTCGGTAGTCGACGTAACGGGCCGTACGCTGAGCACCACGACCTACGCGGGCGGCACGCTGCATCCCTTCGCCGTGCGCAGCCTGAATCCAGGTTCTTACCTGGTGGTTATCCGGGGCGGCAACGTGAAAATCACGAAGCGCCTGGTGAAAAACTAAGCGGCAAGCATTTCACACCAAAAAAGCCTCTCCTACTTCGGGAGAGGCTTTTTTATTGGCCTTTCGGGAGCTTTTTGGCTACGAATGACTTAACCGTGAGGCCCGTTTCGGGGTATAGCAGGTGTTACCTATCCAGACCATGTCACACCACGCTACTCCTGTTCCGCGCCACCGTGCCCCCGCCCAGCCCACCACCGACTACGACGTCATCATCATCGGGGCGGGCAGCGCCGGCCTGAGTGCCGCCCTGGCCCTGGGGCGCTGCCTGCGCCGGGTGCTGGTCTGCGACGGAGGGCCGCCCCGCAATGCTCCTTCGCCCGGCGTACAGAGCTTTTTCACCCGCGACGGTATCAAGCCCGCCGAGCTGCTGCGCGTGGGGTTGGCCCAGCTCGAACCCTACGAAACGGTAGAAGTACGCCGGGCTCAGGTGCAGCGCGTGAAGCCGGCCGGCCGCACGTTCACCGTCGAGGCCGAAGGCAAATCGGGGCGCACGTTTACCGCCACGGCCCGCAAGCTGCTGCTGGCTACCGGCGTGGAAGATGAGCTGCCACCCGTGCCGGGCATGCGCGACCTGTGGGGCCGCGGGGTGCTGCACTGCCCCTACTGCCACGGCTGGGAAGTGCGCAACCAGCCCCTGGCCGTGTATGGGCAAGGCAAAATAGTCACCGGCATGGCCCTGCTGGTGAGCCGCTGGGCCCCCGACCTGGTGGTATGCACCGACGGGCCGGGCCACCTCTCCGACAATGCCCGCCGCCGCCTGCGCCAGCAGAAAATAAAAGTGAACGAGGAGCCCATCAGTCACCTGGAAGGCACGGCCGGCGGGCAGCTGCGGAATATCGTTTTCCAGAGCGGCGAAAAGCTGGCCCGCCACGCCCTGTTTGTGCATCCGCACCAGCACCAGCGCTCCACCCTGGCCGAGCAGCTAGGCTGCCGCCTGACCAGCAAAGGTGCCGTCTGGATAAACAAACACTCCCAGACCAGCATCAGCGGCCTGTACGCGGCCGGCGACACCACGTCGGGGCCGCAAAAGGCCTTGCTGGCCGCCGCCGAGGGTATGGAGGCCGCCATTGCCATTCACGAAACCCTGACCCGGGAAGAGTGCCCTAAATAACAGGGTCCGAATAAAAAGAAAAAGCCCACTAGCAGCAGTGCTAATGGGCTTTTTGCTGGAAACTAAACCGCTATAGCTTAGTTCATGCCGGAGTGGGCCTTCAGAATCTGACGAGCCTGGGCCAGGTTGGTATCACGCGAGTTAACGGCCAGGTACACGAACTTGGAGCCGTCGGAAGAAAGCTTCAGCAGGTGCAGCTGATCGGTCAGAGTGAGCAGGATGTCCTGCACGGTCTGGTTCAGCTTCAGGGCCTGAATGGCTTTGAGCTTGGCTTTTACCACTTCCGTGTTGTAAGCAGCGGCGGTTTCAATGTCGAAGTCGGCAATGTTAGCGTGCGAAGCCAGGGGCATACCGGTTTCGGTTTCTACAACGGCTACGGCCAGCAGGGTGGGCAGTTCGGCGAGAATATCCTGGATGGTTTGTTTGGGACTGGGCATGTTGAGGTGAGCGTGTAAAGTAAAAAGTGAAGAGTTGATAACTGAGGTCAGGCCGTGTGGCGGCGCATGATTTCTTTGGCAATACCCAGGTTGGCATCGGCCGTACGCACGGCCAGAAAGCAATACCATTTCCCGTCATTCAGGGGCCGCAGATGATGAAGCTGATCTTCGAGAATGACCGACACATCCGTGAGCGGCCCACCCACCCAAGCCTTGCTGACCAGCGCCTCCTGCATGGTTTTCAGCAGCTTGGCGTTGCGCAGGCTGATTTGGTTGGGGTTGTAGGCGTTGGTAGTCGTGTAAAAAGCCAGGACTTTACCCGAGGCAGAATCTACCACGCAGCTCATCAGCAAGTCCGGAATGTCGGCCAAAAGGCCTTCCAGTACTTTCTGAGCGCGGGCCCCGTTTTCATCGGCTACTCCTACGGTGACTTTCTTTAAGGGGAGGCGGTTGAAGAACGGAATATTCATTGAGTGAAAAGAGAAGAAACCTAGCCCGGGCCATCTGGCCAGCCCTTGAAAAGGAAGCCGGTTTCTTCGTTACTGGCAAAGCATGGCCGGCGGCTACGTGTCGGCTTGCCGCGTAAGCCTGGCAGGGAAGCCGTTTCCCGCTTCCCTGCCAGGCCCAGCTAAGCACTGGTATGACTGCTTTACCTTAAACTAGAATCTAAAACTGCCACCAGTGGCGTTTCGGGGTCTTCACCGCTTTGTCGGTGCGGGGCAGCAGCGTCACGTTCTGCACGCTACGGCCTTTCACCTGCACTTCGTCTTCGGAGTAGCCACCGTAGCCAAACTGCAGGCTCGAGGTCTGGTTGGCGGGCACCAGCAGAGAATATTTACCCTCGGCGTTGGTGGTCACGCCACGGCCGCTGGTTTTGTCCAGCACCGTCGCCCCGATCAGCGGGCGGCCGTTCTCGTCCAGAATCCGACCGTTGACGACGGCCATTTTCTTCGCGGCAGCAGCTTCGGCGGCCACGCTCAGCATTTCCTCGCTGGTGGCGGCAATAGTAGCCGCGGGCACCCCGATTTTATCGTTGCTAGGCAGGCTGGTACCGGCCAGCACGGCCCCGCTCAGCAATGCGCCGACCAAAACAATGGAGCCGGCGCGCCGCCGAAACCGAACCGGCTCGGTGCGCATCAGGTGAAACTGGTGCTGGAGCCAGCCCACGGGCCGCACATCGTGGCCTTTCTCTTGCAGGGCGTAGAAACGTTTTAGCGCCTCGTCCCCCTCATTCGGGTTAGCTTTCAGATAAGCGTCGACCAGCTCGGCATTCTTGCCGGATAAGTCGCCGCGCAGGTAGGCGTCGCGGTAACTGCGCAGCAACTCTCCTGTAGTCGGATGGAATGGGTAAGCGGTTAGTGCCATTGTTACAATAATGAGGTGTGAAAAAAGAGGGGGGCGGCTGCCGAAGGTCTGAACCAACGGCAGACCAATATATACTGCGAATAATCCTAGTACTAATGATATTCGATAAATGTTTTGATTTAATATATAAACCATCCTTTCCAACCGTTGAAAGGATTTAGCGGTCCGGCTCCGACCCTGTTCTTTAAGTCACCAATTTTGTCGTTAACAACGGATTAATACCAGCTCAACAGCAATTGGCGCGCGAGCAGCGGTACTGCGAATGCCGGCCAGGCGTTGGGGCCAGCAACGACCGGATAAAGTGCCAGGATTTAGAGATAGTTATAGCCCAAGTGGTTAGCAAAGTCTCTATCTTCAGGGAACTATGTAGCCCGCATCCGGACTTATGCGGCCAGAAACTTCCAAGGATGAGGAGATATTGGATTTCGGGCGTTTTTTGTTTGCACCGTAGTATGTAACTTTCGAAGCTGCCCCCTTCCCGCCTATTGAACAATACCGGCTTAGCGTACCTTATGAAGCATTCTTACGCGCTGTTACTCTTATTCTTAGTCATTACCCTGCCCTCGCAGGCGCAGCGCATCGTTTTTTCGGGGCGCATCACCGAAGCCGCGACGGGGCAGCCCGTGCCTTTTGCCTCCCTTTTCGTGCCCGGCACCACCATCGGCATCACCGCCGACGCCGAGGGCCGCTACCAACTGACGCTCAGCCAGCCCGCAGACACCCTGGCCGCCTCCGCGCTGGGCTTTCTGGCCCTGAAAAAGCCCGTGGGCCGGCAAAGCCCCCAGACCGTGAACTTTGCCCTGCGCTCGGGGGCCGTGACGCTGAGTGAGGTGGTCGTGCGGCCCCGCGAGAATCCGGCCTACGTGATTCTGCGGCGGGTGCAGGCCCACAAACCCCAGAACGACAAGCGCCAGCTCAAAGCCTTCGAGTTTGACAGCTACAACCGCCTGCAAACCACCATCACCGACCTGCCCGCCCGCCTGGCCAAGCGCAAGGTGATCCGCGACATGCTGGCCTTGTCGGACAGCATGAGCAAGGGGGCCGGGGCCGGTAACATCAGCGCCAAGGCCTTGCCCATCTTCGCCTCCGAAATCCTCTCGCGCGTGTACACCCAAAACCACCCGATCCGGAAGCGGGAGGAAATCCGGCGGCGGCAGCTGCGGGGGCTGGGGCCGCGCGAGGGCTCGGTGCTTTCCCAGATTCTGGGCTCCTCGTTCCAGGATTACAACTTCTACTCCAACTGGCAGAACATCCTGGGCAAGGACTTCATTTCGCCCATTGCCGACGGCTGGAAGCTGGCCTACGAGTATGAATTGCAGGATTCGGTGTTCGTGGGGCAGGACTGGTGCTACCAGCTGGCCGTGCAGCCGCGCCGCGCCCAGGACCTGGCTTTCGTGGGCACCATCTGGATTACGGCCGACACTTACGCCCTGCGCAAGCTGAGCCTGGCCAAGAGCCCGGAGGCCAACATCAACTTCGTCAGTGAGTTGCGCATCGACCAGGAGATGACGCCCCCGGAGCAGGGCGCCGGCCTGCCGGCCCGGGTGCGGGTCAGCGTCGGGGTGAAGCCGGCCGACAACCAGGCCGGTATGCTGGTGCAGTTCAACACCATCAACTCCAACTTCGAGCGGAACCACGAGCGGGACCTGGCCTTTTATGACAACCCGGTGGAGACGGCGGCCAACGCCAGCCAGATTCCCAAGGACTACTTCGATAAGAACCGGCCCGACTCGCTGAGCCGGGCCGACCAGACCACTCTGGCCGTGCTCGACTCGGTGCGGGAGCTGCCCAGCGTGCGGTCGGTGCTGGATTTGGCCGACGTGCTGGTAAACGGCTACAAGCGCGTGGGGCCCCTCGACCTGGGTCCGATTCTGGCGACTTACGGCTTCAACGACATTGAGGGCCACCGCCTGCGCTTCGGCTTCCGGACCACGCCTGAGCTGAGCCGCGACTGGCTGGTGCGGGCCTACGCGGCCTACGGCTTCCGCGACGGACGCATCAAGTTCGGAGTCCGCGTCAACCGGATTCTGGAGCGGCAGCACTGGACGGTGCTGGGAGCCGAGTACCGTCACGACCTCGACCAGGTAGCCTTGCTCGACAATGAGTTTGGGCAGGAAAACCCGCTGTTTGATGCCGCCGCCCGCATCGGCCGCATCCGGGGCAGCCGCCCGCTGATGCGCGACGTCCGGGGCCTTTCCCTGCAAACCGACATCATCCGGGGCTTCACCCAGAAGATTATCGTGCGCCACCAGCGCTTCACGCCCCTCTACGATTTTGCCTACTACAACACCGAGCGGCGGGTGCCGGGCGCGCCCACGGCGGCCAACATCACCCTGTCGGAGCTGATTCTGGAGTCGCGCTACGCCCACGACGAGGTGCTGATTGAAACCGAAAACCGCCGCCGGGCCATTGGCCTGATGCGCTGGCCGGTGTTCGTGTTCCGCTACACGCTGGGGGCCAACCACATCTTCGGCAGTGATTTCAAATACCAGAAGCTGACCTTTATTACTACTCAGAGCCTACAGGTCGGCATCTTTGGCCGCGCCGACTACCGGTTCGAGGCCGGCTACATTCCGAGCACGGTGCCCTATCCCCTGCTGAAAACCCACATGGGCAACCAGTCGCCGTTCTACAACGGTGCGGCCTTCAACCTGATGCGCTACTTCGAGTTCGTCAGCGACCGGTATGCCTCGGTGCGGGTCGAAGACCATTTCGAGGGCCTGCTGCTCAATAGCCTGCCGCTGCTGCGCAAGCTCAACTGGCGGCTGCTGGCCTCGGGCAACGTGCTGTTTGGCGACGTGCGCAGCGCCAACCGCAACCTGAGCCCGCCCCGGCACCCCTCGACCGGTGAAAAGCTGCCCACCTTCCAGGCCCTCGACCACGGCCCCTACGCCGAGGTGGGCTACGGCGTCGAAAACATCTTCAAGGTAGCCCGCGTCGACTTCCTGCACCGCCTCACCTACCGCAATGCGGCCGAAGCCCGCAACTTCGGCGTCAAGCTCAGCCTGCAGTTTAAGCTGTAGCCCAACTGCTTCCACCCGACAAGCAAAAGCCCCGGCTACTAACGTAACCGGGGCTTTTGCTTTCCTATAAAGTCTTGCTTACCGCTGATTGCGCAGCGCGAAATGGTTGAAAGCCACCGTGGACGAGGCCGGCCCCTGCGCCAGCAGCGCCACCCGGATGCCCCGGTCCCAGGGCGGCAGGTAGGTGCCATTGATGGCAAAGCTCTCGGTGGGCATGGCTACCCACGTCACGCCGTCGGGGCTGAAGCTGAAGCGGTAGCGCTGCCCGCCCCACACCTCCAGGCGCAGCGACAGGTGTTTGCAGCTTTCCACCGCTACTTTGGTCAGGCATTGCTGCTGGCCGCCTTTCACGTGCCAGAGCTGCAGGCTGTTGTCGCCGGCCAGCAGCGTCAGGGAGTTGGCATGGTCGCCGATGGCCCCGATGCCGGCAAAGGTGCCGGGAGCCAGGGAAGCGAAGTCGAGGGTAGTAATGGCCTTGTAGGTGGCGGCAAACGTGCGCTGCGCCACCATAGCACCCAGGCCCTGCGGACGGGCCGTGAGCAGCAGCTGCCCGTCGCTGACGCCGACCTCGGGCTGCTCGCCCACGGGCCACTGCCAGGTTTGGGCCAGTTGCGGGCCGCTGAAGTCGTCGGTGACGTTGAGCACGCGCAGATCGGCCAGCGGGGCTGCCTGGGGGCTCTGGCCCTGAAACTCGGGCCAACCCTCCGCATTCCAGGTGAACTCGCTCAGAATGCCCTGCCGGCCCACAAACTCGTGGCTGTCGGTGTAGTAAGCGTGGTGGAGCAGAAACCAGCGGCCCTCGTACTCGGCCACGGTACCGTGGCCGGGGCACTTCCAGGTTTTGTTTTTATCGAGAATCGGATTCTGGGGGCACTTCTCCCAGGGGCCGAGCAGGCTCTGGGCGCGGGCCACGCCGGTGGCGTAGTTGCAGCACTTGCCGCAGCAGCCGTTGCCGGCGTAGAACATGTAGAAGTAGTCGGCGTGGCGCACGATGGCCGAGCCTTCCACCAGGCAGCCCTCCCACTTCTCGGTGTTGCGGAACAGCTCCACTTTCTCGCCGACCAGGGCCATGCGCTCTTCGTTGATGCGCTGGGCCCAGATGGGCGTGGGCTGGCCTTTGCTGTTGCCGTCCTCTTTCCAGACCAAGTACAGGTCGCCGTGCTCGTCGCGCATCGGGAAGCCGTCGATGGAGCCCAGGGGCTGGCCCACCAGCGGACCGTGGTCGGTGTAGGGGCCTTCGGGCTGGTCGGCGCTGGCCACGGCGACGCACAGCGGGCCGTTTTTCTGGCGGGCGGTGTAGTAGATGAAGGTTTTGCCGCCTTCGTAGAAAATCTCCGGGGCCCAGAAATTGGCGTCGCACCAGTCGGGCAGCGGGCCGGGAAACACGTGGGTCACCAGCTCCCAGTCGACCAGGTTATCGGACTTGAACAGGGGAAACACGGGCCCCCACTCGGCCGAGGTTGCGCTGGCCCAGTACGTATTGCCGATTTTGGCAATGGTCGGGTCCGGGAAGTCGCCGGGCAGCACGATGTTGGCGTAGTTGGGACTGGGGGCCGCTTCCACGGGCGGGGCCACGGTGGGCACAGCTTCGACCGGTGGCGCCGGGGCCACATGCTCAGTCGAGGAATCTACAGGGGGAACCGCCGCGTAAGACGGTCCGCTTTCGAGGTCGAACGACACAATAGAAGAAAAAAAAGGGGTGGGAAACGAAAGATGGGCTTCGGGACGGTGCCAGCCCGAGGGCCAGACCAAAACACACTACACTTCGTCTGCACGGCCAGGTTTGCTCTTACGAGCTGAACAGTGGGGGAATTTGGAACCCGGCTTAGCGCAGCAAACCGAAAGATACTATTTTACTTCAATCGGCAACCAAACAAGTGTATTTTTTTAATACTGCCTGATGTCTCCTGCTTTCCCCTCACTGGGCGGTAAAGCTCAGCCGGCAAAAGATGACCCGCAACGCTCGAAGCCGTAAATCAAGTTCGATTCAGCCTATTTTTCTGAAATACCCCGCGAGCTTCAGAGAGGAAGGGTGGAGCACAATTCTGACCACTCTGGCCTAACTCCGCAACTAATTTCCGGCACAAGTATAACTTAACTAATATTTCTCAGAAATGCAGCAGGTTTTTGTTTCTGGGCTAGCATTTGGCCCCGCGGCGAGCCTCCCACAAGCGGCCCAACATCTTACCCGTTTTTTGTGCGCGCTGCCCTACTGCGTTCCGGCTCGAAAGGCAGCCAAAGAAAAGCCAGCCGCGTAAACTTACCTTCGCCGCCGCGAGCCAACTTGCGGCTCCGGCTGCTCTCCACCCACTCAACCCTCAGGGCTTATGCTTATCCACGATATTGCCGCTGCGTTTCGCCAGCAGTTTCAGGCCGAACCGCTGCTGGTGCGGGCCCCGGGCCGCATCAACCTGATTGGGGAACACACCGACTACAACGGCGGCTACGTGCTGCCCGCCGCCATCGACAAGGAAATGTACTTCGCGGTGGCCCTGAACCAGACCGGCACCATCCGGTTGCGCGCCCACGACCTGCAAGAAGCCGTGGACGTGCCCGCCGACGCGGTGCAGCCCAGCCACACCCAATGGGCCAACTACCTGCTGGGCGTGGTGGCTCAGCTGCAAAAACGCGGGGTGGCGGTGCCGGGCTTCGACTGCGTGTTTGGGGGTACGGTGCCGGCCGGGGCGGGGCTGTCGTCGTCGGCGGCGGTGGAGTGTGGCATGCTCTACGCCCTGGATAAGCTGCTGGGCACCGGCCTGCAACCCATGGAAATAGCCAAGATGGGCCAGGCCGCCGAGCACGAATACGCCCAGGTAATGTGCGGCCTAATGGACCAGTTTGCCAGCGTGTTTGGCCGCCGCGGGCAGGCCGTGTGCCTCGACTGCCGCTCGTTGGCCTACGAGTACTACCCCTTCGATACCAGCAGCTGCCGCATCGTGCTCTGCAACTCGGGCGTGAAGCACGCCCTGGCCAGCTCTGAGTATAACACCCGCCGCCAGGAGTGCGAGCGGGGCGTGGCCATCTTGCAGCAGCATTACCCGGCAATCAAGAGCCTGCGCGACGCGACGCTGCCCCAGCTGGCGGCGCACCGCGCCGAGCTGGGCGAAGTAATATACCGGCGCTGCTCGTACGTGCTGGAGGAAAATCAGCGCGTGGAGGAAACCTGCCGGGTACTGACCCAGGGCGACCTAGCGGCTGCGGGCCAACTGCTCTACGCCTCCCACGCCGGCCTGCGCGACAAGTACGAAGTAAGCTGCCCCGAGCTGGACGTGCTGGTGGAGCTGGCCCAGACGGCCCCGGGTATCTACGGGGGCCGCATGATGGGCGGCGGCTTCGGGGGCTGCACCATCAACCTGGTAGCTACCGAGCACGTGGCGGCCTTCGTGGAGCACATGAAAGCCGGCTACCAGCAGCGCCTGGGCCGGAAGCTGGACACCTACGAGGCTACTATTGTGGATGGTGTAGGGCTGGTTCAGGAGTAAGAAGCCAGCAGGCGTACAACGCAAAAGCCGCCGACCCTGTTAGTGGTCGGCGGCTTTTTACGTCTAACACAGGCGCGGCTATCAGGCCGTGACGGGGGCAGCGGCCGGGCGGCTGCCGCGCAGGCCATACCATACAATGTAGAGGTAGCAGAGCATTGGCAGGGCAAAAGCCAGGCGCAGGGCGTGCACGCCGCCCCCACCACTTTGGCTGTCGGCAATGAGGCCGAAGAGCGGCGGAATGATGGCGCCGCCCACAATGGCCGCCGACAGCAGACCGGACGCGTCTTCGGTGTGGCGGCCCAGCCCGGCCACGGCCAGCGTGAAAATGACGGGGAACATCACCGCGTTCATCAGGCCCACAGCCAGCAGGCTCCACATGGCTACGGCTCCGCTGGTATTGATGGAAATGAGCACCAGCAACACCGCTCCCAGGGCCGTGAAGGCTAGTACCCGACCGGGCCGGAAGGCACGCAGCACGAAAATACCGGCAAAGCGCCCCACCATGGCCGCCCCCCAGTAGAAGGCTACCTGCTCGCCAGCCGTTTGGGCGGGCATGTTCATCACCTCGGCCTGGCCCAGGTAGCTCACAATGTGGGAGCCAATGGCTACTTCGGCCCCGACGTAAGCAAAAATCCCGACCAGACCCAGCACCAGGTGGCGGTAGTGCCAAGCGCGCTGGGTGTCGCCGGCCGGCGCGGGAGCGTGCGAAATGGTGGGCAGCTTAAGAAACAGCAGCAGCAAGCTGATAAGCACCAGCACGGCCCCGATGCCGAGGTAGAGGTACTGCACGGAGGAGACATCTAGGGCGGCGGCCTGCGCGGCCGAGAGCTTCTTGAGGTCGGGCAGGTGGGAGAGAATCAGGCGGGCGCCGAGGATGGGGGCAATAGTGGTAGCCAGCGAGTTGAACGCCTGCGTGAGCGTGAGCCGCGACGAGGCCGTAGCGGCCGGCCCCAGAATAGCCACGTAGGGGTTGCCGGCCACTTGCAGGGTCACGATGCCGGTAGCCAGCACGAACAACGCCCCCAGGAACAGGGCAAACGTGCGGCTGGCGGCAGCCGGGTAAAACAGCAGGCAGCCCAGGGCCGCAATCAGAAAGCCGACCAGCATGCCGCCCTTGTAGCCCAGGCGCTTCACCAGCAGGCCAGCCGGAACGCCCATCACCAGGTAGGCCCCGAAAAAGCAGAAATTCACCAGGTTCACCTTGGCGTAGCTGAGCGTGAACAGCCCTTTCAGGTACGGAATCAGAATGTCGTTCAGGCAGGTGATGAAACCCATCATGAAGAACAGTACCGTGAGCGAGGCCAGGGCCGACGTGTAGCGCGGCTGGCCGCCCTCGGCAGCGGTAGGCGCACTGGCCTGGGAAGGAGCAACAAGAGCCATAGGAAGGAAGAAAGAGAAAGTGAAACGCCTTGAACAGGGCAAAAAAAGAGGCTGGCTCCGCGCTCCTAACTTCGCGAAACCAGCCTCGGCGAACGAGGGCCGCCGCATTAGCAGGCAGGCCCTGGAACGTAGGGTATCGGGCGCCGGTAAGGGCTGAAGTAGCCAAATTACGCTACCCCAAGCCCGTGCTAGTGCGTCACGCTGAACGCGCGGCTCACGGCCCGGTCACCCACTTCCAGCCGGTAGTGGTAGAGGCCCGAGGCCAGATTGGTCGTGGGCAGCGTCACCGTGTGCTCGCCGGTAAGGCGGGTCTGGGCATCGAGCAGCACGGCCACGCGGCGGCCCTGGGCATCATACACGGCCAGCGTAACGGTGGTGGGTTTGGCCAGCGAGAAGCTGATGTTGGTGTAGTCGGCCGCGGGGTTGGGCCAACTGGCGGCCAGCTCGGCGCCGGCCGGGCGGGCGGCGGTGGTCGGCGTAGCCGTCAGCAGCGTGGGGCCATACCAGTCATCCAGATACACGCGGCGCTTGGTCGTCGTGTTGGGCGCGATGAGCAGCACCAGCTCGTTGACGGACGTAGAGGAAACCGTCGCGTCGGGGCGGCTGACGTTGTTGAAAACCAGCGTTTCCCAGGCGTTGGTAGCGGTGGTGGTGGCTACGTATTCCGAGTGGCGGCCGGCCGGGTAGTTGGTAGCGCCGGCGCGGGTCGAGTCCTGCATCGTAATCTGGAACGGAATGCCGGGCGCCGGGCTGAACACCTTCATGGTCATCTGCTTGGCATTGGTCAGGTAGGCCGAAACGTCGGCGGGGCGCTGCTTGGGGCGCACTACCAGCACGTCAAATTGCTGGTTGCTGCGGGTGTAGCGGCCCACGCGGGCACTGTTGTTGGCCGTCGAGGGGGCGTTGTTCAGCGTGTCGCCGTTGAAGCCGCCGTTGCTTTTCTTGAGCACGTAGTTCAGCAGGCGCACGTTTTCAAAGTTCTCGTACAGCTGATCGACCACCGGGGCGCTGGTAGCCAGCTCGGGGCCCGTAATATCGTCCAGAATGTAGGTTGCCCCGCTGTTGGTGGCCGGCTCGATGAGCAGCACCAGCTGGTCGGCTTCGGTCGGCAGGGCGGTGGGGTCAAACGCGCCCGGGCCGCCGGCCGTGTAGGTAAAGGTGAGCGTTTCCCAGGCGTTGGCCACGGTCGTAGTGGCGTTGAAGGTGCCGCCCACGTTGCCGTTGGGGTAGCCCGTAGCCGATTTGGTCTTGTTCTGTATCACAATCTGCATGGCGCGGCCGGCAGCGGGGCTATACACCTTCAGGCTGATTTTCTTGGCCCCGGTCAGGTAGGGCGTCACGTCGGCCAGGCGCGGCGCCTGCGGGTTGATCAGGATAACATCGAACTGCTCGGCGGCGTTGCGCACGTAGCGGGCCACGCTGGCGCTGTTGTTGGCCGCGCTGGGAAACGGGTTGGCGGTAGGCTGGGTAAACACGCCGCTGGTAAACGAGTACGACACGCGCCGGGTAGTCTCGAAGTTGTCGTAGAGCGTCTGCGCCGCCACCGTGTGGCCCAGCGTGAGCAAAGCCCCCGCCATGAGAAGAGATTTTGTAAAAGTTGACAACATACCGATGGGGTTAGAAAGTGGGAATGCGGAATGAAAGAAGAGTCGGGGCCGAGGAGCCGGCTTCAGTACCATAAGCCCGCCGGCCCCAGCAGTTGGGGCCGGCGGGCCACGGGCTTATTTGTAGTTCCAGAACTTCACGTACTCTACCTCCATGCGCTGCGGGAAGGTGGTAGTGGCGTCGGGGTTGCCGTCGAAGTTGCCCCCCACGGCCACGTTCAGAATCAGGTAGAACGGGTTGTTGAACGGGTAGGGCGTCACCTGCGTGGGCGTGAGCCGGTAGTACTCTGTGCCGTCGAGGAAAAAGCGCAGCAGGTCCTTGCTCCGGATCAGGGTGAAGGTGTGGTAAGCCTCCGAAAAGTCGCCGCTGGCCAGCGCCTTGGTCGTGCCCATCTGCCGCTTGTCGGCCGGGGCGGTGGTGGCCCCGTAGTGCACGGTGCTGATGTTCACGTTGGGCGTGCTGCCGCGCAGCTCCATAATGTCGATTTCACCGCAGACGGGCCACGGCACGGTCTGGTCGTTCGAGCCCAGCATCCAGATGGCGGGCCAGATGCCCTTGCCCTTGGGCAGCTTGGCCCGCACGTCGAGGCGGCCAAAGCCGAAGTCTTTTTTGCCCCGGGTAATGATGCGGGCCGAGGTGTAGTTCTTGCCGTTGAGGTTTTCCTTCTGGGCCTGAATGTTGAGCACACCGCCGGCCAGAAACAGGTTTTTGGGCGAGTTGGTGGTGGCCTGCAGCTCGTTGTTAAACCACTGGTCCTTTATTTCATAGGTCCATTTGGTGTCGTCGAGCTGGCCGCCCGTAAACTCGTCGCTCCAGGCCAGCTCGGTGTACTGGGCGTAGTCGCGGGCTTCCTCGTTTACGATGGGCTCGGCCGTTTTGGGCGCGGGCAGCACTTTTTCGGGTTCCTGCGTGCAGGAGAGCAAACCTGCTACGGCTGCCACGGCCACGGCCGCCAACAGGCGCGGGCGAATAAAGAGGGAGGTACGAATCATGACGGGAAGAGAATAAGGGGCTAGAGCGCGGGGCCGAACAGGCTATTTCACGCGCAGTTTCATGGTGTGCACCACGCCACCGGTGGGAGGACCCACGCGCAGCAGCATGGTCTGCTCGGTGATGGCCAGGATGCGGTAAATACGGTTGTTAGCGTCGGTCACGCCGATAAAGGACGTGGGCCGCGCCAGCTCAAACTGGGCAATGCCGGCGCCCGTAGCGCCGCCGAACGTGAAGGCGGAAGTACCCGAGAGCGGGGCTCCGCACCCGGCGCCGGCTACCAGCGTCTCGGCCTTGGCATTGTAGGTATACACCCCGGCGTCGCTGAAGGTAAACTCGTCGTCGGCCTGGCAGCCGGGCAGGCTGCCCGCCGCCCCGCCACCGAAGTAGCTGGTCGGGTCAGCATCGCTCGGGCCCACCACAATGGTTTTTTCCTGGGTGTTGTCGAGCACCCAAGTGCGCGACGAGCCGCCGGTCAGCAGGCGCTTGGCGCGGTCGAGGGCCGAGAGCTGGGGCGCATACGTCACAATGGTTTTGGTGCCGTCGGGGTTGGTGCCCTGTAGGCGCAGGCGCGTGGCCGAGGCTTCCACGATGTCGTAGGTCTTGTTAACCACCGAATCGGGCAGGCCGATGAACGAGCGTTTGTTTTGCAGGATAATCTGCCCCAGCGAGCCGTTGACCTTGTACACGAAGTCGGCGTTCAGGCTCAGGGCGTCACCGCAGGCACCGTTGGCAAACGTGGACGCCCCGGCATCGTAGCTGAAGGTGTACACGCTGGTAAACGAGAACTGGTCGTCGAGCTGGCAGGCGGGCAGCACGCCCGAGGCCGAAATCTCAGTGCCGTTGGCCGCCAGCTTCACAATGGCGCGGGGCTGGTCGGAAATCGTCCAGGTGGTAGCGCCCGAGGTGGCGCAGGCCGTCAGCACGGCGAAGCCGTTGTTGCCGCAGGCGGTCGGAATGTCAAACTCCTTGCTGGCCACGTTGCCCGTGCCGCCGGGGCCGGCGGTGGTCAGGGTGGCCGTTACGGGGCCGGGGCGCTTGTAGGTGTGCGTCACGACCGGCCCGGAGCCGCGCACCGGCGTGTCGCCGAAGTTCCACTGGAAGAGAAAGGCATCCTTGCTGGTGCTGGTGAAGGTGGCCACAATCGGGAACTGCGACGTGTTCAGCGACACCGTGAAGTCGGATACGGGCACTGGACCTTCCAGCGTGTTGTCGTCGTCTTCCTTTTGGCACGAAGCCAGAACCAGTGGGCTGGCCAGCAGCATCCAGGCGGCTTTACGAAAAAAACTAGTCATATACGGGCAGGTTAAAAATCGGCGGAACAAGGCAGGCCGGGGCTAGTAGCCGGGGTTCTGACTCAGGTTAGGATTCGCATCGCGCTCCGACTGCGGAATGGGCAGCAGCACGTTGAAGGGCTTCACGCCTTTGGCCTGCAACGCCGGGGAGCGGAGCAGGTCGCCGGTGCGCTTCAGGTCAAACCACCGGTCGCACTCGAAGGCCAGCTCGTAGCGCCGCTCCTTGACGACGGCCGCCTTGAAGGCCTCGGGAGCCATGCCGGCGGGCAGGTCGTGGTTGGCATCGCCGAAGGCGCGGCGGCGCACCAGATTGATGGACTCGCGGCCCTCCACGGGGCCGGCGGCCTCGGCGTGAATCAGGTAGATTTCGGCCAGGCGCAGCACCGGAATGTTCAGGGGCGAATCCCAAACCAGGGTGTTGGTTTTGCCCACGAACCACTTCTTCACGTTGTAGCCGTTGGGCGAGCCTTGCAGGGAAGCGGGCTGCACGCGGCCGTCGGGGTACTTGTCGCCGGGCTTCCAGATGGTCACGTCGCGGCGCTTATCACCCTCCTCGTAGCCTTGCACGAACTCCGGCTCCGGCACGTTGAAGCCGTAGCCGTTCTGGGGCACCAGGTTCTGGCCGCGGGGGGCAAAAAACTCGTTGCCCACGAAACCCAGCCCGTCGAAGGTGTATTCGTTTTTCCCGTTGATGTACTGCACCTCAAACAGGGACTCCCGGCCGTTCTCGTTTTCCACCCGGAAGTTGTCGCCGTAGTTGGTCCACAGGCTGTACTTGCCCGAGCCGATTACGTCGCGGGCCAGCCGGGCGGCTTCGCCCATGTTGCCCCGCGTGAGCTGCACTTTCGCCAGCAGGCCGGCGGCGGCCCATTTGGTGGCGCGGCCCAGGTCGGCACCCGAGTAGCTTTCGTCCAGCTCCCCGATGGCGGAAGTCAGGTCGGAGATAATCACGCCGTATACCTGGTCGGCGGGGGTGCGGGGCAGGCGGGCGTCCTCGGGGCTTTTGGCCGGAGTCGTAATCAGGGGCACGTCGCCGAAGGCCCGCACCAGGTCGAAGTAGTACTTGGCCCGCAGGAAGTGCGCCTCGCCCAGGCAGCGCCGCCGGATCTTGTCGGACATGCTGGTGATGCCGGGCACTTTTTCCAGCACTAGGTTGGCGCGGCCGATGCCCACGTAGCTGCCGTTCCACAGGCGGGTGGTCATGGGGTTGCTGGCCGGAATGTTGAAGTTGTCGAGCTGCTGCTCCTCCAGGCCGTCGCCGCCCCCGCCACCACCGGTGGTCGAGTTATCCGACATAATGTCGCCGATGCCCCACAGGGCGTAGTTGTACTGGCCGCCCCGGCTCAGCTCGGCGTAGGCAGCGTTGGTGGCCTGAATGGCGTCGGTTTCGGTCTGGTAGAAATTCTCGTCGGTCACGGAGCTGTTGGGGCTCACATCCAGAAACTTTTCGCCGCAGCCCGCGAGCAGGCTCAGGAGCAGCAACGCGCCGGCGGCTTTGGTAGTGGTCGTTTTCATGGGGGGAATGAAAGGCAGAAGGATGAAAAAACGGCGCGACCGGCTTAGAAGCCGATGTTCAGGCCAGCCAGAAACACGCGCGACTGCGGGTACACGCCCCGATCGACGCCGCCTTGCCCCAGCTCGGGGTCAAAGCCGCTGTAGCGGGTGAGGGTCAGCAGGTTCTGGGCACTGACGTACACGCGCAGGCTCTGGGCCGCCACGCGGCTCACGATGGTCTTGGGCACGGTGTAGCCCAGGGTCATCATCTTAACGCGCATGTAGGATCCGTCTTCCACGAAGTAGCTGGAAATGCGCAGGTTCAGGTTGGGGTCGCCGGCAATGGCACGGGGCACGTCGTTGCTGGTGCCTTCACCGGTCCAGCGCTTCAGCACGCGGGTGCTGGAGTTGCCGTTGGTCGTCAGGCCGCCTTCGGTATACACCCGGTTCAGGTTGTAGACGTCGTTGCCCTGCGAGCCTTGCAGAAACACGTTGAAATCAAAGCCTTTGAAGGTAAGCGTGTTGGTAACACCATACGTGAAGTCCGGGTTCGGGTCGCCGATAAACGTGCGGTCTTTGTCGGTGATGACGCCGTCGCCGTCCAGGTCCTTGAAGCGGATGTCGCCGGGGGCGGTGCTTTTGCCGGGGTCGGTGCCGACGGTCTGGCGGGCGTGATTTTTCACCTCTTCCGTGTTCTGAAACAGGCCGTCGGCCACGTAGCCGTAGAACGAACCGAAGGGCTGGCCTTCGTCGTAGCGCACCACGGCGTTCAGGTTGCGGTCCGTCAGGCCGTTGAAGGGCACGGCCACGCCCAGCTTGTCGATGCGGCTGGAGTAGGTCGAGAACACCAGCGTGGTCGTCCAGGTCAGGCCGTCGTTGGCGCCCTGGAAGTTACGCGTCGTCACCGAGAGGTCGAGGCCGCGGTTGTAGGAGTCGATGGCGTTGGTGTTCACCGATTCGTAGGTACCCGTCACGTAGGGCGGTGGCACCAGGCTGATCAGGTTGGGCGAGCGGCGGTTGTAGAGGTCCAGCGTAGCTTCCACGCGGTTCTGGAACAGGCCCACGTCGAGGCCCACGTTGGTTTGCTCGTTGATTTCCCACTTCAGCAGCGTGTTTTGCTGCTTGGTCGGCGCGGCCCCGATGTTGATGTCGCCGGCGGAACCGAATGGGTAGGTAATGCCGGAGTTAATGTTGGCCAGGTAGGCAAAGCGGCCCGCGTTGAGCGGGTTGCCCACGCGGCCCCAGCCCACGCGCACCTTCAGGTTGCTGATGCTGGCAATGTCCTTGATGAAGGCTTCCTCCGAAATGCGCCAGCCCGCCGATACGCCGGGGAAAAAGCCGAACTTCTGACCCAGGGCGAAGGCCGAGCTGCCGTCGTAGCGGGCCGTGGCGGCCAGCAGGTATTTGCCGGCAAACTCGTAGTTGACGCGGCCGAAGTAGCTGGCCAGGCGGTCGGGGGGGCTCACGGCGCCGCTGTTGCGCAGCAGCGCGTTTTCGGGCCCGTTGTTGATCTGGCGCAGCACGTTGTTGGTGTAGCCGGCGCGGCTCACGGCCATCGTGCTGTAGTTGAACTGCTGGGCCGACTGACCCGCCAGCAGCGTCACCTGGTGCTTACCGCCAAACAGACGGTCGTAGCTCAGCGTGTTTTCAATCAGGTAGCTGGGGTTGTAGTTGTTGTAGGCGCTGGCGCTGGCCGTGGCGTTGCGCGGCGAGTTGGGCCCGAGCGACGGCGAGAAGGCATTGTAGTTGTCAAACACCAGGTCGGCGCCCACGTTGGTGCGGAAGCGCAGCCCTTTCAGCGGCTCCAGCTCGGCAAAGAAGGTGGTCAGCACCCGGTTGCGGGTAAACTTGGAGTCCGTAATCAGGGCTTGCAGCACGGGGTTGGGCTCCACGAAGCCGTCGGTGCTGGTCGGCTCGTACCAGCTGCCGTCGGCGTTGTAGACCGGCAGCGTGGAGGGAATCTGGAGCACGTTGCTGAGCACCCCGAACTCGTTGCTGCCGGTATCTACCTGCCGGTCGTTGAGGTTGGTGAGCGACAGGCTGTTGCCGATTTTCAGAATCTTATTGAGTTGGATGTCGCCGTTGGCCCGCAGCGTAAACCGCTCGAAGTGCGACCCGATGATGGTGCCATCCTGCTGGAAATAGCCGCCCGACACCGCGTAGCGCGCCTTTTCGCTGCCGCCCGAGGCCGACAGGTTGTAACTCTGAATCACGGCCGAGGGCCGGAAAATCTGGTCCTGCCAGTTGGTACCCTCCCCCAACGCCTTGGGGTTGCTGAGCTGGGGCAGAATCGGCTCGCCCTTGGCCAGCCGCGACTCGTTGTTGATGGTGGCATATTCCTCCGCGTTCAGCAGGCTCAGCTTGCGCCACACCTGCTGCACGCCCCGGTACGCATCCAGGTTGATGGTCGCGGTGCCGGCCTTGCCGCGCTTGGTTGTGATAATGACCACGCCATTGGCTGCCCGCAAGCCGTAGATGGCCGTCGCGGAGGCATCCTTCAGCACGTCAACGCTTTCGATGTCGTTGGGGTTGATGGCGTTGAGCTGGTTTTCCACCGAGTTGCCGTTCGCGTCGTTCGAGGGCAGCGGGTAGCCATCTATCACGTACAGCGGCGAGTTGTTGCCGGCCGAGGTGATGCCGCGCACCCGCACGGCCGTGCCGCCGGCGCCACCCGGGGCCCCCGAGTTCTGGGTGACGGTAACACCCGCCGCGCGGCCCTGCAGACCCTGCACGGGGTCGGCCACGGGCTGGGCAGCAATGTCCTTACCCGACACCGACGATACGGCCCCGGTAACGCTGGTGCGCTCCTGCGTGCCATACCCCACTACCACCACCTCACTCAGCGCCTTCAGATCTTCGTCCAGCGTCACGGCCAGGCTGCCGCTGTTGGCGCTGGTCACGGCTACTTCCCGGCGCACGTAGCCTACGTAGCTGAATACCAGCGTGCTGTTTTCCGGCGCGTTCAGCAAAAACGTACCGTCGGAGTTGGTCGAAGTACCCAGGGAGGTGCCTTTCACCAGCACGGTAACACCGGGCAGCGGCTCGCCGTTGCTTTGCGTCACGCGGCCCGACACCGGAATATCGGCCAGCGTAGGACGTCCAGCCACGGGCAGCGGCAGGGCTGCCGAGCCAGCCAGGGTGGGCAGGCTCAGTGCCGGCAGCCCCAGCGTCGCCAGCAGCAGCGCCCGCCGCAGAAAATGCGGGTAGTGGTTTGAGTTCATGGAGGTAGGAATTAGGAAGTGTGGAGCGAAAAAGGGGAAAGCCCTCCGTCGGAAGCCGACCGGCCGGGGCCGATGGTTCTAGGGTCGGGTGCCGGCGCTGCCCTGCCGGTCGGCGGGGGTGGTAGCGGCCGTGGGCGTCACGTAGCGGAAGCGCTTGGTCTGGCCGCCCACGCGGAGCGTAAAGAAGCCGTCTTCCAGCTGGGCCTGTCCCTGGGCATTGGGGTAAGTCAGGTGCTGCTGGGGCTGAATCTCGAAGGTGAAGGTGCGGCTGGCGCCGGCGGCCAGCTCCTGCTTCTCGAAGTGCTTGAGCAAGCGCACGGGGCGGGTGACGCGGCCCACCTCGTCGGTCAGAAACCAGAGCACGGCTTCCTTGCCGGCGCGGCGGCCGGTGTTGGTCACCTGCACCGTGGCGCGTAGCGTGCCGCTGCCGCTGAGCACCGAGTCGGAGAGTTGCAGGGTGCTATATCGGAACGAGGTATAGCTCAGGCCTTCCCCGTATTCGGTGAGCATGGCCGGCTTGAATTTGGGGCCCCGGTTTTCGAAGCCGGCCCCGAAGTCGCTCAGGTCGAGCGAGTTTTCGTTGTTGTCGTGGTGGTAGGGCGAAATGTGGCCGGCAAACTGCGGGTAGGTAAAGGAAAGCTTGCCGCTGGGATTCACCTTGCCGCTGATGATTTCGGCAATGGCCTGCCCGCCGCCAAAGCCCGGCAGCCCGCCCCACAGAACAGCCCCCGACTTCTCGGCCACGCCCCGAATAATACTGGGCCGGCCGCCGATGACGACCAGCACCGTGGGCTTGCCGCTGCCTTGTGCCGCGCGCACCAGCTGCTGCTGGTCGTCGGGTAGGGTCAGGTCACTGGTGTTGCCCAGCCCCTCGGTGTAGGGCCGCTCCCCGAGGGCCAGCACCACGGCATCGGCCTGCCGGGCCGCCGCGTTAACAGCGGCCAGCGTCAGCTTACCGGCGGCGTCCCGGTACGGAATCGTTTGCACTTGGGCGCCGGGATATTCCTTTTGCAGGGCGGCGTAGATGGTCAGCACCTCTTTGGGGTATTCAGCTTCCGGGCGGCCCTGCCAGGCCAGGGTCCAGCCGCCGGCCAGGTTGGCGCGGGAGTCGGCCGAGGGACCAACCACCAACAGGCGCTTTACCTTAGCGGGAGCCAGCGGCAGCGTGTTCTGCTCGTTTTTCAGCAGCACGATGGATTCGCGGGCGGCTTCTACGGCCTGTAGTTTCAGGGCCGGGTCGCCGATGCGGCTGAGGCGGTCGGTGCGGGGCATGGGGTTCTCGAACAGCCCCAGCTCGTCTTTCAGCTGCAGCACCCGGCCCGCCGACAGATTGATGCGCGCTTCGGTGAGGCGGCCTTCCTGCACCAGCTCTTTCACGTAGCGGCAGAAGTTGGTCGTGTAGGGCGTCATGGCCATGTCCACCCCCGCGTCGATGGCCTGGAACGTGGCTTCCTTCTCGTTAGGAGCCGTTTTCTGGATGCGCACCAGCCGGATGATGTCTTCCCAGTCGGTCACGGCGACGCCCTTAAAGCCCATCTGGCGGCGCAGCAGATCGGTGAGAATGGCCTTGGACGAGTGCACCGGCTCGCCGTTAATCAGGCCGCTGTTAATCATGATGGTTTTCAGGCCGGCATCCATGGCCGCCTGAAACGAGGGGCGGAAAAACTCCTGGAGGCGCTGGTCGGAAATCTGGGCGTTGGTCCGGTCCCAGCCGTTGCGCGGGTCGGAGTAGCCCAGAAAGTGCTTGCCACAGGCCGCGACTTTGTAGGGCGCTATTTCCTTGTTTTCCTGCATCTCCCGCACAAAAGCGGCCCCCATCACGGAGGCGACCAGCGGGTCTTCGCCGTAGGTTTCGTACACCCGCGGCCAGTAGGTATTTACGCCCAGGTCGAGCACGGGCGCAAACACCCAGTGGTGCCCCAGGTCGGCCGACTCCAGCACCGTGGCGCGGGCCGTCTGGCGGGCAAACTCGGGGTTGAAGGTGGCACCCAGGTTCAGGTTGTGCGGAAAAATAGCCGTGCCGGCCACGTAGCTGGCCCCGTGCATATGGTCGATGCCATAGATAATGGGAATGTGCAGGCGCGACTCGCGCATAGCGATGCGCTGCAAAGCGGCCGAATACCGAACCCACTGCGTGGCGGGCACGGCCTCCCCATTCAGAAAGGAACCCACGTGATACTGCCGGATCAGGGGCACCAGCTTGGCCGAGTCCAGCGTCACGTCTTTCTGTACGCCGGTCGTGTTGATGACGGTGTTCGTGAGCTGGGTCATCTGCCCGATTTTCTCTTCCAGCGTCATCTGGGCCAGCAGCGCCGCTACCCGCTCACTCACCACAGCACGGGGCAACTCGCTGCTGGCCGCAGAAGCCGAACTGGTAGAGGTAGCAGCGGACACCGGCGCCACAGTTGTGGCGGGCACAGCGGCCCGCTGGCAGCTGCTGCCGAGGCACAAAGCCGTACCGAGCACGAAAGCCTGGGTAACGCGGACCGCCACTGAACTCTGCGGGAACACGAACCCCCGGGATGCTCCAGCCGGAGCTACCAGAGAAGGATGAGAAGTAGCCATTTTGTTGGGGGGAATACCCAAAGATATCCTTCCTTGTTCAGGAAATGCAATAGCAAAAACCCCTCATACAAGCCAAAAACAGGGTTTTTGCACCTACTTCACATCGTGATTATACACTTACCGCACACGCCAGCCGGGGCATTTGGGGCTAATTCTGACCCTAACCCGGCTTTTGCAGTGAACAGCATCTACGGCTAAAAAACAATGAAAAAAGCGGCCGAAAAGCCGCTTTTTTCGAAAATAATTTTGCTTAGGTGCCGCAAACGTTTGCAGTTCCTCAGGAACGTTCGGCCTCAACGGTTAGCTGGTCTTGCTCCGTGGTCGTCGTAAAGTCGAGCAGCACGTGGGTCCAGCCTTCGTTCTCATCGTAGTCGGGAGCCAGGCGGCGGCGGCGCATGGCCTCTAATACCTTCTGGCTGAAGCTCCAACAAGTGCCCTGCCGCAGCTCCAAGACCCGGGAAAGCTCCTGCGACGAGTAGTTACCCTTGTGCGTGTAAATCAGGAACACCGCGTAGAAGGCCTTGATGATGGAGAACTTACACTTTTGCAGCATCGTGTAGGCCGTAGCCGACTCCACATAGCGGCATTTGGTGCAGCGGCGGGCGTGCGCCTCGCGGGCATCGCAGTATTTCTCGTGCCCACATTTGCGGCAGCGGTAGCCCTGGGCCCACTTCAAATCGGCCAGGTAGCTCAGGCAGGCGTCCTTGTCAGGGTAGATTTGGCTGAACTCGCCAAAATCTACCTCTTTCGACAGCACCCGGGCCGTTTGAGCCTGCTGCAGGTCGCGTTGCAGGTCGGTGTTCAGCTTTTCAATGGCCGCCGACTGCAGGGCCAGCAGGCCGTTGGCTTGCAGCAGCTCCCGGTTCTGGGCCACAATGGTTTCGCTCTGCTGGCGCAGCTCCTCCGTGCGGCGTGCTACCTGCGCTTCCAGCTCCGAGTTGAGCTGGTCTTTCAGCTCCTGGTTCTGGTGGAGCTGCTCCACCAGCCGATCCTGGGCTAAGTGCTTCTTCCGCAGCTGCTTCACCAGCTTTTCCTGGGCCCGGATAGTAGCATCCTTGATACTCTTTATCTTCTCGCCCAGGGCGTAGGAAAGCACGGCCACCTCAAAGACGAAGGCTACGTTCATGCTGTACACCGTGAAGGCGTTGTTGAAAAAATCAACTCCCAACTTTCTGGTAATCAAGAACAAAAGACTCGCCACTACCCCACCCTGAGCCAGCAGAAAGATGCGGGCCGGCCGAAAACCCTGCCGGTACACCCGAATGGCGGCGTAGTAGAGCATGCCATAGGGCAGCAGGTACAGCCAGAAGCTGAATCCCGATTGAATAAACAGGGTATCGAGCAGCAGCAGGCCGGCGCTGAACAAAACCACCAGGCGCACGAGTGGGTCGAAGCGGGGCAGGCGCTGGGGGGCGTCCAGGAAATGGCGGGCGTAGTAGCCGAAGGTGAGCAGCAGCAGAATCGGGGCACCGGCATTCACGATGCGGTTCAGATCGGGCAGCATGGGCCAGATGTACTGAAAGCCCAGGCCGTCTTCCGACAGAAATAACAGACTGCAGCTCAGCACGTAAACTACGTAGCGCAGGTAAGTCTGCTCGCCGATAAAGAGGTAGATAAACAGGTTGTAGACCACCATGATCAGCAGCACACCATAGAAGCCGCCAAGCATGCCGTACTCACTCTGGAAGTGCGACGACAGCATGGCCTCGTTGCGCAGCCGGCCCAGAAAACTGGTTTTGGAGCTGGATTTCAGCCGCAGGTAGTAGGTATGCGTCTGGCCCGGCTGCAGGGGCAGACTAAACAGGAAGTTCTTGTAGGAATACGGGCGGGTGGCAAAGGGCAAATCGGCGCCGGTGTGCACGGCCGCGTACTGGCCGGCCCGGGTGGGGCCGTAAAAGGTCAGGTCGTTGATGTGGGAATCGAACATCTCCAGGTACCAGTGATGCTCGTCGGAGTTGTCGGCGCGCACGTGGATGCGCAGCCAGTAGGCCGACTCCGTATTCTCGATGTTGCCGGCCAGCTTGCCGCCGGAAGTGAGGTTGCCGGCCTGAAAACGGGAGCCCCAGCGGGCACCTTGCACGTCCTGCAGCGTAAGCCGGCCCGAAGGATCTTCGAGCACGGCGTAGCGTGAGGGGTCCACGTAGAGCTCGTTGATGCCGGCGTGGATCCGGAGCGTGTCTTCGTGGGAAGCGGGCTGGCCGGAGGCTACACCACAGATCAGCAGCAGCAGGCTCAGGCAGCCTAAGATGCGCCAGCCCAGGGAGCTGACGGCCTGAAATCGGGGGAATTTGTGGATGTAGGGCCTCATGAAGCTCCCAATTTAAGCAAACCAACGCAGGGCAACCAGCAACGCCGGCGGGAGCCACCAGGACAGCGGCAGCAAACGGGGGCAGCGGGGGTGGTTATTGGCCGCCCTGCGTGGTGGGGGTGGAAGATAAATCGAACTGAAGCCAGCTCAGGCTGGCACCGGGCTGCTCGACGTAGAGTTGCAGCGTATGCCTGCCCACCGGCAGCACCGTCGTGGGCACGGCTACCGTCGTCCAGGCCGCACCGGCCGCAGGGCCTACCGTCAGGCTCCCGATGACAGCCTCGTCGAGCTTAACGGTGAGGCGGGACGGGGCGCGGGCCTCGTTTTTCACGCGGGCCCGTAGCGTGTAAGCACCGGCCTTGGTGACCGACACGGTGTAATTTACCCACTCGCCAGCCGCCATGTCGCTGATGGCAAAGCCGTTGGAAGCCTGATCAGTCACGGCCTCAATGTCTACGCCGTCGTTGCGGTAGAGGCTGCCGTTGTTGGTGGGCGCTTGCTTGCGGTAGTCGATTCGCTCGGCGTAGGCGTCGTGGTAGGCAATGCCGTTGCGGCCCATGTCGTAGTTGGTGGCGTGGATGGTGCCGGGAATGCTGAGCGCGGCAAACGGCGTGCGGGCCGTGGCCGGGCGGGTAAGGGCGGCAATAACGTCGCGGTTGGGCACGCACTGGTTGAACTGGCTATTGCGCAGCAGCGCGGCCCGGCCCGCCGGCGTGAGGATGCTGCCGTAGGGGCGCACCCGCAGCAGGCTGGTCACGCCTTCCACCCGCTTCAGATTCCAGTGGCACCAGCCAATGTTCTGGGCATCGAGGCCCTGCACCGCGCCGGCAAACCACTCGTTCGAGTTTTCCCCCGTCTCCCCTACCCACACCGGCACCTGCCACTTCGCCCGGAAAGCCGCCAGGTTAGCCAGCAGGTTGATCTGGTTCGGGTTGGGGTCGGTAGCGGCGGGGTCGTTGGGGCACCAGTAGCGGTGGGCGTTGTAGACGAGGTTGCTCCGGTCCTGCACGTGTAGCTTGTCGGGCGTGAGGTTGGTGTATTCGTTGCCGTAGCCGTTGCCTTCGAGTAGCACCAGGTGCTGGTCGCCGCGGCCGCGCACCGCGTTGATCAGGCGGCTGTAGAGGACGTTTATTTCGGCATTATCGTTCGATAACCCATTCTCGATGTCGACTCTATGCGGCTCATTGATAAAGTCGTACATGGCCACGCGCGGGTCGTGCTGGTAGCGGGCGGCCAGCTTTTCCCAGAGCCGCACGGTAATATCCTGGTAGATCAGGCGGCCCTGGCGGTCGTGGCGCTTCCACAGGTCCAGGGGCACGAAGTTGTCGTTGATGTTGCGGTCGGTGCCCTGGCCGCCGGGGGCCGCGTGCAAATCCAGGATAACGTACAGGTTGTTGGCCGCGCACCAGCTCAGCACCTGGTCGAGGAGGCGGAAGCCGTCGAGCTGTTGCGCGTCGGTGAACAATTGGTTTTGGTCGTACCACTGGGCCAGGTGTTGCACGTAAGCCTCCACGGCCTGCGGGTCGCGGGGGCGGCGGCTGACTTTGTTGCGCTCCAGGCGCTGCTGCCGGGTCAGAAACAGGTCGTAGTGGAAAGGCAGCCGCACGCAGTTGAAGCCCTGGGCCGCCACGAAGTCGATGTCGGCCTTCGTAACAAACGTGGCCCGGTACTGCTCGTAGAATGCCTCCAGCTCCTGGTCCGACATCGTGCGCAGCAGCCCGCCGCGGATGCGGGCCTGGGAGTCGAGCGTGTCGGTTTTGAGCAGGTAGCTTTCCTGCAGCAGCCAGCCGCCCACGTTGAAACCCCGCAATACCACTTCCCGGCCCTGGGCATCCACGATTTTGCCGCCCTGGGCCCGCAGCATGCTCAGGCGCTGGGCGCTGACCAGGCCAGGCGCCAGCAGCAGCGCCAGCCACAGAAGCCAGCGGCGCGCTTTTCGTCTTTTAGGCTGACAATCAATGTTTTTCATGCTAAAAGAAAGTACTAGTCGCCCCACGAAATAGAAACGGGACGGGAATATCCCGTCCCGTTTCGGTGAAGGCCCACCCAGGGACTTCACCTCTCCCATTTATTGTAGTGAGGCCAACCCGGCCGTATTACTGACCATTTCGCTGAACATCTGGCTTATTTCTCAATGATTTTCTGGGCCTCTATTTCTATTGCTCCGTCCCGGGGGCCAGCGGCAGCGACGGAAGGAGATGGGGCAAGAAGGCAGACCGAACGGAAAAGCGAAACCGGGACGGCAGGGCAAAAACGTAAGGCTCTGAGGAGGACCGGCGGCGGCGAATAACCTGGGCCCTGGTTGGGTAGGCAGCAGGGCCAGCCGCAAACCGCAAACGTTTGCAGAGGATCAAATATTCAGAGGTTGTTTGGAAAATGCAAGCTCGAAAGCGGGCTAAAGGGCTCAAAAAAGCACTTTTGAAACTTGTCGCACAACGCGCGTATACACTTATAGCACACGCAAAGGCGGCCCGATCATCCTCCATCACCTTCTGTCTTGCCAGGGTCGTCCAGATAAAAAACAACAGAGAACCGGCCGTTTACCCCAAGTTTTGTTCAATTATTTTCAGCACTCTACCACCTATCGGGTGCGGCCGGCCCCGGGTAGCCAGCCGTTCATCCGGGCCTCACGCGCCGGCCCGTAGTTGGCAACCAATCGAAGTCACTAATTTCACCGTTGCCCGACGCGCAGTGCCGGGCCTAACTGCCGCATCCCATGAAAATACTTCTGGTAGAAGATGAGCCGAAAGTATCAGCGTTTATCCGGCGCGGGCTGGAGGAGGAAAACTACGAGGTGGAAGTAGCCTACGACGGGCGCTTCGGCCGGCAGCTGGCCCTGACGCACGCCTACGAGCTTGTCATTCTGGACGTCATTCTGCCCCACTTCAGCGGCCTGGAAGTATTGCAGGCCATCCGCGCCCAGGATCAGCAGGTGCCCATCCTGATGCTCACGGCCCTGGGCACCACTACCGACAAGCTGCTGGGCTTCGACGGCGGGGCCGACGACTACCTGGTCAAGCCCTTCGACTTTCCCGAGCTGCTGGCCCGGGTGCGGGCCCTGACCCGGCGCCGGGGGCAGGAAACCAAAGGCGCCACCCTCACCCTAGCCGACCTCACCCTCGACACGGCCGCCAAAACCGTCACCCGGGGCGGGCAGCCCATCAAGCTCACGGCCCGGGAGTTTGGCTTACTCGAGCTGTTCATGCGCCACAAGGGCCGGGTGCTGAGCCGGGCCGAAATTGCCGAAAACTCCTGGGAAGACTCCTTCGACTCCGGCTCCAACGTCATCGACGTGTACGTGAACTACCTGCGCAATAAAGTAGATAAAGGCTTCGACCCCAAGCTCATTCACACCGTGGTCGGCATGGGCTACGTGATGCGGGAAGAATTTTAATGTGGGAAATGTGAGGAATGTGCGAATGTGGATAATGACACTTTCTTCACATTCCGCACATTCCCCACATCCCGCATATTCTTCACATCCCGCACATTCTTCACATTCCCCACATTCCCCACATTAGCACCTTATAAAAGTGACCATCCGTAACCGCCTGACCTGGCTTTTTCTGGGGCTTGTTGCCGTGATTCTGCTGGCGGCCATGACGGTGGTCTACATTCTGCAGGCCGACTACACCCACGAGGAGTTTCACCAGCGCCTGCGCGACCGGGCCGAGGTGACGGGCTACGTGTTTTTGGAGCAGGATGAGCTGCGGGCCGAGGCGTTCCGGGAGTTTCAGCGCCGCTACCTGCGCACGTTGGCGGGCGAGGTGCTGCAGATTTACGACGCCCACCTCCACCCCCGCTTTATCGAGCAGGACCGCCGCGTCTACATCTCCAGCCGCATCCTGGCCCGCATCCTGACGGAAAAAGAAGTGTATTTCGACATCGGCACCCGGCAGGCGGTGGGCATCTTCTACCGCGACAACCAGGGCGAATACATCATCGTGGCCGCTGCCGAAAACCAGGCGGGGCGCAAACGGCTAGAACACCTGGCCACCATCTTGGCCTGCATCTTCGTGGGCAGCCTGGTGGTGATTTACGTGGCCGGCCGCCTGTTTGCGGGCCGGGTCCTGACGCCCATTGCCGCCGTCAACGACCAGGTGGACCGCATCACCGCCCACGACCTGCACCTGCGCGTGGATGAGCAGGGTTTGAGCCGCAGCGAGCAGGACGAAATAACCCGCCTGGCCCGCACCTTTAATAGGATGCTCGAACGGCTGGAAGAGGGCTTCGAGGGGCAGCGCACCTTTGTCAGCAACGCGTCCCACGAGCTGCGCACCCCGCTCACGGCCACCATCGGCGAAATTCAGGTGCTGCTGAACCGGGACCGGGAGCCGGCCGCCTACCGCGAGGCCCTGGGCTCGGTGCTGCACGAATTGCAGCAGCTCAAGTCGCTTATCAACAACCTACTGGAGCTAACCCAGGCCGACAGCGCGGCCGACCACGGGGACGACATCCGGCTCGACGAGCTGATCTGGGAGGCCCGGGAAGCCTTGCCGCCGGAGTTGCGCCGCCGGGTCCAGATTACGATGGGCGAGCTGCCGGCCACCCCCGAGCAGCTCGAAGTGAAGGGCAACCGCCAGCTGCTGAGCCGCGCCCTGACCAACCTGCTCGATAATGCCCTGAAGTACTCCGAAAGTCAGCCGGTGGGCGTGCGTTTCGGCTTCGAGCACGGGCGGGTGCACCTGCGCATCGAGGACCACGGTATCGGCATTGCGCCCAAAGACCTGAACCGCATCTTCCAGCCTTTCTTCCGGGCCGACAATGCCCGTATCGTGGTGGGCCACGGGGTGGGGCTGCCGTTGGCGCGGCGCATCATCGAGTTGCACGGCGGCCAGCTGCACGTCAGCTCCCAGCTCGGCGCCGGCACCACGGCAGAGGTGATATTCGGAGCCTAGGCCGGCGGTCGGGCCAGTGCCGGGCAGCTACTTTCTTCGGTGCTGAGCAGCTTTTTCTTTGCCGGCAAAACGGCTTTATCTGCGTTTAAACGCCGCTTTTATCGAAATATTCAGATTCTAATCCGTTTCTAATACCCCTCTAATTTGGGCCTAATACGGCCGGCGTACTCTTGCATATCCAACCTTCCTGACCAGGATATGCCACGCTTCTTATTGCTGCTGACCGCCTTGCTGCTCACGGGCTCGGCCTACGCCGCGGCTCCCGACGCCCCCGCCGACACTACCCGTCTTACCCTCCCCGAAGCCGAGCAGCGCTTCGTGCAGAACAACCTCGCCCTGCTGGCCCAGCGCTACAGCGTGACGGCCGCCGAGGCCCAGATTGTGCAGGCCCGCCTCTGGGACAATCCCACGGTGAGCATCGAGCAAAACACCTACAACCCCCAGACCACTAAGGTGCTGGACGTGACGCGCACCGGCAACACCGCCGTGCAGGTGCAGCAGCTCTTTGCCCTGGCCGGCCGCCGCAAAGCCGCCGCGGGCGTGGCCCAGCAGAATGCTCTGGTCGAGCACTTCACCTTCGAAGACCTGCTCCGCAACCTGCGCTACCAGCTGCGCACCACCTTTTACGATCTGTACTTCAAGCAGCAGACCATTGGGGTATATGACAAGGAAATCAGCACCTTCCAGCACACCGTCGCGCAGTACCAGAGCCAGTACGATAAGGGCAACATTGCCCTGAAAGAGGTAATTCGCCTCAAGGCCTTCCTGTTTCAGCTTCAGAATGAGCGCCAGGTGCTGCTGACCGACATGGCCAACGAGCAGGCCGACTTCCACGTGCTGCTGCGCGACAACTCGGGCACCTACTACCGCCCCGTGGCCAACCCTGCCGCCCTGCGCGACCTGAGCCTGGGCACCTACTCCGAGCAGCAGCTGGCCGACACCGCCCTGGTGCAGCGCGCCGATTTGAAAGCCCGCCAAGCCTACGCCGAGCAGCAAACCCAGAACCTGCGCCTGCAGCGCGCCCTGGCCACCCCCGACCTGGCCGTGGGCTACGTGTATGACCGGGCCGGCAACTACATCCAGAACTACAACGCCGTGACCCTGGGCCTGGCCGTGCCCCTTTTCAACCGCAACCAAGGCAACATCCGCACCGCCCGGGCCCAGATTGAAGGCAGCAAGGCCCTGGTCGAGCAGCAGCAACTGGTGGTGCAAACCGACGTGCACCAGGCCTACCAGCTGGCCCGACAAGCCGACCAGCTCTACCAGGGCTCCAACCGCGACACCGGCGACTTCGACCGGCTTATCGGCGGCATCGAGCAGAGCTACGCCAAGCGCAACCTGACCATCGTCGAATTCCTGGACTTCTACGAGAGCTACAAAAACAACCTCCTCCAACTCAACAACCTGCGCGCCAGCCGGGTGCGGGCCTTCGAACAGCTCAACTTCGCCGTCGGCCGGCCGGTGTTCAAGGCCGAATAATATTACCCCACCCCCGGCCCCTCCCCTCCGGGAGAGGGGTGCGTTCAACGATTCCTGAACAGGATTCAGGAGCGGCACATACTCGCCACGTTGACGTCTGGCACCCCTCTCCCGGAGGGGAGGGGCCGGGGGTGGGGTTTCCCCACACGACATTTCACCCCAACGCATATGAACCGCTTTGCCCCTCTCCTGCCCTTTGCCCTGAGCCTCACGCTGGCGGGCTGCTCCCACAAGGAAGCCGAAACCGAACCCAAGCCCGACGCCGGCTTCTCGCTCTCGGATACCATGCTGCGCGAAATCAAGATTGACACCGTGCATGCCCAGCCCGTGCGCGACGAGCTGACCCTCTCGGGCCAGATTGCCTCCGACGGCGACAAAACCGTGAAGGTCTACCCGCTGGTGGGCGGCGTGGTCGAGCAGCTCTCGGTGGAACTAGGCGACCATGTCACCAAGGGCCAGGTGCTGGCCGTGATTCGGAGCGGGGAAATTGCCGACCTGCAGAACCAGCGCAGCTCGGCCGGCACCGACCTGGACATTGCCCGCAAAAACCTGCAAGTGGCCGAAGACCAGTTTGAGGCTGGCCTGGCCTCGGAGCGCGACGTGACCCTGGCCCGCAAGGAGCTGCAGCGGGCCCAGAGCAACCTGGGCAAAACCCGCAAGCAGATGAACGTCTACGGCGTGTCGGACGACGGGACCTACGAGCTGCGGGCCCCGATTTCGGGCTTTATCACCGAGAAGAACGTGACGGACCACATGCAGTTCAACGCCGATAACGTGGGCAACCTCTTCACCGTCAGCAACCTGGACGACATCTGGATTCTGGCCAACGTCTTCGAGTCCGACATCAGCAAGGTGAAGGAAGGCTACGCGGCCGACGTGACGACCCTCTCCTACCCCGACAAGCACTTCACCGGCCGCATCGACAAGGTCTTCAACGTCCTCGACCCCGAAAGCAAGGTGATGAAAGTGCGGGTGCGCCTCAAAAACCCCGGCTACCTGCTCAAGCCCGAGATGTACGCCCAGATCAAGGTGCAGAACACCGAAAGCCGGCAGATGCTGGCCGTGCCCGCCAAAAGCGTGGTGTTCGACAAGGACCGCAACTTCGTGATGGTCTTCAAGGACCGCAGCCACGTGGAAACCCGGGAAGTGAAGCTGGCCAAAACCGTGGGCGAGGTGAGCTACGTGCAAAGCGGCCTGCGGGACGGGGAGCGAATCATCGGCCAGAACCAGCTGCTGGTCTACGACGAGCTGAACGACTAGGTAATGTAGCTGGCAGCTGCTCTCCTTTCAACTCCGGCAACGGCTCCCGACGAGCCGGCAGGCTCCGCTTTGCCTTCTAAAAATGCTAATAGCCATCAGCTAACTGCTAATAGCTCAACACTATGAACAAGTTCATCCAGGGCATTATTGCCTTTTCACTCAAAAACCGCGGGTTCATCTTCCTGATGACCGCCGTGGCCGTGGTAGCCGGGGTGGTGAGCTACCGCAACACGCCCATCGAGGCGTTTCCGGACGTCACCAACACCGAAATTACCATCATCACCCAGTGGCCGGGCCGCTCAGCCGAGGAGCTGGAAAAGTTCGTCACGGCCCCGATTGAAATTGCCCTCAACCCGGTGCAGAAGAAGACGAGTGTGCGCTCCACCTCGCTCTTCGGCCTGTCGGTGGTGAAGGTCATTTTCGACGACGGCGTGGACGATGCCTTTGCCCGGCAGCAGGTCAACAACCTGCTGCGCTCGGTGGACCTGCCCGACGGCGCCGCCCCCGACGTGCAGCCGCCCTACGGCCCTACCGGCGAAATCTACCGCTACACCATTGAGGGCAAAGACCAAACCGCCCGGGAGCTGAAAACCATCCAGGACTGGGTGATTGAGCGCAACCTGAAGGCCGTGCCCGGCGTGGCCGACGTGAACAGCTTCGGCGGGGAAGTGAAGGCCTACGAAATCAGCGTGGACCCGACCAAGCTCCAGACCTTCGGCATCACCCCGCTCGACGTGTACAACGCCGTGCAGCGCTCCAACATCAACGTGGGCGGCGACGTCATCAACGAGGGCCAGCAGAACTTCGTGGTGCGCGGCCTGGGGTTACTCAACAACATCGGCGACATCAACAACACGGTCATCAAGAACGTGAACGGAGCCCCGATTGTAATTAAGAACGTGGCTACCGTGCAGGAATCGGCTTTGCCCCGCCTGGGCCAGGTGGGCCGCGGGCTGCAGGACGACAAGGTGGAAGGCATCGTGGTGATGCGCAAGGGCGAAAATCCCTCCGAAGTCATTGCCCGCCTCAAAGACAAGGTGCAGGAACTCAACGAGAAAATCCTGCCCCCCGGCGTACAGATCAAAACCTTCTACGACCGGCAGCAGCTCATCGACTTCTCGACCGAAACCGTGATTCACAACCTGGTGGAAGGCATTGTGCTCGTCACCCTGATTGTGTTCCTGTTCATGGCCGACTGGCGCACCACGGTTATCGTCTCGGTCATCATCCCGCTGGCGCTGCTTTTCGCCTTTATCTGCCTGCGGCTCAAGGGCATGAGTGCCAACCTGCTCAGCATGGGCGCCATCGACTTCGGCATCATCATCGACGGGGCCGTGGTGATGGTGGAAGGGCTCTTCGTGGCCCTCGACCATAAGGCCCACAAGATGGGCATGGAGAAGTTTAACAAGCTGGCCAAGCTGGGTTTGATCAAGAAAACCGGCCGCGACATGGGCAAGGCCATCTTCTTCTCCAAGGCCATCATCATTACTGCCCTGCTGCCGATTTTCTCCTTTGAAAAGGTGGAAGGCAAGATGTTCTCACCCCTGGCCTGGACCCTGGGCTTTGCCCTGCTCGGCGCCCTGATCTTCACCCTGACCCTGGTGCCGGTGCTGACGAGCCTGCTGCTGCGCAAAAACGTGGTAGAAAAGGACAACTTCTTCGTGCGCGGCATCAACCGCGGGGCCCAGAGCTTCTTCCGCTTCACCTACGCCCGCAAGAAAATCAGCCTGCTCGTGGCCGCCCTGGTGGTCAGCCTGGGCCTGGGGGCCTTCCAGCTTCTGGGGTCGGAGTTCTTGCCCGAGCTCAACGAAGGCTCCATCTACGTGCGGGCCCAGCTGCCGCTGAGTATCGGCCTGGACGAGTCGAACAAGCTCTGCAACGAGATGCGCCGGGTGTTTTTGTCCTTCCCCGAGGTGTCGGACGTGGTGAGCCAGACCGGCCGCCCCAACGACGGCACCGACCCGACGGGCTTCTACAACAACGAGTTCCTGGTCCAGATCAAGCACACCAAGCAGGTGCAGGACAAGATGAAGCACGCCGCCTACCGCGAGGAGCTCATTGAGCACATGAAGCAGAAGCTGGCCCGCTTCCCCGGCGTCGACTTCAACTTCTCGCAGCCCATCATGGACAACGTGGAAGAAGCCGCCTCGGGCGTGAAAGGCTCCATTGCCGTCAAAATCTACGGCACCGACCTCAAGCTCATGGAGGAAAAAGGCCGCGAAGTATACGCCGTGCTCAAGGACATCAAGGGCATCGACGATTTGGGGGCCCTGCGCAACATCGGCCAGCCCGAGCTGCACGTGGAGCTAGATGAGAACAAGATGGCCAGCTACGGCGTGGACAAAGCCGACGCCAACGCGGTGCTGGAAATGGCCGTGGGCGGCAAGCAGGCCACCCAGCTTTACGAGGGCGAGCGGAAATTCCCCATCCGGGTGCGCTACGAGCAGCAGTACCGCTCCACCCCGGCCGAAATTCGCCAGCTGATGGTGCCCACCCAGGCCGGCAAGACCATCCCGATTTCGGAAATCTCGACCATCGGCCCCGTCAACGGCCCCTCGCTCATCTACCGCGACGACAACCAGCGCTTTGCCGCCGTCAAGTTCAGCATCCGGGGCCGCGACATGGGCTCGACTATCGAAGAGGCGCAGCAGAAGGTGAACGCCGCCGTGCACCTGCCCAAGGGCTACACCATGAAGTGGACCGGCGACTTCGAAAACCAGCGCCGCGCCACCCAGCGCCTCACGCAGGTGGTGCCCATCTCGCTCGGCCTGATCTTCTTTATCCTGTTCATTCTTTTCGGCAACCTCAAGGACGCCGGCCTGGTGCTGCTCAACGTGCCCTTCGCCATCATCGGCGGCATTGCCTCGCTGCTCGTTACGCACACCAACTTCAGCATCTCGGCCGGCATCGGCTTTATTGCCCTCTTCGGTATCTGCATCCAGAACGGGGTGATTCTGATTACAGTCTTCAAGCAGAACATGCTGCGCAAGATAAGCCTGGACAAGAGCATCTACGAGGGCGTCACGAGCCGGGTGCGCCCGGTGGTCATGACGGCCCTGATGGCTACCATCGGCCTGCTGCCAGCCGCCATCAGCACCGGTATCGGCTCCGAAACCTCTAAGCCCCTGGCCATTGTGGTTATCGGCGGCCTGATTACCGGCACCATCCTGACCCTGTTCATCTTCCCCCTGATTTTTGAGCGCGCCTACCGCGCCGAGTACAGCAAGTACGGCGCCCCGGAGGCAGAGCCGCTCGCCCCCGAGCCCCAGCTGGCGCTGCACTAGGGCGGAAAATTTGAGAACACAAAAAGGCCGGCAGGAATCATCCTGCCGGCCTTTTTCATTCGCCGCAAGCCGGAGGGGGCTAGTGCTGAATGCTGATGTTTTCCTGCAACACTTCGTCGCCCTGGATTACCTTGATGTGGTAGAGCCCGTTGGGAATTTTCGACGTGTCGAGCTTCAGCTCGCCCGCCTGGGTCTGCTTGGCGCTGATCTGCTTGCCCCGGCCGTCGTAGAGCTCCACCCGGAAGGTCTGGAAGTCGTAGGATGGGCTGGGTTTTGCATCCTCGCCGCTGGCGGCTACGGCCGTGCGGGCGGGGTCTTTGGACGTAATGAGCAGGTAGCTGTCCGACGGATTAGGATAGAGCGAAATGCGCTGGGCCACTACCGCCTCGCGGGCCTGGCCGCTGCACTTGGGGCTGATAAACTTGTTCACGTAGCGGCTCGTCGACACGGGCGCCACGCTGGGGCACAGGCTGCTGACCGTCACGGCAATATCCACGTCCGGGTCGTAGGCATCGAGGCGCACATCCACGTAGGTGCGGCCGTTGTACGAGGTTACCGGGTAGCCATCAATGCTCCACTGGTAGTTGGAACCAACGTTGGTGCCCGACGCCGTGAAGCGGTAGGTGGCGGCGCAGGCCGAGACGTTGGAAGTCGTCGTGGTGAGGGCCACCGAGCTGCTGGTGCAGCTCACCGGCACCGGCGCGCAGGCCAGCGTACCCAGGCCCAGCGCCGGGTTGGCGTAGGCATTCACGCCCGGGTTTACGATGTACTGCCCACCCGAGGCCACCACGATGCTGGCCGGGTTTTCGACGCACAGGAAAGCGCCCGACTCCACAATCACCTGCCCGTAGACGTTCAGCGTAGAGCCGGCCCGCACGACCAGCGTCGCCCCGGCCTTGATGCGCAGCACCGAGCCCACGTTCACGTCGGTGCGGCCGCCGCTGCGCAGGTCGAGCAGGCTGTTGTTGGCCATGCTCAGGGTAGCGGTATAGGTGCTATTCACGCCCACGGCGAAAATACCGCCGGTGTTGAGCTGCACCTTGGTCCCGCAGCTGGAGGTGTACATGTCGAAGTTGCCGACCGAGGGCAGGCCCTGCGTCGCGGCCGTGCCACCATTCACCGGCAAGTAGCCGTTGTTGATGTACAGCTGCCCGCCGCTGTTGATCTGCACCGAGGGCAACAACCGGCGGTAGGCGTTGCCGAAGTTATAAATCGTGCTCAGATTCGAGGCAAGGTCGTGGCGCGAGGCCGCCAGCTCGTCCAGAATCCAGCCGCTGTTGTTGCTGGTGTACGATGGGTTGCCGTAGGCCGAGCCCTGCCCGTTGGTAATCTGCACGTGGGGCTCGTTGCCGTCGGGAGCGTAGTAGGCGTCGAAGTCGTACTTGCTACGGTCGGGCTTGGTGGGGTCGATGGTGCTGACGTTGTAGTTCAGGTTGGGACTGTAAATGGAGCCCGCCGCCGAAACACCCAGCACGCTGGTCGTGGGCATAAACGTGTTCCAGTCGGGGCCTTTGGAGAAGATGTTCTTGGCCTCGCGCACCATGCCCGCCGTGCGATACATCGAGCCCGGCGCCGTGTCGTAGGCCGGCGCGGCCGACGAGACTGTGCGGTAGTTCCAGGTGATGCTATACGGCCGGCGGTAGCGGAACACCGTGTTGCTGCGGCCACCCACCGTAGTGCCCGGCAGCGCGTAGGCTTCGCCCTGGCCCACTATGTAGGTATTAATCGGGTTCAGGCGCTGCAAATGAATCATATCCATGCCGGGCCACATGCCCAGCTGGGTAGCCGCCGTTTTGCTGCCGTTGGCCGCGGCCACGCGGCGCAGCATGGAGGGGAAGCTGCCCGGCGAGTTTTGCCAGGTCTGCCACTCATTGCGCAGCGACATGGCCTGGGAGTCGTCGAAGTGGTACACCAGCATCTGCTTGCTGGCCGGCTTCAGCAGGTTGTCCACTTTGTCCTGCACGTCGTTGGACACGTCGAGCAGGCGGCGCAGCAAATACTGAATGCCCAGCGGAATGTTGGCCCCGCGGTGGGGCGAGTCCATCGACACGTACAGCTTCGAGTTGTGGCACAGGCCCTGCTGCTCCATCCAGGCCAGGCCGAAGCGGGCCACCTGTCCGCCCATGCTGGCGCCCATCACAATGGCTTCCTCGGCATTGGCCGTGCGGTTGGCCGGGTTGTTTACGTAGTCCAGCAACTCCACCAGCAGCATGGCGTTGTTCTGGATCAGGTCGGCTCCTTTGGTGAAATCCAGGTAGACGATGTCGTAGCCGGCCTGCTCCAGTTGGGCCCGCAGCACCGGCATCTTTTCCAGGGCTTTGTATTCGGGGTTGTAGTCGACCAGCTCATTCCAGCCAGCTTCGCCATTGCGGAAAACACCCTGCCCCTGGTTGGAAACCCCACCGCAGTTAGCCGCCTGAAACGCCGCCGCCGACACCGGACCGGTGCTGCCGGGGGCAAAGTTGCCGCACTGGGTGCCGGCGCGCTTATCGGCAAAGTCGATGCCCTCCACAAAAATCAGGGGCCGGCGGAATTTACCGGACGTGTTGCCCGCGCCCCAGCGCACCCAGCCCACGCCGCGGGCCCGGTCGTTCTGGCCCCAGAGGCGGGAGGCCGCCAGGCCCAGAATCATGTCCGGGGCAATGGAAGCGGCCTGCGCCCGGTGCACCGCCGTGGTGGCGTAGGCCCCGTTGGCATACACCCACACCTGCTGCTGCTCCACAACTCCCGTCACGTCCGCCGCCGCCGATGACGCCGACGATGGAGATGACGAGGATGCCCGGTAGGTGGCTTCGTTGTTATTCCAGAGCGACGTTTTGGTCGAGCCCATCGGCTGCAGCTGCCAGCCGATGCCGTCGCCGCTGTCGAGCCATACTTCCTGAGTGGGCAGGTTGCCAAACGTAAACTCGGGGCCCACATACAGCGAGTAGCTGCCCGAATAGTTCTCAATCGGTACGGCCGTGGCAAAGATGCGGCCCTGCTCGTAGGGGCTGCGCGTCAGGTCGGGGCCGTCGTACACCTGCGCGTTCACCGAGTCGATGGTAATCAGCTTCTGCGTCACGGCATCGGCCCGCAGCTTGTCGTACTCGTAGTTGAGCACCAGCAGCGGCACCTGCCCGTTGGCAATGCGGGAAGCAATCCGCTCCCGCAGCTGGGGCAGGGTGGGCAGCGTGCTGCGGTTCAGGGAGGTACGGTAGAACTCCAGGTACTGCTGCTCCCAGTTGGCGTAGGAGTTGATGGTGTCGCCGTTGCCCGCAAACCGCTTGGGGTTGCTCAGCGCCACCGACAGGTCGGCCAGCACGGTGGTTTTCATGCGCCCCGGCTTCAGGGTACTCAGGCTGGTTTGCAGCTCGGTAGCCAGGCTGCCCATCGTCAGCTCTTCCTGGGCATACGCCGGAATACTCAGCCCCAACAGGGCCAGAAACAATAGATTTTTTGACATAGAAATAGAAATGAGTGTAAAAAGTGAATGCAGGAATCAAAAGCGTATTTTCAACGTAACCGTATCTAAACCATTAACTAACAAATCCTTGTACCCCTCGTAGCGGACCCCGTTCTCCGTGATGATGTTCCAGCTGACCCGGCGCGGCTCGTGGGCGTCGAGCCGCCGCACATAGCTCTGGCTGCCGGGCAGGCTGAACTCATCGGCCCCGCCCGAGTAGCCGTACACCGTTATCCAGGCCTTCGTCAGCGGCAGGGTGTCCAGCAGTTGCACCCGCACGTAGGCCGGGGCCTGCATGGGCAGCCGAAGGTGCTTGCGGCGGCGGTGCCGCCCGATTCCGGGCGCCTCGCCCCACAGGGTTTCGTAGCCCGGCGGCGCACTGGCCAGCAGCAGGTAGCTCCCGCCCGGATCCGGCAAAAATGCAAACCGAAAGAACCCGTCCGCGTCGGCCGCGTGCGGCTCGTTCACCGCGGAATAGCCTCCTAAAGCCAGGCCGCTGCCGCGCTGCCCATACACCCACACCGTGGCTCCGGCCACTGCCTGGCCCGTGTGCCGGTCGACCACGTGGCCTGACAGCCGTAGCGGCCTGGCCGGCAGCAAGGGCCGGCCGCAGCCGGAGAGCAGACCGAAACCCACAATAACGGGCACGACAATTCGCCAACAAATAGTTGATAACAAAGTTATTATACGAAATAAAAAGCAGGAGTATCCGGTCCGAGGCAGGCGTTGGCCAGTCAGCGGAACATACGTTCGACTCGTACAGTCAGGGAGTGTAGCGGTGGTATAGAGAAATGGCTATAGTCAATAGAAATAAAAAGTAAGACCGTAAAAAAAGTAGAATCGAAATAAGAATAACGGGGGCTTAGCGGTAACAGCCTTCCCGAGCCCGGCGGGAAAACGACTGCAAGGTAATAGGTATATTTATAATTTAAAATTATTTTATCTGCGGCCGCGCCGCAAAGCGTGGGGCCGCCAGCCCTAGCCCGGCGCGGCGCGGCCCCGGGCCGGCAGCGCTCAACGTTCCAGCTTAGCGCCGGGGTCTACCCCTACGCGCTGCGGGGTGTTGGACACGGCCCAGCCGGTGGCGTACATCCAGCGCGTCATGCGGGCCAGCTTGGCAATGTCGATGCGCGAGGCTTCGTCGCGGGGCGTGTGGTAGTCGGGATGCAGCAGGGTGGTGAAAAACAACGCCGGAATGCCCGCCCGCACGTAGGGCACATGGTCACTGCGGAAGTACCAGCCCTCGGGGTGCTTGGGGTCGTCCCAGGAAGTATCGAGGGTGAACTTGGTAAACTGCTGGTTGGCTTGCAACGCCATATCGACCAGAGCGGTGGAGTTGCGGTGCGGTCCGGTAGAACCCAGCAGCGCGGCCGAGTCGGGGGCGTTGCGCCCGATCATATCGCCGTTGAGCACGGCCACTATCGAGGCTTTCGGCACGGTGGGATGCTCGGCGTACCAGCGCGAGCCCAGCAGGCCGCGTTCCTCGGCCCCGTGCCACACCAGCAGCGCCGAGCGTTGGCCGGGCCGCTGCTTCCAGGCCCGCCCGATGGCCAGCATCGCCACGCTCACGGTGGCGTTGTCGTCGGCCCCGTTCCAGATGGAGTCGCCGGCGACCGGGTCGCCCACGCCGTCGTGGTCGTGGTGGCCGCTGAAGAGCACGTGTTCCTGGCGCAGCGCGGCATCGGCACCCGGGGCCCGGGCAATAACGTTGACGGACGGATAAATAAACGTGTTCATATCCAGCTCGGCCTTCACCCGGGCCTTGCCCGAGGCCAGCGCGGCCCCGGCCGCCTGCCGCAGCAGCAGCACCGGCACGGTGGGCGCGGGCGGGGCCATGCTCGGCAGCTGGTACACCCCATCCTGGTAGCGGTGGCCCACAAAACCCAGCTGGGGCTCGGCGGTATTATCGGCGACCAGCATAATGGCCGCTACGCCCTGGCGGCGCAGCACGGCCGTTTGCTGATTGAGGGCGGCCAGAATGTAGCGGAAACCCCAAAGGCTCATCTTGGGGGCCGGCAGCGGGCGGGGCGGCAGCAGGCGCATGGCCACCACCTTGCCCCGCAGGCTGGTCCGGGCCGTGTCGGCCAGGGTGGGCAGCCAGATGACGGGCGCGTCGAGGCGGGCTTCGATGGGCGCCGTCACCCAGGCATCCTGCCACAGGGCCAAGGGCTGACCATTCACCTGCACCTTGGTGCTGGCGGCCACCGTGAGGCGGCGCAGCGGGTAAAACTGGAAGTACGTGCCATCGTCGCCGGCGGGTTCCAGACCCAGCTGCCGGGCGCGCTCGGCCACCCACACGGCGGCCCGCAGCTCGTCGGCGGTGCCGGCGCGGCGGCCCCGCAGACTGTCGCTGGCCAGCTCGAAGAGGTCTTTGCGCAGCTCGTCTTCCCGGATGGCGGCAAACGCCGGCGGCGCGGTAGCCGGGGCAATAACCGCGGCCGACGAGGAAGCCGGCGGGCGGGTGCAGCTAAGCACGGCGGCCGAGGCCAGCAGCAGCGCCGGCAACACTTGCGGGAAGGAGAACAGGCTTTTTTTCACGACGAACAGGCTCAACGGACAGAAGCACCCCCGCCCGGGCGGGTCGGGAAGCTACTATACTTTGAGTTGGGCCGAAAGTTTAGCGGCCCCGGCCCACGGCAGCCGGCGGCCTCACACAATCAGCTTGTAGCCAATGCCCCGGATGTTGAGAATCTGCACCTGCGGGTCGTCTTTGAGGTAGCGGCGCAGGCGGGTAATGAACACGTCGAGGCTGCGGCCGTTGAAAAAACTGTCGTCGCCCCACAGCTCGCGCAGCACGGCGGTGCGGGCCAGCACCTGGTTGCGCTGGTCGTAGAGGCATTTGAGCAGCTCGGCCTCGCGGTTCGACAGGTCCTCGGCGCGGCCGTCGTCGAGGTAGAGCTTCTGCTTGGGATAATCGAACCGGTAGCGCCCCAGCGGCAAAGGTCCCTGGGCGGCTGGCGCGGCCGGCAGCCGACTGAGCTGGGCCTTGATGCGCACGATAAGCTCATCCATGCTGAAGGGCTTTTTCAGGTAGTCGTTGCCGCCCAGCTCGAAGCCCCGCACCACGTCGGCGGTCTGGGAGCGGGCCGTCAGGAACAGGATGGGCACCGCCGGACTCTGGGCCCGGATGTGCTCGGCCAGCGTGAAGCCATCCATGCGGGGCATCATCACGTCGGCCACCACGATGTCGGGGGGCTGCTGCCGGAACAGGCGCAGACCTTCTTCACCGTCGGCGGCGTACTGCACCGTGAAGCCGCGCATCTCCAGGCTGTCCTTCACGATCAGGCCCAGGGCGGCTTCATCTTCGACTAGTAAAACGGTGGGCATGCGCAAGGTGGTTGGGGATGAATCTATCGTCATTCCGAGCCACGCGAGGAATCTCGCGTGCTGATATTGCTCAAGTAATCAGATTACTGTTGCACGCGAGATGCTTCGGCTACGCCTCTGCATGACGTTTTTTGGTGATGTGTAACGTGGCAAATACCCGGCTCATCCTTATACTGTCGTTCTATCAGGCGGGCAGCCAGAAGGAAAACTCGCTGCCCTGGTTGGGCGTGCTGCGCACCCGGATGTGGCCGCCGTGACGCTCCACCACCTGCCGCACGTAGTACAGCCCCAGCCCGAAGCCCTTGACGGGGTGCAGGTTGCCGGTCGGCACACGGAAAAACCGGTCGAAGATGGCCTCCTGGTAGGTTTGGGGAATGCCGATGCCGTCGTCGGTGACGGTGAGCCGCCAGCCCTGCCCTTCCTGCTCGCTCCGGATGCCGATGCGGACCTGCTCGCGGGAGTACTTGATGGCGTTGTCGATGAGGTTGTTGATGACGTTGCTGACGTGGAGCCGGTCGAAGCGCGCGGCCCCGGTGGCGGGCAGGCTCACCTCGAAGCGCACCGGCTTGGCGGCCTGCAGCTCGTGGCGGGCCACCAGCTCGCGCACCAGTTCGGCGGGGTGCACCAGCTCGGGGTGCAGCTCCAGGGTCTGGCGCTCCTCCACGGCAATGTGCAACACTTTTTCCACCAAATCGGAAAGGCGCTGAAGCTCCTGCCGGGAAATAGCCAGGTACTTCGCGGTTTTGCTCGGGTCGTTCAGGGCCCCGAAGTGCTGCAAGGCTTCCACCGCCGCCGACACCGTGGCCAGGGGCGTTTTCAGCTCGTGGGTCATGTTGTTGATGAAGTCGTTCTTGACTTCCGACAGCTTTTTCTGGCGCAGAATCGTGCTCAGCATCAGCGCGAAGCAACCGGTGGTGAGGGCCAGTAGCAGCACCGAGCCGCCCAGCAGGCCGCCCATGCGGCGCAGCACCCACGACGTAGGCGCCGCAAACGAAGCCTGCACGTACTGGTCGCGCACGGGGTTGAGCAGCACCGCCGGCGTTCGGACGGCGTAGCCCGGCCGCCGGACGCTGGGTGGGGCGGCGGCGCGGCCGCCGCCCGGCGTGGGCCGCGCCGTCAGGGTATCGAGCACGAAGGGGGCGTCGGCGGCGCGTAGGCGCAGCTCGGCGCGGTAGGCTCGGCCGAGCTGCGCCAGGTCGGTGGGCTGCTCCCGGGCCCAGTCGTGGAGCAGCTGCCGGGTAATGGCGCGGGCCAGCGTATCGGCGGCCTGACCGGTGGCCACGCCGGGCCGCAGGCGCACCTGCTTTTCCACTTTTACCATTTCCAGCGCCCCGTTGGTTTTCGTAACCTGCTGGCGCGTCATCACCTCCAGCTGGTCGGTGGGGCCGGGGCCATTGGCATCGAGCTGGCGCAGGATGATGCGCACGGGCTTGTGGTCGGGGTTGGCGGTGGAGCGCAGCAGCTGGCGGGCGGCGCGCAGCTGCTGCTGTTGCAGCACGGCCAGCAGGGCCTCGCGCACGGTGCGCTCAAACTGGGTGTTGGTGAGCTGGTACGTGGTGTAGAGCCAGTACGCCTGGAAGCCGTTGATGCCCAGAATGCAGAGCGTCATGAGCCAGAAGATGGAGCGGATGCGCCGTTTCATGGGGCAGAGGGTGACTGGAGTAGAAGCCGAAAATAGCCGGTTTCCAGGCGGTTTGGTGCCGCGTTAACACTGTTTAACATTCTATAACAGTGCTTAACACGCCGATGTGGGAGGTTTGAGCCGTCAACTCAACCCCTACCTCAGCCCATGAAAAAGCTCTTACTCCTGCTCAGCACCGGCGCCCTGCTGTCGGCCGCCCACGCCCAGACGACGACGCCCACCACCGGCCACATTCAGTACGAAGCGGCCCAGAAAGTAAACCCCGGCCAGATGCGGGTGATGGTCAACGGCCAGGAGGTGAAGCCCGGCAGCCCCGACTACCCCACCGACATTTCCGACGTGCACAACTACAGCGTGACGGTGAGCTTTGCCGGCGGCTACGCCCGGGAAGAGCGCCAGGATGGGGCCCTGCGCACGACCGTGGAAGGCGGCCCCGGCGCGGTTCCGCAGATGACCAACCTGGGCAAGCCCTTCGAGGAAGTGGTGTACGTGAGCGTGCCCGACAACCAGCTCAGCACGGTGGTCAGCGTGAAAAAGGGCGAAACCACTACCACCTACCGCTCCGACCGGCCCCTGACCCAGGCCGCCGGCTGGCAGAATACCAACCAGACCAGGAAAATTGCCGGCTACACCTGCCGCAAGGCCACCGTGCCGTTCAAAGACCAGACCTACACCATCTGGTACACCACGGAGCTGCCCTTCACCTACTCGCCCGTGAGGGAGCTGCTGCCGGCCAAAGGCGTGGTGCTGGCCCTGGAAAGCCCCCGGGAGCAGTTTCGGGCCAGCAAGATTGACCTGAAGGCCGTGGCCGAAAGCACGGTGCGCCCCGCCGAAAAAGCCCAGACCGTGACGCCCGACGAGCTGAAGGACCTCAAGGAAAAGGCCCGCGCCGACTTCCGCCTCAAGCTGCTGGAAGGCGAAAACGGCCGCCCCTAACCATGCGCCCCATTCTCCTGTTTCTCGGCTTGCTGCTCCCGCTGCTGGGCGGCGCGCCGGCCCGGGCCCAACAAGCGGCGGCCGGCAAAGGCACCATCACCGGCGCGGCCCTCGACTCGGTGAGCGGCAAGGTGCTGCGCGAGGCGTCGGTGTCGTTGCTGGCGGCCCGCGACTCGTCGTACCTGACCTTCACCATTACCGACGGCGACGGGCAGTTCCGGCTGCGCAGCGTGGCGACGGGCAATTACTTGGTGCTCATTACGTTTCTGGGCTACCAAAGCCGCCTCGTGCCCGTGCGCCTGACCGACGCGGCACCCTCGGCGAACCTGGGGGCGCTGCGGCTGCGGGCCCAGACCCAGACGCTGGGCGAAGTGGTGGTGCAGCAGGAACGCGCCCCGGTGTCGTTGTCGGGCGATACGCTGGCTTTCAGCGCCCGGGCCTTCAAAACCCAGCCCAACGCCGCCGTGGAGGCCCTGCTCAAGAAGCTGCCGGGCGTGGAAGTCGACCGGGCCGGCAACATCCGGGCCCAGGGCCAGGCCGTGAGCCGGGTGCTGGTCGATGGCAAGCCCTTCTTCGGCGACGACCCCAAGATGGCCACCCGCAACCTGCCCGCCGACATCATCGACCAGGTGCAGCTCTTCAGCCAGCAGAGCGACCAGGCCGCCTTTTCCGGCATCGACGACGGCACCCAGCAGCGTACCATCAACCTGGTAACCAAGCGCGACAAGCGCCGGGGCTACTTCGGCACCAACAGCGCCGGGGCGGGCACCGCTGGGCGCTACCAGGCCCGGCTGGGCGTAAACCGCTTCAACAACGGCCGGCAGATTTCGGCCCTGGCTATGGCCAACAACCTCAACCAGCAGGGCTTTTCCTCGAACGGCGGCCCGGCTACCGCCACGCCCGGCCCTTCCAACCCCGACCCCGGCGGCCGGGCGCGGGTGAGCAGCCAGAGCGGCCCGCGCGGCACCGACTCCGACAACGAGCAGCCCGACAACATCCTCGAATCGGGGGCGGTGGGGCTGAACTACCGCGACGCCTGGGGCAAAAAAGCCGAAGTAGCCGCCAGCTACCTGGGCAGCCGCACCCGCGTGACTACCGAGCAGCAGCTGCGCCGCGAAAACGCCGCTACCGCCCCCAACCAGAACGGGGAGACCACCGCGCCCCTGCTCACCGACCAGCACCTGGCGGCCCGCGAAACCACGCCCGGTCACCGGCTCAACCTGCGCCTCGACTACAAGCTCGACTCCCTGACGACCCTGCGCGCCACGCCCTTCGTGGCCTGGCAGCAACCCGGGCAGCAGCAGGCCAGCGAGCAAGCGACGATGCAGAACGGCGCGCTGCTCAACCAGGGCCGGCTGCGCTACCGCACCACCGAAACCACCTTGAACGGGGCCAACAACCTGCTGCTCATGCGCAAATTCGGCAAGGAAGGCCGCACGCTGTCGGCGAATCTGAACACGGTGCTGGCCGACGAGCATGCGCAGACGCGCAACGAAGCCACCAACACGTTTTTCACGCCGCCCGGGGCGCCGCGCACGGTGGGCCTCAACCAGCAGATCCAGCAAAGCGCCGGCAGCCAGACCAACGTGCTGAACGTGTCGTACACCGAGCCTGTGTCGTTGAGCCGCAAGCTGGAAGGCCACTACACCCTGACCGACATCCGCAACCAAGCCGACCGGGCCGTGCGCGACTACCGCGAAGCCACCGGCCGCTACGACGCGCTGAATTCGGGCCTGAGCAACCAGTTCAGCAGCCGCTTCGGGGCCCAGCGCGCCGGCCTCACGCTCCAGACGCGCCGCTTGCGCTACACCTACGGGCTGGGCCTCGACGCGCTGCGGGGCCGCCTGCGGGTGCAGAACCGCACGGCCGACACCACCTTCCGCCGCGACGTTACCCAGCTGCTGCCCAACGCGCTGTTCACCTACAACGGCAGCCAGAACCGTACGCTGCGCCTGAGCTACCGCACCCGCCTGAACGTACCCTCGGCCGACCAGCTCCAGCCCGTGGCCGACAACACCAACCCACTGAACGTGCAGCGCGGCAACCCCGACCTGCGGCCCGAGTACGTACACTCCCTGCTCACGACCTACAACCAGTTCAATGCCCGCACCAACCGCAGCGTGTTTGTGCTGCTCGACGCGGCCCGGGTGCAGCACCGCATCGTGGCCGCCACCAGCTTCGGCGCGAATGGAGCCCAGACCACCCGGCCGGTGAATGCCAACGGCTACCGTTCCCTGACCGGCTTTCTGTCGTTGGGGCAGCGCCTGGCCACCCACAAAATCAACCTGAACCTGACCACCAACGTCAACCTGACCCACGGCCTGGGCTTCGTGAACGAGCAGGTAAACGAGGCCCGCACCTGGAGCCTAGGCCAGGGCCTGAGCGTCAATTCCAGCTTCAACGACCACCTGGAGTTTGGCCTGAGCGGCAACCTCACCTACCAGGCGGCGCGCTACTCGCTGCTGCCCCGCCAGAACACGGCCTACGTCACCCAGACGCTCACGGCCGACGTGTACTACCAACTGCCGGCCCACTTCGTGCTGACTTCCGACCTATGGCTCAGCAACAACGGGGGCCGGGCGGCGGGCTACAACCAGCGGGTGGGCCTCTGGAACGTGGCCCTGGCCAAGCAGTTTTTCGCCAACCAGCAGGGCGAAGTGAAGCTGCAAGTGTACGACGTGCTCAACCAGAACCGCAGCGTGGTGCGCAACGTGACGGACACGTATTTCGAGGACGTGCGCAGCCGCGTGCTCACCCGCTACTTCCTGCTGAGCGTCGGCTACACGCTGCGCAAATTTGGAGTGTAGGGAAAGTTTTTTCAGGCCGCCGCTCTGGCTTAGGGGGGCGGCGGCTTGCCGTTTCACCCACGCGCAGAGCACCTTAGCCGCCGCCGCAACAGCCATTAATCGAATAATATATTATTTGACGAATGGTTGTTGCTTACTTTTATGCATGCGGAAACTATTTCCCGTGCTATTTCTATGCTACTGCGCTTTGTCGGGCTCCGGGCTGCGGGCGCAAAGTCCGCAGACGCGGCCCCTGCGCGCGGCGCTGGCCACGGCCAAAGCCGACACGACGCGGGTGCTGCTGCTGGCCGATCTGAGCGCCACCTACCGCTACTCCCGCTTCGACTCGGTGCAGTGGTACGCGGGGCAGGGCCTGGCGCTGGCCCGGCAGATTGGCTACCCCAAGGGCGAAGGGCGCTGCCTTTCCCGCCTGGGCATTCTGATGGGTGAGCGGGGCAATCTGCCCCAGGCCCTGCGCATCGACCTGCAAGCTTTGCAGCTGCACACCAGCAGCCACGACCGGGAAGGCATGGCCCGCACCCTCAACCAGATCGGCCTGCTCTACCACTCACTGGAAGACTACCGGCCGGCCCTGGCTTACTTTTTCCGGGCCCGCCGCCTCTACCAGCAGCCCGGCATCGGCGACGACTCCCAGCTGATCAGCGTGCTGACCAACCTGGGGGCCAGCTACGAAGGCCGGGGCCAGCTCGACTCGGCCGAATACTTTCTGAACCAGGCCTATACGCTGACGCGCAACTCGCGCACGGTCAATCAGAGCTGCTGGGGCAACCCCCTGCCCTACGTGCTGCGCGAGCTGGGCCTGCTGCACGCCTCCCGGGGCCAAACGGCCGAGGCCCTGACCTACTACCGGCGCAGCGCCCAGACCGCTTTTCCCGAGCACGACCTGCGCAGCGCCTGCCGGGCCTACCAGTACATGGCCGAGCTTTACCAGCGCGAGCACAGCACCGACTCCAGCATCTACTACGCCCGCAAGTCGTTGAGTATTGGTCAGACGCTGCCGTTCGTCATTGGCATCGTGCACAACAGCCGCCTGCTCACCAATGCTTTCGAGGCCCGGCGCCAGCCCGACAGCATCCTGAAATACATGCGCGTGATGCTGCAGGCCGAAGACAGCCTGTATAACCCCCAGCGCATCAAGCAGGTCGACGCCATTGGCTTTGCCGAACAGCAGCGCCTGCGCGAGCTGGAGGAAGAGCGGAGCCAGTTTGAAACCCGCACCCGGCTCTACATCCTCACCTTCGTGCTGGGCAGCCTGCTGGTGCTGGCCCTGGTACTGTGGCGCAACAACCACCTGCACCACCGGGCCAACACCCGGCTTTCCACTCTAAACCAGGAAATAACCCAGCAGAAGCAGGAAATAACCCAGCAGCGCGACACGCTGGGCCGCATGCTGCACGAGCTTAAAACCACCCAGAGCCAGCTGGTGCTGCGCGAGAAAATGGCGTCGTTGGGCGAGCTGATGGCCGGCGTGGCCCAGGAGATTCAGACGCCGGTGGGCAACATCAAGAACCTGGCCGGCATCAGCGCCGACCTTATCGAGGAGCTGCGCCGGGAGCTGGCCCGGCTGGGCCTGGACACCGACGAAACCAACAACGCGCTGGACAACCTACAGGTGCTCAGCGAGTATCAGCGCAAGATCGTGCGCTCGGGCCAGCGGGCGGCCTCCATCGTGAGCGGCATGCTGGAATACTCGCGCAACAGCCCCGGCCCCCACCAGCTCACCGACGTCAACGCCTTCGTGGAGGACTACCTGCGCCTGACCTACCACGACGTGCGGGCCAAGAACCGCAACTTCTACGCCGCCCTGCTACCCACCCTCGACCCGGCCGTGGGCAACCTCTCCATCATCCGCCACGACCTGGGCCGGGTGCTCGTCAGCCTCTACACCACCGCGTTTGCCTCCGTGCTCCAGCGCCAGCAGCTCAAGCAGGAAGGCTACGTGCCGCAGGTAGCCGTGAGCACCAAAGCGGCCCCCGGCCACATCGAAATCCGGGTGCACGACAACGGGGTGGGCATTCCCGAAAAGCTGCGGCCCACGCTGTTCGAGCGGTTTGCCACCCCGCCCACCCCCGGCGAAGGCACCAGCCTGAGTTTGGCCCTGAGCTACGACCTGATAACCAAAGGCCACGGCGGCACCCTCACGGTCGACACCCGGGAGGGCGAGTTTACCGAGTTCGTCATAACCCTGCCCCTTGCGGGCACGCCCGAGCCCAGCCTGCCGCCCGACCTGGAGCCCCGGCCGGGCTTGTAGCGCGGCTACAGCGGCTTTTCCAGCACCAGCAGCGTCAGGGGCTGGCGCGGAATGCCGAAGCGCGGGTCGGTGGGGAAGGGTACGGTTTCGCCGGTGCGCTGGTAGCCCTGCCGCTCGTACCAGGCCAGCAGCTCGTGCCGCACCGCTATTACCGTGATTTTCATGCGGGTGCAGCCCAGCTCCCGGGCGTGGGCGTGGGCGGCTTCCAGCAACAACCGGCCGATGCCACCGCCCTGCCGGGTGGGCCGCACCGAGAGCATGCCCAGGTACATAGCCTCGGCCTGCAACTGCAAATACACCGAGCCCACCAGCTCGCCGGCCTCGGTGCGGCCCATCAGCAGCACGGCCCCGGGGGCTTGCAGCATCTCGGCCAGGGCATCGGCGTCGATGCGGGGGCCGTCGAGCAGGTGGGCTTCCGTGGTCCAGCCCTGCCTTGAGGTTTCGCCCCGGTACACGCTGTTGACGAAGGAAACCAGCTCGGGAATATCGGCGGCCGTGGCGGGAACGGTGGTCAGGGTCGGGTTCATAGCACAAAAGTATACCTTGGCGGTTGTTGAGCCGATACCTTTCGTTTCCCGCTTTCCCCGCCGCATGCCCGACTCTGTTCTGCCCGCCATCCGCGTTGCGCACGCCCACAAGCGCTACGGTGCCCACGCGGTGGTGCAGGATGTCTCCTTTGCCCTGGCTCCCGGCGAAACGCTGGTGCTGCTCGGCCCCAGCGGCTGCGGCAAAACCACCCTGCTCAAGCTGCTCAACCGCCTCGTGGAGCCCGACGCGGGCACTATCGAAGTGAATGGGCAGGACGTGCGCCGGCAGCCGCCCGCGGTGCTGCGCCGGGGCATGGGCTACGTCATTCAGCAGGTAGGATTGCTGCCCCACTACACCGTGGCCGAGAATATTGCGGTGGTACCCCGGCTGCTGGGCCACTCTCCGGACTCTATTATCGACCGTACCACGGCCCTGCTGAACCGCCTGCATCTGCCCCCGGAGCGCTACGCCAATCAGTACCCGCACCAGCTTTCGGGCGGGCAGCAGCAGCGCGTGGGCCTGGCCCGGGCCCTGGCCGCCGACCCGCCCATCGTGCTGCTCGATGAGCCGTTCGGGGCCCTCGACCCCATCACTAGGGCCAGCATCCGCCGGGAGTTTCGGGAGCTGGAGGAGCTGCGCCGCAAAACGGTGGTGCTCGTGACGCACGACGTCACCGAAGCCTTCGAGCTGGCCGACCGGATTTTGCTGCTCAACGCCGGCCAGGTGCAGCAGCTGGGCACCCCGCGGGAGCTGCTGCTTCAGCCCGCCAACGACTTCGTCCGCCAGTTCTTTGCCGCCGAAAGACTAGCGTTGCAGCTGCGCACCCTCACTCTGGTCGACGTGGCCCCCTTTCTACCAGAAAGCCAACCCGCTGAGTCGGCTCAAACCACCATTCAGGAAGTACTGGAGCACCTGACCCTGGCCGGCCAGCCCCGCGCGGCGCGCCCCTATTCATTCGACCTGGCCCAGCTGATGGCTGCCTTCGGGCAGGCCCTGCAACGAGAAGAAACCGCATGGAAACGCTAACCGAGCTGCTCACCTTCTGGCAAACCCAGGCCGGCAAGCTCGGCGAGCAAACCTTGCAGCACATTGGCCTCACGGCGGCCTCGCTGCTGCTGGCGGTGCTGCTGGGCCTGCCCCTGGGCCTATGGCTCAGCCGCCGCCCCCGCTGGGCCCCGGCCGTGCTGGGCGTGGCCGGCGCGCTGCAAACCGTGCCCAGCATTGCCCTGCTCGGCTTCCTGATTCCGCTGCTGGGTATTGGGCCCCGGCCCGCCATTTTCGCGCTGTTTCTCTACTCGCTGCTGCCCATCATCCGCAACACGCTGGCCGGTATTCAGGGCGTGAGCCCGGCGGTGGTGGAAGCCGCCCGGGGCCTGGGCCTGACCGACGGGCAGGTGCTGCGCCGCGTGGAGCTGCCGCTGGCGCTGCCGGTCGTGTTTGCCGGCATCCGCACGGCGACGGTCATCAATGTGGGGGTGGCGACCCTGGCGGCCTACGTGGCGGCCGGTGGTCTGGGCGAGTTCATCTTCGGCGGCATTGCCCTGAACAACCCGGTGATGATTCTGGCCGGAGCCCTACCCGCCGCCGCCCTGGCGCTGGGCTTCGACGCGGCCCTGGCGGGCTTGCAGCGCCTGAGCGCCCGGCGCTTAATACGCGTGGGTGCCGGGCTTTTGGTGTTGCTGCCGCTGCTGGGTGGCCTGTACTTGCTGCCCCGCGCTACGGGCAAGCTGCTGGCCGGTTTCAGCCCCGAGTTCGTGGGCCGGGCCGATGGGCTGCCGGGCCTGAAAACCGCGTACCGGCTGCGCCGCCTGCCCAGCGTGGTGCTGGCCCCGGCCCTGGTGTATGAAGCCGCCCGCCACCAGGATGTCGACCTGATTGACGGCTATTCCACCGACGGCCGCATCCGGGCCTACGACCTGCGGGTGCTGCGCGACGACCGGCGCGTGTTTCCGCCCTACTACGCGGCCCCGGTGGTGCGGCCGGCCCTGCTGCGGCAACACCCCGAGCTGACGGCGGTGCTGGCCCAGCTGGCCGGGCAGATTTCCGACTCGGTGATGACCAACCTGAACTACCGCGTCGACTACCTGCACCAGGAGCCGCGGGCCGTAGCCCACGCCTTTCTGCGCCGGCGCGGCTTGTGGCGGCAGCCCCGGCCGGCCGCGCCGGGGGCGGCAGTGGTGCGGCTGGGCTCCAAGATTTTTGCCGAGCAGTATATCCTGCTGGAAATGTATGCCGCCCTGATTCGGGGTAACACCAACCTGGCGGTGGAAACCAAGACCGGGCTGGGCGGCACCACCATCTGCTTCGAAGCCCTGCGCACCGGCGCCATCGACCTGTACCCGGAGTACACCGGCACCGGCCTGCTGGTGCTGCTGCAGCCCTCGGCGGCGGTGCTCGACTCGCTGGGTGGCCGGCCGCCGGCCGTGTTCGGCTACGTGCAGCGGGAGTTTCGGCGGCGCTACGGGCTGGAGTGGCTGGCCCCGCTGGGTTTCAACAACACCTACGCCCTGCTCATGCGGCAGCAGCAGGCCCGGCAGCTGGGCATCACCTCCATTTCGCAGCTGAGCCGCTACTTGCGTTGAGTAAGGACCAGCGGGGAGGATCTGCCAGCCTGGTTTAGAAAGATCCGGAACGTGGTTCCCTCGCCCAGGGTGCTTTCGACCTCGATGTGGCCCCCCTGCGCCTGCACCAGGCGGTTAACCAGAAACAAGCCCACGCCGGTGCCTTCCCCGGCCTCGGGGTGGAAGCGCCGAAACAGGTGAAACAGCTCCGCGCCGTTCCGCTCCAGGTCGATGCCCAGGCCGTTGTCCTGCACTTCCAGCACCGCCTGGTTGTCGGCCAGGCGGCTGCGCAGCGTGATGCGCGGGGGCCGCTCGGGCTGCCGGTATTTCACGGCGTTGGCCAGCAGGTTCAGCAGAATCGTGCGCAGACTGGTGCGCACGGCCACTACTTCCGGCAGCTGGTCGAAGCAGGTGCGCACGGTGCCCTGGGCGCTGAGCAGCTGGGGGCGCAGGGTCTGGAGCACGTCGGCGGTGAGGTCGGCCAGCAGCACGGGCTCGGTGTTTTCCTCGCCCGGGGCCCGGTCGACCTGCACCACGGCCGACAGATCGGTGACGGTCGTGGTCAGGTCGCGCAACGATTCGTCGACCAGGCGCAGCACCTGGGCTTCCTCGGGGTCGTCGAAGGTGGCGGTGCGGCGCAGCTCATCAAACAGGCCCCGCAGGTTGTTGATGGGCTGCTTCAAATCGTGGGACGCGGCGTACACGAAGTTGTCCAGGTCGCGGTTGGTGCGGGCCAGCTCCTTGTTGCGGGCCTCCACTTCCTGGTTGGCCGCCAGCAGCTGGGCGTTGGTTTGCTGCACCTGCTGGCGGGCTTCGGTAAGCTCGTCCAGCGACTCGCGCAGCTGCTGGTTCACGGTTTGGAGCTGCCCGTGGTAGCGGCCCACGTACTGGCGCCACTCGTTTTTCTCAATGGCGTGCAGCACCGTTTTGCACAGCAGCTCCTGGTCGAAGCGGCCTTTGACCAAGTAGTCGAGGGCGCCGTTGTTGAGGGCGCGCACGGCCAGCTCCTCGCTGCCGCCGCCCGTAATCATGACCACGCACAGGGCATCGGGCGGGCTCAGCGCCCGCAGATCCTGCAGCAGGGTCAGTCCGTCGGTGTCGAGCAGGTTGTGGTCGAGCAGCACGCAGTCGGGTCGCACGCGCCGGAACTGCGCAATACCCTCCTCGCCGGAAGTCGCTTCGAATATCTCCAGCCGCTCGTGCCCTATCTGCTTGCCCAGGAAGCGCCGGCACAACATCCGGTCATGCTCGTTGTCGTCAACGAGAAGGATTTTTTTCACGCGCGCCAGAACCTAATTCGTCAAGGGTAATTCCGAGGTATTGAGCCAGTAGCGCACCAGCAGCCGGGTTTTTTCTTCCAGGGCGGCGTACTCAATCGGCTTGGTCAGGTAGCTGTTGGCCCCCAGCCGGTAGCAGTCCTCAATGTCGCGGTTGTTGGTGGACGTGCTGAAGATAATCACCGGAATGGACTGCAACCGGGCGTCGCGCTTCAGGGTTTCGAGCACGGTGCGGCCGTCGGTGCCGGGCAGGTTCAGGTCGAGCAGCACGAAGGCGGGCAGCTGCTGGGGCCAGTTGGCGTGCTTGCCATAGCCCAGCAGATACTCCAGGGCCTGGTCGCCGTCTTCGCAGCGCAGCAGCTGGTTGGGCAGGGCATGCTTGCGGAAGGCTCGGCCCAGCGCCGTGAAGTCTTCCACGCTGTCTTCCACTACCAGAATGGGCTTGTGAGTTGAGACTATCACTTAGAGGTGCTTAGAGATGGAGAAATAGAACGTGGCCCCTTGCCCCAGCGCAGAGTCAACCCACAGTTCGCCGTCCTGCTTTTCAACCATTTTGCGGGCAATGGCCAGGCCCGCGCCCGTACCACCGCCGTACTTGTCCTGGGCGTGCAGGCGCTTGAAAATCTTGAAGATGGCTTCGTGGTGGCGCGGCTCGATACCGATGCCATCATCTTGAACGTAAAACACGTAAAAATCGTCGGGACTGCCGCTGCCTTTCGGCCCCAGCACGCCGGCCGGGGCCAGTCCCACGCGAATTTGCTTTTCGGCGTGGTTGCTGTAGCGCATGGCGTTGGTGAGCAGGTTGTGAAACACTTCCCGCACCCGCACCAGGTCGCAGCGGAAGGTGGGCAGCGCGCCCACGATGGTTACGTGGGTGCCGGTTTGCTCGAAGCGCGGGTGCAGCAGGTCCACGATTTCCTCCACCAACTCCTGCACGTTGGTTTCCTGCACCGTCAGGTCCTGGCGGCCCACGCGGCTGAGCTGCAGCAAAGACTCAATCAGGGACTCCATGCGCTGGCTCAGGCGCACCAGGGTTTGGAGGCGGCCCACGCCTTCCGAGTCGAGCTTGTCGGCGTAGTCTTCGAGCAGGAATAAGCTGTAGTTGTGAATGCCGCGCAGGGGCTCCTTCAAATCGTGGGAGGCCACGTAGGCAAAGGAGTCCAGCTCGGAGTTGCTGCGCTCCAGCTCCGAGTTCAGGCGCGCCAGGCTGACGGCCCGGGTCTGGAGCTCGTTGAACACCTTCAGGCGCACATCCGAGAGGTGCAGGCGAATTTCCTTGGCCGCCGCCACTTCCATCGGCAGCCAGGGCGCCGAGGTGTTGACCACCGTCTGGGCCCAGGCCTCAAACGACTGGCGGGGCGAGAGTTTGAGCTGCCCGTCCTGCAACACTTCGGCCTTCTGGGTTTTGCCGGCCCAGGTCACGGTCTGAATCTGCTCGGGCCGGAACCAGATGATGTAGTCGCCGGATTCCTGGGCCAGGGAAATGGCAATAAAGCCGCTGGCCACCCCGCGAATAGCCAGGCCCTCGGGGTTGTGCTTCACGTAGGAATCGGTGTAGAACACGTCGTCCCGCACGTTTTCCTTCAGCCACTGAATCAGCTCCCGGATCTGCTCCTGGGTGGGCGTGATGCCCAGGGTAATAATGTCGCCCTCGAAGCAGATGGCTGACCCGCCGCAGCTGAAGGCGTCGCGGATGGTGGGCATACGCTGGTAGAGGCCTTCCACGAAGTTGCTGTGCTGCCCCACCAGCTCAAAAATCCGCACCTGGGTGTCGCGGATGTGCAGGCGGTAGGCCTGCTCGTCCTGCTGCTGCTTGGTTTTGAGCAGGGCCGAGAAAGTTTTGCCCAGAAACAGGCACAGCTCGCGCAGCTCATAGCTGACCAGGCGCGGAGTCATGTGGTGGCAGGTAATCAGGCCCCAGAGCACGCCTTCCTGGATGACGGAAATAGTCATGGTAGCCGCCACGCCCATGTTGCGCATGTATTCCAGATGAATCGGCGACACGCTGCGCAGCACGGCGTAGGTCATGTCGGGCGGGCGCTGGGCCTTCGGGTGCAGCACCGGCACGAGCTTGGCCGGCTCGTAGCTGACGTTGGGAATAAAGCGGAGCCAGTTTTTGAGGTACATGGCCCGGGCCTGCTGCGGAATGTCGGTGGCGGGATAGTGCAGGCCCATGAAGGGCTCCAGGTCGGCGCGCTTGGCTTCGGCCACCACTTCGCCGCTGGCATCTTCCACAAACTTGTACATCAGCACCCGGTCGAAGCCGGTGATGTCGCGCACCTGATCCACGGCCAGCTGGCAGAACTCGGCCACGGAGGAGGCGCCCAGCATCTGGCCCAAAGCCAGGTTCAGCGAGGGCAAATCCACGGCGCTGACCGCCGTTTCGGCCACGGGCTCAAACTCCAGCCACAGCAGCTCGTCGTGGCGGTGCAGAATAATCTTGTAGAACGGCTGCCCGGCCACCAACCCCAGGCGGGCCCCCAGCAGCTTGGCCGTTTCGGTCAGGGTGGGCAGCAGGGCTTCTACTTCCGCAACAGTAGCCGCGTCCAGTACCTTGTCCAGGCCCTGGCCCACCAAATCTTCGGCCGCTATACCAATGAGGACCAGCGTGTTTTCGCTGGCGTGCACCACGCGCCGGGTTTCGGGGCTCAGGCACAGCAGAAAGCCGTAGGGCTGCACCGAGCCGGGAATGTGAATCGGCTCCCGGTCGCAGTTGGTGAGGGTAACGGGGGCATTCAGCAGGCTCTCGTCGCTGTAGATTACGGTTTCTCGATCCACGCGTGCAGGGTTTGAAAGGTAGAAGCGGCCGAGGCCACGATTTCGGCTTGGTTGTCGTCGGTAGTGGCCGCGGCCAGCAGCTGGCAGAAGCTTTTCCAGAGCGGGCCGGTCTGCTCCCCATTGCCAGTGAAGTAGGCGCGGCCCGCAATTCCCGCGTTGGCCAGCTGCCGGGCCAGCACCTGCCCACCCAGCGTGGAGCCTTCCAGTACGTACATCGAGCCCAACAGTTGGGGCCAGGTGTCGAGCTTGGGCAGGGCCGCGCACAACGGCAACTCGGTGGCGGCCACGCCCAAATCGGCCGGAATCAGGTGGGCCCGCTGCCGCTGCCCCACGTGCCACTCGGGGCCCAGCGGCTGCTGGCGCAGGCGGGCTTCGTAGGGCACCAGAAAACCGTAGAGCTTGGCCAGAAACCGGTGCGTAATGCCCGTGGTGATGCGGCCGTCCCGGATGGCCTGGTTGAACTCGTTCTGTTCCAGCGCATCGTGGTAGGGCCGGGTTTCGGCGCGCAACTGTTGCAGAATGGCCGGATGGGGAAGCGTAGGCGGCATACGGGACGGTCGGGGTAAGACAGGTAAAGATAAAGGAACAACAACGGTTTTTTTGCCCCGCCGAGTTCAATCAGAACATAGGTCTTCCTGAATAAAAGGCAACAGCGTCGGCGGGGTTCCCGGGTTGGGGCCCCAGACAATCTTCAGATTCATTGCCATTTTTTGTGCCTTGGTTTGCTTCTACCCTGCTTTATGCGCCTTCTTCTCACGAGTTTTCTGCTGCTGCTCAGCCTGGCGGCCCAGGCCCAGGCCGACCTGCGGGCGGTGGTGCTCGACAGCCTGACGCGCCAGCCCCTGGCCGGTACCACGGCCGTGGTACCGGCGGCCCGCACCGGCGGCGCGGCCGATGCCGCCGGCCACGTAGTGCTGCGCAACCTGCCGGCGGGCAGCACCACGGTGGTATTCTCGCTGCTGGGCTACCAGCCCCGGCGGCTGCGGCTGGTGCTGCCCCAGCCGGCCGGCGCCGAGCGGCTGGTGCTGCTGGCCCCGGCCCCGGCCGAGCTGGGCGAAGTCGTGGTGACCAGTACCCGCACCAACTCCCGCATCGAGGACCTGCCGACCCGTATCGAAGTCATTGGCTCCGAGGAAGTTCAGGAAGAAGGCGGCCTCAAGCCCGGTAACATTGCCAGCCTGCTCGGCGACGTGGCCGGCATTCAGGTGCAGCCCACCTCGGCTACCACCGGCAACGCCGACCTGCGGATTCAGGGCCTGTCGGGCAAGTACACCCAGCTGCTGCGCGACGGGGTGCCGCTGTTCGGGGGCTACGCGGGCAGCTTCGGCATCCTGCAGATTCCGCCCCTCGATTTACGGCAGGTGGAGCTCATCAAGGGCGCTTCCAGCACGCTCTACGGGGGCGGGGCCATTGCCGGCATGATTAACCTCGTGTCGCGGGAGCCCCAGCGCAGCGGGCCCGAGCGCACGGTGCTGGTCAACCAGAGCACCCTGCGGGAAACCAACCTCCACGGCTTTGCCTCGGGCCGCTCCGAGCGGCTGGGCTACACGTTTTTTGCCGGCGGCACCCGGCAGCAGGCCGTCGACGTGAACCAGGACGATTTCTCCGACCTGCCCCGCCTGCGCGGCCTCACCCTGCACCCGCGGCTGTTCTACTACCCCAGCCCGAGCCAGAAGCTCATCGTGGGCTACACCGGCACCTACGAGCAGCGCCGCGGCGGCGACATGCAGGTGCTCGACGGCCAGCCCGACGCCCAGCACCAGTTTTTCATCGACAACACCAGCTGGCGGCACACCGGCGAGGTGCGCTACGACTACACCCGCGCCAGCGGCAACCAGCTCACGCTCAAGGGCAGCCTGAGCGACTTCCGGCGCACGGCCCGCACCAACACCACCGGCCTCGACGCCCGCCAGCTTTCCTACTACTCCGAGGCCAGCCAGCTGCTGCTCTGGGCCCACCACACGCTGGTAGCGGGGCTGAACGTCACGGGCGAAAGTTTCCGGCCCCGCCACCCCGAGCAGCTCCAACTGCGCGCCTACGACTACGTGACGCCGGGCGTGTTCGTGCAGGACGACTGGAAGCCGACTTCCTTGCTGACGCTGCAAACCGGCCTGCGCCTCGACCACCACAACCAGTACGGCACCTTCGTGCTGCCCCGGGCCAGCGCCCTGCTGCAGTTCAGCCCGGCCTTGTCGTCGCGCATTGGGGGCGGGCTGGGCTACAAGGCACCGTCGTTTTTTGCCAACGAGCTAGACGAGCGGGACTTTGCCCACGTGCTGCCGTTCGCCGGCGCGGTGCGGGCCGAACAGTCGGCCGGGGCCAACGCCGACGTGAACTTCCAGACCACCAGCGGCACGGGCGAAGACTCGTTTGTGCTGACCATCAACCAGTCGTTTTTCCTGACCCGCATTGCCCACCCGCTGCTCGTCAGCCAGGACGCGGCCACCGGCCTGATCAGCTTTTTCAACGCCCCGACGCCTTTCCTGACCCAGGGCTCGGAAACGTACGTGCGCTTCAAGCAGGACGAGACGGAGCTGTACCTGGGCTACGTGTTTACCGATGCCCGCCGCCAGCACGACACGCCCAACCCCTACCTGAGCTTGATTGCCCGGCACAAAGTAGCGGGCGTGGGCACCCTGGAGCTGGGCCAGCACTGGCGCCTGGGGGCCGAGGCCAGCTACGTGGGCCGGCAGTACCTCGACGACGGCACCCGCACGCCCGGCTACTTCATTACGGCCGCCATGCTGCGCTACGGTACCGGCCCGGTGGCCTTCGTGCTCAACGGCGAAAACCTGCTCGACTACCGCCAGACCCGCCGCGAGGCCGTGGTGCTCAGCGACGCCCAGGGCCGCTTTACCAACCCCGCGTTCCGCCAGCTCTGGGCCCCGCTCGAAGGCCGGGTGCTGAACCTGTCGATGACGCTGAAGCTGTAACGACCAGCCCAGCCCGTCATTCCGAGCATTCTGCGCATCAAGCAGAGTCCGAGGAATCTTGCCGGCTGTCGCGGTAATCAGTGCGGCTATGCTTCGATGTCTTTTCAGGCGGGATGATGCAGACGGGGCGAACTTAGGATGTCGGACGCAGGTGAGTCGGAATGCTACCTGGGGTTTGTAGCATTCCCAAAGAATTTAATTTTCAATGCTACAGAACTGTAGCATTCCGCTCCCGCCCGTTTTTGAATGCTACAAAACCACCCGTTAGTGCTTGTGCCGAAAAGCCTCCGGCGTCTGGCCCACGTACTTTTTAAAGTAGCGCGCAAAGTAGGAAGCCTCCTCAAAGCCCAGCGCATCCGCCACCTGGGCCACCGACTGCGCCGAGTGCGTGAGCTGACGCTTGGCCTCGGCCACTACCCGCTCGTGAATCAGGTCACTGGCAGTTTTGTTGAGGATGCGGCGGCAGATGGCGTTGAGGTGGTTGGCCGTCAGGGCCAGGCTTGCGGCGTAGAAGCGCACCGATTTCTCGGTTCGGAAATGCTCGTCGAGCAGCAGGCCAAACGCGCGCACCTGTTGCAGACCGTAGGCCGACGGTGCCCCGGCCACGGCCCGCGGATAGGCCCGGGTAGCCAGCTCCAGCACCAGATACACGTAGGCACCCACCACTTCGGCGCGGTTGGGCGCCGCCGTTTTCTCCTCCCCGTACATTCGCTCGAACAGCGGCAGAATGTCGGTTTCGGCCGGGGGCAGCTGGATTACCGGCGGGAAGGCCGGGTGGAAGAACGGGTATTCGGCCAGGCGGCTGGCCGGGTAGTATTGCAGGTAGAACTCGGCGGTAAAGAATAGAATAAACCCCTGCGCGTCGGCCGACAGTGCCCAGGAGTGAGCCTGACCCGGGGCCAGGAAAAACAGGCTGCCAGGTTGCAGCTCGTAGGTAATCTGGTCGATGGTGTGGGTGCCCTGGCCCTGGGTGACGCAGAGCAGCAGGTAGAAATCGTGGGCGTGAGGCTCCCGCACGTGCGGAAACTGGCGCACGTGGGCGGCGAGCTGCTGAACGTAGTACCAATGATTGGTGCCGGCCGGCGCAAACGAATGGATGGCCAGAACGGGCAGGGCGGGAGTTTTCATGCGGCGGCAAACCCGGCCACCGGAGCCGCGCCTGCCGCCGCAAGCTACGCGGATTGCGCAGCAACACGAAGCGGGGCGGCCCGCCGCCGCAAGAAAGCCGGCCCCTGCGCGACAAACAGCTTGCCTTACTCAAGCAAGAAGCCCCGCCGCCAGGCTTCACTGACGGCGGGGCTTCGCTTATAAAGGAGCCGGGGCGTTGGCCCGTTTCGGCGGGTCTGTTTCGCCGGACAGCCGCCGCAGGTTGGGGTCGTACTTAATGCCGCCGAACAGGTAGAGCATGATGGCCCGGGAGTAGCGCAGCGTGGCCGGGGCCGTGACCAGCACCAAACCCGTGACCAGCAGCACGTAGACCCACACCGAAGGGTTATTGAACAGGTAGTAGGCCACCACGCCGCCGATGGCAAACCAGGCCACCGAAAAGGCGTAGCTCACGAACATGGCTCCCCAGTAGAAGCCCGGCTCGGGCTCGTAGGCCACGCCGCAGACCGGGCACCGCTCGGGCATCACGGCGTATTTGGTGAGCTTATAGGCCGGATACGAAAACAGCGGCCCCTGGTGGCAGCGGGGGCAGCGCAAGTCGAGCAAGGCCAGGGCAGACGAATCAATCGGTTTCATAGCGGTGGAAGTCCAGTGGTAGATAACACGGCAAAATTACCCGCGGCACACCGGCCAAAGAAGACACAAAAGCGAGTATCTACCGCACAAATCAACGCCGGAGCGCCGGGGCAGCGCCTGTTTTTCTTCTACGGGAATCCGGGAAAAGCCTCCACCCGGCCGGCCGAAAAAAGCCGGCCGCCGGCCTACCTTCCGACGCAGCCCGGCCTTTTCCCCTAGCCGGCCACGACCTGGGCCACCGGCGCGGGCTGCGCCTGGCTGGCTTTCAGCCGGATCAGGGCCAGGGCAAAGCCGGCGCCGGCCAGGGCCATGCCCACGCCCACCAGGGCCGGCGAGGTGTAGCCGTAGCCGGCCGCAATGGGCAGCCCGCCCAGGAAAGCCCCCAGGGCGTTGCCGATGTTGAAGGCCGCCTGCGTGACGGACGCGCCCAGGGTTTCGGCTCCTTTCGAGGCGTGAATCATCATGATCTGGATGGGGGCGGCCACGGCCAGGGAGCAGCCGCCGGCCACGAAGGTCATCAGCACCGACAGCAGCCGGCTTTCGGCCACGAAGTAGATACCCAGCAGCGTGGCGGCCATCGTCAGCAGCAGCACCAGGCAGGCGTTGAGCGGACTGAGCTTATCGGCCAGCTTGCCGCCGGCCACGTTGCCGACCACCATGCCCAGGCCGGCCACCATCAGCATGTAGGGCACCTGCTCGGGCGCGAAGCCGGATACGTCGGTGAGCAATGGGGCAATGTAGCTGATCCAGCAGAACAGGCCGCCGGTGCCAATGGCCGTGAGCAGCACGATCAGCCAGGTTTCCAGCTTGTTGAAGGCCGCCAGCTGCGACTTGACGGAGCCGTTCTGCTCGGCTTCCAGGGCCGGCAGCACCAGTTGCACGGCCAGCACCGTCAGCAGCCCGATCAGGCCCACGCCGGCCAGGGTGTAGCGCCAGGAGTAGTGGTGGCCGACGTAGGTACCGATGGGCACCATGAGCAGGTTGGCCACCGTGAGGCCGGCAAACATGATGGAAATGGCCTGGGCCTGCTTGCCCTGCGCGGCCAGCCGGCTGGCCACCACCGAGCCCACCCCGAAAAAGGCCCCGTGCGGCAAGCCCGACAACAGCCGGGTGATGAACAGCACGGTGTTATTCGGCGCGAAGGCCGACAGCGTGTTGAACCCCGCAAAGAGCAGCATCAGCAGCATCAGCATTTTTTTGGGCGGCACGCCCCCGCCCACCACGGCCAGCAGCGGCGCCCCGATGACCACGCCCAGCGCGTAGCCCGAAATAACGTAGCCCGCCTGCGGAATCGTGACCCGGAACTCGGCGGCAATGTTGGGCAGCAGCCCCATCATCACAAACTCGGTGGTACCAATGGCCAGCCCACCCAGGGCCAGCGGCAATAATTTCGTTTTTCCCATCTGCGCGCGAAGGCAATACTGAACAAAAAAAAGCCGTCCGCCCGGCTAAGGAGCCGGGCGGAAACGGTAAACCAGGTGGGATATAGCGGAAGAAGGAACGGAGGCCCGGCCGCCGATGGCAGCCCAGGCCGGAGCAACAGGCCGCGCGGGGCTTATTCTTCCTGCTGCTGGCCTTTGCTCAGCTCAGCTTCCAGAAAATACGCCCCGCGCCGCACCAGCTGCGTGGTATCGGGCAGCTCGTCGAGGGGCCGGATGGCCACGTCGCCGCTCTGCACCGGGCCCGTCTGAACGCGGTAACGCCGGAAGTGGTTTCCGGTCTTGCCCACGCGGGCAAAAATATAGCTCAGCTCCCCGGCCTGAATGACGGCCTCCTCGGGCAGGGTGGGCTGCCGGGCCCCGCCGGTCTGAATCTGGGCCGCCACGTACTGGCCGGGCAGCACCGGGGCCTTGTTGTCGTCGAGGTGGGCGTGCACGTTCACGGTGCGGGCCTCGCCGTCGAAGTCCTGGCCAATGAGGTAGATGTGGGCCGAAAACTCCTGCTGCACCGCGCTGCTGGGCACTTTGAACAGGATTTTCTGGTTTTTGCGCAGCCGGGCAATGTCCTTCTCAAACACCTTGAGCTCCAGGTGCAGATCGGCGTGATTCAGGATTTCGACCAGCACGTCCTGGGGGTTGGCGTACTGCCCGGGGTTGATGTTGACGGCCTTCACGAAGCCGCTGAGCGGGGTGGTCAGGGCCACGTTGGGCGTCAGGGACGAGGCCTTCAATCGTTCCGGCACCAGGCCCAGCAGGCGCAGCTGCCCGGCCAGGGCCCGCTCGGTGGCCTGCTCGGTGGCGTAGTCGGCCTGGGCCTGCTGGAGCTTGCGCTTGGCGCCCACGTCCTCGGCATCCAGGGTTTGCTGGCGCTGCAATTCCTGGCTCAGAAACTTCAGCCGGGCCCGGGCCTGCAAATATTCCTGCTGGAGCCGCAGGTAGTCGGGGTGGCGCAGGATGGCCACTACCTCGCCCTTTTTCACCTGCTGGCCGGGCAGCACGTCGACCCGCTGCACGTAGCCGCCCATCACGGGACTGATGGACACCCGGTTCTGGGGCGGCACGTCGACCACGCCGTTGGCCAGCACGTTGGTGGTCATGTTCTTGTGGGTGAAGCCCCCGATTTCGATGCCGGCCGCCGCCAGCTGGGCCGCGCTGATGGTCACCTGGTCGGGCGAAGCCGGGGCGGCGGGAGCTTCAGCGGCCGGCGGGGCCGTTTTGGCGGCCTGGCTGTCGGACTGGCAGGAGCTGAATCCAACGCTACTAAGGAGTAGTGCCCAGGAGGCAACTGAAAAACGATTCATGCGGAAAAGCGAAGAGGAAGCTGCCATTATTCGGTAGCGGTAAGAGTTTGAAGGGCAATAACCAGCTCGTTGTAGTCCCGGGCCTGGTTGAGGTAGGCTTGCTGGATCTGCCAGGCGGGCTCGGTATTCACCACGTAGGTCACATAGTCGATGTCGCCGGCCCGGAAGCTTTTTTCGGCGGTGGTCAGAATCAGGCGGGCCTGGGGCAGGGCCGTTTGCTCGTAGTAGCTGAGCGACGCCCGGCCCCGGAGCAGCTGCTGGCGCAGGGCCGCCACCTGCCCGTTCAGCTGGGCCGTGGCGTAGGCCAGCTCGGAGGCGGCCACCTGCTCGCCGAGCTGGGCGGCGGCAATGCGGGCTTTCTGCACTCCGCCCAGCAAGGGCACCGACACGCCCACCTGCCCCACCTGAAAGCCCCGCTCGGTGTTAATGGTCTGGGTGAAGTAGCCGGCCCGCACCTCGGGCAGGCGGCGCAGCTTTTCCACCCGGGTTTGCTGCTGACTGGCCGCCACCTGCTGCTGCAAGCCGGCCAGCGTGGGGTTGGCCTCGGGCGCGAGCAGCACGGTGTCGGCGGCCGTGAGCGGCACCACCAGGCTGGTCGTGGTATCAATACTGATGGGGCCGCCGGCGTTGAGCAGCACGCCCAGCTGCTGGCGCTGCACCTGCACGGTGGTGCGCAGCGTGGCCAGCTGGTTGCGCAGCTCCTGGGCCCGGGCCTCGGCCGATACCTGCTCCAGGCGGTTGGTTTCGCCGGTGCGGTAGCGGATGCTGGCGGCCCGGGCGGCGCGGCGGTAGAGGCTGTCCTGGCGGCGCAGCAAGGCCAGGCGGCGGTAGTCGGCGAGGAGCTGGTAGTAGGCGCCGCGAATGGCCTGCGTCACCTGCCGCCGCTGGCTGCGGGCCCGCTGCTCGGCCGTCAGCACCTGGGTTTCGAGCAGCTTGCGCTGGGCAGCATACACCTGGGGCAGGGCGCTTTGCTGCACCACGTTCAGGCTTTGGTCGCGCAGCGGGCCCGAAATCTGGCCAAACTGGTAATCCACGGCGGTGCGGGGCACGTCGTAGCCGGTGCGGGTGAGGGCGCGCTGGCGCTGGGTTTCCAGGGTAGCCGTTTGCAGCAGCAGGCTTTGCTGCGTACCCAGCTGGAGCGCCTGGCTGAGCGTGAGCGGGGTGGCGGGCGGCTGATTTTGGGCCGCCGCGCCCCCCGAAATCAGCAGGGAGCCACCCAGCACCAGCAGCATCGCCGGCAGCCGGCCGGCCGAGGCCAAACGGCTGGGCTCGTGTTCGGGCGCGTCGTCGGTGGGGCTGGGCTCCCCGTCTTTGGTAAACAGGGTGTAGAGCACCGGCAGCACCACCAGCGTGAGCAGCGTGGCCGAAATCAGTCCGCCGATAACCACCGTAGCCAGCGGCTTCTGCACCTCCGCCCCCGCCGACGACGACAAGGCCATCGGCAGAAAGCCCAGGGAAGCCACCGCCGCCGTGAGCAGCACCGGCCGGAACCGCTCGGAGGTGGCGTGCAGCACCCGCTGCCGCACGGCCCGCACCCCGGTGGCGGCAAAGTCGTTAATACTGGCGACCAGCACGATACCATTGAGCACGGCCACGCCAAACAAGGCAATGAAGCCCACGCCGGCCGAGATGCTGAAGGGCATGTCGCGCAGCCACAGGGCCAGAATGCCGCCAATGGCCGCCAGCGGAATACCGGTAAAAATCAGGGCCGCCTGCTTTACCGAGCGAAACGACAGGTAGAGCAGCAGGAAAATCAGCAGCAGCGCCACCGGCACGGCCACCTGCAGGCGCGACTTGGCCTGGAGTAGGTTTTCGAACTGCCCGCCGTAGGCCACGGTGTAGCCCGGCGGCAGTTTCAGGTGGGTGTTGAGCTGCTGCTGAATGTCGGCCACCAGGCTTTCCACGTCGCGGTTGCGCACGTTCACCCCGATGTTGATGCGCCGCCGGGCATCGTCGCGCGAGACCTGCATGGGCGCGTTGCGGAAGGCCACGGTAGCCACTTCGCCCAGCGGAATCTTCTGGCCGCCGGGCAAGTCCACGTAGAGGCTGCGCAAGTCACTGATACTGCGGCGGTTCAGCGAGTCGAGGCGAAGCACCAGGTCGTAGCGCCGCTCGCCTTCGTAGACCTGGCCCGCTACGTCGCCGGCGAAGGAAGCCCGCAGCAGGGTGTTCAGATCGGCCACGTTTAGGCCGTAGCGGGCCATTTTCTGCCGGTCGTAAGTCACACGCAGTTGGGGCAGGCCCACAATCTGCTCGACCTTCAAATCACCCACGCCCGCCAGGGGCCGGATCAGGGTAGCGGCCTGGTTGGCCTTTTCGTAGAGCAGGGCCAGGTCGTCGCCGTAAATCTTGATGCTGATGTCGGACTTCACGCCCGAAATCAGCTCGTTGAAGCGCATCTGAATGGGCTGCTGAAACTCCAGCGTAACGCCCGGAATACCGGCCAGGGCCGCTTGCATCTTGCCGGCCAGCTCTTCCCGGGAATGGGCCGAAGTCCACTGCTTCTGGTCTTTGAGCACCACAATCTGGTCGGAATCTTCCAGCGACATCGGGTCGGTGGGAATTTCCGAGGTGCCGATTTTGCCCACTACCTGCTCGATTTCGGGGAAGTTGCGGAGCAGAATCTGCTGCACCTTGGTGGTGGTGGCAATGCTCTGGCTGAGCGAGGAGCCGGGCTTGAGCGTCACGTTCACGGCAAAGTCGCCCTCGTCGAGCTGGGGCACAAACTCGCCGCCCATGCGCAGGAAAATCACCACGCTCAGGGCCAGCAGCGCCAGGGCCCCGCCCGCCACGGTGCGCCGCCACTGCAAAGCCGCCGTAATCAGGGGCCGGTAGCCGCGGTACAGAAACTTCATCAGCCGGTCGGCGAAGGTGCCTTCCTCCTTGATGTCTTTGCGCAGCGCCCAGGCCGACACGGCCGGCACGTAGGTCAGGCACAAGAGCATAGCCCCGATAATGGCGAAGCTCACCGTCAGGGCCATGGGCCGGAACATCTTGCCCTCGATGCCGGTCAGGGCCAGGATGGGGAAGTACACAATCAGGATGATGAGCTGCCCGAACAAGGCGGAGCGCATCATGCGGGTGGCAGCGGCTTCGGCCACGTGGTCCATCGTTTCGATTTCGGCCTGCCGCCGGTGGTGCACGAGGTGGAAAATCATGGCTTCCACGATAATCACGGCCCCGTCCACAATCAGCCCGAAGTCCAGCGCGCCCAGGCTCATCAGGTTGGCCGACACGCCGAAGGTGCGCATCAGGCCCAGGGCAAACAGCATGCACAACGGTATCATGGAAGCCACCACCAGGCCGGCGCGCAGGTTGCCCAGCAGCACGAGCAGCACCACGATGACGATAACGCCGCCCTCGACCAGGTTGCTGGTCACGGTGTGAATGGCCTTGTCGATGAGCTTGGTGCGGTCCAGAAACGGCGCGATGACCAGGCCCTTGGGCAGCGTGGCCTGAATCTCGGCCACCCGGGCCTTGACGCCCTTGATGGTTTGCTCGGAGCTGGCGCCCTTGAGCATCAGCACGATACCACCCACGGTTTCACCTTGGCCGTTGCGGGTCATGGCCCCGTAGCGCATGGCCTGCCCAAAGCCGACCCGGGCCACGTCGCGCACCAGCACGGGCAGCCCCTGGGTGTGCTTCACCACGATGTTGCCCACGTCGTCGAGGCTGCTGACCCGGCCTTCGCCCCGGATAAAGTAGGCGTTGGGCCCTTGTTCCAGGTAGGAGCCGCCGGTGTTGGCGTTGTTGGCCTGCAAGGCCGCAAACAGCTCGGCCAGCGACACGCCCGCCGCGTTCAGCCGCTCGGGGTTTACGCTCACCTCGTACTGGCGCACGGCCCCACCAAAGCTGCTCACCTCCACCACGCCCGGCACGCTGGCCAGCTGCCGCTTCACAATCCAGTCCTGCACCTCGCGCAGCTTGGTCAGGGAAAACTGCTTCTCATAGCCGGGCTCCGTGCGGATGGAATACTGGAAAATCTCGCCCAGGCCGGTGGTAATCGGGGCCATTTCGGGGTGGCCGGCATCAGGGCTCAGGCTGCTTTCGGCGGCTTTGAGCTTTTCGGCCACCAGCTGCCGGGTCAGGTAAGTATCGGCTTCGTCGCCGAACACGACGGTAATAACCGAGAGGCCGAAGCGCGAGGTCGAGCGGATTTCCTGCACGCCGGGCACGGTGCGCAGCTGCTGCTCCAGGGGCACCGTGAGCAACTGCTCCACCTCCTGGGCGGCCAGGGCCGGGCTCTGGGTAATGACCTGCACCTGGTTGTTGGTGATGTCGGGAATGGCGTCGAGGGGCAGGTGGGCGGCCGAGTAGCCGCCCCAGGCAATAAGGCCCAGCACCAGCAGGGCCACGAAAAGCTTGTTGCGGATGCTGGCCGCAATAATCCTGGTAAGCATAAGCAAGGGGATGTTACTCCTTCGCCCGGCCCGCCGCCCGAAATCCGGCTACGGCAGAACCCAGCCACTCCGGCACGGAGCAGCTAACGAAGGCAACAAGAAAAAATGGACTGCCGCGGGCCACGGGGCCAGCACCGCTGAACTCAGCGGGCGGGCAGGCGGGCAGCAGTCTAAAAAAAAGGGAGCGGCACGGGCTGGCGGCGTACCTGCCGCCGCGCCTGCTACTCCTCGGCCGGAATCAAGCTAGACCCGGGGCGGCTGCAACAAGCTGTTAGCCAAAGCAAAAGCATACAACGACCGGGCCGGAGCCCGGTAGGCAGCGCTAGACCGCACGCGGCGGCAAGCCAGCACGGCCACGCGGCCGGCGGGTACGATATAGTCGAGGTTGGGGAAGTTGTGCTGGCCCCGCAGCGGCAGGTTGTCGTGCTCCTGGCTGTGGCGCACGGCCCGCACGTACTGGTCGTGGCGGGTGCTGGCGGCCCCGTAGTGCAGCCCCAGAAACTGGCTTACCGACAGCTGCCCACGCGCCTGCGCGGCGTGGGAACGGAAGTGCTGCACGAGTTGCGGCAGCTTGCCCAGCTCTTCCACATCATTCTGCGGAACCAGGCTGCTCACCAGCATGAGCACACTCAGGAAAAGGGCGAGGACGGGGCGTATCACGGGGCCCAAAGATACGACCGGGCGCGGGATTCGGCCAACGCTTACGCCATGGCTTATCCAGTCCGCCTCCTTGGCGCCACCCGCCACCAGCTTAAGCTCCACCGAAAACCGGGACTCCCGGCGCCGGGTTTCCTGGCCTTACGGGGCATTTCAGGCGCTTTTCCTTTTCCGCAACGCCAGCAATGCCCCCGTCGACCACAGGGCCCAGGCGACCAGCACGGGCTGGAAGAACAGCCGCCCCAGGCGCTTGGCGTCCGAGTTGAGCCCGAAGGCGTCGAGGTGGTGGGTGTACTGATGCACGTTGCCGGGAAACACCAGCACGTAAAACGCGGCCAGCCCCAGGCCCATCGGCACCTTGCGCCGCCGGGCCAGCAGCAGGGCAAGGCCCAGCCCGATTTCTACCACGCCCGACAGCAGCACCACGGTGTCTTTGTCCATCGGCACAAAATCGGGTACCTGGGCCTGAAACGGTACCCGCGCGAAGGTGAGGTGGCCCACCCCGGCCCCGACCATAAAGGCGCCCAGCACGCCCCGGCCCACATCCTGCAACGTCGTTGTTTTGGCAGTGTCTTGCATAGCAGTAAGACGGGGAGTAGCCCCGCCACCCGTGCATACGACTGCGGCCGCGCGGCCGGCCATTATTGGCTCAACTTCAGAGGCGGGGACAAAAGAAAAGGGCGTCTCCGATTAGGAAACGCCCTTCTAGGTAGCGGGGACAGGACTCGAACCTGTGACCTTTGGGTTATGAGCCCAACGAGCTACCAACTGCTCCACCCCGCACTGTTTGGTGATGCAAATGTAAGAGGGTTTTTCGGAAATGCTGCATAGTGCCCTAAAATACAGCCCTTCCCTGCCTTTTCCCGCTGAGTATCAGGCGTAATATTTTTTACCCGACACGCTGCAAGCAACACTATTCAATATAACCTATTCCTGATACACCATATTAATACCACATATTATCCAACTATCACCTACGGGCTGCGTAACCACTGTTCTGCTTTTTCAACCCCTCACTACCACACCATGACATCTTCTTTCCTATCCACGACCCGGCCGGCCTCTTTGGCGGCGGCCGTCTTTCTGACCAGCCTCGGCTTCTCTTCCTGCAACAGCAAGCCCACCGAGCAGGCCGCCGATATCACCCAGCAAACCGCTGACACCACCGCGGCAATGGCCGACACCAGCGCCGCGCCCCGGCCGGTGAAGCCCGCCGGTCCGGCCCCGGCCTGGGCGCCCAACATCGGCCCCGAGATGCAGACCGTCATTGAGAAGCTGGCCAGCCTGCAGGGCCCCACCCCGCCCGAGCAGCTTACGCCGGCCGAAGTACGCAAAGCCCCCTCCGCCACCGACGCCACGATGGCCGTCATGAAGGACTTCGGCATCCCGATGCCGCCCTCGCCCCTCGATACCATGAGCCGGGAAGTCGCGCCGGGCGTGAAGGCCCGCATCTACACCCCGAAAGGTGCCACCGGGCCCCTGCCCGTGGTGGTGTATTACCACGGCGGCGGCTGGGTTATTGCCAACCTGGATACGTACGACCCCTCGGTGCGGGCCCTGGCCGAGCAAACGGGCGCTATTTTCGTATCGGTAGCGTACCGGCAGGCTCCGGAAAACAAGTTTCCCACGGCCCACAACGACTCCTTCGCGGCCTACCAGTGGGTGCTGAAAAACGCGGCGTCCATCAAAGGTGACCCCAAGCGCGTGGCCGTAGCCGGCGAAAGCGCCGGGGGCAACCTGGCCGCCGCCGTGTGCATGATGGCCCGCGACAAAGGCGCCATGCAGCCCAAGCACCAGCTGTTGGTCTACCCCATTGCCGACTACAGCATGAATACGCCTTCGTACCAGAAAAACGCGCAGGCCAAGCCGCTGAGCAAGCCGTTCATGGGGTGGTTTTTCAAGCACTACCTCCGCACCCCGGCCGATGGCAACAGCCCGATGATTTCGCTGGTGAAAGCGCCTAACGTGAAGGGCCTGGCACCGGCCACGGTTATCACCGCCGGCATCGACCCGCTGATGAGCGAGGGCAAAGCCTACGCCGACAAGCTGCAGGCGGCCGGTATTGCGGTGAAGTACCAGAACTACGACAACGTAACCCACGAGTTCTTCGGCATGGGTGCCGTCGTGCCCCAGGCCAAGGAGGCGCAGGCCCTGGCCGCCGGCGAGCTGAAAAACGCGCTGAAGTAAACTCCGCGCCACGGTTTTGGCCTATATCAAAAAGCGGCTGCTCCCGGTGGGGGCAGCCGCTTTTTAATGGTGCTAAAACCGGCTGGTGATGCCGAAGTGAATCTTGGAGTTGCTGAGCGCCATCTTCTGGTTTTCGGACCGGCCCACCGAGTACACGAACTGGAACAGGCCGGCCCCGGTCCGGAAGCTCAAGCCCGCGCCCAGGCCGGTGGGCGCGTCGCGGCCCCGGTCTTTTTCCAGGTCGCGGCGCAGGTAGCCCTGGTCGGCAAAGACGAAGACGTAGGAGTCGGCGCCGGTGAACTGCCGGTACTCCACGGTGCCCACGCCGTAGGTGTTGGCGTAAAAGGCGTACTCGTTGAAGCCCCGCAGCGTGGCCAGCCCCCCGATGCGGAACATGTCGTTGAGAAACAGCCGCTCATTCACCAACGACTCGCCCCGCAGCCGGGTGAGCAGCACCCCGCCCCGCCCGATGCGGTAGTACCGCTCGAGCCGCAAACCCAGCGTGACTTGGGTCGTGCGCAGCGGTACCCGGTTGTAGAGCGTGTCGTTCAGGTCCGAGTTCTTGGTGATGCGCTTGGTGCCCACCGCGCCCTGCACGGCCGCCAGAAAGCCCCGGCGCGGAAAAAGCAGGTCGTCGAGGCTGTTCCAGTTGTAGTCGAGGCCGTAGGAGTTGTACTGAGAGTCGATGTTCGGGGGCAGCACGGTGAGGTCCTTGAGCGAGTTGGCCGTGTCGGCCAGCAGCCGGGAGCTGCGCCGCTCGGTGAAAAAGGAAATCCGCCCGGCCTGCACCGTGGGGTAAGTCACCTGCAGGCGCGGCTGCAAAGTCAGAAACGAGTTGGATTGCTTGTAGAGGTTAAAGGTGCCGCCCAGCTCCAAGGGCGTCCCGAAGAAGTTGGGGTGCACGTAGTGAGCATCGAGCAGCTGCGACAGAGCGTCGAGCTTGCGCCACTGCAACCCGATCTGCTTGCCGCCCCCGCTCAGGTTGCGCAGGTTGATGGTCACGTCGCCGGTGAGCTGCACCTTTTTCTGCCCCGGCCCCGGCGTGGCGTTGGGCAGCACGCCCACAATGGCGTCGAACTGGTTGGAGGGCCTATCTTCCAGCAGCAGGTACACCCGGGCGCGGCCTTGGGCAAAGCGTACTTCCGGCTCGGCTTTCACTTGCAGGTAGGGCAGCTGGCGCAGCAGGCGGGCGGCGGCATCCACGCGCTGCTGGTTGTAGGGCTGATTGGGAAAAATCTGCAGGTACTTGGTCAGGAACCGCTTTTTGGTTTTGGTCTTGCCCACCAGCTGAATCGAGTCGAACAGCACCACCCGGCCCCGGTCGAGCACGACGCGGCCGGAGATGTCGCCGCCCTGTAGCTGCAGCGAGTCGAGGCGGACGGCGGCGAAGGGGTAGCCCTGGTTTTCGGCTTCCGTCAGCAGATTTTGCTGCAGGCGGGCCCACTCGTTGGGCTCGAAGGGCTTGCCCGAAAACAGCCGCTCCCGGTAGCCGGCCCGGGTCATGAGCCCGTCGCCGAGGTTGCCGTTGCGCAGGCGCGCCCAGCGGAATTTCTCGCCCACGTAGAGCTGCACCCGCAAGGTGTCGTGGCTCCAGCGCATGCCGTCGGCCGAGGCCGTGAGGTAGGCATCGGCCTGCAAAGCCAGCACCACGTCGCGCACTTCCCGGAAGGCCGCCAGCGAATCGGGGACGGCGGTACGGTAGCGGTAGCGCCGCAGCAGGGCGCGGTCGGCCGCCTCGGTTTCCAGCCGAACGAACTTGCGGACCGCCGCGCGCTGGGCTCGGCGGGTCAGGCTGGAGTCGGGCCGGGCGGGGGCCGGCGGCAGGGGCGGCGTTTGCAGGGCCGGCTGGTTGGGCACCGGCAGCGTCGGGGTCTGGGCCCACGCCCCGCCCCCCGGCCTACTGAGCAGGCCGCCGCAGAGCAGCAGGAAAACGAGGACGCGGGCGTACATTTGGAGATACAAACGCGAAAACGCGCTTTTAATTTCCCGAAAATACACCGCCGGACCTGTTTGCCGCGGCCGCCGTGAACGAACCACCCGGCCGCCGCTGTTTTCTGGCGTTACGCGGCCTGCTTTTGGGCCCCGATTCCTTCCCTTCATGGCCGGCATCTACCTCCATATTCCCTTCTGCAAGCAGGCCTGTCACTACTGCGACTTCCACTTCAGCACCTCGATGGGCCTGAAAAGCTGGCTGGTGGAGGCCCTGGTGCGGGAGCTGGAACTCCGGCGCGACTACCTGGGGCCCGGCGCCACGCTCGACACCATCTACTTCGGGGGCGGCACGCCGTCGTTGCTGACCGAGGCCGAGCTGGCCACGCTGTTTGAGGCCATCTACCGCACCTTCCCGGTGGCCCCGCAGGCCGAAATTACCCTGGAAGCCAACCCCGACGACCTCACGGCGGCCAAGCTGCGCGAGCTGGCGGCCTCGCCCATCAACCGGCTGAGCATCGGCCTGCAAAGCTTCCACGAGCCCCACCTGCGCCTGATGAACCGGGCCCACTCGGCCACCGAGTCGACGCTGGCGGTGCGCGCGGCCCAGGATGCGGGCTTCGAGAATATTTCCATCGACCTGATTTACGGCGTGCCCGCCCCCGACCATAGCCTCTGGGAGCAGGATATGGCGCAGGCCTTTGCGCTCAACGTGCCCCACCTTTCCTGCTACGCCCTCACCATCGAGCCCGACACGGTGTTTGGCCGCAAGCTGCGCAAAGGCACCTTCGCCGCCCCGCCCGACGACTTCGTCGCCCGGCAGTTTGAAATGCTGCTGGCCGCGCTGCCAAGCCAGGGCTACGAGCAGTACGAAATCAGCAACTTCTGCCGCCCCGGCCGCGAGTCGCGCCACAACGCCAACTACTGGCGCGGGGTGCCCTACCTGGGGCTGGGACCCAGCGCCCACTCCTTCAACGGCTTTAGCCGGCAATACGCGGTGGCCAACAACCCGCAGTACGTGACCAGCGTGCTGGAGCGGGGCGAGGTGCCGGCTACCGTCGAAACCCTGTCGGCCACCGACCGGGCCAACGAGTACCTGATGACCTCCTTGCGCACCAGCCGCGGCTGCGACCTAGACTACCTGCACCACACCCTGGGCACCGACCTGCGCACCAGCCGCGCCGCCTACCTGCTGGAGCTGGCCCGCAACGGCTGGGCCACCGTGCGCGGCCCCCAGCTGGTGCTCACCGACCGGGGCAAGCTGCTGGCCGACCAGATTACGCTGGAGCTGTTTCTGGAACCGGAGGCGTAAAATCCGGCTCCCGCCGTTTTGCGGGGTTTCGGCTAACTACTTCCTTTTTAGCTGCTTGCCGAACGCGGTGGGGCGGCGGCGGCCAAAATCCGGGAAATCTGCCTTCTGAGGGTAATCCGTGGCCCGGATTTGCGTATGTTCAGAAGATGAAACGCCTTGTTGATGCTCTCGTGGATGACGCCGACTTTTTCGTCGAGCAGGTCCAGATTACCGCCATTGTCTTCGATAACACCGACGATGTGACGGTGTGGGCCACCACGTTTTTTGATGATGACATTCACTTTTTCCACCTGGGCCTGCAGTTTCCCGCCCTCGACCTGCTGCTGCGCCTGGCCGGGCCGCGCGCCGAAGCCTTGCAGGAGCAGGTAGCCGACGCCCTGGCCACCGTGACCGACTGGCCATGCCTGCTGGAGTACACCCACGAAGACGCCCCGCCCGTGCCGCTGGATGGCGTGGCCATGAAGCTCTCCTGCACCTACCCCGCCGACGAGCCCGAGGAAGACGAAGACAGCATGCCGCATAATATCTTCTACCTGGAAGGAGTATTTATGCGCCTGGAGCCCTGAGCCGGCTGATCCTCTGTCTGTTGCTAATCTGGTTTTCCGTGCCCGACTCCGCCGCTTCGCCCCGCGTTTTCTACCTGATTCCCGGCCTGGGAGCCGATGAGCGGGTCTTCAAGTACCTGCTGCCCCTGCTGGAGGGCGAGGCGCACGTGCTGACCTGGCCCCAGCCCGCGCCCACCGAAACCCTGCCGCACTACGTGGCCCGCATGGCCGAGGCGGTGCCACCCGCGCAGCCCTGCTTGGTCGTGGGTGTGTCGTTCGGGGGCGTCGTGGCGCTGGAAATAGCCCGGCTGCGGCCCCACGCCCGGGCCGTGCTGGTGTCCAGCATTCCGGATGCCGACTCCCTGCCCCGCCTGCTGCGCCTGATTCGGGCCACCGGCGTTTATAAGCTCGTGCCGCCGCAGCTGCTGAAGCTGTTTCCGCGGGCCGGGCAGTGGTATTTCGGGGTTCAGAATGGGGAAGAATATCAGACCTTCAAGCAGATTCTGCGCGACATGGAGCCCCGCTACACCCGCTGGGCCATCGACCGGCTGCTGCACTGGGACAGTACTAACGTGGGCAGTAGCATTCAGATTCTGGGCTCCCACGACCGGGTGTTTCCGCCCGGCCCGGCCCCCGTCGACCACCTGATTCCGGGCGGCACCCACTTTATGGTGCTCAGCCACGCTCCTGAAATCAGCCGGATTCTCAACGCCTTGCCCCTGAACAACTAACTGGCTTTCCGCCTTTTTCTCGCCCCGTTCATGCTTGCCACCTACCCGCACCTCGGTCAGACCTATTCCTTCGACCCTGCTCAGCCGCTGGATATTTCCCTGCCCCTGGCCCCCGGTCCCGACCAGGTAAACTGCTTCTGGGCCGAGCCGGTGCAGTTCGACACCATCCGGGTGGGCAGCTTCGTGGGCAGCGTGGCCCTAGGCGGCAGCACCAACTACCAGCGCGTGCACCTGACGCCCCACGGCAACGGCACCCACACCGAATGTTACGGCCACATCAGCCCCGACCCGGCAGCCACGCTGAACCGCTGCCTGCGCCGCTTCCTGTTCGTGGCCCAGCTGGTGTCGGTAGCGCCCCGGCCCCAGCCCAACGGCGACCTGGTAGTACTGCTGGCCGACGTGCAGCCGCTGCTCGAAGCCGCCGTGGCCCGGCCCGAGGCCCTGGTTCTGCGCACCCTGCCCAACGACGAGACCAAGCGCAGCCGGCAGTACTCGGGCACCAATCCCACGTACCTGGAGCCCGCCCTGGCCCAGTACCTGGTGGCCCGGAACGTCCAGCACCTGCTGCTCGACCTGCCCAGCGTGGATAGGGAAGAAGACAACGGCGAGCTGCTGGCCCACCATGCGTTCTGGCAATACCCCGCCCAAATCCGCACCCACTGCACCATCACCGAGCTCATCTTCGTGCCTAGCACCGTCTCCGATGGCCTGTACCTGCTCAACCTGCAGGTAACCAGCCTGGAGCTGGACGCCAGCCCGAGCAAACCCGTGCTCTACCGGCTCACGTAGCATACCCCACGTGCGGGCCCGCAAACCCGGGCAACGCAAAAAGGGATAGCCCGGCAGGACTATCCCTTTTCTATGTCAATACAACTCCGAAGAGCTGCTGAGCAGTTACTTAAGCAGCAGCTTCAGCTACTTCCGACACCGGAACTACCGTTACGAACGAACGGTCTTTGCGGCCTTTGCGGAACTGAACCGTGCCGTCAACCATGGCGAACAGCGTGTGGTCCTTGCCGATACCCACGTTCTGGCCGGGGTGGTGCTTGGTGCCGCGCTGACGCACGATGATGTTACCAGCAATGATATCTTGACCGCCGAAGATCTTCACGCCCAAGCGCTTAGAATGTGATTCGCGGCCGTTGTTGGAGCTACCTACGCCTTTCTTGTGTGCCATTGTATTTAGTACTTAGTGCTTGGTTATCAGTGCTTAGAATGTCGCGTTAGAGCCGAGCGACGCTGGAGAAGACTCCAGGTACCAAGCACTAACAACTAAGCCCTACTTAGCCGATGCTGTTGATCATTACTTTGGTGAACTGCTGACGGTGACCGTTCAGCTTCTTGTAGCCCTTGCGGCGCTTCTTCTTAAATACCAGCACCTTGTCGCCCTGCACGTGCGACAGGATGGTGCCCGTTACGGTTACGTCCAGCGTGGGCGAACCAATGGTGATGGTTCCGTCGCTGTCGGTCAGCAGGGCTTTGCCCAGCTCTACCGTATCGCCGACGTTGCCAGCCAAACGGTGGGCGTATACAAATTTATTGGCTTCGACCTTGGTCTGTTTCCCGGCTATGTTGACAATTGCGTACATCGGCGTCTTCGCGGTTTCTGAAAAATGGAAGGCAAAAGTAGAAGTTCCATTTCACAAAAGCAAACCTAACTCACTAATCGTCATTCAGTCGGGTCGGTCCGGGCGACCAACTCGCCCACCCTTGCCCCCGGTAATAGTCCCTTAAGGAACGCCTGAGCGGGTGTGCGCATACTAAATTTGTGGATAAATCAGATTGTCCACAGGCTAAATGTGGATAACTTTTCCAAAATCGGGGGTTTTGGTCGGTTTTCGCCCCATTTTGGGAGAAAGGCGGCGTGTGGATATCTCGGGGTCATACAGAAAAATTAGCGGAGAAAAAACGTGAATGAGGCAGGGCCGGAGTTTATATTTGATGCTTCGACCCGGCCAAGTTGCCCCGAAAACGCCCCAAACATTTCTGCTGGGCGCCGGGTTGGCACGCTGGTCTTCCTGCCTTGTTCAGGTTTTCTTAGAAGTCTTTTCCACGCCTTACCTCCCCGCTATGGAACCCTTGCTCGTCGAGAACCCCAACCGCTTTGTGCTCTTCCCCATCCAGAACGACGACGTGTGGCAGATGTACAAAAAGGCCGAAGCCTCCTTCTGGACGGCCGAAGAAATTGACCTCTCCCAGGACCAGAAAGACTGGGACAACCTCAACGACAACGAGCGGCACTTCATTTCGCACGTGCTGGCCTTCTTCGCCGCCTCCGACGGCATCGTGAACGAAAACCTGGCCGTCAACTTCATGCAGGAGGTGCAGATGCCCGAGGCGCGCTGCTTCTACGGCTTCCAGATCATGATGGAGAACATTCACTCGGAGACTTACTCCCTGCTGATTGACACCTACATCAAGAACCCCCAGGAAAAGGACCGCCTCTTCAACGCCCTGGAAACCGTGCCCTGCGTGAAGAAGAAGGGCGAGTGGGCTCTGAAGTGGATCAACTCCGAGAACTTCGCCGAGCGCATCATTGCCTTTGCCGCCGTGGAAGGCATCTTCTTCTCGGGCTCGTTCTGCTCGATCTTCTGGCTGAAGAAGCGCGGCCTGATGCCGGGCCTGACGTTCAGCAACGAGCTGATTTCCAGAGACGAAGGCCTGCACTGTGACTTCGCCTGCCTGCTCTACAGCTACCTGCAAAACAAGCTCTCGGAGGAGCGCGTGCACAGCATCATCCGCGACGCGGTGAGCATCGAGCAGGAGTTCGTGACCGATGCGCTGCCGGTGAACCTGATCGGCATGAACGCCAAGAGCATGGCCCAGTACATCGAGTTTGTGGCCGACCGCCTCTTGCAGAGCCTGGGCTACAGCAAGATCTACAACTCCTCGAACCCCTTCGACTTCATGGAGATGATTTCGCTGCAGGGCAAAACCAACTTCTTCGAGAAGCGCGTGGCCGAGTACCAGAAGGCCGGCGTGATGAGCGAGCGGACCGAAAACGCCTTTTCGCTCGACGAGGACTTTTAAGCCCTTACAGCCTCCTTTTTTCAGCCCGGCTCATCCGCAAGGAGAGCCGGGCTTTTTGCTACTCACGCAAGAAACTCACGGCTCAGCCGTTGCAGAGCTCATGTCTCGACTAAAGCGTGTGGTTTACCGGCTCCGGCAGCGGCTGCCGTTTCTCAATATCTGGCTGGCGGCCGCTGCCCTCACGACCAACTACTTCGTACAGACGTTCTGTCAGCCCGTGACTTGGGCTGCGCTGACCCTGCTGGCAGCCTTCGGGGCCTTTCTGGCGTGGCCGTGGCTCACGCGGGCTCCCAAGCCGGTTCAGTATGGTGCCGTCTTCCTGCAAGGCGTGGCTTTTACCATTTGCTGCTATTGCGTGCTGTTTTTACAGCCCGCCACCCTGATTTGGACGCTGCTCCTGGCCTTCCTGCTATTTCCGCTGGTGAGTTGGGTGCCGGTACTTTTCGGATTGCAGATTCTGTGGCGGATTGGCCGAAGCCCGTTGCGCGGAGCCTGGCTAGTTGGCCTGCTGGGTTCCTTGCTGCTGCTACCGGCTCAGCTGTGGTTTTACCACGAGTACCAGGCTATAGAAGGTATAGCCACCCAATTGGCCCAACAGCACCGGCTCACTACGCATAACCTGGCTCAGAGGCTGCCGCAAACCTACGTGGCGGAGCGCATCGTGGGCATGCATTTTCGCTACCACACCCGAGTTGAGTTTTACGACGGCTGGCGCCCACCACTGCACGACCCGCTGCTGGGCTTCAGCTATTTCCTGCGCAATCATCAGGACCCGCTGGCGGTAGGCCCCGGCGAAGTTGACCGGGTGAAGCTCTACCAGTCTTTGTTTCCGGACCGCCCGCTCAAGCCCGACTGCCTGTGTGCCCACAGCCACGATGGACAAACCTACCGCAACTGGATTCCTTGATGCTGGCGGCTAAGGCAAGTGGCCCGTTACGGCTCTGCGTTGCTACCCCGACAATACCGAATCCCGGGCACTTTGCCAACCCTGTTTTGCGCGGCGTTTCACCCCTATATAGCAAGCCGACAATCACGAAAAAGGGCCTGAACTGCACCGTTTTAGCCTAATGTGGAAAACTTCTAAAGTTTAGGTTTGTCCTACCCAGCGGAAGCCGATAACTTCCGCATCAGGAAGGCCGGAAAAGCTCCCGGCCCGCTGCTTTCCGCACGTAGTCCCCCGCCCTTTCACGGCGTGGTGTTTTCATACATCAACATCCAACACAACCTCGCACGCTTATGCTGGTAATCAAACGCGACGGCCGCCGCGAATCCGTGAAATTCGACAAAGTCACGGCCCGCATCGAGAAGCTCTGCTACGGGCTCAACCAAAACTTCGTCTCCCCGATTGAGGTGGCCAAAAAGGTCATCGACGGTATCTACGACGGCGTGACCACCGTGGAACTCGACAACCTGGCCGCCGAAACCGCCGCCTCGCTCACCACCAAGCACCCCGACTACGCCATCCTGGCGGCCCGCATTGCGGTCAGCAACCTGCACAAGGTGACCTCGAAGTCGTTTTCGAGCACCATGAAGCGCCTCTACACCTACGAGGACCCCAAGACCGGCGAAAATGCCTCTCTCATTGCCAAGGACGTGTGGGAAATCGTGCACAAGCACGCCGCTACCCTGGACTCGGCCATCATCTACGACCGGGACTACTCCTACGACTACTTCGGCTTCAAGACCCTGGAACGCTCGTATTTGCTGCGCGTGGATGGCAAAGTCATTGAGCGGCCCCAGCACATGATCATGCGCGTGGCTATCGGTATCCACAAGGAGGATATCGAGTCGGCCATTGAAACCTACAACCTGATGTCGGAGCGGTGGTTTACCCACGCTACCCCGACCCTGTTCAACGCCGGCTCGCCTAAGCCCCAGCTCTCGTCCTGCTTCCTGCTCACGATGAAGGACGACTCCATCACGGGCATCTACGACACGCTGAAGAACTGCGCCCAGATTTCGCAGTCGGCCGGCGGCATTGGCCTGAGCATCCATAACGTGCGGGCCACGGGCTCCTACATCAAGGGTACGAATGGCACCTCCAACGGCATCATCCCGATGCTGAAGGTGTTCAACGACACGGCCCGCTACGTAGACCAGGGCGGCGGCAAGCGCAAGGGTGCCTTCGCCATCTACATCGAGCCCTGGCACGCCGACATCTTCGACTTCCTGGACCTGAAAAAGAACCACGGCAAGGAGGAAAACCGCGCCCGCGACCTGTTCTACGCCCTCTGGACGCCCGACCTGTTCATGAAGCGGGTGGAAGCCAACGGCGACTGGACGCTGATGTGCCCCAACGAGTGCCCCGGCCTGGGCGACACCTGGGGCGAGGAGTTCGAGAAGCTCTACGCCAAGTATGAGCGCGAAGGCCGCGGCCGCCGCACCGTGAAGGCCCAGGACCTGTGGTTCGCCATCCTGGAAAGCCAGACCGAGACGGGCACGCCCTACATGCTCTTCAAGGACGCCGCCAACAGCAAGAGCAACCAGCAGAACCTGGGCACCATCAAGTCGTCGAACCTGTGCACCGAGATTATGGAGTACACCGACGAGAACGAAATTGCCGTCTGCAACCTGGCTTCGCTGGCCCTGCCCCGCTTCCTGAAGGAAGAAGGCGGCCACCTGGTGTTCGACCACCAGAAGCTCTACGAGGTGACCTACCACGCCACCAAGAACCTGAACAAGGTAATCGACATCAACTATTACCCCGTTCCGGAAGCCGAAACCAGCAACCGCCGCCACCGCCCCATCGGCCTCGGCGTGCAGGGCCTGGCCGATACCTTCATTGCCCTGCGCATGCCCTTCGAGAGCGACGAAGCCAGCGGCCTGAACAAGGACATCTTCGAGACCATCTACTTCGCGGCCATGACGGCCTCCAAGGACCTGGCCAAGAAGGACGGTGCCTACGAAACCTTCCCCGGCTCGCCCCTGAGCAAGGGCAAGTTCCAGTTCGACCTCTGGGGCGTGACGCCCGAAAGCAACCGTTGGGACTGGGAAACGCTGCGCCAGGAAGTAATGGAGCACGGCGTGCGCAACTCCCTGCTGGTAGCGCCCATGCCGACGGCCAGCACGGCCCAGATCCTGGGCAACAACGAGTCGTTTGAGCCCTACACCTCCAACATCTACGTGCGGCGCGTGCTCAGCGGGGAGTTTATGGTGGTGAACAAGCACCTGCTGAAAGACCTGGTGAAGCTCGGCATCTGGAACGAGCAGATGAAGAACGACATCATCGCCGCCAACGGCTCGGTGCAGAACATCGACCGGATTCCCCAGCACATCAAGGACCTGTACAAGACGGTGTGGGAGATTTCCCAGCGCCGCATCATCGACATGTCGGCCGACCGGGGCGCTTACATCTGCCAGAGCCAGAGCCTGAACCTGCACGTGCAGAACGTGAACTTCGGCAAGCTGACCAGCATGCACTTCCACTCCTGGAAGAAGGGCCTGAAAACCGGCATGTACTACCTGCGCACCAAAGCCGCCGCCGACGCCATCAAGTTCACGGTGCAGAAGCAAGCCGCCGAAACCCTGGAGCCCCTGAACGCTATGGCCCAGAACGCCTCGGATATGGCCTGCTCCCTGGATAACCCCGACGCTTGCGAGGCTTGCGGGTCGTAAGATGTTAGACGGCTATAGGGTCGACTTCGGTAAGGTCAACTGGAACTGGTGTAGCAGTTACAGCATTCTACAGGAGGAAATAGAAGAGCTTCTTCTACTTCCTCCTCGTAGTGGGCTTTACCCGAAAGAAGCTGGGGCCTACGAAGTTGTCGGATATACGAAACATCGGAAATTTCTTTCGGTTACCTTTACGTTACATGATGACCACGTTGTCATCGAAGACGTAATTTTGCCGAGCTATGAAACCATCCAAGACGTCATTCTCCGCCAACTCGCAGCCGACCTCTAATCTTTCGATGGCCGGTAAAACGGTAGAGGAGTATGAGCACAGCCGCACCGGCGGCCTGCTGACAAAGCAGGAGTTCTTAGCTCATCTTCGTAAAACCGGTCAACTACCACCTGATGCTAACTGGCAGATGGCTTCGTAGTCTAGTAAAACCTAAATAATCAAAAGCCCCAAGCGTAAGAGTTTGGGGTTTTTTGTTCTCCTATTCAGCCACTCGGCACAGCCAAGCAACAACTATAAGCTCTATCAACAGCATAAAAGCAGCATGAATAAAGAGCTAGTCCCGCTTATTAATCACATCGTGGCTACTCTAGTAGCGGGAAGATACCAGCAGTTAGTTGACGAAAGCCAAGAGAAACGGCTGTGCGCCGACGATATCACAGCGGTTATAGCTGAACATGGGCGGTTAACTCTGCCACCATCAGGCAGTGAGATAAGGCAGTACGTTGCCTTCTCACCCGAAAACACTGAGGTTCTGGTTGACCACTTCCTTTGGGTGAACGGCAGCTTAAGCGACCTGATGGTGCGAATTGTTGCCTATAAGCCGCTTTCTGAAGGGAAGTTTAGCCTCTGGGACATTTACGCTCCCTGAACGTACCCACAGTCGCGCGGCTCTGCCGAGTGACGCTTACGCTCTGAGCAGCTATGCTGCGAACTAGACCGCGCCGATAGAACGACACCTACCGGCGCGGGACGCTCGGGGCGGAGCCCCTCCGGCGTAGTCGTCACTCGGCACAGCCGAGCGACTGCCGTTGAGCCAACGAAGCGGGCAGATTCATAACACTAATTGGTTTCAGATGAATCATCTCTACTTAGCACTTATTAGCCTGATAGTAGTAGGTGGCTGTAAACCCATACAGTCCCTTCCACTGCCAGCCAGGTGCAGCAGTATCGAAAGCCTCGGTCTTACGCACCGAGAAAAGAAGGCCCTTTCAAGGTTCATCTCCGAGCAAAATAATACCAGCTGGATAGTCGATATCCGCAGGCCGGATGTTTGCCTCACGGAAGTAGCAGCCACAAACCACATCGGCCTGATTAAGATTGAAAGTACCGCATCTTCTCACTTTACGGCGCAATACTTCATTAAAGGCCTTTCGGGTATTTCCACGATAAAGCAGGAGGAAGGCCAAACAGTGGCAAACGTAAAAGCAGCCCTAGCCCAGCACCAAGGCGACTTTAGTCCAGAAGAAGCAAACCGCATTATCAGCTATTTCGAGCTTAAATAACTCCCCGCAGTCGCTCGGCTGTGCCGAGTGATGCCTACGCCGAAGGGGCTTTGCCCCGAGCGTCCCGCGCCGCGTGGGCTGGTTGCCTCGGCCGCTGGGGCCCGATGTAGAGACGCATACTTGCGTCTCCTCGTTGAACGACCCAGCCCGCTTAGTACCACCATCAGCAACGATTGAGACGCGAATACGCGTCTCTACACGCAGGCGGCGCGGGCGGATTCGCGGCGGAGCCCCTCCGGCGTAGGCGTCACTCGGCTTAGCCGAGCGACTGCCAGGGGGGTAATCCGCCCGGCTTTCCTCCGATTATTTCCAAGCCGGGAGGAATCCGCCCGGGCTTCCAACGAATGGTGGAGGGCTGGGAGGATTCCTCCCGAGGCAAAAACAATCGTTGGAAGCCCGGGAGGATTGGTACCGGCCTTCCAACGATTGTTTTTGCCTTGGGTCAACCTTGCCCCGGCTTTCCACCATTTGTTGGCGGGCTGGGGCAACTTGTTGCTAGTGGTTGAGCAGAATCCTATATTCCTGAAGTTGTATCCTTTAACTCCTTTATCAATGCCTACTAATCCTGCTGAGTCGGCTACTACGCCGGCCAAACCCGTTAAGTCCGCCAAGCGGGCCAACCAATTACCCACTAATGCTATTGCCCTGGCGGAAGTGGCAACCAACGCCGCCAAAGCCTGGCAAAGCTCGGAGCTGCCAGGGCTGCTCTGGCTCACCAAGGCCGACTTTGCGTCGCAAGCCGCGGCCTTCGCCGACAGCCGCGACGAGGCCGATGCCGCCGGGGACGCCCGTACTCCCCAATCGAAGCGCCTGAAAACCCTGGATACGCTCTTGGATAAGAGCCTGCGCTACGTGAAAGGCTACCTGGCCGAAGCCAACGACGACAAAACCGCCTACTACGGGGAGTTCGGCATCGAGAAGTCGGGCTCGACGTACCGGCTACCCAAAGCCCGCCCCGAGCGGGTGAAGGCGCTGGGCAAGCTGCTCAAGGCCCTCAAGGCGCACAAGTTCGACAAGAACAAGTACGGCACCGCCCACTGGGAGCCGCTGGTGACGGAATACAAGCAGCTGGTGCAGGACAGCACCGACACCAGCGGGGAGCGCAGCGGCAAGGTCAGCACCAAGGACCAGGGCGAGGAGCAGGTGCGCAAGGCCCTGCGCGCCCTGATTCACCACATCAAGGCCCAGTTTCCGGATACCTTCGAGGCCAAGCTCCGGGAGTTCGGGTTCCAGAAGGAGAGCTACTAGCTTTTTCGTCTGCCGTCCTGAGGCGGAGCCGAAGGACCTTCCTCGCCTACCCCACGGCAGGGAGTACCAACGTGACAAAGCCCTTTACTGCTGGTGCGGTAGAGGGCTTTTTGCATGTAATTGAGTTCTTCGGCCGTCGCGCGGCGGGGCCAGAAGGCTAGTGCTTGCGGACAGAAGGGGTAGCGAATAATGGATTTACTCTATATTGAAGCACTATACACTCTTTTTTACTGCTGGATAAAAAGATGAAATGGATTCGTCGGTTGCTGCTGGTCATTGTGGTGCTGGTTGTTGGGTTCGGGGTAGTTATGGTCTGGACGGCGCAGCGCACGGAGCGGCCGGTTGGGTTTGAGCTGGCGCGGACCACTGACCCGGACGGCAAGCCCTTGGCCGTCGGTATCTGGTACCCCACCCAGGCCCGGACCTGGCCGACGACGTGGCTGGGCCTGGGCCTGATGGACGTGGCCGCCGATGCGCCCGTGGCGGGCCGCAGCTTGCCCCTCGTGGTGATTTCGCACGGCAACTCCGGCGGCCCGGGCAGCCACGCCGACCTGGCCCTGGCCTTGGCCAACGCGGGCTATATCGTGGCGGCCCCCATGCACGGCGGCGACAACTACGCCGACCAAAGCGCGGCCGGCACCGTCGGCTGGCTGGGGGGCCGCACCCGGCAGCTGCACGCCACCCTCGACTACCTGCTCAAGACCTGGCCGGGGCACGCGCAGATAGACCCCAACCGGATCGGGGCCTTTGGCTTCTCGGCCGGCGGCATTACCGTCCTGACGGCCGTGGGGGCCCAGCCCGACCTTGCCCGGATTGCCCAGCATTGCGCCGACACCCCGGAGGCTATCTGTAACTTGCTCCGAGCCGGCAACTCTCCCCTGCTGAACCCCGATGAGGCGGCCAAGGGCAACCGCTACCTGCCCGACGCGAGAATCAAGGCCGCCGTGGTGGCGGCCCCCGGCCTGGGCTTTACGCTGGGCCCCGGCGCGCTGACCGCCGTGCGAGTGCCGGTGCAGCTGTGGAGCGGCGACCAGGACACGGTCGTTTCCTATGCCACCAACATCCAGCCGGTGCGGCAGGCCCTCGGGGCCGGGGCCGAGTTTCATTCGGTGCCGGGAGCCGGGCATTTCTCGTTTCTGGCCCCCTGCGGCCCCCTGGCCCCGCCGCTGCTGTGCACCGACCAGGGCCAGTTTGATAGAAAAGCCTTCCACCAGAGCATGAATGCCAGCGTTATTGCCTTCTTTGAAAAGGCTATCCGCTAAGGCCAGGGCGAAGCTGTTGCCTCGCCCGAATCTCCGGTGCCTGGCTTCCCCCCGGTAATCGGAGGACCTTGCCTACCCTACCCCACGCGGGCGCGCGTCTCTGACGCGTGACTTCCGGCACCGCGTCTCCGACGCGAATCGTGGAGGGAAAGCCGTTCTGGCGGCCGCGTCAGAGACGCGAAGCCGGGGGGCACGCGTCAGAGACGCGCGCCAGCGTGGGGTGACTGCGGGGCAGGGCTAGCGTAGGTTCTGCTTAAACTTCAGGAAGTTTTGGAGTAGACTTCTGATGTTCTCGGCCCCGACCGGGTTGGCCGAGTGGACGTTAAAGTTTTCTATAGCCAAGTCCTGTTCGACGAGCCACTTGGCGCAGTCGTAGCCGCTTTTCAGCTCGCAATTCTGCTCCTGGTCCCAGCCCAAGTCGTGGTCGAAGGATATTTCCTCGGGTAGGCCCAAGGCTTCAATGGTAGCGACAAACTCCTCGAAGCTGCGGACCACCACCCAGCCCTCTCCCTTCGGGTTGCGAATATCATCGAGGTAGAGTTTGTAACCGGGCATAAACGTCTGTAGAAAGAGGGGCGAAGTGGCGGTAAATATATCCCCCCAGTACCCGACTATCGGGATGCCGAGCAGGATGCGGCTTTAGAAGCCCGGCTACTGCCCCCAAGAGTCGGGCGGAGGCGGCATTATATATAGGAACAGAAGTATTAGCTTGGGCATGCCGGGCGACTGGGCCCGGCGGTAACGCCCGTATTCCTATCCGTATGTTCTTTGTTCCGAAACGGCTGCTGCCGCTGCTGGCCTTGCTGCTCTTGGCCCTGCCCCTGCTGGCCGCCGCCCCCGCCGATTCGGCGGCCTTCAACGTGGAAGCCGCCACCCAGCACTACCTCAACACCCTGAGCCCGGCCCAGAAAGCCAGCTCCGACGCCTATTTCGAGGGCGGCTATTGGCTGCAGCTCTGGGGCCTGCTCTACGGGCTGGCCGTGGCGGCGGTGTTTCTGGGGCTGGGCCTCTCGCGCCGCATGCAAGCCTGGGCCGGGCGGCTGCCGGGCCGGGTGCTGCCCAAGCTGGCCTACTTCGCCCTCTACATCGGGCTGAGCTACGCCCTGAGCTTTCCCCTGAGCCTCTACACCGACTACTTCCGGGAGCACCAGTACGGGCTGTCGAACCAGTCGTTCGGGGCCTGGCTCACCGATGACTTGAAAAACCTGGCCATTTCGATGGTGGTGGGCAGCCTGGTGCTGCTGGCTTTGTACGCGGCCATCCGGCGCACCGGCCGGAGCTGGTGGGCGTGGGCCACGGGCCTGGCCGCCATTTTCCTGGTGGTGGGCGTGTTTCTGTCACCGATTTTCATCAGCCCGCTGTTCAACAAGTACACCCCGCTGCCCGCCGGCCCGGTGCGCAGCCAGATTCTGAGCATGGCCCGGGCCAACGGCGTGCCGGCCGACAACGTGTACGTGGTAGATGCTTCCCGGCAGAGCAAGCGCATCAGCGCCAACGTGAGCGGGCTGGGCAGCACCATTCGGGTGTCGCTCAACGACAACCTGCTGAACCGCGGCACCCCGGCCGAGGTGCAGGCCGTGATGGGCCACGAGCTGGGCCACTACGTGCTGAACCACATTCCCAAGATGCTGATCTTCTTCGTGCTCATCGTCGGCCTGGGCCTGGCCTTCGTCGACTGGGCCTTTCACCGCCTGCTGGGCCGCTACGGCAGCCGCTGGGGCATCAGCAGCATCGGCGACGTGGGCGGGCTGCCCTTGGCGGCGGCGCTGTTCAGCGTGTTTATGCTGCTGGCCCGGCCCGGCTTCAACACCATCATCCGCACCCAGGAGCAGGAGGCCGACACGTTTGGCCTGAATGCCGCCCGCCAGCCCGACGGCTTTGCCAGCACGGCCATGAAGCTCTCGGAGTACCGCAAGATTGACCCCAGCCCCTGGGAGGAAATCATCTTTTTCGACCACCCCAGCGGCCACACCCGGGTGCAGTCGGCCATGCGCTGGAAGGCCGAGCACATGCGGGACTAGCCGGAGCGGTTGGAGCCACCGGCCGCTTACCGTCAGTGCCATGCCCATCATGCCCAACGACCCGCCACCCGCCCGGCCCTCGGCGGCCCTGCTCGCGGCCCTCAACGCCGTGCCGAGCGTGCTGTGGTCGGGGCTGGCGCTGGGGCCGCTGAGCGTGTTTTGCTACCAGCACGTAGCCCGGCCCTGGCTGTGGGGCTTGCTGGGTGTTAGTCTGCTGGGCTACGCGGTGCCCAGGTCGTGGTTTCGGTACTGGCAGCTGAGCCGGGCGCGGCGACGCTACGAGCGGCTCGGGGTGCCGGTGGTGGCGCGCTTCACCCAGCACGGCACCCTGGTACACCAGTGGCTGCGTCGCCGCTACCCCCACTACCGCCGCGTACCCCACCGCCAAGCCGGGCGGCGCCTGGTGGCGGAGAGCTACCACCTGGAGCGGTTTCACGGGGTGCTGCTGGTGTTTTTCGGGTTGGTCAGCCTCTACGCCCTGATGCGGGGCCACCTCGGCTGGGCCGGGCTGCTGCTGGTGCTCAACGTGGGCTACAACCTGTATCCGGTGTGGCTGCAGCAGTACCTGCGGCTACGCCTGCCCCCGACCGACGCCGCAGTAAATTCCCGCAGCGGGTAGGCGCGGCGAAGCGGCCAGCCGCAGCTACCCCAGGGGCGCGGCGGGCTGGCTCAGCAGCCACTGCACGGCCTCGGTTTCGTGCTCGAAGGAACGATAGACCAGCGGCAAACCCAGCACCTGGGTGGTAATGTAGGACGTGGCCAGCCGCACCATCACCTCCGGCGACACCACCACGGCCCCGTGCCGGTAGCCGCCTTCCTGCACGGCCCGGGGCAGCCACTGCTGGGATATCCACTGCTGCTCGGCCGTGGTGAAGGGCAGCATGGCCGTCTGGTCAATCAGAATCCGGCTCCAGCCAAACCGCTCCAGGGCCAGGCGCATGTGGGTAAACACGGCCTGGGTTTCCTCCAGCCGGCGCGCCTTGCTGGTCCAGCGCACCCGCAGGAAGCCATTGGGGTCCTGGGTCAGGCGGGCAGCGGTATTTTCAAAATAGAGCTTGAGGGCGCGGGAGTTGGGCATTACCTAGCAAATATACGGCCGGCCGAATAAACGCTCTGGTTCCGTGGGGTTGACCGCCTACTAACAACGAAGGCCCGCAACAGTTGCTGTTGCGGGCCTTTTTGGCACTACCGGCCGCGCCTACAGCCGGGCCAGGGTCTGGGGCTTGGGCAGCCGGGTTTTGATGGTGCGCACGGCCACGGCCTCGCCGGTCGGCCCGCTCTGCACCTGGAGCAGGTAGCGGTGCTGGGTAGCGCCGGTGCGCAGCAGCAGGGCGTAGCGGCCGGCGGGCAACCCGCGGAAGTTGAACCGCTTGCCGTAAGCGGGGCCGGAGTAGGCTTCGTCGAACAGCACCTGCCCGGTAGTCAGGCTTTGCACCTGCACCCGGCCGGGCAGCAGCGCGCTGTTATCGACGCGCAGCCGGATGCTTTCCGCGTCGGCGGCTTCTACCCGAATAGGGCTGGCCTGCTGGGCCCAGGCCGGCCGGGCGGCCGCCAGCCCCAGGCTCAGGCCCAGCAGCAGCAGGGCACGGGAAGACAATCGGGCCACGAAGGCGGGGCGCGGGGCGGCAGACAAGGTTTTCATAGCAGTAGGGTGAAAAGAGTGGATGGATGCAGCCCCGAACACTGTGCGCTTTCGGACGCTACTGGTTCGGGGCTGAGTATAGGTAGCCAACCGCCGTGCCAGGTAAGTAATCTTCGCTATTTCAATTAGTTACCAACCAAGTAACTGCTAAGCGCCGGTAAAAAAGTGTCCGGGTGCGGGCAGGGTGTCCGGTTTTGCGGCTGGCCAGCCCGCGCCCAGCCGCAGCGGGATGGGAAAGGCCGGGAATGGAGGCGGCCAGCACCCGGTTTTGCCCCGTTTTCCCAACCGTGCCCCGGCCTCCCGCCGGGGCGCGGTGCGTTGCGGCCCGCCGCAACGCACCGCCGGCCGTGCTGATGCGGCGGTTATCTTTGTCTGCCGGCCACCGCAGGCCGTATACCCCGCTATGATTCCGCTCATCACCCACACGCCCCGCCTCACCCTGATTGCCGCCAGCCGGGCCCTGCTCACGGCCGAGCTGCATAAGCCCCGCTACTTCCCCATTCTGCTGGGGGCCGCCATGCCCACCGACTGGCCGCCCGGCGCCTACGACGAGGCTACCATGCATCACTTCCTGGACAAGCTTACGGCCGGGGGACGCACGGCGGCGGGCTGGTACGGCTGGTACGCCCTGCTCAAAGCCACCGATACCACGCCCGTCACGCTGGTCGGGGCCGGCGGGTTTCTGGGTCCGCCCGACGCGGCGGGCACGGCCGAAATCAACTACTCCATCGCCACCGACTGGCGGCGGCAGGGCCTGGCCACCGAGTTGGTGGCGGGCCTGGTGCAGCAGGCCGAGCAAACGGGCATGGTGCGGCAGCTGGTGGCCCACACGCTCCCGCACGAGCCGGCGGCCGAGGAGGTGCTGCGCCGCAACGGCTTTGCGCTGGCGGGCCTAGCCCCCGACGGCCGGCTGCGCTTCGAGCGGACCGTAGAGCCCACCCCGGCCGGAGCCTGACGTTACTTTCGCCTGTTCCCTGCTCTCTCCCCACTTGGCTCATGTTGAATATACAGCTACTCCCATTTCCGGTGCTGCGCACGGCGCGCCTCACCCTGCGGCAGCTGACCAGCACCGATGCCCCGGTCATCCAGCTTTTCCGCTCCGACCCGGAGTTTCTGCGCTACATTCCGCGGCTGCCCGAAACCACTCTGGCCCAGGCCCAGGCGCACCTGAACCTGCTCGACCAGCTGCTGCGCACCAATGAAGGTATCGCCTGGGGCCTTTGCCGGGAAGAGCGGCCCGAGGAATTGCTGGGCACCATTTGCCTGTGGCAGTTTCAGCCCGAGAATTACCGCGCCGAAGTAGGCTATGGTCTGCACCCGGCCCACGGTGGGCAGGGCCTGATGACCGAGGCCCTGGAAGCCGTAGTGCACTACGCCTTCGGACTGCTGGGCCTGCACAGCCTGGAAGCCCACGTAGATCCCGCCAACGCGGCTTCCATCCGGCTGCTGGAAAAGCAGGGCTTTGTGCGGGAGGGCTACTTTCGGGAGAACTGCTACTTCCAGGGCCGCTTCCTGGATTCGGCGGTGTACTCCCGGCTGGCACCGCGCTAACCCCGGCGGGGCGCGGGCAGGACGGCCACTTGCGGACCCGATGCGTAGAAGGAGCGCCTAACTGGTTTTCTCCACCTTACTGCCGTTGCCATGTCCCGCCTTTTGTTTTTGCTCTTTGTCTTTATCACGACGGGGACAAGCCAGCTGGTGCTGGCCGCCCCTACCGCCGACGACCTGCCGGCCCGGCCCGTGCCGTTTCAGTTCGTGAACGACCAGGCCCAGCTGCTCAAGCCCAACGAGGTGAAGACGCTGGAAAGCGGCCTGCGCCGCTACGCCGACAACACCGGCACCCAGATTGTGCTGGTCACGGTGCCCACCCTCGGCGGCCGCGACGTGGCCGACTACGGCCGGGCCCTGGGGGAGGCCTGGGGCATTGGGCAGCGCGACAAAAACAACGGCTTGGTAGTGTTGCTCGGGGCCCAGGAGCGCAAGGTCACGATTCAGGCGGGCTCGGGCCTGCGCAGCGTCGTTACGCCCGCGCTGACGGCCCGCGTCATCAACCAGGACATGACGCCCCGCTTCAAGCAGAATAACTACTTCGCCGGCCTGCGGGCGGGTCTGAATACGCTGATGCTGGCCGTCAATCCCGACTCAAACCCGCGCAACAGCCCGCCCGCCGCTACTACCGAACCCGCCCCGGCGGCTAACGACGGTATTGCACCCGGCCTGAACGACAACCAACCGGCGGCGGCCGTAGCCCCGGAGTCGGAGCCGTTTAACCCCGCGCCCGTGGCCACGCCGGAGCCGGAGTCGTCGGGGGGCTTCGGCCTGGGCACCCTGGCCCTCGGGGCCCTGCTGATTGGCGGCGTTATCTGGCTTATCACCCGCCTGTTTCGGCGCGGCAGCAGCTCTGCCGCAGGCCCGGCCACCGGTAGCGGCCCCGATTTTTTGCCCAACCGGCCGAACACTGGCAATGCGAATGGCGGCTACGGCCGGCAGCAGGCCCCTGACTTCCTGGGCCGCTCGGGTGGTGGTGGTGGGGGCAGCGGCGTCGGCGGTATGCTGATGACCGGCGCGGCGGCGGCGGCCGGGGCGTATATCGGCAACCGCATGGCCCACGGCAACGACCACGACACACCCCACAACGACCAGCTCAACCCTAACAGCGTGAACCCCAACCTGGGCTATGGCACGGCCGGCCCAGCTACCAGCGGCGGCTTTCCGGCCCTGGATAACGACTCGGGCACGGCCGAAACCGGGGCCCCGGATTACTTCTCCGACGAGGCTTCCGCCAACGACTCGCCCGATTACTTCTCCTCCGACGACACCTCGTCCTACGACGACCCTTCTTCAGGCGACTCGGGCGGGGGTGGCTTCGACGACACCGACAATAACAGCAGCGGCTCCTGGTAAGCAGCGCCAACCGGCCATAACCAGCAACGCCACCTCCTGTCCGGGGTGGCGTTGCTGGTTATGGCCGGTTGGTACGGGTGGCTACTGCTGGCCTTCCAAGGCGTCGAAGGGCGCGGTAACTCCTACGTTCGGGGTTTTGGGGAAAGCCAGGAAATGCGTGACGCGGGGCGGAACACTACCGTTGTGAAACTACCGCACCTGCCCTTCCACGCCCTAATCTTCGCGCGTGGGGCGGTAGTGCTGCCGCTGGTACTCACCCCAGGCTCCGATGTTCGATACCACCGAGGCAAGCCGCATGGCCCGCAGCAGACCGTAGGCAAACGGGCCCCAAAGCGTCGGGGCGGCCGGGGATAGGGCCGGGCGTAGGAAATCGGGACCAAAGCCGGGCAGTATCGAATGGCAACGGCCGGTACGCGAACCACCGCACCGGCCCGGCGGCCCGGGCGTAAAGCAATTCAGCCGCCCTACTCCACAAGTGGAAAGGACGGCTGAAGATAGAGTGGCGGGCTACGGGCCCGGGCGGTTTATCCGGCGCAGGACCTATTGGGTGCGCGTGGGCGGATCGACGGTGATAACGCCTTTTCTGGGGGCTACCTTCTGCTTACGCTTGGCTTTGCGGCGGGCGGCCCAACGCTTGAAGAATCCGGGCTTGCGGTGCTTTTTGCGGCCCTTGTAGCGCTTGTAGTTGGGGCGCGGCACCGGCCGCGCATCCACGGTGGCCTCGGTGGCCGGCACGAAGGCGGCGGGTTCGGCCGCAGCCGAGCCTGGCTCGGCTAAGGTGAGAACAATGAGCAGCAGCAGAAGGAAGAGCTTGTACATAACGAAGAAGAGAAAATGGCCTTACACTTCGCACAAACAGCCTGAACAGTGCCTTTCTACTGCCTTACAAGTCTGCTGAACGAATCCCTCCACTCCTGCTAGCGAATACTATACCAGGATGAAATGGCGTTTTCATAAAACGAAAAAAAGTTCACCTGGGATTCAGCCCACCGCAAAATTCTCTTTTCGGCCGCCGCTGGCCCGCTGACAAAGCCCATTAGAATGGGTCGAAGCAGTTGTAGGTGCGCTGCTGAATGATTTTGTCGTCGCGCAGCTCGAATACCATGCAGAACTGCGCGGCCAGCAGCTGCCCCCGCACCAGCGGCCCGATGTCGTTGGCCAGCGTAGCGTGCCACCGCGCTTCAACAATCACCTCCCCACTGGCGCTGGCGTGGGCCTGCTGCAACTCGAAATGGGGGTTTAGCAACAGCTCCCGCCCCGCCCGGATGTTGTCCAGGATTTCCTCGAACGAGCGGCGCTGAATGGTTTTGTTGAGCAGGTTGGGGTATTCGATCTGCTCTACTTCCGGATGCAGCACCTGCGCGTAGGCCTCCGGGTTGGTTTCCAGGGATTCACTTAAGCTCAAAAAAGTGGTGACAGTGTGAAGTTGTTGCTCGGCCATAGAAGGGAGGGAAAACAGAGTGGAACGACAATATAGAGGAACTGGCATTGCCAATCCTACTACTGCGGCAAGCCCCGGCAGGTTGAGTGGGCGGCGGTGAAAGCCAACGAACCGGTTCGGCCGTTGCTTTCCGCATACATGTCACTACCACTCAATTATTTACTGTTTCCCACGCAGCTCCTCGCCCCATTATCAAGCCCCATAGAAGCCAAAACCCCGGCCCAACATTTCGGCCGCCGGCCGCACCCGAAGGAGCAGCACGTAGCAGAAACAGTGGGCCGGGGCTTACCGGGTAGAACAGGCGCGGCGCGGGGCGCGGCTATTTATTGCGGGTTGGCTTATCTACTTTGATGACGGGCAGAGCCTTGTGTTTGCGTTTGCGCATGGCCTTGCGGCGCAGCTTCCAGCGGCGAAATACGCCCAGCTTCTTGGCCTTGTGGCGGCTGTTGCCGCGGTAGGGCTTGTAGTTGGGGCGGGGCGTCGCCGCTTCCTCAACCAGTTCGGTAGAAGTCGTGCCGGCTTCCGCAGAAGTTGCCAGTACGGTTTGCGGATCCAGCAGGGTCAGGAAGGCGCAAAAGAGAATGAGTAAGATTTTGTACATAGCAAGGATTTAAATGTTGAAAGATTTACTCCTCCATCCCAATACATTGCCTAAGTCCTATTACACAGGCCCTTGACGCTACTAAATTAATAATTTGCTCATTAAATATCCAAGTGTTTTTGCTTAAATATTAAAGTTCTTCAATAAACACAAATTGTTCTTTTCCGAGTATATAAATACTCTGGAATGCCGCTGACTGGGGGCACAACAAGGCTCGGGCCCGGCCGCACCGGCCGGGCCCGAGCCCACTTGAAACAGCACTGAGCAGAAGCCGCTACCGGCGCGGCGACGCCACGCTCACCGCGGCCAGAAACGCACTCCGGGCCTCGCTGAGCAGGCGCAGGACGGCCTGGCGCTGCCGCAGCAAGTCTTCCATCACCGCCCGCTTGGTTCGGAACAGCTTCAGGGCCCGCAGCCGCAGCAGCCGGGCCCGCAGATTGTTCCAGTAGCTCAGCGCGTAAAAGCCCGTCGGCGGCAAGCTCAGGGCGTAGAGCAGCGTCCAGGGCCAGTGCTGGGTGAAGTGGTGCACCAGCCCGATCTGCAGGGCGTAGCCCAGGCCGAAGGTGAGAATGCCGGTAACCATCATTATCGGGGCCACAAACTCCAGGTCTTTGGTGGCCCTTTTGGCAATGAGGGAGGGCAGAATGTAAGGAATGTAGTTGTTCAGCAGCCCGTACAGGTACAGGGGAAAGCCCAGCACCAGCTTCAGGCCCGAAATGGCGGCCCGCGTCCAGCGCTGGCCGGGGCCCTTGCCCGATTCCAGGGCTTCGTCGGTGAGGCGCAGGCGGTCCAGGTCGAGCAGGTAGGCGCTGAGCGTGGCGCGCACCTGGGTGAGGCGGGCGGGGTCGTGCTTTTCGAAGTAGGGCACGGCTTCGAGCAGGGCCCGGCTCAGCAAGAAGTTGTCGTAGAGGGTTTCCTCGTCGTCGGGGATGAGGTGCTCGCCGAAGGTGCGCTCAATCTGCAAGACCAGTTCGTCCTCGGCCGCGTCGCGGGTGATAACCAGGCGCTGCTCCAGCCGGCGGCGGATTTCCTCGGTCAGCTCATCGGCGGCGGCTTCGGAGTCGGCGTGGTAGGCGGCGGCATAGTCGGCCACCACGATGGGCTTGCCGATGTTGACAAACACGTCGGAGCGGAACCGACTGGGGTCGAAGTAGTTGATACCGATGGGCAAGATCTTCAGGCCCAGCCGGAAGTCGTGGCGGGCCTCGGCGCCGAGGCTGATGCGGGCCGCGCCGGTTTTCAGGGGCCGCAGGCGCCGCTCGCTCACGCTGGTGCCCTCGGGGAAAATCTGGATGGTACCGCCCTTGTCGAAGTAGTCGTAGCACTGGCCGAAGGCCGCCTCGTTGCGCTGGGCCAGCTCCTCGGGGCTCACGCCGGCGTCGCCGCTTTCGGCATCCTGGCGGCGGTAGATGGGGATGCAGTTGCCCGACAGGAAGATGGCGCGGGAAATGGGGTTCTTGAAAAACGTGCTTTTGGCCAGAAAGGCAATCGGAGCGCGGCGGTTGGCGGCCACCACCAGCGGGTCCATGAGCGTGTTGGGGTGGTTCGACACGATGAGCATGGGGCCGGGCTGCTCCAGCCGCTCGTGGTGGCGAATTTCGAGGCGACGGAAAAACACGCGCAGCGCCACCTGCACCACGGGCTTCATTACGGTATAAAAGAGCATGTGCCTAAGTACGGCCAAACGCGGCAGACGGGCAAATCAGCCGGGCAGGCGGCGAAGTACCGGCCCGGAAGCACCACCCGAAAGCACGGGTAAGTCCTGCCACACCGTGGGTTGATACCGCAGGAAAGCCAGTAGGTGTAATTTATTTCGGTAGCCCGGGCCCGGTGGTAAGTTTGTTACGCTGCCCGAAGCCGACGCCAATTATGTTATAGTATCTCCGGCGTTACTACGGCTTCACTCTGCTTGCTTTCCGTATCCGTAGCAGTGCGCGCCGCGTAGCTCACCGGCCTGTCGCTGCCTTTACCGCGCGGCCAATTATTCTGTTAAGCACTTGTTTTAAAGCCCACTACCTAAAACAAGTCGTGTTATCCCGGGCCTATTATCGTTAGTACAGGTTTATTTTTAATTATATTTTTTTATGAAAAAACATTACTTATTCCTGGCAGCCATGCTGCTGGGCTTCGGGCCGGCGCGTGCGCAGAAAAGCATGGCCGTCAGCGTTCCTACTCAGCAGATCGGCCAGCAGGAGCAGAACTACCTGTTTGCGCCGCTCGACAAGAGCCAGATTCCGACCGGCTTTTTAGCGGACTACGCCATTCCGCTCGTGCCGCTCGATATTTTCAACGGTACGCTCACCGACAGCAGCCGCACCACCCCGGATGGTTTCCGCTACCTCTACGGCACGGTGTACACGGCTAACATCACCGGCAACAACCCGCTGCCCACGCTCCAGACCCTGAACGCGCGGATTGACGCGGACGTGGCGGCCGCGGGCAACGCTATTCCGCTCATGGTGCAGCGCATCAGCTACTCGGCCGTGCGCCCCGATGCCTTCAGTGCCAACCTGCTTTCCTACCAGAACGGGCAGGTGTACGACGTGCCGGGCCGCGCCCAGAGCCCTTACGCCGTCAAAACGGTGTTTGCCGCCGCCCCCGCCACCACCTATTCCGCGTCCGGCACGGTGTCCTTCGTGTTTCCGCAGGACCTGTTCATTCAGAACGGCGGCAACGCTCCTTCGAGCCTGAGCATCGACTTCGGCGACGGGCGCGGCTACGTGACTACCGGCTTCGGGCAGCCCATATCGGCCAACTACGGCACGGCCGGCACCAAGCGCATCAAGGTGCGGGCTACGTTCAGCCTGTCGTTCTTCCCCGTCGACGCCAAAGAGCAGCCCGGCAAGAGCAAAAAGGACCAGATTGCCATTCCTATTAAGAATACGGTCAGCTACGAAAGCCACTTCGACATCGAAGTTGCTCAGCCCGCCTGCACCAACTGCCGCTACGGCACCGCCACGCCCAACATCGACTTTCCGGCCCGGGCCGGGGTGCACGCCGGCGCCACGGTATCCATCCGCTACGGCGGCACCCACACCCAGCTGACCAAGCCCCTGATTGTGGTAGAAGGCTACGACAAGCACTTCATTGCCCCTGCTATTCAGAAGGATAACTACTCCATCACGCAGTTCATGCAGGAAATCAGCAACCCCGGCAACTACAACCTCTACAACGACCTGGACAACCTGGGGCAGTACGACATTGTGTTTATCGACTTCAAAAACGGCACCGACGACTTGCTGCGCAATGCGCAGGTGTTTGAGGAAGTGGTGAACTACGTGAATGCCAACAAAGTCGGCGGCATTGCCTCGGGGCAGGCCAACGCCGTGATTGGCATTTCGATGGGCGGGTTGATTTCGCGCTACAAGCTGGCCGAAATGACCAAGGCGGGCCGCAACTCCCACACGCGGCTGCTGATTTTGCAGGACAGCCCCCAGCGCGGCGCCAACGTCCCGCTGGGCATTCAGGCCCTGAGCCGGCAGGCCGTGTTCAACGTGGGCCCCTTCTCGACGGCCGACATGAGCGACGCGCTGAAGCAGGCCAACCTGCTGCTCGATGAGCCCGCCACCCGCCAGCTGCTGGTGCACCGCGCCACCGACGGCTCGGGCGGCTTCGAAGCCAATACCTTCCTCAACGGCACCTACCGCAACATGATTACGTTTGGCGCCACCCAGCCGGCCTACCGCACGGTGGCCGTCAGTCAGGGCTCGCAGTGCGGCGTCAGCCTGTTTGCCCCCTACGCCGAGCTGGCCCGCCTCAACGGCCGGTTGTTTATCTCCCCGCTGCCCTGGATTTCCCGGGTAAGCTACGAAACCGAGCTGGTGGTCAACGCTCTGCCCGCCGGCGGGCAGTCGAGACGGGTATCGTACATTTCCCTGAAGCAGAAGATTCGGTTGCTGTTCGGGCTGTTTACCAGCACGCAGACGCTGTTTCAGCGCCAGTACAACTGCCCCAGCGGCCTGCTGGCCTGGGACGGGGTGCCCGGCGGCACCGAGCCGGTATCGGGGGTGCCCGGGGGCTTCCGCCAGCGCTACGGCGGCAGCTGGATGCCCTTCATTGATGCTTCCGTGCATGCCGAAGCCGTGGAGTCGTTCAGCTTCCTGCCCACGGCCAGCGGCATCGACGCCTCCATCATCGACCAGAACAGCCTGCAGAGTGCCTACATCTACGGGGTCAGCACCACGCCGACCGTCAACAAGTTCATTGCCCAGGAAAGCTTCTCCACGTTTGGCCGCACGTATTACAACCAGCCCCACACCGTCTTCACCGACCGGAACGGACAGTGGATTTTCAACGAGTTGGAGGGCCGCAGCAATACGGTGCTAAACTGCACCTCGCAGTGCAACCCCTACCCCGCAACGAACATCAGCGGCTCCAACGTAATCTGCTCGGGGGCCGCCAGCCTCTACACGATTACGCCGCCCTTCGGAGCCGTAACGGGCTGGACGGTGTCGCCGGCCGGTATTGTGACGGCCAGCAGCACGCCGGGCTCGAACGAGGTGACGCTGACGCCGGTATCGGCCAACAGCGTCGGCACCGTGACGCTGACCGCGCAGATGGGCAACGGCTGCTTCGTCAGCAATTCGCAACCCCTGCAGATTGCCATTGGCTACGGCCGCCTGCAGCTCACCGCCTCCGCTACCGAAGCCTGCCCCGGCTTCCCGGTTTACTTCAGCGTCAGCTCCATTGGCACCGACGGCGACTACCACTGGGAGATTAACGGCGTGCCCAGCCCGCAGTACGATGGCATGGCCGATATTGAGGTTGCGGCCGGTAACTCCGGCACGTCCGTGGCCGTATCGGCCAGCACCTGCAACACCCAGACCTGGGCCGGTACCTACGTGAATACCCCGAACCTGCCGCCCTACGTGTTCTGCCCGGTATACCGCGGTACCAAGAAAGACGAAGTGGTGGTGTCGACCTACCCGAACCCCGTGCAGGACCGCCTGACGGTGCAGCGGCCGGTGGTGACCAGTGCGCCGCTCACGGTACGCCTCTACGACTCCTACAGCCGGGAGCAGCTCAGCAAGCAGCTGACCGGCGCGGCCCTGCAGCTCGACACCCGCCGGCTGGCCCCGGGCATCTACTTCCTGCACGTGCTTGACGGGAAGAAGGTGCTGAGCCGGGAGCAGATCCAGGTGACGCACTAGGCAATTATCCGACTACCCTCAAAAAAGCCCCGCATCAGCTACGATGCGGGGCTTTTTTGATTGTGCCAGGTACGGGGCTTAGCCTTCCATCACCTTGTTTTGGTGGTTGATGGACTCCAAATGCACGGCGGCGAAGTACTGCTCGATAAACTCCGGGGTGAGGCCCACGGAGCTGCCCTGACGCTGGGCCCGCTCCAGCACCTCGTTCCAACGGCCGGTCTGGAGAATGGTGATGTCGTTTTCCTTCTTGTAGACCCCAATTTTCTCGGCCACGGCCATGCGGCGGCCCAACAGCTGGATGATTTCGGCGTCGAGCTGGTTGATTTGCTCACGCAGGCTGGACAGGGCGGTCAGAAACTCGCGCTGGTCGGTGGTTTCGTGGCGCCACACCAGGTCCTGGATCAGGTCGCGGAGCACTTCGGGGGTAATCTGCTGCTTGGCGTCGCTCCAGGCGTTATCGGGGTCGATGTGGCTTTCAATCATGTTGCCGTCGAAGCCCAGGTTGAGGGCCTGCTGGGCCACGGCGAAGAGCGTGTCGCGGCGGCCGCAGATGTGGCTGGGGTCGCAGAGCAGGGGCATGTCGGGGTGGCGGCGCTTCATTTCGATGGGTAGGTGCCACATCGGGGCGTTGCGGAAGTCGGTGTTGCCGTAGGAGCTGAAGCCCCGGTGAATGAGGCCGACTTTCTCCAGACCGGCCTTTTTGAGGCGCTCCACGGCGCCCACCCACAGCTCCAGCTCGGGGTGAATCGGGTTCTTGACCAGCACCGGCACCTGCACGCCGCGCAGCACGTTGGCAATTTCCTGCACCGAGAACGGGTTACCAGTGGTGCGGGCGCCCACCCAGAGAATATCCACGCCGAAGGCCAGGCAGTCTTCCACGTGCTTGGCGGTGGCTACTTCCACGGCAATGGGCAGGCCGGTCAGCTCGCCGGCTTTCTTAAGCCAGGGCAGGCCCTTGGTGCCGATGCCCTCGAAGCCGCCGGGCTTGGTGCGGGGCTTCCAGATGCCGGCGCGCAGGGCCTGCACCTTGCCAGTGGCGGCCAGGCGCTGGCAGGTTTCGAGGACTTGCTCCTCGGTTTCAGCCGAGCAGGGGCCCGAAATCAGGAAGGGTTTGTCGTCGGGCTGGCGGTTGAAAAGTGCGGATTGCATGATGTATGTTGGGTTTGAGTTTTTTGTGGGGAGTTGAGCGAGAAGCTATTCTAGTTCCCCTCCTTTTTTCAAGGAGGGGTGCCCGAAGGGCGGGGTGGTTTACTAAGAGTTGGAAGCTAGTTCTAAACGTCGTTCTGCGGTTTCAACCACCCCTAGCCCCTCCTCATCTGAGGAGGGGAACTAGTTTTCTAGCTTCTTAGCTTGCTAGCTGTTGTTCTTACTTCAAAATCTTCTTAATCAGGTTGGCTTGCTCGATTTGCTGGTAGACGGCGGGGTAGTCTTCCTGGGCAATGAGGTGGCGCAGGTGCTGAAGCTGGTGGATGTGCTCGTCGAGCACGTCGAGGACGTTGACGCGGTTTTGGCGGAAGATGGGCACCCACATATCGGGCGAGCTTTTGGCCAGGCGCACCGTGGAGGCGAAGCCGCCGCTGGCCAGGGCAAAAATCTGTTGCTCCTCTTTTTCTTTCTCTAATACCGTGAGGGCCAGGGCAAAAGAGGTAATGTGGGAAATGTGCGAGACGTAAGCCGTGTGCAAGTCGTGGGCGGCGGCGTCGAGGTATTCGATGCGCATCCGGAGCTGCTCGAACAGGCGCTGCACCTGGTTCACGGCGTCGGCGTCGCTCTGCTCGGCGTCGCAGATAACCAGGGTTTTGTCGGTAAACAGCCCGGGCACGGCGGCTTCGGGGCCGGAGTACTCGGTGCCGGCCATGGGGTGTACCGCCACGAAGCGGCCCCGGCGCGGGTGCCCGGCCACGGCCGCCAGCAGCATCGACTTGGTAGAGCCCACGTCGATAACCACCTGCTGATCCACGTCGTCCAGCACCTGGGGCAGCACGGTCAGCATGGCGTCCATCGGCACGGCCACCACCACCAGGTTGGCGCGGCGCACGGCGGCGGCTAGGTCGGCGGTGCCTTCGTCGATGAGGCGCAGGTCCTGGGCCTTTCGCAGGTTTGCGGGGCTGTGGTCTACGCCGATGACGTGCTGGGTCAGGCCTTGTTCTTTCAGGCTGATGGCCAGGGAGCCGCCGATAAGTCCTAAGCCGATTATTGTCGTAATCATGTGTTCTGGAAGAGTTTCCCGCGGAGGTCCGCGGCGGGTGGCGCTGAGGTTCGCAGTGGGCGTATTAGCTTCTGCTGGCTTTGATTCGGGTTAATGCTTGTTCCAGCACCTGGGTGGTTTGGCAGAGGCTGACGCGGATGAAACCGTTGCCGTTGGAGCCGAAGATGCCGCCGGGGGTAATAAATACCTTGGCCGCGTGCAGTAGCTCGTCGCTCAGGGCGTAGCCGTCGGCGTACCCGGCCGGAATGGCGGCCCACACGAACAGGCCCACCTGGTTTCGCTCGTAGCGGCAGCCGATGGTGTCGAGCAGCGCGAAGACCAGCTCCCGGCGGGCGGCGTAGTGGGCGTTGAGCTCCTGGTACCAGCTTTCATCCAGGCTCAGGGCTTCGACGGCGGCCAGCTGCACCGGCAAGAACATACCCGAGTCGAGGTTGCTCTTAAAGCGCAGCACTTCCTGCAAGAGGTCGGCGCGGCCCACGAGCATGCCCACGCGCCAGCCCGCCATGTTGTGCGACTTGCTCAGCGAGTTGAGCTCCAGCACCACTTCCCGGGCCCCGGGCACGGCCAGCAGGCTCTGAGCCGGCTCCTGGTTCAGGATGAAGCTGTAGGGGTTGTCGTGGACCAGCAGGATGTCGTGCGCGGTGGCAAAGGCCACCAGCCGGGCGAAGAAAGCCGCGTCGGGCGGAGTGCCGGTGGGCATGTGGGGGTAGTTGACCCACATCAGCTTCACCCGGCTCAGGTCGCGCCGGGCCAGGGCTTCCAGGTCGGGCAGCCAGTGGTTTTCGGCGGTCAGGTCGTAGTCCAGGGGCGTGGCGCCGGCCAGGTGGGCGGCGGCGCGGTAGGCCGGGTAGCCGGGGTTCGGAATCAGCACTTCGTCGCCGGCTTCCAGGAAGGTCATGCTCACATGGATAATGCCTTCCTTGGAGCCCAGCAGGGGCAGCACCTCGGTTTCGGGGTCCAGCGTCACGCCGTAGCTGCGCTCATACCAGCTGGTCATGGCCTGGCGCAGGGCCGGCACGCCCTTGTAGTTCTGGTAGGCGTGGGTATTGGGCTGCTCGGCGGCCGAGGTAAGGGCGGCAACCACGCGCGGGTGGGGCGGCAGGTCGGGGCTGCCGATGCCGAGGTTGATAACCTGGGCCCCGGCTTTATTCATAGCGTCAATTTCGCGCAGCTTACGGGAGAAGTAGTATTCCTGGGTGTGCTGCAAACGGCTGGCGACGGAGACTTGCATGGGGGTTCTGCTTTTTCGTTGGTCATGCAGAGGCGGAGCCGAAGCATCTCGCGTGCAGTGGTAATCAGATTACTCTGGCAACGTCAGCACGCGAGATGCTTCGCTTCGCTCTGCATGACGTTCTTATTCTACGGGTTCGGGCTCACTTATGCGTGGTGCCTTTGTGGTAGATGCCCAGCACTTCCAGGCCCTCGGTCACCGGCTTCATGGCTTGCAACGCCGCTTCGAGCTGGGCCGGGTCGTCGAATTCGAGGTCGGCGTGGAAGTAGTAGTGCCAGGTTTTGGCCGGAATCGGGAAGGACTGCAGCTTGGAGAGGTTGATGCCTTGGTCGGCAATGCGGATGAGCACCTGGGCCAGGCTGCCCTGGGCGTGGGTGGTGTGGAAGTAGAGCGAGGCCTTGTTGGGCGCCACCACCGCCGCCGCATTTTCGGGCCGGTCGACCACTAGAAAGCGGGTGTAGTTCTTCTTTTCGGAGTGAATGTCCTTGGCCAGGATTTCCAGATCGAACAGCTCGGCGGCCAGCTTGCCGGCCACGGCGGCGGTGCCGGTGCGCAGCCCCTCCCGGATGCGCTGGGCGCTCAGGGCCGTGTCCTCCGTCTCGACCAGGCGCCAGGGGCCGTGCTGGCTCAGGAAGTCGGCGCACTGCAGCAGGGCCATGGGGTGGGAGTGCACTTCCCTGATGTCGTCGAGCGGCTGGCCGGGCAACGCCATCAGGTGCTGGCGGATTTGCAGGTACACTTCCCCGGTCACGCGCAGGCCGGCCTGGCGCAGCAGGTTGTAGTTGGGCAAGATGCTGCCGGCAATGGAGTTTTCAATGGCCATCAGCCCGTGCCCGGCCGTGCCGCTGCTCACCTGGCGCACCACTTCCCCAAACGTGGCGCAGGGCGCCGTCAGGGCCGCGGGGCCGAAGTAGTGGCGGGCGGCTATCTGGTGAAAACTACCTTCAAAGCCCTGGATGGCGACGGTGGAAAGCATACTGCGGGGTATTGGAAATGGACATAAAAAAAGGCCTCCGGAGTGCGGGGCCTGTTTTGCTTCTGGTGCTGTACTGGTGGTCAGCTTTGGCAAACGGGGCCCCGCTTCTTCGTAAAGAAGAAGTAGTAGTAGCCGTAATAGAAGAACACTGAAGCAGGCATGTGAGGCAGAAAATGAGCGTAAAAAAAGCGCCTCCCGAGGTGGTCGAGAGGCGCTGAGAATTTCGGTGGGGAAAAGCTACAGGAGGACCGCTCGACTACGCGTGGGCGTAGTAGAAGTAATAGCTAAAATAGAAGCGGCCGGTGTACTGGGTCATGAGAATCAGGTGCTTTGCGGCGGCAAGGTGGGGCCGAGTTCTGGCAATTCCAAATTAAATTTTGCCGCTTGCTACGAACAAACGTTCGGTAGCCGCCCCACAAACGGCCGCCCGCGCCGGGTCTGGAGGCCCTGTTTTACCGGTAGCGCCGCCCCTCTTCGTCCGGTACCCGGGCGGCTTCGGCGCTGAGCTCGGCGGCCTGCCGCACCAGCTCGGCAAACTCCCGGCGCGCGCCGTCCGCATCCGGCCCCTGTACCGACTCGGCCAGCTGCCCGGCCGCCGCGTAGCTGGCCGTGCCCCGGTGCTCCGACTGCCGCAGCAGCAGCCCGAACTCGGCCACGGCCGCCGCTTGGCGCAGGTTGTCGGAGGCTGCTTCGATGGGGCCGCCGTGGCGGCCGGGCACCGGCAGGGTGAGCAGGCGGCTGGCGCTGCCCCGCGGCTCCTGGTAGCGCAGCTTCACCGTGAGCAGCTCGGTACTGGCAGCGGCCGACGCCGCAGGACCGGCCTGGTACTTCAGCGCGTCGGCGCCGGGCTGGGCGCCGGTCGGCACGATTTCGTAGAGGGCCGTCACCTGCTGGCCCGCCCCCAGCTCGCCGGCATCCTTGGTATCGTCGTTGAAGTCCTCGGCGGCCAGCAGGCGGTTTTCGTAGCCCAGCAGGCGATACTGCTGCACCTGGGCCGGGTTGAACTCGACCTGCACTTTCACATCCTTGGCCAGCGTAAACAGGGTGCCGCCAAACTGCTGCACCAGCACCCGCCGGGCCTCATTCAGGTTGTCAATGTAGGCGTAGTTGCCGTTGCCCTTGTCGGCCAGCACTTCCATCTTACTGTCCTGCAAATTGCCCTGCCCGAAGCCCAGCACCGTGAGAAACACGCCCGATTGCCGCTCCCGAGTCACGAGCTGCTCCAGGGCCGCGTCCGAGCTTTCACCCACGTTGAAGTCGCCGTCGGTGGCCAGGATAATGCGGTTGTTGGTGCCGGGGCGGGCCTGCTCGCGCGCTACCTGGTAGGCCAGCCGCAGCCCGGCGCCCCCGGCCGTCGAGCCCCCGGCTTCCAGGTTATCCAGCGCCGCCAGTATTTCCTGGGGCCGGCTGCCCGGCGTGGGCGGCAGCACCAGGCCCGCCGCCCCGGCATACACCACAATCGAGACATAATCCTGGGGGCGCAGCGTGGGCAGCAGCTGGCGCAGGCTGGCTTTGAGCAAGGGCAGCTTGTTTTCGTCTTCCATCGAGCCCGACACGTCGAGCAGGAACACCAGGTTGGCGGGCGGCAGCGCGGACGTGGCTACTTCCCGGCCCTGCACGCCCACCAGCACCAGCTGGTGCGCGGGGTTCCAGGGGCAGCGGGCCACTTCGGCGTTCAGCGTGGCCGGAGCATCGGTTTGGCGGGGCTGGGGGTAGTCGTAGTGGAAGTAGTTAATCAGCTCTTCTAAGCGCACGGCCTCGGGGGGCGGCAGCTGGCGGTTCTGGGTCAGGAAGCGGCGCACGTTGGCGTAGCTGGCCGGGTCCACGTCGATGGCGAAGGTGCTGAGCGGGGCCCGGCGCACGTCCTCAAACCGGTTTTCCGGCAGCCGGGCGTACGATTCGGTGTTGCCTACCGCGGGCGGCGCGGCTTCGGGCAGCGGGGCCGCTTCGGGCGTTTCGTAGGCGCTGGCCACGTCCTGCTGCACTTCGGTAGAGTATTGTTGGTGACAGGCGGGCAGCAGCAAGCCGCCGGCCAGCAGCCACAGGGGCCGCAAGCGGTTTAGGTTCATACCAGTCGGGAGTTAGGGAAAGGAGAAAATACTCCTCCGAAAAGGCCATGCTTCCGCCACCGAACCCGGCAAACCAGATTCAGAACTTTTCCAGGAAAAGCGGTGCGTAGTCAAGCCCGGTCGTCGCGCGCCGACGGGCCTGAAAACGGGCGAAAGTGCTCTGCCGGCGGAGCAGATCTTTTCGGATGAGCGGCGAAATCAGCGCCGCATAGTGGTTGTTTATACCGCACCCCGCCGATACGTAACCCGGAGTAAGCCGCTTTTTTCTAATATAATTTTGGCCAAAACAAATTGCCATCAATTGCACAATACCTATCCTATATCCATCGTTAGCCCCACCCTTTACACGCAAAAACTCCTGACCAGTCGCCCACCAGCCAGGAGTTCTTTCCTATTGATCCGCGTTGCGGGAAGCGGTAACACCCGCCGGACCTCGGCCCGCCCGGGTGGTGCCCGGCACACCGGCGGCCCGGCCCGGTTGGGCCAGGGCCACAGTCGGCCCAGCCGCCGCAGACCCGTTTGGGCCTGCGGACACAGCCGGAGGAGCACAAAAAGGGCAGCGCTTTTCATGGCTACTCCCGGTGCAGGGCATTTTTCACACGCCAGGGAATCAAGCTTAGCCGCTGCCATATGCCTTTGGGAGTATATGGCGCCAAGTACCCCATTGTCTCGACTTCCATCTTTACTTCCACGAACGGCTGTGCAGGCTGCGGAATTTCTATGCCCAGGTAGCCTAATTGTTTAAAAGTTAGCGGAAGCCTCCGCTCATCATTAGCTACTGGCAGCGAGAAGTTGCCATCGGAATCAGTAAAAGCATAATGAGTAGTGCCTTTGATTAACACCGCTACTCCCGGGAGTCCGTCTCCGGTTGTTTTGTCCAGCACCCGGCCAGTTACAACCGCCGAGTCTGCCTTTTCGCTGTTCAACGCCACCTCGGCGAGCTTGTCTTTGCCAGTTGGCTTAAACTCGGGCTCGGAAGAATGGCGGCTATACCAAGGATGCACCCGTAGTTGCTGCCCTCGGGCCGCGTCGGGGGCCAGGGCGCGGAAGCTGAAGAGGGCCACGGTAGCGGCCAGGGCCGTTTGCCACCACGCCGCGCCCTGCGGCGCGGGTAGCGGCTGCAAGACCCGGCCCAGCTGGCTGGCCCCGAACCGCCCGCACGCCGCGCCGGCCGCCTGGGCCAGCACCGCCAGGATTTCGGCGTCGGTTTTTTGGGTGAAGTCGACCACCACTTTCTGGCAGGCGGCGCAGTGCCGGCCCGCGCCCTGGGGCGTCATGTCGGCCCAGGGCTGGGCGCAGGAAGCAGGAATATGCAGGGTAACCGGGGGCTTACGCATCGGGAGGGTAGCTTATTAAATAGGAGTAGAAAGGAATACCGGAAAAGAGCCGGCGGCTTAGCGGGTGCCCACGGTGCCGGCCACCGGGCTCAGGCCCTCGGCCAGCTTCACGAGGCGCACAAACTCGGCGCGGTAGCCGTCCTCATCCTGGCCGCGGGCGGCTTGGGCTAGCTCGCCGGTGCTGGCGTAGGTGGCCGTGCCCCGGTGGTCGGACTGGCGCAGCAGCATGCCGAACTGGGCCACGGCGGCGGCGAAGCGCAGGTTTTCGGAGGCCCGGGCAATGGGCCCGGCCGGGCCGCGCAGGGTGGTTTCGAGCAATTTGCTGGTCAGGCCCTGGGGCTGCTTATAGCGCAGCTTCACCGTCATCAGGTCGGCGGAGGCGGGGGCCGGCGACACGGGCGCGGGGTTGGGCTGGTATTTCAACGGGTCAATGCCGGTGGGGGCGCCGGGCGGAATCAGCTCGTAGAGGGCCGTGACGGTGTGGCCCGCGCCCAGCTCGCCGGCGTCTTTGCGGTCATTGTTGAAGTCCTCGTCGGCCAGGGCGCGGTTTTCGTAGCCGATCAGGCGGTACTGCTGCACCCGGGCGGGGTTGAACTCCAGCTGAAGCTTCACGTCCTGGGCCAGGGTGAACAGCGTGCCGCCAAACTGCCGCACCAGCACCCGGCGGGCTTCGTCGAGGTTGTCGAGGTAGGCGTAGTTGCCGTTGCCCTTGTCGGCCAGGCGCTCCATCTTGCTGTCCTGCAAATTGCCCTGGCCCACGCCCAGCACCGTCAGGAACACGCCCGACTCCCGCTCCTGGGTGATGAGCTTTTCCATGGCGTCGTCCGAGCTTTCACCCACGTTGAAGTCGCCATCGGTAGCCAGCAGCACGCGGTTGTTGCCTTCCTTCCGGAACTGCTCGCGCGCCACCTGGTAGGCCAGGCGCAGCCCCTCGCCGCCCGCCGTCGAGCCGCCCGCGCTCAGCCGGTCGAGGGCGGCCAGGATGGTTTCTTTCTGGTTGCCGGGCGTGGCGGGCAGCACCAGCCCGGCGGCCCCGGCATATACGACAATGGCCACCTTATCCTGGGGGCGCAGCTCGCGCACCAGCTGGCGCAGGCCGGCCTGCACCAGCGGCAGCTTGTCGTCCGAGGCCATCGAGCCCGACACGTCGATGAGGAATACCAGGTTGGCGGGCGGCAGCTGCTGGGTGCTCATCTGCCGGCCCTGCAAGGCCACGTGCAGCAGCTGGTGGGCGGGGTTCCAGGGGCACACGGCCAGCTCCGTCACGATGGAAACCGGGTCGGGGCCGGAGGGCTGGGGGTAGCGGTAGTGGAAGTAGTTCAGCATTTCCTCGACCCGCACGGCATCGGGCGGGGGCAGCTGGCCCTGGTTGAGGAAGCGGCGCACGTTGGCGTAGCTGGCCGCGTCCACGTCAATCGAAAACGTACTCAGGGGCTCTTTCTGGGCCGAGTGGAAGCCATTCTCGCGGATGGCGGCGTAGCCCTCGCCCTGGCCCGGCACTGGGCGGGGAGGCGCGGAATCGTACCCCCGGAATCCATCTGCTGCAACAGGTGCACTCCGCTGGGCCTTACTTTTCCGCATCCTCCCCGCCGGTGCCGCACCCCGGATCTGCACCCCGGCCGCTTTGCCTTCCAGCGTCGCCACCGAGCCCGACACCTCGCGCCGGGTGGGCGCGGGCGCGGTGCCCGTCACAACGACCTCACTGAGCATCTTGGTATCCGGCGTGAGGCTGACGTTCAGCGAATCGGTGGTCGGCACGCGCATTTCCCGGCTCACGTAGCCGACCGAGGTAAACACGAGCGTCTTGCTGCCCTTCGGAACAAGGATACGGTAGCGGCCGCCAGGGTTGCTCGCCGCGCCGACATTGGTGCCTTTTACCGTCACCGTCACGCCGGGCAGCCCCTGGCCGTCGGTGCGGTCGGTGATGCGGCCGTAGATGGTGCGCTCGGCGGCGGCCGGCGGGGCCGTTTGGGCGGACTGGGGGCGGGCGGCGGGCAGCTGGGCCAGCGCCGGGGCGGCCAGCAGGCAGCCGAGCCCCAAAAGGAATAGCTTGTTCATAAGGCAGACGGTGGATAAAGGGTTTCACCAGTCTGATGCGCCAAGCCGCCCGGATTCCACACCGGGCCGGGAAAATTCTTGGGCCGGGGCCGCCACTTCCCGCGCCCGGCGCGGCGGTAGTCTCGCCCGGAATCTTATCTTGCTGCCTATTGCCGGACTACGCTATCCTATCTTCTTATGACCCGCTACCTCCTCTACGCGGCCCTGCTGCTACTTACCCAGTGCAGCAAGTGCAAACAAGACGACCCCAGCCCCGAAAGCCAGCTGCCGCCCGCCACCCAGACCGGGGCCAATACCTTCGGCTGCCTGGTCAATGGCCAGGTCTACTTGCCCAGCGGCAACAATGGCACCGCCAACTACGCCGTACTTTATGACCCTGGTTTTCAGGGAGGCAGCCTGGATATAATAGTCTACAGCTACTCAGCCGGTAATAATGCTCAGTATCTGAGCTTTGGAGGCAATCAGGTTGCCTCTAGTACAACTTTTCCTTTCGGGACAGTCAGTAATTCAGCTGCGCGATATAGTGATGCAGGCCGAAAAAATGGATGTACCCGCTATGCAAGTGATGATGGTGTCACTTCCTGTAAAGGCCAGTTTACCATCACCCGCCTGGACTTAACGGCGGGCATTATCTCCGGCACGTTCGCCTTCACCCTGGCCCAGCCCGGCTGCGACACCATTAAGGTCACGCAGGGCCGCTTCGATAAAAAACTCTGATCCTCTCCCTATTCCCCCTATCCGCATGAAACACGTTATCCTGCTCTGGCTGCTGCTGCTCAGCGCCCTGGCCCCGCTGCGCGCCCAGTCCTCCGCCCCCGACTCGCTGCGTCAGCACCTGGACTACCTCGTCGCCCCCCTCGACAAAACCCAGCTGCCCGCCCCCTTCCTGGAAGAATACGGCCGCCGCCTGCTGCCAGTATAAAAATATCCCGTTCTGATTGGCCTTCCGAGCGCTGCGCGTATCTTGCCCCCACCGCTCCCCTTCCTACCCGCACCACTCCTATTGCCAGCTGCTCCTAGTGCCGCCCTTGCCGGGCCGGCCGGGCCGCTGGCTTTCTGCTTTTCACCCTTCGCCATTACTACTACCGCTATGACTGGCAAACCCTTCCTGTATGCTGCCCTGCTGCTGCTTACCCAGTGCAGCAAGTGCAAACAAGACGACCCCAGCCCCGAAAGCCAGCTGCCGCCCGCCACCCAGACCGGGGCCAATACCTTCGGCTGCCTGGTCAATGGCCAGGTCTACTTGCCCAGCGGCAACAATGGCACCGCCAACTACGCCGTACTCTACGAACCCGGATTTCAGGGAGGCACCCTTCAAATATACACGTATCGGTATCCTGAACCGAAAGTCGCGAAGACACAAGAAGTATCATTGGGTGGGATAAATATCGACCATATTGGCGCATATGAATTAGGCCTAAATAAAGATGTGGGGGCCTCTTTCATTGACGATCATAAGTTGCGCCCTTGCAATGAATATAGAAGCGACCAATCAACAGTGTACTCTCGCGGGAGCCTGACCATCACGCGTCTGGACCTGACAGCGGGCATTATCTCCGGCACGTTCGCCTTCACCCTGGCCCAGCCCGGCTGCGACACGATCAAAGTCACCCAGGGCCGCTTTGATAAGAAGCTCTGATCCTCTCCCTATTCCCCCTATCCGCATGAAACACGTTACCCTGCTCTGGCTGCTGCTGCTCAGCGCCCTGGCCCCGCTGCGCGCCCAGTCCCCCGCCCCCTGCCTGGAAGAATACGGCCGCCGCCTGCTGCCAGTGTAAAAATATCCCGTTCTGATTGGCCGTCTGAGCGCTGCGCGTATCTTGCCCCACCGCTCCCCTTCCTACCCGCACCACTCCTATTGCCAGTTGCTCCTAGTGCCGCCCTTGCCGGGCCGGCCGGGCCGCTGGCTTTCTGCTTTTCACCCTTCGCCATTACTACTACCGCTATGACTGGCAAACCCTTCCTGTATGCTGCCCTGCTGCTACTTACCCAGTGCAGTAAATGCAAACAAGACGACCCCGCGCCCGAAAGCCAGCTGCCCCCCGCCACCCAGACCGGGGCCAACACCTTCGGCTGCCTGGTCAACGGCCAGGTCTACCAGCCCAGCGGCAACAATGGCACCGCCAACTTCGCCGTGCTGTATGACCCTGGTTTTCAGGGAGGCAGCTTGGATATAATAGTCTACAGCTACTCAGCCGGTAGTAATGCTCAGTATTTGAGCTTTGGAGGCAATCAGGTTGCCTCTAGTACAACTTTTCCTTTCGGAACAGTCAGTAATTCAGCTGCGCGATATAGTGATGCAGGCCGAAAAAATGGATGTACCCGCTATGCAAGTGATGATGGTGTCACTTCCTGTAAAGGCCAGTTTACCATCACCCGCCTGGACCTGGCAGCGGGCATCATCTCGGGCACCTTCGCCTTTACCCTGGCCCAGCCCGGCTGCGACACCATCAAAGTCACCCAGGGCCGCTTCGACAAAAAACTCTGATTGCTTCTACCTCTCCGCTCTACCCTACCGCCTATTGCTATCCGCAACCGGGCCCACGCCGGGCCGGCTTTTGTATCCAACCCCCTTTATCCGTTTCCTGCCCCATGAAACAAGGCAACCGTATTTCGGCCGTGCTGCCCACCGCCGACCAGACCCAGATTATCAGCCTGCTCAAAAGCATTGAGGACAAGCTCGACTTCCTCATCACCCTGGAGCCAGAAGACAGCCACGCCCTGCGCAAAATTGGAACCGATGGGGTGCCCTATGCCCTGGCCGGCCTCGACGCGGTGCGGGCCAGCCTCGACTTCACCCGCCGCTCCTTCGACCTGCCCGAGTATGAGCGCGACGTAATGCTGATGAACCAGCTGCGCGAAATACGGGCGGTGCTGCTGCCTTTGACGCAGAAAGTGGAAGATACCTACCGCCTCGTGGGGGCCGACGTGATGGTCACAGCCGACGATATTTACGAAGATCTGCGCAAAGACAACGGCGAAACCAGCGCCGTGCAGGCCCCTCTGGCCCAGATGCGCAAGCGCTACGCGTATCGCCTGAACAAAACCGCCAAAGCCAAAAAGGAAGATAAGTAACCCCCACCCGTAGCGCGAACCGTAGCTGCGCTGACCTTCGGTTGTAATTCGCGCTACGGTGGTCGGTGCCATTACCGCGCCCGTCCGGTCCTGCACCGGGCGGGCGCGTCGGTTTGTCGCCCTGTCCCGACTCGGAGTCGCGAGGTTGCGACTCCAAGTCGGAATACTGCGACTCCGAGTCGGGAACTCGTGACTCCGAGCCGCGAGGTTGCGGCTTTAGGTCGGGAACTCGCGACTCGGAGTCGCACCCTCGCGGCTTTAGGTCGGAATACTGCGACTCCAAGTCGCGAGGGTGCGACTCGGAACCGCGCCCGGGCACCCAACAACGGGCCCGATGCCGTATCTTGGCCCGAGCCCGTAGCGGCCCTGCCCCGTCTATGTTTTTCAAACGCCGCCCTAAGTTGCCCGCCGAGCTTTCCGATGAGGAGCTGCTGGTCCGCTACCGCCTCGAGGGCGCGGTGGCCGATCTGGGCGTGCTCTACGAGCGGCACATGCCCCTGGTGTTTGCGGTGTGCCGCAAGTATCTGCGCCCCGACGAAGACGCCCAGGACGCGGTGATGCAGCTCTTCGAGAAGCTTATCGACACGCTGCGGCGGCACGAGGTCGGCAACTTTCCGGCCTGGCTGCAAGCCACGGCCCGCAACCACTGCCTGATGATTCTGCGGGCCCGGCAGCGGGCCGGGCCCGACGGGGCCCTGGTGCTGCACTTTCCCGACGCGGCCGATATGGAATCGGCCGGGGTGCTGCATCAGGCAGGTGATGCCACTGAAGATGAAGAACTCACCGAGGCCCGCCTGCAGGCCCTGGAACACGCCCTGGCCGAGCTGCCCGAGGGCCAGCGCCGCTGCCTGGAGCTGTTTTACCTGGAAAAGAAATGCTACCGCGACATTGCCGAACTCACCGGATTTGACCTCGGCCTGGTGAAAAGCCACCTGCAAAACGGCAAGCGCAACCTCAAACGTTACCTCGACTCAGCTCCCAATGCGGCCCGCTAATCAGCCTCCTGTGCCACCCCAGCCCCCGGCTCCCGACGCGGCCGGGCACCTGCCGCTGCCCCTGCTGCGGCAGTACGTGGCCGGAGCCCTGCCCGCCGCCGAGCAGCACCGCATCGAGGCCCACACCCTGAGCTGCCCCCGCTGCGCCGAAATCCTGGAAGGCCTGGAGCTGACCGACGCGGCCACCACCGACCAAGCCCTAAGCCAGCTCCGGCACCGCCTGCACCAGCGCGTAGCTCAGGAAGCCACCCCGCGCCGCGCCATCCGGGCCTGGCAGGCCGTGGCCGCCGTGCTTCTCTTGTTAATAGCCAGCACCGCCCTGTGGTGGAATCTGCGCCAGCCCGCCCCCACGCCCGAGCTGGCCCGCGTAGCCCCGCCGCCCGCCGCCCCAGCCCCGACCAACGCAGCAGCAGCTACGGCCGACGCGGCAACCCCGGCCGGCGAGTTGGCCGCGACTGCCGCCGAAACGGCCGCCGTGGCTGCTGCGCCCCCGGCCGCCCCCGAGCCCGCCCCGCCGGCCGTAGCCTCGGCACCCCGCCCGGCCCGGCCCCGGGTGCTGGCCCAGGTGCGGACCCGCCCGGCCCAGCCGGCTGCGGCCCGCCGGCCCGCCCCCGAGCCCGCCAGCGCCGACGTGGCCGCCGTGGTAGCGGAGGCTCCGCCCACGGTGGCGTATAGCGCCCCGGCAGCCGGCGCAGCCCGGTCGGAAGCCAGCCCGGCGGCGCAGGAGCTAAAGGAAGCGGCGGATACCCTGCCGGCCCCGGCCACGACTGCGGCCGTGGCTTCCGCGCCGGCCGGCAAGGCCAAGCGGGCCGTGGCCGAGGAAGGGGCCGCCCGCAAAGCCGCCCTGCCCCCGGCCGCCATCGTGACGCCCCAGCCCGTGGGCGGCTACCTGGCCCTGCGCGAGTACCTGCGGCGCGAAAACAAGTTTGAGCCCGAACACCCGGCTATTGAGCTGTCGGGCACGGTGCGGGTGAAGTTTACGGTGACGGCGGCGGGCAAGCTCGAAAACTTCCAGATCGTGCGGGGCATGCGCCGCGACTACGACCAGGAGGCCATCCGCCTGCTCTGCGAGGGGCCGGCCTGGCAGCCCGGCGCCGCCAACGGCCGCCGCACCGACCAGGTCGTGGAAATCAGCGTCAGCTTTTAGCACCTCTGGTTAGCAAGAGCGGCTCTACTCCGCCTGTCATCCTGAACATTCTGCGCATGAAGCAGAGACGAAGTGGAGCGAAGGACCTGTCTCACCTGAGTGACAAGCTTTCTTCAACGTGAAAAGCCCTTTACCGCGCTGGCGATAAAGGGCTTTCGGGTCTTGAATGGGCCTTGTTGCTTAGAAGAGGCGGTTCCTTTGCTTTGCGTGTACCAGATGAAGGATGACAGGCAGCTTAAAGGGTATACCTACCCCTACTTACTTAGCCGCTGTAGCCGCCGCCGCTCTGGGGCTCGGTGGCGCTGCCGCCGGGCTCCACGTCGCGGGGCAGGTCGGGCTGGGTTTTGATCTGCACCTGGCTGTAGTCGGGGCTGCCGTCGCCGGCGGGCGTGGGCGAGTCGATGGCCGCGGCGGGCTGGTGCTGGGCGCTGGGGTCCCACTTGTGCATCACCTCGAAGCTGATTTTGGCCGTGACGCGGTACTCGACAATCTTGTTGTCGCGCACCCGGCAGCTCTGGTCCTTGATGTAGATGGACTTGATGCCCTGCACGGTGGTGCTGGCCTCGGTCAGGGCGCGTTGCAGGGCGTCTTCGAAGCTTTTCTCGGACGAGGCCAATACCTCGATTACTTTTTTGATGGAGCTCATGGGGCGGGGGTGTTTAGCGGTTGGACGGTAAGAACAGGGTGTACGTAGCGCGGGCACAAACTGCCGGGGAATAGCCGGGCAAAATCACCGCGCGGCCGGCTATTCCCACCCCGCCCGCCGCCGCCAGCCACTATTGCCAACCCGGCGCCGGTCGATAGTTTGCCGGATTCCGTCGATACGGCTCCAACGCAAACACCTGATTTACAAAGCCTATTACCTTACCCACCTACCACCGCAAACCGGGTGGCGGCCAACTGGCACGGTTTTGTAATGTGTAGTCTCAGAAGGCCCGCTGCGGCACTGGGCGCCCCGCCGCAGTCCGCCTTCTTTTCTGACATCCTCCCTCCTGTTTATTCCTTTGCCATGAACTCCAAAAGCCTTTTCGGGCGCTTGGCTGTAGCCGCGCTTTTGCTTTCTGCTTCGTTTTCCACCGCTCAGGCGCAGGTTCGCCGCTCCACCTATTCTACCGCGCCGGCCCGGCCCGTGTACTCGGCTCCGGCCCGCTCGGCGGCTTCTACGCCGGGCGTGCAGTTTGGCCTGCGGGCCGGCGTCAACGTGTCCGACTGGTCGGGTGATGCCGTGCAGAGCGTGATGGACCTGGCCGGCTACACCAACGGGGCCGTGACCAAGGAAATGAAGCCCGGCTTCCACGCCGGCGTCTACGCCACCATTCCGCTCGGCCCCGGCTTTGCCATCGAGCCCGGCGTGTCGTACTCCGAGAAGGGCGCCAAGCTGGTGGGCACCTTGCCCTGGGAGCAGTTCGACTTCCTCAACACCAAGGTGACGGCCACCTCGCGCATGTCCTACATCGACGTGCCGGTGCTGCTGAAAGGCTACCTCACCCCCGGCTTCTACCTGTTTGGTGGTCCGCAGGCCTCGTTTCTGGTGAGCAACAAAGTGCGCGTTGAGGCCGGAGCCCTGGGCTTCAATGCCTTGTCCACCGACTTCGACGTGAAAAACCAGTTCCGCTCGGTTGACTTTGGCGTGGTGGGCGGCCTGGGCTACCAGTTCGACAACGGCCTGGGCCTGAGCGCCGGCTACGACTTCGGCCTGTCGTCGTTGGACAAGAACAACAACTTCGACGCCCAGAACCGGGTGATTAAAGCCTCGGTGAACTACTCGTTTTAAGCCTCACCCCGGCCCTCTCCCGAGGAGAGGGAGCCAGCCGCGAGGTGCTGCGCAGCCGCGTCGGCTCTCGCCTCCGCCACTGCTACCGGCGACCTAGTACTTAGTAAAAACTAGTACTTAGTAAAAATACGAGAGCCGCAGCTGAGAAGCTGCGGCTCTCGTTCGTTAGCGCCATCAGGCTCCCCTCTCCTGAGGAGAGGGGCCGGGGGTGAGGTTTGCGGGGCTGGCGTCTTTTTAAGCCTGAGTTCGGGTTGTTGTGTACTTTTACCGCCACCAAAAACGGATTCGTCACTTCATTCCCGCTACATGCAATTCCGCACCGAGAAAGACACCATGGGCACCGTGCAGGTGCCGGCCGACGCCTACTGGGGCGCCCAGACCCAGCGCTCTATCGAGAACTTCCAGATTGCGCAGGATATCAACCGCATGCCCAAGGAAATCATCCGGGCGTTTGCCATTCTGAAGAAGGCCGCGGCCCTCACCAACCGCGACGCCGGCGTATTGCCCGCCGAAAAAGCGGAGCTGATTGGCAAGGTGTGTGACGAAATCCTGGCCGGTGGGCTGGCCGACGCCTTCCCGCTGGTGGTGTGGCAAACCGGCTCGGGCACCCAGTCGAACATGAACATGAACGAGGTTATTGCCTACCGCGGCCACGTGCTGCAAGGCGGCAGCCTCGCCGACGAAAAGAAGGTGCTGGCCCCGAACGACGACGTGAACAAGTCGCAGTCGAGCAACGACACCTTCCCCACGGCCATGCACATTGCCGCCTACCAGACGCTGGTGGAGGTAACCATTCCGGGCATCACCAAGCTGCGCGACACGCTCAAGCGCAAGAGCGAGGAGTTCATGCACATCGTGAAAATCGGCCGGACGCACCTGATGGACGCCACCCCGCTGACCGTGGGCCAGGAGTTTTCGGGCTACGCCTCCCAGCTCGACCACGGCCTGCGCGCTATCAATAACACCCTGGCTCACCTCTCGGAGCTGGCCCTGGGCGGCACGGCCGTCGGCACGGGCATCAACACGCCGCCCGGCTACTCCGAAGCCGTGGCCAAGCACATTGCCGACCTGACCGGCCTGCCCTTCATCACGGCCGAAAACAAGTTTGAGGCCCTGGCCGCCCACGATGCCATCGTGGAAGCCCACGGCGCCCTCAAGACGGTGGCCGCTTCGCTGATGAAGATTGCCAACGACGTGCGCCTGCTGGCTTCGGGGCCCCGCGCCGGCATCGGCGAGCTGTTCATCCCCGACAACGAGCCCGGCTCCAGCATCATGCCCGGCAAGGTAAACCCCACCCAGAGCGAGGCCATGACGATGGTAGCGGCCCAGGTGATGGGCAACGACGTGGCCATCAACATCGGCGGCATGAACGGCCACTTCGAGCTGAACGTGTTCAAGCCGGTCATGATTTACAACTTCCTGCACTCGGCCCGCCTGATCGGCGACGTGTGCGTGTCGTTCAACGACCGGTGCGCCGAGGGCATCAAGCCAATCGAGGAGAACATCAAGAAGCACGTCGATTCGTCCTTGATGCTGGTCACGGCCCTGAACCCCCACATCGGGTACTACAAAGCCGCCGAAATTGCCCAGACGGCCCACAAAAACGGCTCGACGCTGAAGGAAACGGCGTTGCAGCTCGGCTACCTCACCGAGGAGCAGTTCAACGAGTGGCTGAAGCCCGAGGACATGGTCGGGGAGATTAAGAAGTAGTAGAGCCTGAGTAAGAACGTCATTCCAAGCGAAGCCGAGGAATCTCGCGTGTTTAGTTGAGTTACTACTCCAACATCAGCACGCGAGATTCCTCACTTCGTTCGGAATGACGTTCTGGTTTTGACCTTTTCTGCCTATTCCCACCGCATGGACTGTTCCCGCTGCATCACGCTCGAAAACGCCCGCGTCCGGCTGCGGCCGTTGGAGACGTCGGACTTTGAAGATCTGAAGGCCGTCATCTTCGACGACGAAATCTGGCGCTATACTACGCTGCCCAACCCCGGCGACGCCGTGGGCCTGGCCGCCTACCTGACCCAGGCCGTGCAGGACCGGGAAAACCACCGCCGCTACCCCTTCGCCATCATCGACCGGCAGACGGGGCGCGTGGTGGGCAGCACCAGCTACGGCAGCTTCGCCCTGCCCGAAAAGCGCCTGGAAATCGGCTGGACGTGGATTGGGCGGGACTACCAGCGCACGGGCCTCAACCGGGCCGCCAAGCATTTGCTGCTCAAGTACGCCTTCGGGGAGCTGGGCTGCGAGCGGGTAGAGCTGAAAACCGACGCCCGCAACTGGAAGTCGCGCGAGGCCATGCGCCGCATGGGGGCCACCGAGGAAGGCGTGTTGCGCAGCCACATGTTTACCCAGGGCGGCTTGCGGCGCGATTCGGTGTATTTCAGTATTCTGAAGCCCGAGTGGGACCAGCTGCGACTCACCGTTTTTCGCGAATTCGACGCCCGTGGCTGAGCCCAAACCGAACGACAGCCTGCTGCGGCGGCGCGTGGCCAGCTTTGGTCACGCCGTCCGGGGAGTGACTTCGGCGCTGGGCTCCGAGGTGCACCTGCGCTTTCACGCCCTGGCCACGGTGGTGGTTATCGGGCTGGGCTGGTACTTTGGCATCGGCCGCCTCGAGTGGGCGCTGGTGGCGCTGGCCGTGGGCACGGTGTGGGCCGCCGAGCTGCTGAACACGGCCCTGGAAGCCGTAGTCGACCTGGTTTCGCCGGAATACCACCCGCTGGCCGGCAAGGCCAAGGACGTGGCGGCCGGGGCCGTGCTGCTGACGGCGCTGGCGGCGCTGGTGGTGGGCGGGCTGGTGTTTGGGCCGCGGGTGTGGGCCTTGCTGAGCTAAAGAAGGCAACCTCCCGTTTTAGCGTCCGTTCACTACATTCGCGCCCTCTAATTCCTGTGCCATGCGTTTGTTCCTGTCCGTTGCCGTTACGTCCCTGGCGGTTTTTCTGAGTACTGCCTGCAACCGGGGCGTCACGGTGAATACGCCCACCGACCCGCCCGTGACCGGCAACGTGAACGGCACCGATACGCCCAACCCCACCAGCACCAACACCACCGACCTGCGCCCGCCCCGGGCCACCGCCTTCGATACCACCTCCCGCCCCGGCTGGCTGGAAGCCCGCATTCAGTCGCACCTGGCCGAGCCCAAGCAAAACCCCGCCGTGCAGGTGTCGCGCTACCTCTACAAAGGCAAGGTGGTGTACTACGAAACCCTGGGCTGCTGCGACCAGTTCTCGAACCTCTACGACGCCAAAGGCAAGCTCATCTGCCACCCGGAAGGGGGCCTGACGGGCCGCGGCGACGGACAATGCCCCGACTTCGACAAAAACAAAACCGGCGAGCTGCTGGTTTGGCGTGACCCCCGGTAAGCACCTTCACCGGTCGGCGGGCACGCTTTCTTCGGCCTTTGCATTCACTTTTACCCCTTATGATTAACACCAACGAAAAGCTGGGGGCCTACAACGTGTGGGCTAACGAAACCCTGCTGCGCCACCTCGACGGCCTGGTAGCCGCGGGGCAGGAAATTCCGGCCGTCTGCCTGCGCTTGTTCAGCCACGTACTCAACGCCCAGGCCATCTGGATTGCCCGCCTCACCGACACCAAAAGCCCGGTAAAAGTGTGGCAGGAGCACGATTTGGCCGGCTTGCACCAGCTGCACCAGCAAACCTCCGAGCACCTGCACCAGCTCATCAGCCGCGCCGATGCAACCGAGCTGCACCGCCAGATTTCGTACACCAACTCCGTGGGCGACTCCTACACCAGCCAGGTGTCGGACATTTTTACTCACGTACCGGTGCACGCCAACTATCACCGCGCCCAGGTAGCTACCCGCCTGCGCGAGAATGGCCTGGAGCCCATCAACACCGACTTCATCACCTACTGCCGCGAGCTGTCGGCGGCCGGCCGCGCAACGGTCAGCCTCTAGCCTTCGGCGGCAGCAAGCACATCAGGCCCTTTGGTAGCAAAACCGAAGGGCTTTTTGTTGGTTACTACCCCATTCTTCCCTGACCTTTTCCTAATGGCTACTCCCGTTTTAAGTGCTGAGCGCCTGGCTGCCAGCTACACCTACCACGCCTACCGCCAGCTGATCGACGACCTGCAGGCCGAAGGCAAAACCACCGGCCCCCAGCAGTCGGAGCTGCTGACCAACTACACCCGCCTGAACGTGCAGCGCATGCACCGCCTCGACAAAACGGTGCAGCTGCTGCCCGAGCTGCGCGAGGCCCTGGCGGCGCTGCGCAAGCCCTACGTCTGGCTGATCATTACCGAAGGCTGGTGCGGCGACGCGGCCCAGATTGTGCCGGTGCTCGAAGCCGTGGCCCAAGCCTCGGCCGGCAACATCACCACCCACTTTCTGCTGCGCGACGACAACCTGGACCTGATGGACCAATACCTGACGGCGGGCGGCCGCTCCATTCCCAAGCTCGTGGTGCTCGATGCCGCCACGCTTACGGAAGTAGCCAACTGGGGCCCGCGCCCGGCCACGGCCCAGCAGATGTTTCTGGACCTGAAAAGCCAGGATCTGCCCTTCGAGGAGTTTAGCACCCAGCTGCACGGCTGGTACGCCAAAGACAAAACCCAGAGCACCCAACGGGAGCTGCTGGCTCTCCTCAAAAGTCTGTAGCGGACACCCCGGCGGTAAACAAACAGCCTCTCTTCGCTCAGGAAGAGAGGCTGTTAGCAGTGAACTTATACGCTAAAGCAGGATTCATTACCAGCCAGCGGGAGCAGCTGGCTTAGCGCTGAGCCCGGAGTTCGGTTTCACCGCCGCCGCCCCCGCCACTCAGGATAGTCGCAATGTAGCCTTCCAGCACGGGCTTCAGGCCGTACGAGCCGTTGCCTTTGGCAACTACCTGCCATTCGGGGTCAATGCCGACGAGCACCGCGTACTGCTGCCCACCGGTTATGAGCCGGTTTACTTTCACTTTCAGGCCCGAGGTCTGGCCGCTGGGCGTATCCAGCGCCACGACGCGGCCGTTGCTGAGGGTAATGGTGTTGTTGGCGCCCAGAATCAGCCGAATCTGCTTCACGGTGCCGGCCTGAAAGCCAGCCGTGGTAAACAGCGGCGAGGCCAGCGTAGACGAGGCCAGCAGGTTGCGCATCCCGGGCTGCACGTCCGTAAGCGTAGCCCAGTGACTGGTGCTCTCATCGGCATCCTGGCTAACTTCCACCCGCTGCACGTCCACGTTTACGGCCTGATACGTCAGCTTGGGCTCTTTCTCCTTCTTGGCATCCTGAGCGGCAGTTTGCGTGGCCGGCGCCGCTTCCTGCAGGGCATCTTCGCAGCCGGTCAGCAGCACGGCCGAGGTCAGCAGGCCGGAGAAAAGTAGGTAAGTTTTCATACAAACGGTGGTAGGGTGAAACGAGTAATAAATTGGCGTCCCAAACCTAGAAAATAGTATTGATATATGGGTATAAACAAGGCAAAATATTTCCTGTATTCAGCTGCTTATTAGCCATATAACATTAACAAGATCTTCGTATGATTATTTCCCAGAGTGGGAAAATATCCGGCTTTGCACTAGTAGAATAGCTAGTTACGGCCTGACGAGCTCAGCACGTAATTCTGGCTACAGTACAAAAAAGCCCGGCAGGCGCCAGGCTTTTTTTCAGTCAAATAGCAGGAGTGAGTCTTAGTCAAGTTTGGTTTGCTTCAGGTCCGTTGCCTGATTATTGACCACCACTACGCCCGACACCACCGCGGTGCGGTAGGCCGGCTGGTTGGCTGGCGCCGCAGCCGTGGGGAAGAATTCGACGCGGTAGGTGCCCGAGGGAATGCCCTGGAACCGGTATGCGCCGGTGGCATCCGCGGCCGTGCTGAACGTGTCGGCTGGCGTGAGCGACGAGCGGATGGCCAGGATCTGGGGCTTGGCGGCGGCCGGGGTGACGGTGCCGTAGATGGCCCCGGCCACTTCCTGGGCTACCAGGCGAATCACGGGCTTCAGCAGAAACCGTTCTTTCTTGTCGTTGCCGGGCTTCCAGTTGCCGCGCTCCACGATGGACTTGGCCACGTCGAAATCGAGCAGTAGCTGGAAGGTTTCGCGGGGCCGCAGCGTTGCTTTATCCAGCTTCAGCTTGACGCCCGAGGTTTGGCCGCTAGGCGTTTTCAGGGCGTACACTTGGCCATCGGGGGTGGTTACGGTGCTGTTAGGGCCCAGAATCAGGCGGATTTCCTTCAGGTCGCCGGGGGCAAAGTCGGTGCTGACCAGCAGGGCCGAGCGGCCATTGACGTATTCCAGCACGTTCACGGCCTGGGGTGTGAAGGGCAGCAGCGCCCAGCCGTCGGGGTTGCTTTCCTCCTTGAGGTGCACTTCGATCTGCTGCACATCCAGGCTCACGCGGTTAAAGTCGCCGGGAGCATCCATCAGCCGCACTTCCAGCTTGGCGGTGCTGGTGTCAGAGGCACTGTCTTTCGAGCAGCCGGTGAACGTCAGGCCAGCAAGGAGGGCCAGCGCGAGGGTGGATTTTAACGTCATGGTGGTGTGGAAAAAACGAATGAAAAGCCGAACAGAGGAGCCTTACGGCTCCTGCACTTCTTCGTTTCAGTCAATAATCAGTCCGATTTTGTTCAAACCGCCTTGCCAATATTCTATATTCCTCAAAAAAGTTCTACCAATCAGTCAGGTTCAGGTTGCCACCAAACAAAAGCCCCGACCTGTTTGCAGGTCGGGGCTTGGCCAATCTGAAGGGCTAGAGCTTACTGCCCGCGCTTCGTAGTATCGGTTGGGGCCGGCTCGGGGTCTTTGGCGGCGGGCTTCTTGGGCTTGCCAAACAGGTTGCCCAGCGTTTGGGTTGCCTGGTTTTTCAGCTTGGCCTGCGCTTCCAGCCGCTTCTTCTCGATTTCCTGGCGGGCTTTTTCTTCCAGCTCAGCCCGTTTGCGGTCCAGCTCCTTGCGGGCACTGTCCTGGGCCACCTGGGTTTTGGCGGCCAGCTTGAGCTTGGCATCATCCACTTTGCTTTGCACCACGCTTTGCACCAGGCTCTTGGCTACGTCCTTGGCCTGGTTTTTCACGCTGCCGGTCGTCAGGGCCACCTGGGGCGAGGTCACCGTACCGCCGATTTTCAGGCCCAGCGTCACGCGCTCCGTGCCCTTGATGTCCTGCACGCCGGTAAGCTGGGTAAGCTTGGCGTTCAGGGCGTTACCTACTTTGCCAGTCGGCACGTCGAGGGCCATAACGTACTCCAGCGCCCCGCCGATGTTGGACGAGCCGCCCAGGGTGCTTTTCACCTGGCCCACCGTGAAGTCGAAGGGCTTCACGATGAAGTTACCGTTAATCAGCTCGGCGGCCACGTCCTTGTTGTTCACGGCAAAGCTTTTAAGCTCCTGCAGTTGGGTCAGGGAGCTGATCTTGCTCAGCACGGGCGAGGCCCCCACGGCCGCCCGGATTACCTCGAACAAGCCTTTGCCGGTGAGCGTGCTGTAGACGGGCATCATGTCGGGGCCCATTTCGCCGCTCACGTTGAAGTTGGTGGAGAAAATGCCCTCCACCTGCGAGGCCAGCGGCACGAGCTTTTTTACCGAGTTGAAGGCGGTAAAGGCGTTCTGGAAGTTCAGGTTCTTGATGTTGAGGCCGAGGTTGAACCGCGGGTGGGCCAAATCCTTGCTGGTGTAGCCGCCGGTGGTGGCGAAGTTGGCGCCCAGAGTGTTAAACGTCAGTCCGTTGAGGTTCACGGCCTGGTCGCGCACGGCCAGGGTGCCCTTCATGTTGTCGAGCTTGAGGTTGTCGTACACCACCTGGCCCACGTTGGCGTTCAGGGTCAGGTCGAAGAACTTCGGAATTTCCAGCACGCCGTCGGCCTGGGTGGCGGTGGCCGGAGCCTTGGCGGCCGTGGTAGCGCCGGCGCTGGGCTTGCCGCTCACGTTATCCACCATCCACTCGTTCACGTTGAAGCGGCGCGAATTCACCGTCAGGTTGCCGCGCAGGCTCTGGCCGGGCGTGAAGAGGTAGCCCATGTAGTTGGAAATCGTGCCCGAAGCGGCAATGTCCGACGAGCCCACGAAGCCCGTCATGTCGCGCAGCACGATCTGGTCGTTGTTGAACGTCGCCGTGGCCTGGGTCACCTTCACGCCCTGGGGCAGATCTTTGCTCTTATACGTTACGTTCCGGGCCTGCACCGTGCCCGAGGCCACCACGCTCTGGTAGCGGCCGGCTTCGATGTCGGCCATCCGGCCCTTGGCGGCCACGTTGCCGTTCAGGCGGCCCGTCACGGTCATGCCTTCCAGGGGGAAAATCTTGGTCAGCTTGGTGAGGTCCACCACGCCTTTGATGTCGGCGTCGAAGATGGGCTTGTCGATGTTCTGGGCGGCCACGCGGCCTTCCAGTGGCTCGCCATCCAGCAGCATGCGGAAGCGGGGAATGTCGATGCGCGTGTCGTTTACCTGGCCCGTGCTGTTGATTACTGTGCCATTCAGAGTCAGGTTTTCAATCGGGGCCGGGAACTGCTTGCTCTTCACGTAGCCGTTGGTCAGGTTCAGCTTGGCATTCACCACCGGCATCTGGGTTTTGGAGTAGACGCCCTTGCCGGTAGCATCCACGAAGAGCTGTCCGCGCAGCGTGAGGTCCTGCACGGGGTACACTTTCATCATTTCGGCCAGGTCCACGTTGGCTTTCACGCGGCCGTCAATCTTCATCGGCTCCAGCCCGTCCACGATGACGTTGCCATCCACCGGGTTTTTGCCCAGGTCGAGGTGAAACTGCTTCACGTTGACTTTCACGTTGTTGGTAAAGCCCGAGGGATTGTCCACGTTCATGTCCACGTTGATGTTGCGGGCGGCCTGGGGTAGCTGCGGATACTGGAACATGCCGTTCTTGATTTGCAGGTTCACGCCGTAGCCGGGCATTTTCAGCTCGTTCTGCACCCCCTTGAAGTAGCCGTCGAAGGCCACTTTACCCTCGGCCTGCACGTCTTTGAACTGCTCGGTGTACACGCCCGGCACCAGACTCAGAATATTTTTGAAGTCGGTTTCCAGGGCTTTAAAGGTCAGATCATAGGTAATATCGGTGGCGTTGGGCAAGCCGATGCTGCCCTGGAACGAAGCCGGAAAATCGTTGAGCTGCACCTTGTTGTCTTTGAAGGTAAACAGCATTTTCCCCAGATCCATGGCCATGGTCACGTCGGCCGTCAGCTTCTTTTTGGAAATGTACTCGGTGCCGGCGTAGGTCATGGAAAGCTGCTCGGCCGTGGTCTGGCTGACCATGTCGAAGACGTTCTGGGCGAAATCGCCCGAGCCGGAGTGGTTCAATCCGCGCATTTCCAGGCTGAACGGAATGGTGCGGTCCTCGTAGCGCAGGTGGCCGTCGTTCACCTTCCAGCCCTTGATGGCCAGGCTCACCTGGCTGGTATCCTGGCCCTGGGCCGCCGCGGCCGAGTCCGAAATCATAATATCCCAGTTGGCCCGGCCACTTTTCAGTACTTTGGCACTGATGTCGGGCTGGTCGAGCTCAATGGACTTGATCTTGATCTGCTCCCCGCGCACCACGCTCATCAGATCCATACCGACCCGGAACGAGGGCAGGTAAGCCAGCGTGTCGCGGGCAAAGGAGTCCTTGCCAATCACCCGCAGCTGGTCGATGCTCAGGGCCAGGTCGGGAAAAGTCCGGAACAAGCTCAGGCTCACGTTGCCGGGGTCGTACTCCACCGTGGCATTCACGCGCTGGGCCAGCTGCTGGTCCAGGGCCTGCTTGATTTTATCTTTAAACAAGATGGGCGTCAGGGCCACGGCCGCTACCACGACCACCAAAAAAATCAGTAAGCCTAAGAGGAATTTGCGCATACGAGAAAAAGTAAAAACGAAGAAGTAGTCGGTGCCAGGCCGCAGTATACTCAGCCATTGACAAAAGTAGTGCAGAACTTGCCGCCAGCCCGGTTGCAAGCCAGTAGATTTACCGCCAAACCAGCCGGCAGCCGGCGCGACGTGAGCCGCCAGTGGCTGCTGCCTCTAAACAGATGGATGATTTTGACCGTTTAGTTCCCAGCCGGGCCCAGGGGCATGTACGAAAGCAGAAACTCAATGCGTTGAAGAAGTTGCTTATGCGGATGCGTCGTCTTTCTTCTGCTCGGGCCGCCGGCTGCCAGCGCCGGTGGCAGCCCCTGGCCAAATCGGTGCTGGTGGCCGGCCTCGGCGTGGCCGGGCGCGGCGTGGCTCACGGCCAGGATTTGTACTTCGCCCAGCCTTACGCCACCCGGATGCACACCAATCCGGCCTTCACCGGGCTGTTCGACGACTACAGCATCACGCTCAGCTACCGCAACCAGTTTCCCACCCTGGCCGGCACGTTCCAAACCACCCAGTTGGCGGCCGACTACCGGTTCAAAGACCAGACCAGCGCCGTGGGGTTGCTGCTGAACCTGGACCGCACCGGCCAGATTGGCTACACCCGCCTTGAGGCGGGCGGCACCTACGCCTACCACGCCCGGCTCACGCCCCACTTGAGCTTCAGCGGCGGCGCCCAGGTTAGCTACGGCAATCAGCGCATCAGCTACAACAACCTCGTCTTCGGCGACCAGCTCGGCGACGATGGCACGGTGCAGGGCGGCACCCGCGAAACCCTCGACTACAACCCCGTCAGTTACCTCACGCTGGGCACCGGCGTGCTGCTCTACGGGGAGCGGTTCTGGTTCGGCCTGGCCGGGCACCATCTCAACCAGCCCGACCTCGGCTTTCGCAGCCAGACCAAGCTGCCGCTCCAATTGAACTTAAACGGGGGCTACAAACATTTCTTCGTGCGCAGCACGACCAAGCAGCAATACCGCGAAATCAGCTTAGCGCCCGTCATCAGCTACACCCGGCAGGGCGGCAGCCAGCGGGCCGAGGCCGGCGCCTACATGACCCTGACGCCCATTACGTTAGGATTGATGTACCGGGGCCTGCCCCTGCCGGGCTCCGACCATCCGCAGCAGATCCTGACCACCACGGCCGGGGTCACCGTGGGGGCGTTTCGGCTCGGTTATAGCTACGATGCGAGCCTGAGCTCGTTGAGTGCCGATTTGGGCGGGGCCCACGAACTGTCGCTGAGCGTGCGTCAGTTCGATTCGCTGGAAGCGGCCTGGCGCCGGTTAAAACGGCGTAATTACCCGTCAATTCCTTGCCCAGCCTTCTAAAATTTCGTATTATTGCATCCGAATTGCCTTTCCTAAATCATTTTCTCTCAGGTAGTTTCAACTTGATCATGAATTTTTCCAAGTACCTGCGTTTTGCGGTCGTGGGAGCCTGTGCGCTGGCTTCCTGTAAGGGTGGGCCGCCCACGGCTACCAAGCCCGGTAAGTACAGCTCGACCACGGGCATTGAGTACAATACCGAGGAAGGCATGAAAGTGGCTGACTATAAAGGCATTCCCGAAGGTCCTGGCCTGGTCTTCATTGAAGGCGGACGGACGGTGCTGGGCACCCAGGAAGAGGACGTAACCATGACGCACGACAACATCGAGCGTACCGTTACCATCGCCTCCTTCTACATGGATGAGGCCGAAGTGGCCAACATCCACTGGCTCGAATACCTGCACTTCGTGCGCAAAGACTCGTCGGAAGAAATCTACCAGCGCGCCCTGCCCGACACGACCGTGTGGGCCCGGGAGCTGTCCTTCAACGACCCTTACGTAGATTACTACCTGCGTTATCCCGGCTTCCGCTACTTCCCCGTAGTGGGCGTAAGCTGGCTGCAGGCCAACGATTACTGCACCTGGCGGACCTCGAAGGTAAACGAGCGTCTGGCTAGCGAAGGTGACGAGGGTGGCAGCACCCCCAAGAAAAAGGGTGGCCTGTTTGGCAAGAAGAACAAGGATGCCGGTGGCGATGCGGCGGAAGGCACCGAGTCGGGTGGCGGCACTAAAATCGCCATTGAGAACGGCAACACCTTGCCGAACTACCGGCTGCCCACCGAAGCGGAATGGGAATACGCTGCTCAGGCTTTGATCGGCACCCAGGAAGTAGGCAACGAAAATCAGGAAAACAAGCGTATCTACCCCTGGGATGGTCGCCAAGTGCGGAACCCCTACGGTAAGAGCATGGGCTCGTTCCTGGCCAACTTCAAGCGCGGCCGCGGCGACTACGCCGGTATTGCCGGCAGCCTGAACGACGGCGCCATGATTACGGAGTACGTATACGCCTACCCACCAAACGATTACGGCCTCTACAATATGTCGGGCAACGTAAACGAATGGGTGCAGGACATCTACCGTCCCCTGTCGTTTGAAGATGTGGAAGACCTGAACCCCTTCCGTCGTAACGGCTTCCTGGACCCCTCCGAGAAGTACGACAAGAAGAACTACCAGTCGCTCATCGACGACCACGTGCGCGTCTACAAAGGCGGCTCGTGGAAAGACGTAGCCTACTGGCTGTCGCCCGGTACGCGCCGCTTCATGGCTGAGGACTCGGCCACGGCTGCTATCGGTTTCCGCTGCGCGATGATCAACGCCGGCTCGAACAAGTAAGCTTCTTCGCCCTATCTGCGAAAGCCCCGGTCTGGAAACAGGCCGGGGCTTTTTGCTTGTGCTCAGCGTGGCTGGCTACTGTTCGGCGCAGGCAATGGTGGCTATACTGACTTCCCGGCAGCCGGCGGCCAGCAGCACCGCCACGCAGGCTTCCAGGGTGGCCCCGGTAGTCAGCACGTCGTCGACGACCAGCACGTGCTTGCCGGCCACCACGGCTTCGTCGGCGACGGTAAATACGGTGGCGACGTTGTGCCAGCGCTGGGCCCGGTTTTTCCGGGTCTGGGAGTCGGTGTTTTCCGTGCGGCAGAGCGCGGCCGAACTCCAGGGCACTTGCAGGCCCGTGGACAGGCCTTCGGCGAAGCAGTCGGATTGGTTGAAGCCCCGCTTGGCGAGCTTGCGCGGGTGCAAGGGCACGGGCACAATCAGGTCGAAGTGCTGATTGAGGCCCTGCTGGGTGAGCTCGGCGCCAAACCAGCGGCCCAGCACCTGCCCTACTTCCCGCTGCCCCTGATACTTAAGCTGGTGTAGCAGGTGCTGCACCCGGCCGTGGCGCAGAAAGCGCAGGTAGCTGAGGGCATACCGCACGGGCACCTTGCCCCAAAAGCGCCGGGCTATGGGGTTGTGCGCCTCCGGCAGGGTGTGGTAGTCGGTGTAGGGCAGCTGGGCGCGGCAGCCGGTGCAGATGTGGTCTTCGCCCCGGGCCAACGACTCGGAGCAAGCCAGGCAGACCTGCGGAAAAATCAGGCCGATGAAATCGGAGAATAAAACGGGTAGCATACGTCAACAGTGGAATAGCACTAACAACCGATAAGGTACGGATTTGCCGCCGGCCGCCACCATAAGCCGCGGAAAATGAAGCACCTGGCGCGGCAATCCGGAATCCGGGGCGGGAGCGGGCGACTTTTGTGCCTACTTTCGTGTTTATAGCCCAGACCACACGTACGCTACTATGAGCCAAGTCACGGAGTTTAATGAGTACCGCCAGCGCATGAATGAAAAAATCATGGCGGCGGACAACAAAGTCATCAAGCGTTTTTTCAACCTCGATACCAACACCTACCAGGCGGGAGCCGTCGACGTCAAAACCAAGGAAATGCTGGGCCTGGCCTGCTCCATGGTGCTGCGCTGCGACGACTGCATCAAGTACCACCTGGGCAAGTGCTTTGAGGAAAAGCTCACCGACGAGGAAATCTACGAGGTGTTTGCCATTGCCAACCTCATCGGCGGCAGCATCGTGATACCGCACTTCCGCCGGGCGGTGGAGTACTGGGAGATTCTGAAAGAGGAAGCCACTCCCCCGGCCCCCGAGCATCATCACGACGCCTAGCATGCCCCTGCACGTCGACGAAACCGAAGCGCAGTTTGAGGCCCGCTGGTGGGAGCTCATGAACGAGATGCGCGCCCGCTTCGGCAAAAAGCCTGACCTCAACGCCCTGCTCCTGCTGATCGGGGTGCAGGAGTTGGGGCAGGGCGCGGGGCCGTTTACGAAAGAGCAGAAGCAGGATCTGATGCACATTGCCACCTGCCGGCTGTTTAGCCTGTCGGGGCACTACGCCCTGGACCACGTGGACGAGGATGGCTGGCCGCACTACACGCTGGTGCGCCCGGTACCTTTCGCCAACCTCAAGGAGCAGGAACGGATGCTGAAATGGCACATGCTGGAGTACTTCGAGGCCTTCATGAAAGAGGATTCCGCGCCGGATTCCCAGTAATCATTTAGCTACTGCCCGAGAGTGAACCGAACCGCGTATTGGTGGGCCGTGGGCCTGCTGTTGGGGAGCTATAGCGTGCAGGCGCAGCCCTCCCTGCTGGGCCGCGACCTGGAGGTGAGCCTACGCAACGGCTACCTGAATCTGCCCCCGCAGGGCTTCTACATCAAACGGATAATTGAGGCCCAGCCCCCGCAGCGGTGGCTCGGCGTCAGTCGGCGCGGCATTTTCGGCTCGTACCGGATGATGGTGGTGCCCCAGGGCGTAGGTCCGGACCTGGCAGCGCTGCTGGGCAGGGTGTTGCCGGCCAGCCCCACGGCCCAGCCCCTGGTGCTGCGCATTACCGGCATCAATGCGTCGGCGCTGGCGAGCAACGGGCAGCTGAACAGCACCGCCGAGCTGGCCGCCGAGTACTACGTGCAGCGGCCCGACAGCAGCTATTACCTGTTGGCCCGCACCTACGGCAACGACCGGCAATTGGTAACGGCTACGCCCGAGCAGTCGAGCCCCCTGCTATTGGCGACTTTGCTGCAACAGAGCCTGGAACAGGTAGCCCGCGCCGACTGGACCCAGCCCGGCCCGGCGTATTCGCTGAGCCAGCTGCGCCAGCCGGACGCGACGCCCTACCCGATCCGGACGGAAGCCCTGCGGATGGGAATCTACCGGGGCTTTTTCGAGTTCCGCCACAACCAGCCGGGCCGGCCGGGCAACGTGACGGTGGACGCCCGGGCCTACCGCAACACGGAATGGCAGGGCAAACGGGCCGTGAATCCGTCGGTGCTGACGCCGGAGGGCAAGCACGTAGCCGTCACCGACGCCTGGGGCTTTTGCGACGGGCAGCAGGTCTACATTCAGTTTCAGGGCGAATATTATCTGCTGGAACAGCGCGGGCCCAACTTCATGTTTTTCGCCCCCGACTTCACCCGCAACTCGAACGGCAGGGTACTCAATGCCGGCCCGCCCCGCAAGGCCTTTTCCCTGGACATGCGCTCCGGCCTGATTACCGACTACCAGGGCACGGAAGGCGCGGCAGCCACCCTGGCCACCCGGCCCACCCACCTGATTGTGTACCGGCGGCGGCCCGGCCCCGCGCTGCCCGTGTCCGTCGACGACGGCCCGACCGGGCAGCTCGGCGCCGACCAGTATTTATCGGTGCCGTGGCAGGCGGCGGGCCAGCCCGTGCGGCTGTGCGTGGGCAGCGCCTGCCTCGACGTAGTGCCCGACCCGAATGCCCCGACCTACGTGGAGCTGCTGCCCGAAGCCACGGCCCGACTGGTGGCCGTGCCCGCCAAGCAGGGCGAGGCCCAGGTAACCAAGCTGGCGGGTCGCTGAACCGTATTTTTTCCCTTGGGGGTTGCCCCAACGCTTACTCTTTTGCTGTGAAAATCATTACCTACAACGTCAACGGCTACCGCTCGGCCCTGAGCAAGGGCCTGCTCGACTGGGTGCGCGAAGCCAATCCGGATGTGCTGTGCCTGCAGGAAATAAAGGCCGGCACCGCCCCGCTGGACGTGGCGGGCTTGGAGGCCCTGGGCTACCTCTGCTACCTGCACCCAGCCCAGAAACCCGGCTACAGCGGCGTGGCGACGTTCACCAAAGTCGCGCCCCAGCACGTGGCCTACGGCTGCGGCACCGAGTGCTACGACCAGGAAGGCCGCGTGCTGCGCCTCGACTTTGCCGACTGCTCGGTGCTGAACGTGTACATGCCCTCGGGCACGAGCAGCGAGGAGCGGCAGGCCTTCAAAGTAGAATGGCTGCACTTCTTCCGGCGCTACATTCACGAGCTAAAGGCGACGGTGCCGCCGCTGGTCATCGGGGGTGACTACAACTGCTGCCAGACGGCCATCGACCTGCACAACCCGAAAGCCAACCAGAAAAGCCCCGGCTTCACCCCGGAAGAGCGCGCCTGGTTTGCCGATTTTCTGGCCGACGGCTTCACCGATTCGTTCCGGCACCACCACGGCGACGCGCCCGGCCACTATTCGTGGTGGACGTTCAGGGCCGGAGCCCGGGCCCGCAACGTGGGCTGGCGCCTCGACCACCTGCTCGTCGACCATAGCCTCCAGCCCCGCATTGCCGACGCCGGCCTGCTGCCCGACGTCATCCACTCCGACCACTGCCCGGCCTTCGTGGAGCTGCGCTAACTCGGGTTGCTACGGAAAACGGCCCGGCCCTACCTGCTTACGGTAGCGCCGGGCCGGCTTTCCATTTTCAGCCGCTTACGCCAACAGGGCTTCGGCTACCACCCGGCCCGTGGCCATTGCCGCGTTCAGCGACGGATAGGCCGCGTAGTCGCCGCAGCGGTACACGTTGTCGGCTACCTGCAGGGGCTGCTGCGGGGGCCGCCCGCCCGGGTACACGGGCAGGGCCTGCGGAATATGGTAGGTGCGCAGATGCTGCCACTGCCGGGCTTCGGGCCCAAACCAGGCCGCCAGCTCTTCCCGCAGCCGGGCCGTGAGGTCATTTTCGCTTAACGCCGGGGAGCCGTGGGTGCTGACCGAAACCAGGGTGCGGCCCGCCGGCGCGTAGCCGGGCGCCACGTCGCTGGGAAAAGCCACGTTGTGCGCCAATGAGTCGGGGGCGGCATTCAGGCGCAGGAGTTTATCGGCCTTGCCCGGCTGGTTGTCGGCCGCGAAGTAGGTGCAGGTCGTGCGGCGCCAGGCCGTGGGATATGCCAGGCCGGAGGTGGGCAACAGCCGGGCCGCCGCTTCCCCATCTACGGCCACTACTACGGCGGCGGCGGCCAGGGTTTCGCCGCCCGCCAGCCGCACTCTCGTGCCCTGAATAGCTTCTACCGACGTATTAAGCCGCACGCTCCCGGCCGGCAGCCGGGCCGCCAGCTGCTCCGGAATCTGCTGCATGCCCAGGGCCGGAATGGCCGCCTCGCCCTCCACGAACTGCTTGAACACAAACTCGAAGAAGTTGCTGCCGGTGCTCAAACCCCGGTCCAGAAACACGCCGCCGAAGAACGGCCGGAAGAAAGAGTCAATGATTTGCTCACTCCAGCCGTTTTGCCGCAGGTAACTCAACGTATCGGACGAGGGAAAATCGAGCAGCTCCTGATTGGTGCTGCTCTTCACCCGCTGGGCCAGGGCCGCGATGCGCAGCTTGTCGGCCAGCGTGCCGATGGGCGAGGTCAGGGCTGAAAAGGCGGCCAGCGGCTGCTCCAGCGGGTTGACCAGCGTGGTTTGCCGGCCATTGGCCAACCGGATAACCGCGCCCGAGCGAAATGCCCGCAGCTGCAAAGCGCCGTAGTCGAGCATGCGCTGCACCTCGGGGTAGCGCGTTTGCAGTACCTGAAAGCCCCGGTCGAGGCGGTAGCCCTCGGGGGTAACGTCGGTGCGCACCCGGCCGCCGACGGCATCCGCGGCGTCGAGCACCAGCACGGGCCGGCCGGCGCGGTGCAGGTAGTTGGCGCAGGTGAGGCCCGCCATACCGGCCCCGATAATGATGATGGGAGTAGCTGAAGAAAGGCTCATAGCTCCCTCAACTGCCAGAGCCAAAGGAAGGTTAGGTTAAACGCGGCTCTTCGTTACGCCCTAAATCTATACTACCTGATAATCAATCGACAAGCCTCAGAACAACGGCTTGCGCGGCTTCATCACCTTGCGGGTTTTCATGGTGTAAAATTCGCCCAGGCCGTTGCGGGTAAAGGTCACGCGCCACACGCCCAGGGCGTCGCCGAGCTTGTAGCCCGTGGCCTGGTCCTGGGCGTACTGCTGCTTGATCAAGGCATAGTCGGCGGCCGAAACATCCTGGCCCACGGTGCCGTGGCAGCGCAGGCACTGGGCATCGGTCAGCAGAATGGGGCGCTGGTACACGAACATGTCCGCCGTCGGGCGCTGAATCCGGCGGGTGGTATCGGGGCGCTGCTCGGCGGCCGACAGCGGGGCATGGTTTTGCACGTTGCGCGGCCTGACTGACAGGCGGCGGGCCGTGGCTTGCAGGGTATGGGCCAGCGAATCGGTGGAGACGTAGGCTTCGGGGCGGCAATACGGCAGGGCCGCCGCCACGCCGCCGGCCCGCAGCTTGTCGGCCAGCAGCTGGCGCAGCTCCCGGTCGGCCTGCCCCGTGAGCGAGTCGCCGGCCCAGCGGGTGGCGTGCAGGAAGTCGGCGGGCAGAATGCGCTTCACGGCCATGTTTTCCAGGGTGGTGGCAATCTGCTTCCCGTTTTCGATGTGCTCAATCTGGTCGGGGCGGCAGCCGGCCAGCAGACTTACGGCCAAAATTCCGGGGGCAACAACACGAACGACGGAGCGCATACGGGCAACAGCAAAAAACCACGACACCCGGCACCCGCCGGACTTGGAGTGCAAACAACGTAAAACACCAGAAGTTGGCCGTTACCTCGACAGTAAATGTTCCCGCAGCTCCTCGTAGCGCGGTGCCAGCGGCGTACTGCGCTTGGGCTGGCGCATCAGCGCGTGCACCGCTTCGGGCAGCTCAATAGTCCGCCCAACCAGGGGCTCTACCACCTCCGGAAACTTCACCGGGTGCGCCGTTTCCAGGAAAAGACCGTGCTGCTGGGGCTGCTGTTGCAGGTATTCTTCCAGGGCGTGCAAGGCCACGGCCCCGTGCGGGTCGAGCAGGTAGCCGTGCCGCTGGTACACCCGCTGGATGGTGGCGCGGGTCGTTTCGTCGCTCACGGTGGCGCCGCTGATCAGCCCGCTGATGGTGGCGTGGTCGTGGGCGAACAGCTCCAGCATGCGGGTAAAGTTGCTGGGGTTGCCCACGTCCATGGCGTTGGAGAGCGTAGCCACGGCGGGCCGGGCGGCGAAGCTACCGGAGCGCAAGTAGCTGGCCACGGCGTCGTTGGCATTGCAGGCGGCAATAAAGTGCCGCACCGGCAGGCCCGAAGCATGAGCCAGCAGCCCGGCGCAGAGGTTGCCGAAGTTGCCGCTGGGCACGGCCACCACCGGCGGCTCGGGGTGCGGCCACTGCTGCCAGGCGTAGAGGTAATACAGCTGCTGGGGCAGCCAGCGGGCCACGTTGATGGAATTGGCCGAAGTCAACGTCAGGTGGCTGGTCACGGCCGCATCGGTGAAGGCCTGCTTGACCAGCTGCTGGCAGTCGTCGAAGTCGCCCTGCACTTCCAGGGCCGTAATGTTCTGGCCCAGGGCCGTGAGCTGCCGCTCCTGCACCGGACTCACCTTGCCCGACGGATACAGAATCACCACGTCCACGCCTTCCACGCCCAGAAACCCGTTGGCCACGGCCCCGCCGGTGTCGCCGGACGTGGCGACCAGCACGGTTACTTTCCGGGTTTGCTGCCGGGAGAAGTAGCCCAGGCAGCGACTCATAAACCGCGCACCCACGTCTTTGAACGCCAACGTCGGGCCGTGAAACAATTCCAGGGCGGCAATCTGGTCGGTGACGGGCACCACCGGAAACGGAAAGTCCACGGTTTCGGCGCAGATGCGGGCCAGCTCGGCTTGGGGTATCGTGTCGCCCACGTAGGGCTGCATCACCCGCAGGGCCAGCTCGGCTTGGGGCAGGGTTTTGAGCGAAGCCAGCAGCTCGGCGGAAAAGCGCGGAATGGACTCGGGGAAGTACAGGCCGCCGTCGGGGGCCTGGCCGGCAATGGTGGCCGCGCGAAAGTCGACGCTGGGGGCCTGGTGGCGGAGGCTATAGTACTGCATGGGGCTGAAGCTGCTCGGTGGGCACTACCTGCACTCCCAGAGGGCAGATGCGGGTCACGTAGGTGTGAAAATCAATGTCCAGCCCGGTGTAAATCCGGCGCATGGCCTGGGCCACGGCCTGGGCGGTTTCCGCGGTGCGGCTCAGCATAAAGATGGATGGCCCCGAGCCGGATATGCCACCGCCCAGCGCCCCGGCCAGCCGGCTCTGCTCTTTCACGGCCGCGAAGCCCGGAATCAGGATGCTGCGCACGGGCTCGACGATGACGTCTTCCAGGGAGCGGCCAATCAGGTCGTAGTCGTGCTTGAGCAGGCCCGCCACCAGGCCGCCCACGTTGCCCCACTGCCGGATGGCATCCTTGAGCAGCACTTCCTTCTTGAGAATCTGGCGGGCGTCGGAGGTCTTAATTTCAATCTGCGGGTGCACCACCGTCACGTGCAGCTCGGGCGCGGGCAGGGTCACGATGTCGGGCCGGGGCTCGGTGGCCCGGATCAGCGTGACGCCGCCGTAGATGGCCGGGGCAATGTTGTCGGCGTGCTGCACGCCCGAGGCCACTTCCTCCCCGAACATGGCGAAGCGCACCAGCTCATCCTTGCTGAAGGGGTTGCCCAGCAGCGCGTTGGCCCCCACCACGGCCCCGGCGGCGCTGGCCGCACTGCTGCCGATGCCGCTGCCGGGCTTGATGTTCTTCTGAATCCGGACCTCGATGCCGGTGCCCGTGGGGGCTTCGCGCAGCAAGGCCAGCAGGGCGGCCCCGGCCACGTTGCGGGTCGGCTCGGTGGGCAGGTTGTAGTCGTCCTCGTTGATGATAGTCACGCCCGGCGTGTCGGTCAGGCGCAGGTGCATCGTGTCGGTGGGCGTGGCCAGGGCAAAGCCCAGCACGTCGAAGCCGCAGACCACGTTGGCCACGGTGGCCGGAGCCAGCACGGTGATGGAAGAAGGCATATAACTGTGTTTTATTTTACTGTACATAAGAACGTCATTCCGAGTGTAGCCGAGGAATCTCGCGGGCTGACGTTGTTTTTACTGTCATCCTGAGCTTGCGAAGGACCTTCCTTCTCTATCCCACTGCAGTTCAATAAATGTGGCAAAGCCCTTTTATCAATGCATCCGCAAAAGGGCTTCGAGCATTGAGTTACCCTTGTCACTTAGGTGAGGAAGGTCCTTCGCTTTGCTCAGGATGACAAACGTAAAGGTGCCGCTCAGCTACCCCCGGGCCGCGCGGATGATGTCGGCAAACACGCCCGAGGCCGTAACCTCGGCCCCGGCCCCGGCCCCCTTAATAACCAGCGGCTGCTCGGCGTAGCGGTTGGTGTAGAACAGTACCGCGTTGTCTTTGCCGTGCAGGGCGTAAAAGTCGTGGCCGGGCGCTATGGACTGCAGGCCCACGCTGGCTTTGCCCCCGGCGTAGCGGGCCACGAACTTGAGCTTTTTGCCCTGGGCCGCCGCTGCTTCGTACAGGCCCTGAAAGTGCTCCTCGTGCACGGCCAGCTGCTCGTAAAAGTCCTCCACGCTGCCCTGCATGCACGAGTCGGGCAGAAACGACACGTTGTGAATCTGCTCCATTTCCAGCTTCTCCCCCGTTTCGCGGGCCAGAATCAGGATTTTGCGGGCCACGTCGGTGCCGCTCAGGTCGAGGCGGGGGTCGGGCTCGGTGTAGCCTTCCAGCTGGGCCTGGCGCACCACTTCGGCGAAGGGCCGCTTGCCGTCGTAGTGGTTGAAGACGAAGTTGAGCGTGCCCGACAGCACGGCCTCAATCCGGTTGACCACGTCGCCGCTGCGCAGCAAATCGTTCAGGGTGCCGATGACGGGCAGGCCGGCGCCCACGTTGGTTTCGAACAGGAAGTCGGTGTTGAACTCCTGGGCCAGCGCCTTCAGCCGGGCGTAGTTCACGTACTCCGAGGCGCAGGCAATCTTGTTGCAGGCTACCACGGCCACGCTTTTTTCCAGCAGCGCCCCGTACACCTGGGCCACGTCGGCGCTGGCCGTCACGTCCACGAACACGGCGTTGCGCAGGTTGCGGGCGTGAATGGCTTCGACCAGCGCGGGCAGGTGCAGCGGCTCGCCCTCGGCCAACGCCTGCGGCCACTCGTGCAGGGCCAGGCCGTGCTCGTGCAGGGCAAACCGGCGGCTGTTGGCCAAGCCCACCACCCGTACGTTCAGCTTGAGCTTTTCCTGCAAATAAGCCTGCTGCCGGGCCAGCTGCTCCAGCAGCTTGCTGCCCACGTTGCCCACGCCCACCACAAACAGGTTGATCTGCTTGCTGGTAGCCTCGAAAAACGACTCGTGCAGCACGTTGATGGCCTTTTTCACGTCCTGGGCCCGGATGACGGTCGAAATGTTCTTTTCCGACGAGCCCTGGGCAATGGCCCGGATATTGACCCCGTTGTTGCCCAGCGCCCCAAACAGCCGCCCGCTGATACCGGAGTGGTTTTTCATGTTTTCGCCCACCAAAGCCACGATGGCCAGGTCGGTTTCCAGGTGCAGCGGGTCGACTTTGCCCACGGCTATTTCGTAGGCAAACTCCTCGTCCACCGAGCGTTGGGCCGCCGCCGCGTCGCGGCTGTTGATGGCCACGCTGATGGAGTGCTCCGAGGAGCTCTGGGTAATCAGAATCACGTTGATTTTCTCCCGGGCCAGGGCCTCAAACAGCCGCTTCGAAAAGCCCGGAATGCCCACCATGCCGCCGCCTTCAAGGCTGAGCAACGCCAGCTGCCCGATGCTGGACAGGCCCCGCACAATGTGGTTGTTGGCCGGCGGACTCACCTCCACCAAGGTGCCGTGGTCGGTGGGCGCGAAGGTGTTCTTGATCCAGAGCGGGATGCCCTGGCTCATCACCGGCTGAATGGTAGGCGGGTAGAGCACCTTGGCCCCGAAGTGCGACAGTTCCATGGCTTCCTGGTAGGAAATGCGCGGAATGGGCCGGGCGTGGGGCACCAGGCGCGGGTCGGCCGTCATCATCCCGCTCACGTCGGTCCAGATTTCGAGGCGGCTGGCGCCCAGCGCCCCGGCAAAAATGGCGGCGGTGTAGTCGGAGCCGCCCCGGCCCAGCGTGGTGGTAGCGCCCTGGGCATCGGCGGCAATAAAGCCCGGCACCACGTACAGCGCCCCCGGCTGCGCGGCCACGAAGTCATTGATCTGCTGCTTGGTCACGCCAAAGTCGACGGTGGCAACGCCGTGCTGGGCATCGGTCCGGATCAGCTGGCGGCTGTCGTGCCACTGGTGCGGCACCTGCCGGGCCCGCAGGCCGGCCGCCACCAGCTGGGAGGCCAGCAGCTCGCCGAAGCTCATCACCCGGTCCAGGGTGCGCACGCTCAGCTCGCCGAGCAGGAATACCCCGTTGCAGATGCCTTCCAGCTCGTTGCAGTGCGTTTTCACCAAACTCAGCACGCTGCTCTGGCTGGTCACGGGCACCAGCTCGCGAGCGGCTTCCAGGTGGCGGCTCTCGAGGTGGCGCAGGCGCTGCCGGTACTCCTCGTTGCCGGCCGCGGCCAGGCGGCCGGCCTCAATCAGCGCGTCGGTGGTGCCGCCCAGCGCCGACACCACAACCAGGGTGGTTTCCTGCCGCGCGGCCGCCGCCACGATGTCGATGACTCTGGTGATGTTGGCCGCAGTGGCCACGGAAGTACCCCCGAATTTTAGAACCTGCATACCGTTTGGCTTGAAAAGAACACACGAAAAAGCCCGGGCGCAGAGGAATCCGCTGGGGATTTCCTCGGCTCGGGCTGCGACTCAAAAAGAAACTTTGGGAGAAAGAGGTAGGTGCAGCCCGGTTACCGGGTTGTTGTGACCATACCTGTGACTGTGCAAATGCCAGTCAGGGCGCGGGAAAAAGCAGCTGTAGCAGAGTGCTGAAGCATGGGGCGCGTTGAATATTGAGCCCAAAGTAGTGAATTATCCGACCCGCGCAACCTAGGGTTTTGTTTTTTAATGGTTTCCATTTTTTCCGCCTGTCATCCTGAGCAAAGCGAAGGACCCTCTCCCGCTGGAACGGGTCATTGCAACGGCCAACGTTCAACGGGCATAAGGTCCTTCGCTTGGCTCAGGATGACAGCCGGGAAAGAGCTGTGCTACAGCATCACTATATTCTACTAGCTACCTGGAACGCGGGGCGGGGTTCATCGTGTTTGTTTCCTTACCTTTGCAGTTGCAAATACAATTTCCTGAAGGCAAGATGCTAGATAAACTGGAGGCCATTCGCCAGCGCTACGAAGACGTAAACGAGCAGCTGATGCAGCCCGAGGCCATGAGCGACATGAAGCGCTACAAGACCTTGAATAAAGAGTATAAGGACCTCGGCAAAATCGTGACCGAGTATAAGAATTACCAGCAGGTGCTCTCCAACATCGAGGGCGCCCGCGAAGTTATTGCCACCGAAAAGGACGAGGACTTCCGCCAGATGGCCAAGGATGAGCTCGAAACGCTGCTGCCCGAGCAGGAGCGCCTCGAAACCGTCATCAAGGAGCTGCTGATTCCGAAGGACCCCAACGACTCGAAGGACATCATCATGGAAATCCGGGCCGGGGCCGGCGGCGACGAGGCCGCCATCTTCGCCGGCGACTTGCAGCGCATGTACATGCGCTTCGCCGAAAAGCAGGGCTGGAAGATGGAGCTCGTGGACGCCACCGAAGGCACTTCGGGCGGCTACAAGGAAATTATCCTGGCCGTGAAGGGCGAGGACGTGTACGGCAAGCTCAAGTTTGAATCGGGCGTGCACCGCGTGCAGCGCGTGCCGGCCACCGAAACCCAGGGCCGCATCCACACCTCGGTGGCGTCTATCGTGGTAATGCCCGAGGCCGAGGAGCTGGACGTGCAGATTGATATGAACGACGTGCGCAAGGATCTGTTTATGTCGTCGGGCCCCGGCGGGCAGTCCGTTAACACGACCTACTCGGCGGTGCGCCTCACCCACTTGCCCACCGGCCTGGTGGCCCAGTGCCAGGATCAGAAGTCGCAGCTCAAGAACTTCGACAAGGCTCTGCAAGTGCTGCGCTCCCGCATTTACGAAATCGAGCTGGCCAAGAAAAACGAAGCCGAAGGGGCCCAGCGCAAGAGCATGATTGGCGGCGGCGACCGGTCGGACAAGATCCGGACCTACAACTACCCCCAGGGCCGCGTAACCGACCACCGCATTGGCTACACGGTGTACAACCTGGCCAGCGTGATGGAAGGCAACATCGACGACTTCGTGGAGCAGCTGCGCATCGCCGAAAGCGCCGAGCGGCTGCAGGAAGGCGTGGCGTAATTCCGACGGTTGTACTAAGCAACGCATCCATCCGTTTGTCATCCTGAGCACAGCGAAGGACCTTACCCCGTTAGAACACGTCGTTCCACTGGCACAAGGTCCCTTGCTCTGCTCAGGATGACTCATTTTTAACCGCTCTATCCACCCGCTATGCGCTTTCTGTTACCCTGCCTGCTCGTGTTGTCGTGCCTGCTGACCGTGCTGCCGGGCTGTGAGCCCAAGGAGGACCTCGTCACCACCGACCCCGGCGCCAAGCTCGAGTTTTCGACCGACACGGTGATGTTCGACACGGTTTTCGCCCAGACCACGACCGTCACCAAGCGCCTGTGGGTGTACAACCGCAACAGCCGGGCCGTGAAAGTAGAGCAGATCCGGATAGCCAACCCGGCCGTGTCGGAGTACTCCGTCGTGGTCAACGGCGACGCCGGCCCGATTGCCAACAACGTCGAAATCCGGGGCAAAGACAGTTTGCTGGTGCTGGTGCGGGCCAAGCTGGGGCCCGGCACGGCCGCGCCCGAGGGCAAGCCCTTCCTGAACACCGACCAGCTCCAGTTCAAAACCAACGGCAACGACCAACAGGTGCAGCTGGTCGCCTACGGCCAGAACGCTTACTTCCACCGGGGCGCGCTCAGCTGCGCCGAGGTTTGGAAGGCCGACAAGCCCCACGTGCTGCCCGGCTCGGTGCTGGTGCCGGCCGGCTGCGTGCTTACCATTGAGGCCGGGGCCCGGGTCTACGCCCACGCCGGCGTGGCCATCATCGTCAAAGGCACATTGCGCGTCAACCCCGACTTCGTGCCCACCGCCGTGCTGAAGCCCGACGACCGTAATATCGTGCGCTTCGCCGGCGACCGGCTCGAACCGTTCTACAACGACGTGCCGGGCCAGTGGGCCGGTATTCAGTTCGACCCCGGCAGCAGCCGCAACAGCGTGGTACGCTACGCCGAAATCAAAAATTCGAGCTTTGGCCTGCTGGTCTACAACCCCGAAAACCTGCAGCCTCGCCCCCGGGTGACGGTCGAAAACACGGTGTTCAAGAACATTTCCGGGGCCGGCCTCACCTTCGCCAGCGGCGGCCAGAGCTTCGACGGGGCGGGCATTCTGGGTATTGGCGCCGAGTTTACGCTCACCAACTGCCTGTTTACCAACTGCGGCGAGTACGCCATTCTGGGTTTGGCCGGCGGCACCTACAACCTGAACTTCTGCACCATTGCCAACTTCACGCCCGCGTTCCGGCGCGAAACCGAGTCGGTAGCCATTACCAACGAGGGCGTGCTCAAGTCGGTGCCGGGTCCGCTGCTCACCCGGGTCAGCATCCGCAACTCCATCGTCTGGGGCTCGGTGGAAGAAGAGCTGCTGTTCAAGAATAGCGCCGCCTACGCCGACTTCACCCTGGAAAACAACGTGCTGCGCACCCAGCGCTATAAAACCGGGCTACCCGCTTCCAACCGGATCAACACGGACCCCAAGTTCAAGCGGCCCGCCGGCCTGTTTGCCGATAAGTTCGACTACAACCTCGATACCCTGTCGGCGGTGCGCGACCTGGCCCGGCCCTTCGGCGGCGTCAGCAACGACCTGCTCAACCGCCCCCGCGACCCCGCCACGCCCGACCCGGGCGCGTACGAGCGGAAAAACCCCTAGGCTGCCGTTATGATCTGGATTCAGAAACGCTTGCGTATGCCCGCCGTGCGCCGCGGCTTCCACCTTATTACCGACGTGCTGGTGGCCGAGCTACCCGAGCTGGAACGCATTAAAATCGGGACGGCGCACTTTTTTATTCAGCATACCTCGGCCAGCCTGAGCATCAACGAAAACGCCGACCCCACCGTCCGCCGCGACTTCGAGCAGTATTTCAACCGGGCCGTGCCGGAAAACGCGCCCTACTTCGAGCATACCCAGGAAGGCCCCGACGACATGCCGGCCCACCTGAAAGCCGCCATGCTGGGCACCTCCGTCACCCTCCCGATTACCAACGGTGAGTTGGCCCTGGGCACCTGGCAGGGCGTATACCTGGGCGAGCACCGCAACCACGGCGGCCGCCGCTGGGTTGTGGCTACCATTATGGGTTCGGAAGGCTAACCAGCCGCAAATAAATCTGGTGGGCAACAAGCCGCCCCGTAGGTATTTGCGTATGAGGCACCAAAGGCCCCTGTCGCGCTATGGTATCTGCTTTGTTGCTTTCGTCGGTTAAACTCGTGTCTGCCCTGGCAGTATGCGCCGCCGTGAGCCTGGGCCCCGAGTTCGGTGCCGATACCCGCGCCAGCCGTGCGCAGGCCGGGCCGCCGACCACGCCCAAGCGGCGCACCGTAGCCCGGCCCGTGCCCCCCCGCGCTACCTGCGTTATGACCAACGATACGCTGGCCGGGCAGCCGTTCGGCGCCGAGCTCACCACCGAAGAATTGCTGCGGGCCGGAGCCAGGGTCGTGTCGCGCCGGTGTCTGGCCAACGCGCACGAGAAAGGCCAGACCGACACCATTCTGACGCTACAGCACCAGGGCAACCAGTTCGAGTTCTATTGTATGCCCGAACAGCGGCTGTTGCGGCGGGCCGTCATTACCAACTTCCGCCCCGCCTACGGCCAGCGCCTGCGCCAGACCCTGGACGCCTCGACCCGGCAAACCGGCGGCTCCTGCGCCAAAGTGCAGATTCGGGACACCGAGCGGGCCAACAACGTGTCGGCCACCTTCTCGGAAGGCAAGCCCGCCGTAGCCCGCGTCGAGCCGTATCTGGATTAGCCGATAGTTACAGCACCCGCACCGTAGCCGAGTAGCGTAGCGTGTCGAACATCACCAGCTTCTGCACGCCCTGCACCTTATACGTGTTCAGCAGCCCGTTGCGGTAGCTGATCGTCAAGGTCTTGCGGGAGAAGAACAGCGGGTTATCCTGGGTCAGCACGGCTTCTACAGTTCCTTCCTCAGTACCCGCGCCGCTTACCCGCAGCTGGTCCACGATGTTTTCGATGCCGGCTTTACGGCGGTAAACCTGAGCCCCGCCCGCGGCGCCGCCCACCTGGGCTTCGTACGCCCCCCGCAGAGCTGGCTTGTTGATGTCGGCCTGATAGAAGATTTGCAGCTCCTTGCTCCAGTCTACTTTCTCCACCCGCGTGGTTTCCACCTGCCCATCGCGCAGGGTCACCTGCTTTTCCACGGCCGGCTGCCGCTCCGAAAGCAGCCTGGTCTGGTTGTCCAGCAAGCCCTTCACGTCGAAATACAGCGGCTTACGGGCCGACTGACCCGCGCGGGCAGCCTCCGGCTCCTGACCACAGGCCGTGGTCAGGAGCAGGCAGGCGGCGGCCCCGAGTGCTCTACGCATTCGTAGGTGTAGCAGTGGGTTGCAGCAACGAGGTGCCGGTCATGTCGGCCGGCTGGGGCAGGCCCATGAGTTGCAGCACCGTGGGGGCAATGTCGCCCAGCTTGCCGTCGGCCAGGGTACCCCGGTAGTCGTTGTCGGCCAGAATGCAGGGCACCAGGTTGGTGGTGTGGGCCGTGTTGGGCGTGCCGTCGGGGTTTATCATCATGTCGGCGTTGCCGTGGTCGGCAATGATGATGCAGGCGTAGTTGCTCTCCAGGGCGGCCGTTACCACGTCGCGGGTGCAGGCGTCCACGGTTTCCACGGCTTTCACGGCGGCTTCAAACACGCCGGTGTGGCCCACCATGTCGGGGTTAGCGAAGTTGAGCACCACGAAGTCGGCCGATTTGGCCTGCAGTTCGGGCACCAGGGCGTCGCGCAGCTCGTAGGCACTCATTTCGGGCTGCAAATCGTAGGTGGCTACCTTGGGCGAGGCGCGCATCAGGCGGGTTTCGCCGTTGAACTCCACCTCCCGGCCACCCGAGAAGAAGAAGGTGACGTGCGGGTACTTCTCGGTTTCGGCAATGCGGATCTGCTTTTTGCCGTTAGCCTCCAGCACTGCGCCCAACGTGTTTTCGAGGTTGTCCTTCTCGAAAATCGGGGTGACGCCCACGAACGTGGCGTCGTAGTTGGTCATGGTCAGGTAGTGCAGGTTCAGCCGGTGCATGTTGAAGGCGTGGAAATCCTGCTGGGTCAGGGCCTGCGTGATTTCCCGGCCCCGGTCGGTGCGGAAGTTGAAGCACACCACCACGTCGCCCTCCTGAATGGTAGCCAGCGGCAGCCCGTCGGCCCCGACTTTCACAATCGGCTTCAGAAACTCATCCGTCACGCCTTCTTTATAGGAGTCGAGCATGCTCTGAATCAGGTTCTGAGAGGGCGTACCCTTGCCGTTCACCAGCAGGTCGTAGGCCACTTTCACCCGTTCCCAGCGGTTGTCGCGGTCCATGGCGTAGTAACGGCCCACAATGGAGGCAATTTTGGCACCGGTGCGGGCCGTACTCTGCTCCAGGTCGTTGACGTAGTTGACGCCGCCTTTCGGGTCAGTGTCGCGGCCGTCGGTGAAGGCGTGAATAAACACCTTATGCACGTCGGCGTCGTGGGCCAGGGTGCACAGAGCTTTCAGGTGCTCGATGTGGGAATGCACTCCACCATCCGACAATAGCCCGATGTAGTGCAGGTTCTTGCCGTTGGTGCGGGCATATTCGAAGGCTTTTTCCAGAGCGGGCACCGAGCCCAGCTTCCGCTCCCGGATGGCCTTGTTGATGCGCACCAAGTCCTGGTACACCACCCGGCCGGCCCCGATATTCATGTGGCCGACTTCCGAATTACCCATCTGCCCGTCGGGCAGTCCGACGGCTTCCCCCGAGGCCTGCAGCTTACTGTGGGGAAAACGCTGAAACAGTGAGTCGACAAACGGAGTATTGGCCTTGTCGATAGCCGATACTTCCGTATTCTGCGCCAAGCCCCACCCGTCCAAGATCACCAGCAATACCTGTTTATTCATAGCAGCAAAGATAAGGGCACCAGCGGGAACGTGCGCATTTTGTTGGTTTGGGTTAACTTGGGGCCGTGGCGACCGGCTGTAGGGACATTTTACTAACTATGACTACTTGGCATAGTTTTAGCGAACCGCATGATACATTCCCTACTCTAGTATGAAACGCAACATTTTCCAGGTTATTACCGTCGTGTGGTTCCTGTTACTGTCGGTAACGGTACTGGCACAAGGTGAAGCCTTCACGCCGGTTCGCAATGCCATCCGGAGTGGCTCATCCCGGGAGCTGTCCCAGTATTTCGGCTCCACCGTGGAGCTGAGCTTCGATGGTGACAAGCAAAGCTATAGCTCCACGCAGGCCGAATTTGTGATGAAAGATTTCTTCGCCAAGAACTCGCCCGCCGGTTTCGACTTCGTCCACTACGGAGGTAGTAACGAAGGAACTCCCTACGCGGTTGGCAAGTACGTCAGCAAAACCGGAGCCTACCGGATGTTCGTCAAGATGAAGTCGGCCCAGGGCAGTTTGGTTATCGATACCATCGATTTCACCAAGGAATAACCACAGCCGCGGACCCTGAGGCGCTAAGAATTTGAAAAAAAGCTACTTACTCTATCCTGGCAGCTGCTGGTTCACCACCAACTGTTTTTAAGGATTCTGGGAAAGGCTCCGGCGCAAGTCGGGGCCTTTTTCTATTTTTGCACCGTGCAAACCCCACCCTACCTCACCCCCGAAGCTCTCACCACCTTTATTCGCACGGCCCTGGCCGAAGATATCGGCGACGGCGACCATTCCTCCCTGGCTGCCATTCCGGCCGACGCCCGCAACCGGGCGCACCTGCTGGTAAAAGGCGAAGGGGTGCTGGCCGGGGTAGCACTGGCCCACCTGATTTTTCGGGAGGTCGACGCGGACCTGCGGGTAGAGCAGCGGCTCAATGACGGCGACCGGGTAAACCACGGCGACATTGCCTTCATCGTGGAAGGTCGCTCGCGCAGCATTCTCACGGCGGAGCGCTTGGTGCTCAACTGCATGCAGCGCATGAGCGCCATTGCCACCTACACGGCCCACCTCACCAGCCTGATGGCCGGCACCAAAGCCCGCCTGCTCGACACGCGCAAAACCACACCCAACTTCCGCATCTGCGAAAAGTGGGCCGTGCTCATCGGCGGCGGCGTGAACCACCGCTACGGCCTCTTCGACGGTATCATCCTCAAAGACAACCACGTGGACTACGCCGGCGGCATCCGGCCGGCCATCGAAGCCACCCGGGCTTACCTGGAGCGCACGGGCCGGCAGCTGCCCATCGTAGTCGAAACCCGCACCCTGGCCGAGGTAGAGCAGGTGCTGGAAGTCGGCGGCATCGAGCGGATCATGCTCGACAACATGCCGCCCGCCAAGCTACGCGAGGCCGTGGAGCTGATTGCCGGCCGTTTTCCGACGGAAGCCTCCGGCGGCATCACCGAGCAGACCATTACCGAAGTAGCCCACACCGGCGTCGACTACATTTCGGTGGGCGCCCTGACCCACTCCGTCAAGAGCCTGGACCTGAGCCTGAAAGCGTTTTAAATTAATGTGCTGATGTGTTGGAATGGGCTGAGGTGCTAATGGTTAGCAAGTCATTAGCACCTTAGCCCATTCCAACACATCAGCACATTCAAAGCACATTACCCACATTACCCAAAATGCAACAACCCAACCAACGCGGCGGCTACCGGCAGGCCCAGGGCCCCGCGCCCATGGCCATCCGCACCAAGAAATACCAGCTCGATACCGATACCTACACCCGTATGGCCATGGCCCAGGTGTGGCGCAAAGACTGGTGGTACGCCCTGATTCCCCTGGCCCTGGGCCTGCTGCCGGCCCTGATATGGCCGTCGTGGTGGTGGGTGCTGGCCGCCGTGCTGCTCACGCTGCTGTTTGTGCTGCTGCGCTCGGCCCAGATTACCGGCGTGGCCCAGATGGAGCAAAGCAAGGCCCTGTTTGAGCGGATGAACTACGAAATCGACAACCGCCAGATCGTGCTGCGCCAGAGCGAAACCAAGGGCATGGGCCTCACCTGGGACATGATCGGGCAGGCCCGGCGCGACAACGACGCCTACTTGCTGTGGCTGCAGCCCCCGGCGGCGGCCGACGAGCTGAAGGGCTTCAAGGGCTGGATGGCCCGCACCTTCAACGTGCCGATCTTCCTGTATTTCCCCCTGCGCATCTTCAACTCGCCCAACGACATCAAGCTGTTCGACTCGATGCTGCGGCGCAAAAACCTGCTGCCGGCCCAATCTCCGGCCGCTGCCGCGCCGACGAGCCCAACTTCCGCGTAACTTTGACCCGCTTGAGCCGGTACAGTACCTTGGTACGAAGCAGGCAAGGCAACAGGCAGAGGCCCGTATCGTGGCTGATTGCCTGCCCTAACGCTTAGCATTTCAACCTCTTACGAACATGACTAAAAATCTTCTGCTCTCCGCCGTGGCCGTGGCCACCCTGGCCCTGAACGCCTGCAGCAGCGAACCATCGGACCTGCGTCCGGAAGCCAAAGTATCCGTGGACCAGGTGGCTCCCGGCTCCCGCACCACCGATAACTTCGACCAGGGCACCGTGGAAGAAGCGCACCAGGCCAAGGGCGGCGCCATTGCCGAGCCCATCAGCTCCCACACCAACTTCGAGAAGGACCGCCACCCCACCGCTGAGCACGGCATTTCGGCCAACGGCGAAGAAACCGACCGCACCAAGCAGGAAGCCGCTGCTCCCGCTCCTGCTGAAACCCAGCACGACGCCAACGAGAAGCCCGCTGAAAAGATGAAAGAGGAGTAGTATTCCTCTTTGCTGTCAAGCTTTTAGGCCCCGGCGCCTGCTATTCTTTCCCGAGTGGGGAGTAGCAGGCACCGGGGCCGATTTGTTGCACAAGGCCCCGCGGCTGCTCCTGGTCCGGGCCGACAGCAAGGCCCAATGTCGGCGGCTTTTTGTAACATTGTTGCAAAATAGCGCGTCCCTTCGCTTTGGGTCACCCGTTGTTGCCTCTCCCGCTCATTGCTCTTTTGAATGCCACAATCAGAAGCCGAATGGTTTAGTACCTGGTTCGACTCGCCTTACTACCACCTGCTGTACCGGGACCGGAACCATACGGAAGCACGCGTTTTTATTGATGAGCTGCTGACGCACTTGCACCCGAAACCCAGCACCCGCCTGCTGGATCTGGCCTGCGGCAAAGGCCGGCACTCCATCTACCTCAGCGAGCAGGGCTACGACGTAACCGGCGTGGACCTCTCCCCGGAAAGCATTGCCCACGCCCGGCAGTTTGCCCACGAGCACCTGCACTTTCACGTGCACGACATGCGCGACCCGCTGCCCTTCGGCCCGTTCGACTTCATCTTCAACCTCTTTACCAGCTTTGGCTATTTCGCCAACGAAACCGAGAACGTGGTAGCGCTACGCTCGGCAGCGGCAGCATTGCGGCCGGGCGGCAAGATGGTCATCGACTTTATGAACACCGAGCTGACGGTGCGCGAGTTGGTGGCGCACGAGGAGAAAACCGTGGACGGCATCACCTTTCAACTGCACCGCCACCTCTCCAACGACTTCATCGTGAAGGAAATCCGGTTTACGGACCGGGAAGGCCAGGTGCAGCAATACGAGGAGCGGGTGCGGGCCCTGAGCCGGGACCGGTTCGAGGAATACTTCCAGATGGCGGGCCTGCGCTTGGCCGAGGTGCTGGGCGACTACCACCTCGCCCCCTACGACGAGAAGACCAGCCCCCGCATGATCTTCGTCCTGAAAAAATAGGGATTTAAGGTGCTAATGTGGGGAATGTGCTGATGTGCTAATGTTCGGATACAGCGCCGGGCAGCAGTGCATTGCTCAGCTTACCCAGCAGCAAGACCTCTGCACATTTTCCTTATCAGCACATTTCCCACATTCGCACCTTAGCACATTACCCCTATGTGGTTTGCCGTTTTCCTGTTATTTCTCACCGTCATGGGGGCGGGGTGGCTGACGCGCTTCGTGCCGACGGCCCGCACCACCTGGATGAAGCCGCTGCTGGCTTTCAGCGGCGCCTACCTGTTCACCCTGACCATTATGCACCTGCTGCCCGAGGCCCTGAGTCTGGGACCGGAGGTTAGCCACCGGATTGGCTATTTCGTGCTGGCGGGCTTTTTTGGGCAGCTGCTGCTGGAGGTTTTTTCGCAGGGCGTGGAGCACGGGCACGTGCACTACCATACCTCGCACGCGGGCCGGGTGCCGTTTCTGCTGCTGTTTTCGTTGGTGCTGCACTCGTTTCTGGAAGGCAGCATCCTGGTGAAGTCGCCGGGGGCGGCGGGCGTGGGACAGAGCTTCTACGCTATCCTAGCCGGCATTGCCCTGCACCACATTCCGGCGGCTTTTGCCCTGATGGCGGCCCTGCTGCTGCGGCTCAACAGCTTCCAGCGGGCCTTTCCGTATTTGGTACTGTTTGCCCTGGCCGGGCCGGCGGGCATCATCGTGAGCAACTACGTGGTGCTGGAAAACCTGCTCCAGGGCGGCTGGTACGCGGCCCTGCTGGGCCTGGTGGCCGGCAACTTCCTGCACGTATCAACCACCATTCTATTTGAAACCAGCCCCGAGCACCACCTGAACCTGCCCAAGCTGGCGGCCACGCTGGTCGGCTGCGCCCTGGCTTTGGCCGTCGATTTGGTGTAAGCCGCCGACTGGGCCGACGTCGGCCGCTAGAAGTCGGTTTCGACAACCGGCCCCGAGCCGCGCAGGTACCGCTCCAGCTGGGTGGCGCGGGCCGTCTGCCGGGCCAGTGCCTCCTGCACGACCACCAGGCGCTGCCGCATGGCCACAATTACATCAATGGCTTCCTTACTCAGGCCCAGGTCGTGGTGGAGGCGGGCGAGGCGGGCCAGGTGGTCGGCTTCGCCGAAGATGGCGTCGGGCGTGTCGGCGGCTTGCAGCAGGCCCAGGTCGATAAACTCGCGGACGTCGGCCTCGCTCAGGCCGTACTGCGTCGAGCACTCGCGCAGCGTGATGGTGATAATGTGCGTTTCCATGGCGGTCAGGCTTCGTTGCGGAGGTGGGCCAATTGCTGAATAAGCGCTTTTTCTTCGTCGGTCAGGTGCTGGGGCAGCGTCAGGGACAGGCGCAGGTACAGGTCGCCGAACTGGCCGGCCTGCCGGTACACTGGGAAGCCTTTGCCGCGCAGGCGCAGGCGAGTACCGTTGGCCGTTTCGGGCTTGATCTTGATTTTGACCGGACCCGAAAACGTATCAACGACCTGCTCGCCGCCCAGCAGCGCCTTGTAGATGCTCACGGGCACGTCCATGGTCAGATCGTTGCCGGTGCGGGTGTAGCGGGCATCGGGCTGGATGCGGATGGTGATGTAGAGCGAGCCGCTGGGGCCACCGTTGCGGCCGGGGCCGCCCTGGTCGCGCAGCCGGATGGTCTGGCCATCTTCCACGCCGGGCTGAATGGTAATGCGCAGCTTTTTGCCGTTTACGGTGAGGGTGCGCGGCCCGCCCTGGTAGGCGTCTTCCAGCGTCAGCTCCAGCTCGGCCTGGTAGTCCTGGCCGGCCCCGGGGCGGGCGTTGCCGCTGGCCCGGCCGCCCGAGCCCCCGAAGATGGAGCTGAAGAAATCGGAGAAGTCGGCGCCGCCGAAGGGGTCGTTGCTACCGCCGCCGCCGAAGCCCCCACCCTGCTGCGCGTACTGCGACCAGTCGAAGCCCCCGCCCCCACCGGCACTGCCCCGGCCGGCGCCGGCCTGCTGGTAGCGCTGCCAGTCGGCCCCGAGCTGGTCGTACTTGCGGCGCTTTTCCTCGTCGCTGAGCACTTCGTTGGCCTCGTTTACTTCCTTGAATTTCTGCTCGGCATCCGCGTTGTTCGGGTTCACATCGGGGTGGTGCTGGCGCGCCAGCTTACGGTATGCCTTCTTGATCTGGTCGGTGGTGGCGTTTTTGTCGACACCCAGAATCTTGTAATAGTCTTTGTAATCCATGGGGTTGGGAGGGGCTGAAGGGCCGGCCGGTAAGGAGCAAAACAAAGGGGAGATTTTCCGTATCGGGCCGGCTCCGCGAAATTACTTTTTCAGCGGATCGTGGCCCCAGTTCATCAGGGAGTAGCGCCAGCGGGAGTGCTCTTTGTCGGCGGCCGGGCCCTGGGCCAGATGCCGGCTGATGTAGGAATGAACTTTGTGCATGTGAGCCTCATCGGCGGCCGTGAGGTCGGCTTTTTTCTTCTCCAGAATCTGCACAATGTGCTTGCCCGACTTGTGGCCGACGCTTTCCCCGTCGCCGTCGTCCTGGCCTACCGATTTGGATTCTTCCGTTGTAAGCCAGTGCCGCAGCTCGGTGGCGGTCATATTCACTTGGCGCTTGAACTCAGCGTAAATTTCCGGATTCGGGGTGGCAGCACTCATGCGAAGAAATCTTTAGGAACGAAATGGAGATGGATAGGCAGAGTAGACCATTTTTTAACGCCAGACTGCTTTCTGAGGTTGCCCCCGGCAACGCGGGAACTTTAGGTGACGTTTTGTATTTTACATCACTTGAAAAGCAGCTTACCTCTCTCACTTCTATTTTCTCTCCCATGAAACTCCGCTTCTCATTTCTGTTGACGCTGGGCCTGGCCCTGGCCGGTTTCGCCGCGCAAGCCCAAACCAAAGTAGCCCCCCGCCGGGCAGTAGCCCCCAAGGAAAAAGTGGTGGTGCGCGAAGGCGTGACGATGAAAGACGGCGTGGTGATGAAGGACGGCAAGGTGATGGTGACCCGTCAGGGCATGACCACCACCCTGGCCGAGCCGACCACGCTGACTAACGGCACCAAAATCATGGCCGACGGCAGCGTGACGATGGCCGACGGCAGCACAGTGACGATGAAAGAAGGCGACATGCTCTCCTTGAGCGGCCGCCTGACCACGGCCACCATGAAAGCCGAGCAGGACAGCCTGATGGCCATGTCGAAAAACGGCGGCAAGGGCAAAATGAAGATGAAGCGCAAAAATTAGTAACGTCCTTCTTCCCCCAAGCAAACAAGCCCCGGCGCTGGCAGCGTCGGGGCTTGTTGGGTGTTGGCGGATGGGCCCGGGGCTTACCGTTGGGTACAATCCTGGAAGATGGCGTGCACCTCGGCCTCGTCGCGGGCTTCCACCACTTCGTTGATGACAAACTGAATTTCGGCCTCGGTCCAGGTTTGGGCTTCGGCGGCTTTTACGAAGGCACTCAGGGCGGTAAACCGGTCGGCTTCGGCGGGCTGTACCCACTTCACTTTCTTGCGGATGCGCATGCGGCAACTATTCTAGGGAGGAGAAAAAGGCGGAAATCAGCGTTTGGCGGCCCGCACGACCTTCAGCCGCACCGGGGCCACGCCGGCGTCCACGATGTCGATTTTGCGGGCGGCTTTGCGCGAGAGGTCAATGACGCGGCCTTTGGCGTGCGGGCCCCGGTCGGTGACGGTAACTTTCACCGAGCGTTTGTTGCGCGGGTTGGTCACCCGCACCACGGTCCCGAACGGCAGGGTGTTGTGGGCCGCCGTGAGCTTATTGGGCCGGTAGGTGGTGCCGCTGGCCGTTTTGCGGCCGTTGAACTTATCGGCGTAGTAAGAAGCCCCGCCGCTTTGGGTGAAGGCATCCTTGCTGCCGCCGCAGCTGCCCAGCAGCAGGCTACCGGCCAGCAGACCAAGGGCAGTCAGGCGAAGAAACGGAGTATATAGCAAAGCAGACGGGGTTAGTGAAGGCGGGCCGGGGCACTTTTGCCGGCCGCCGGAATACGCAACGCCAGCAGGCTCTCGAAGTTACCCTGAAACACGTTAAAGTCGACCGTGCCCCGGATGCCGGGCACGTAGGCTTCGTCGCTGTGCTGCCAGATAATCCACTTGTCGGGGGGCAGCTGCGGGCTTTCGACCTCGTAGTGGGCCAGCCAGAGCGGGTAGTCGTCGAAGTGGCCGGCCAGGTGGCGCTTGTAGAAGCTGTAGTTGGAATACAGAATGGGCTTCACCCCGTAGTGCCGCTCCACGAGCCGCAGCCAGGTGCCCACGCCCCGGCGCATCACGGCCACATCGTGAAACTCGGGGGCTTCCACGTCGAGCACGGGCGGCAGGTCGCCGACGGCCAACGGCACGGTGCGCGTAAACAGGTTGGCTTGCTTGGCCCCGTCGTAGTTGGGCTGAAAATAGTGGTAAGCGCCCCGGTAGATGCCGGCCCGCTGCGCCTCGCGCCAGTTGCGGCGGAAGCGGGCGTCGCGCAGGGTTACGCCCTCACTGGCCTTGATGAAGGCAAAGCGCACGTCGTGCTCGGCCACGGTTTTCCAGTCGATGGTGCCCTGGTAGGACGAGACGTCGATGCCGTGCACGGAGTAGCCGCTGAGCAGGGGCGTCTTTTCGCGGCCCGTCAGGCTGCTGAAGGTGAAGCTGGCGTAGGCCCGGCGCGCGTAGCGGTGCAGCTGCCGCTGATACCGCAGGTACACGCCCAGTCCCAGCACGAGCAGCAGCAGCCCCACCAGGCCGGCGTAGCGGCGCCGGGCGGAAGGCCGGCGGCGGGAAACAGGGCGGGGAGAACGTCGATTCATGAGAGTTGCCATGGCAAAGGTAACGAACAGCGCAGGGTCAATAATGCCTGGGCCGGGGTAAAAACCGGCCCGCCGGCGGCAGCCGCGGGCCCAAGAACGTATATCCACAGGCTTTTTGCCACCTTTGTGGTTCCTTTTTGCCTTCCGTTATGCCCCAGCCCGACCCTACCGACGTCCGCGACGAATCCGGCCACCTCATCCGCGAATTGCACGGCATCACGCTGGCCCAGATCCTGGAATACTTGGTGGCGCACTACGGCTGGCCCGGCCTCGACGAGCGGATTCGCATCAACTGCTTCGCCGTAAATCCCAGCATCAAGTCGAGTCTGACGTTTCTGCGGCGCACGCCCTGGGCCCGGGCCAAAGTAGAAGATCTGTATGTGCAGACCCGCACGGCCGAGGTACTGGGCCAGCGCCGGCCGTAGCGGGGCGGGACGGGAGTTGCCAGCCACTTTTGGTACAGTTCTTGGCTAGCGTTGCACAACAGCGTGAATTGCGCTGCGAAATCCCTCATCTTCTCTCCCGCTCATGAAAAATATCCTTCATTTCCGCGCCGCCTTTCTGCTGTTCGTCAGCCTGTTTGCCTTCGGCTCCTCGGCGCAGGCCCAGGAATTTAAAACCCAGGGCAAAGGCAAAGGTGCGCTGGTGTACAAGTCGCAGTACAAGGAGTGCATCACCGGTGAGCTGACCGGCCTGGCCCAGTGTGTCGACATGACCCAGGAAACGTACGTGGTGACGCCTTCGGGCAACGAAACCTCGGTCTGGAAGGGCACGGCCCCGGCGGCGCTGCGGCCGGCCAAGACCTTGGTGAAGGATGCCACCTGGCAGGAAGCCGGCAAAACCTACACCACCCACAGCACCACGACGCCCAGCGGCGAAGTCTCCGTGACGCTGCACTACAAAGCCAACGGCAAAGGCGGTAAGGGCAAGGGCTAAGCCTCGCCATAACAGTGACAAACAAGTCGGCCAGCGGAGGTATCCGCTGGCCGACTTGTTTTTGTAGCTTAGCACGGCAATGGCTGACATCACCGAAAAATCCGGGCCGCGGGCCCTGCTTCTGGGCCTGGGCCTGTTCGTGGCCTTCGAAACGGCGGCTTACTACCTGCTGAGCTGGGTCACGTCGGGTATGGGCATGACCGACCAGTTTCAGCCCGAAAACACGATTGTGAGCAACTGGGTCAAGACGGTGGTGTTTCTGCTGCTGCACCTGCTGCTGGTGGTCGTGGCCGTGCTGGTGCTCAGCAACCGGCTGCCGCGCCGCTACCGGGGGCAGGTCATGGGCTGGTTTTACCTTTCCCTGCTGCTGGGCTTCGTGCTGCTCATTCCGCTGTTTGGCTGAACTAGTCGGGCAATAAAAAAGCCACTGCGGAAGCAGTGGCCAAGTGGAACAATGGCGTCGGTCGGCCCCGACGATATGAACAGTGCGGCCGGAGCAGATTCCTACCGCTGCTTGATTTCGATTTCGCGCTTCTGCGCGGCGGCATCCTTGTAGGGAATGCGCACCTGCAGCTCGTGGCCCTTGTGCACCGCATCGATGCGGGCCAGGTCGAGGTTGGCGGGCAGATCCAGGGTTTGGGCAAACAACGGAGCGGCCAGTTGATCCTCGGGCTGGTGACGGTACTCGCAGTACACCGTCAGGCGGCTGTTATCGAGCACGACGTGGAAGTTTTCGGGGCTTACGGCCGGCACGGCCACCCGAATAACCACGCCCTGCTCGCGCGTATCTACGCGCACCACTGCCTGCGCCGTGCCGCCACCCAACGTGTTGAGCAAGTCGAGCTGGGGGGCAATGTTGCGGATAAACTCTTTGCTGATCAGATTCATGGCGTATTTTCCTTTCTTGGTTACGAGGGTAAATACAAACTGTGTACCAACCTGAAACCGGATGACAGGAAGCGCAAAACAAGCCACAATGGCCGATTTCAAATCAATCCGCACGTATTTTACAGACAAAGCGACAGTTCGGTAGCCTCGGGCGTTGGGCTGCCTTTGGCAACAACCGCAGATAATAGCTCGCCAGAATATCACACAAACATCTGAATTTCAATATACTATACAATCAAGAAGGCACCGCCCGGCGGTGCCTTCTTGATTGCGCTACGGAGCCTTCTTAGCTGTCCGACGTCGAGCGTTGAGCATTACGGTTGGCCCGCTGAGTTGCCTCGGTGGCCTCTGCCTCTGCCTACTCTGAGGAATTATCCATGCTCTGCACCTGCACGTCGGAGGCCTGTTTAGCGGGGTTACGCGAAAATCAAACTTTTCTGCCTTCGATTTTTACTTGTAACTAACAGACAATGAGCCGTCCGCTGCCGCTTTCACCAGCTCGCCCATCTTGCAGATTCTTCCCTCCGCTATGCCCCCGAAAACCACTGCTATCGACCTGACGCGCCTGCCCAGCCGCGCCCCACACGAGCTGCACAAAGACGACATTCACCGCGAGATTGAGCGCCTCCGGCAGGACCTGGTCGAGCTACAAGACCGCCTCTACGCCGAAAACCGCCGCAGCGTGCTGCTGATTCTGCAGGGCATGGACGCCAGCGGCAAAGACGGCCTGATCCGGAAGGTGTTCAGCGGCCTCAACCCGCAGGGCGTGCGGGTGCATTCCTTTAAGGAGCCGACCATCGAGGAGCTGGCCCACGACTTCCTGTGGCGGGTGCATCAGCAGGTGCCGCGCCACGGCATGATTCAGATCTTCAACCGCTCCCACTACGAGGACGTGCTCGTTACCCGGGTGGAGAAGCTCATCACCACGGAAGTGGCCCGGCAGCGCTTCACGGCCATCAACGCCTTCGAGAAGCTGTTGCAGCAGTCGGGCACGACGGTGCTCAAATTTTACCTGCACGTGTCGGAGGAAGAGCAGCGCGAGCGGCTGCAGGAGCGCCTGCACGACCCGGCCAAGCAGTGGAAATACGAGGCCGGCGACGAGGGCAAAGCCAAGCAGTGGCCGCTGTACCGCCGCGTCTACGAAGACGTGTTCCGGCACTGTAGCCCCACTAGCTGCCCTTGGCACCTGGTGCCCGCCGACCAGAACTGGTACAAAGCCTACGTGGTGGCGAAGACCTTGCGCGATACGCTCCGGGAGATGAACCCGCAGTATCCGGCCAGCAAGCTGGAGCGGCCCCGGGAACGGTAGCGCCGGGCGCTACAGCCCCCACACGTCGTCGGTCTGGGCCAGGATTTCATTTTGCCACAGCAGCTGCTCTTCCCGGATAGGATAGGGCGCGCCGTGGCGGATGGTCTGGTACACGGCGTCGAACAGGCCGGTGTAGTCGCCTTTCTGGGTGGGCAGCACGGTGGTGGTTTTCACGTCGTTGCCCCCGGCCACGGTCAGCACGCCGGCCTGGTCGGCGGGCTCGATGCCGTAGGTGGGGTCCAGGGGGGAAAGGCCGCTGAGCAGCTGGGCCTCCTGCACGTCGGCGCGGGTTTTACGGAAGCTGCCCTGGGTGCCGTGCAGCACGAAGGCCGGCTGCGGATCGGCGATGAGCAGGCCCGAGGCCACCGTAACGGTAAAGCCCGGATACAGCAGCTGAATGGAGAAGTAGTCGTCGACCTGGGTGCCGGCGCGGAAGCGGCCGGTGGTTTTGCGGCTCTGCCGGGGCTGGCCAAACAGGCTGATGGCCTGGTCGAGCAGGTGGGGGCCCAGATCATAGAGCAGGCCGCTGCCGGGCAGGGGCGTTTCCTTGAAGGGCTTCGGGTTCAGCGTGGTCTTGAACCGGTCGTAGCGAAACGTGACTTCGATGAGCTGCCCCAGCTGTCCGCTTTCCACCACCTGCTTCACGAGCTGGAAGTCACTGTCCCAGCGCCGGTTCTGGTAGGCCAGCAGGTGGCGGCCTTGCTGCCGGGCCAGGTCCCACAGCTCCCGCACTTCCTGGGGCGAGGTAGCCACCGGTTTTTCCAGCAGCACGTGCTTGCCGGCCCGTAGCGCCTGGCGCGTAAACTCGGCGTGGGTGTTGCTGGGCGTATTCACCACCACCAGCTCCAGGCTGTCGTCGGCCAGCAGGGCCTCTACGCTGTCGTAGCTCGTCACGCCGGGGTAGTGCTGCCCGGCTTCCTTGCGGCTGCGCTCCGTCACGGCACTCAGCTCGAAACCGGGGTGCGTGGCCACGAACGGGGCATGAAATACTTTACCCGACATACCATAGGCCAGCAGGCCGGTGCGAATCTGTGTCATAAGCGGAAGAAAGTGGCAAAGGAACCGCCAGGCCGCCACCCGGGCCGCCAGCTATTTCCTGCAAAGTACACGTCCGGCCCGGACTTTCACGCCCGCCCTGCCTGCCGGGCCGCCTGGCCCGGAACCCGCTTGGGCTTCGGCCGGCCTACACTTTGGCAAACCACTTCAGCAGCTCCCGGCCCTTGGAGCGCAGCTTCTCCAGATACGACGGCGACGCGGTGGCAGGCGCGTCGGCTTTGGCGGGCGCCGGGGCCGACGGCTGCTTTTTGGCCGGCCCCGTGTTCAGCGTGGCTGGCCGGGGCTTGTGGTGGGAGGCGGCCGTGGCTTTGCGCGCCGCCGGTTTTTTCACCGTCTTATGGCTGAGCTTGGCCAGGATGGAAAGTGCCGCCGGGGTATGAAACTGCCAGGTGGGGTTGCCGTCCAGGGCGTACATGGCCTGCTGCCCGGTGCTGTCGTTCTGGAAGTACTCGACCACCCGGGCGTAGTAGGTTTTGTTGGGCGCCAGGTTCCGGACGGTCACGGCGCTATCGGGGCCGGCGGCTACCACGAAGGCACTCTTGCCCAGCGCCGAGCCGTGGCCGTAAGCGGCATCGGGGGCGTAGCTGGTGCCGTCCTGCGGGAGCTGGGCTACCGGGCTGCCTTCCTGTACCACCACCAGGCGGCGGGAGCCGTTGCCGTTGGTCCAGCGCAGCGTGGCCGTGCCCGCCTCCGTAGCGTGGCCACGCAGGTGGGCGGCATTCCGGGTGGGCGGAAAGAAATCCAGCGCGGGCCACTCGGTAGCGCCTTCCACGCACTCCCAGCCCAGCTTTTCCAGGTCGTTCCAGAACCGGTTGGGGGTGGCGCGGGCATTGAGCAGAATGGCCCAGGTGTAGCCGTCGGCCGTTTGGGCCACGCAGCTGGCGGTACCGTCGAGGCTGCCGGTGTGCCAGTTCACCTTTTTGCTCACCATCCAGCCCTTGGCGTAGTGGCGGTTGTTTTCCGAGGGCTCCAGCATCTGGGCCACGGTGGCCGGGGCCAGCACGTCGGGCTGGGCGGGGTTGCCATCGGTGGCCACCAGGAAACGCACTAAGTCGCGGGCCGAGAACAGCCAGCCGCCGTGGGCATTCATGGCCTCCAGGTTCCAGCTGCCGTAGGCGGCCGATACTGGCTTGCCGGTGCCGTAGCACGAGGCCCGGTGGTCTTTGCTGAAGTACTCGGCTTCCCGCTCGTGCTTGTCGGCCAGCAGGTTGCGGCCCAGGTGGGCTTCGCTGATGCCGGCCGGGGCCAGAATGTTCTGCCGCACCCAGCCTTCGTAGGACTGGCCGGTTACTTTTTCCAGAATCTTGCCCAGCACCAGGTAGCCCACGTTGGAATAGGCGAAGCGCGCCCCCGGCCGGAAATCGAGGCCCTTGGTGAGCAGGAAGCGCACCATCGTGGAGTCGCCCACGGGGTTGGGGGCGCTCAGCGCGTCGGCCACGTGCAGCGGAAAGTCGATGGGGTCGGAGGTGTTGAAGCCGTCGGTGCCGTTGTTGCGGTTCCAGCCGGCGCTGTGCTCGAGCAGCTGCTGCACCGTTATGTCGTAAATCCGCTCGTCGGTAATGGCGCTGGTGTAGTAGGCCGACTGCAAATAGCCTTTGGGCCCAAACGCCTTGTGGCTCAGGTCAATCTTGCCCTGCTCCACCAGCTTCATGATGGCCGTGGCCGTCACGGGCTTCGACACGCTGGCGACCCGCAGCAGGTGGGAGGGCCGCATGGGCACGGTGCGGGCCAAATCGGCGTAGCCGAAGGCGCGGCAGTACACCAGCTTGCCCTGCCGGCTGATGGCAACCGAAGCGCCGGGAATTTTCCAGCGTTGCATAAACCGCTCAATGGCGGCGTCGCAGTGAGTAAGCTGAGGCGTGGAAGCACCCGTTTGCGCCAGGGCGGGCAATGCCAGCACCCCCAGCAGCAGGGCCAGTAAAGTCTTCACAAATCCAACGAGGCAAATAACAAGCGAATCCGGCCCGTACAGGCTGGCGCAGTCTTTCGGCTGATCTACAAGTTTATTGGATTATTCCGAACATTCCGCGCACCAGAATCAAGAATAAATTGTGAATTTTTAAGAAAAACGTAATGATACCCCTCTGATTATTAGACAGTACTGACGCTATACCAATCCGAACGGCCATTGTCAGCTTCCAGGGCAATAGAATTATGCCCTGTTTGGCACTGGCCTGCTTTGCCTGGGCGGGAATACTAGCCGATGGGTGGCACGTACCTCGCAGCAGCCGGCCCAGGCAAAATACCAACATGTAGGTATTGCGCGGGCCCATCGGCCGGGGGAAATTGGCGGTTGCTCGGCCCTGCTTCGGGCGCGGGCAAACGGGTTTCCCCGCTTCTCGGAACGAAACCCCTCCGTGGCTAACCTCTCCCACAGCACTTTTCCATACGGCGCTCCGGCGTCAGCTCCGGGCAAGTAGTGGTTGTGGTGTTTTACGACGCAACCCACTTGTATACAGGCGCGAGGCTTTGCCTCGTGCCTGTTTTTGCATGGGCCGCCCGGTAATCTTTACGGATGGAGTATCAACTTTCTAAGCTGAGCCGTAGCTTTGCCAGCTTACCGCCCCGCATGAACCTGCCCGCTCCGCCCGATTTTCTGACCATCACCTACCGCCCCGATTTGCAGGTGCTGGTGGTGCGCTGGCAGCGGCTGATTTCAGTGGCCGAAATGCAGCAGGGCTACCTGGTGCTGCTCGAACACGCCGCCGCCCACGGCTGCCGCCGCTGGCTGCTCGACGGGCGCCGCCGCTTCAACACCGACCGGGAAGGCGCGCAGTGGATGGTGTCCACGTTTTTGCCCCAACTGCAGCCCCGCCTGGGCGGGCGCACCTACCTGGCTTACCTGCTGGCCCCCGTCACGCTGCGCGACCAGGATGCCGACGCGGCGTTTCCGCCGCCCGCCTATTTTCTCGACAAGCCTTTCCTGGGCGAACGGTTCGTGGAAGAAGGTGAGGCCACCCGCTGGCTGCTGCGCCAGCCGTAAGCAGCCCGGCCGTGTTGCCGTTTTCTTTTCCCGAACTCTGCCGTGTATGAAGCAACGCCGCCCCGCTGCCGCCCCGCGTAAGCCCACCGTTTTTGCCCCCGAAAACCGCTTCGAGCGGTGGGACGCCCGCACCCTGCTGGCCCATCCCGACCCGGAGTTTGAGCAGTGTCACTTCGTGGGCTGCGACTTTTCCGAGGCCAAGCTGGGCGCGTTGCGCTTCACCGACTGCCTGTTTGAGCGGTGCAACTTGTCGTCGGCCAGCCTGGCGGGCACGGGGCTGCAGAACGTGGCCTTCACCGACTGCAAGCTGGCGGGCCTGCAGTTCGCGGCCTGCCGCGACTTTCTGTTTGAGGTGCGGTTTACCGGCTGCCAGCTGCACTACACCTCGTTTTTTGGCAAAAAGCTGCGCGGCACCCGCTTCGTGAACTGCTCCCTGACCGACGCCGACTTCACCAGCGCCGACCTCACCGACGCGGCGTTTCAGGACTGCACCCTGCCCGGGGCCGTGTTCCGCAACACCCTGCTCACCGGCGCCGACTTCACTACCGCCTCGCAGTTCACCATCGACCCCGACGGCAACACCCTGACCAAGGCCCGGTTCTCGCTGCCCGGCCTGCTGGGACTGGTCAGCAAATACGGCGTAATCGTGGAGTAGCGCCGGGCGGCAAAACCCTGGCGGCCGGAATCGGGTTTAGGCTACTTCATTCAGCCTGCTTCTTTTTCCTGCTTATGTCCAGCCTGTTTTCGCCCTTTACCCTGCGCGGCGTCACGTTCAAGAATCGAATTACGGTGTCGCCGATGTGCATGTACAGCAGCACCGACGGCTTTGCCAACGACTGGCACCTAGTGCACCTGGGCAGCCGGGCCGTGGGCGGGGCCGGCCTGATTATCACCGAAGCCGCCGCCGTAGCGCCCGAGGGCCGCATCACCCCCGACGATTTGGGCATCTGGAAAGACGAGCACCTGCCCGAGCTGCGGCGCATCACGGCGTTTCTGCGCGCGCACGGGGCCGTGCCGGGCATTCAGCTGGCCCACGCCGGCCGCAAAGCCAGCACCTACACGTCCTGGAAAGGCAGCGGCGTGGTGCCCGAGGCCGAAGGCGGCTGGCCCACGGTGGCCCCCAGCGCCGTGCCCTTCCACGCCGGGCAGCCCGCCCCCATCGAGCTAAACCAAGAGGGCATCGACAAAGTCATTGCCGACTTCCGGGCCGCTACGGTGCGGGCCCTGGCCGCGGGCTTTCAGGTACTTGAGCTGCACGCGGCCCACGGCTACCTGCTCCACGAGTTCCTGTCGCCCCTGAGCAACGCCCGCACCGATGCCTACGGCGGCTCGTTTGAGAACCGCAGCCGGCTGCTGCTACAAGTCGTGGAAGCTACCCGCGCCGCGTGGCCCGCCGAGTACCCGCTGTTCGTGCGCCTCTCGGCCACCGACTGGACCGAAGGCGGCTGGACCGCCGCCGACTCGGTAGCACTGGCCATTATTCTGAAAGACAAGGGCGTGGACCTGATTGACTGCTCGACGGGCGGCAACGTGCCCGCGGCCACTATTCCGGTGGAGCCGGGCTACCAGGTGCCGTTTGCCGAGCAAATCCGCCGGGAAGCCGGCATCCCGACCGGGGCGGTGGGCATCATCACCCAGGCTGCCCAGGCCGAAGCCATTGTTGCCAGCGGCCAGGCCGATTTGGTGCTGCTGGCCCGCGAAATGCTGCGCGACCCCAACTTTCCGCTGCACGCGGCCAAAGAGCTGGGCGTGGACGTGGTCTGGCCCGACCAGTACGCGCGGGCCAAGCGCTAACCCCTTGCGGAAGCCGAGCGGCGGGCCGGCTGCTTTCTTATTGCAGTTGGCCCGCCGCGTGCAGCCGGTCAAAAATCAGCTGGTCGACGGGGGAAACCCGGGCGCGGTCGGCGTAGCGCAGCCAAACGACTTCCTCGATTTCGGCGGCCGGCTGTAGTGTGCCCTCGTAGCGGGCCGCGTAGCAGATCATTCGGACCAGAATGCCGGCGGCGTGGCCGTGGGCCTGGGCCTCGAACGTATCTATGTGCTGCAAGCTGCCGGCGTCCAGCGTCACGGTCAGCTCCTCCCGGATTTCGCGCAGCAGGGTCTGGGCGTCGGTTTCGCCCGGCTCCCGCTTGCCGCCGGGAAAGTAGTACCGGTCTTTGCCCCGGCTGCGGGTACTCAGCACCCGGCCTTCGTGCAGGTGCAGCCAGGCCACTTTGTCGATGATTTGCATAGGAATGAGGGCCTTTTCGGAAAGCCGGCGCCAAGATAGCACCGCCGAATGCAGCCTAACGGTCGGTAGTTAGTCTTTGCCCGTAGCTTTTACCTTGTTCTTTGTTCGCATGAGTAACCCGATTACCCTGCCCGCCAGCTTGGCCCTGGCCAGTCTGGTGCTGGCGGGCTGCGCCACCAGCCAGGCGCCGCAGCAAGCTGCCGCTACCCCCACAGCTCCGGCTCCGGCCCTGGCGGCTTCTGCCTCGTCCGCGCCCGTCGTGTCGGAGGGCCGCAGTATTAACCTGGCCGATATTGACCGGTCGGTGTCGCCCTGCGAAGATTTCTACCAGTTTTCGGGCGGCAACTGGCTGAAGAACAATCCACTGCCTTCCTACGCCACGCGCTGGGGCCCGCGCAGCCTGCTCAACGACCGGACCCAGCTGCTGCTGCGCCAGATTCTGGAGGAAGCCGCCGCCAACCGAGGCGCGGTCAAGGGCTCGAACCTGCAAAAGGTCGGCGACTTCTACGCCGCGGCCATGGACACCGCGGCCATTGAAAAGGCCGGCATTGCGCCCCTGAAGCCCGAGCTCAGCCGCATTGCCGCCATCAAGGATTTGAAAGGCCTGCAGGAGGAAATTGCCCGCCAGAAAATGCTGCAGACCGACGCCTTTTTCCGGGCGGGCGTGGACGTGGACGAGAAGAAGTCGACCCAGTACACAGTGAGCATGTACCAGGGCGGCCTGACGCTACCTGACCGGGACTACTATTTCAAGCAGGATGCCCGCACGGAAGGCATTCGGGCGGCTTACCGCACTTACCTGACCAACATGCTGGCCCTGCTGGGCGACGACCAGGCCACGGCCCGCAAAAACGCGGCGACCATCGAGCGGATTGAAACCCGCCTGGCCAAAGCCTCCCGCACCCGCGTGGAGCTGCGCGACCCGCAGGCCAACTACAACAAGCTGACGGTGGCTGAGTTGCAGAAGCGCTACCCCACCCTGAATCCGCAGCGGCTGCTGGCCGCCCTGCAGCTGGGGGCCGCCCAGGAAGTGGTTATCGGCCAGCCCGCGTTTTTCGACGAAGTGGACAAGGTGCTGAAAACCGAGCCCCTGGCCGACCTGAAAACCTACCTGCGCTGGCACATGGCCCGCTCGGTGTCGCAGACGCTGCCCGCGGCCTTCGTCAACGAAAACTTCCGCTACAACCAGGCGCTGACCGGGGCCAAGCAGCAGCTCACGCGCTGGAAGCGCACCCTGGCCGCCACCGACAACTACCTGGGCGAAGCCTTCGGTCAGCTGTACGTGGATAAGGCCTTTTCGCCGGCGGCCAAGCAGAAAGCCCTGGACATGGTGGCTAATATTAAGGAGTCGATGGCCGAGCACATTCAGACCAACACCTGGATGAGTGCGCCCACCAAGGCCGAAGCCCTGAAAAAGCTGAATGCGCTGCGGGTGAAAATCGGCTACCCCGACAAGTGGAAAGACTACTCGGCCCTGAACATCTCGCGCGAATCGTTTCTGCGCAACGTGCTGGCGGCCCGGGAGTGGGAATACCGGCAGGAAGTGAAGAAGTACGGCGGCCCCATCGACCGGAATGAGTGGGGCATGACGCCGCCCACGATTAATGCCTACTACAACCCGCCGATGAACGAAATCGTGTTTCCGGCCGGCTACCTCCAACCGCCGTTCTTCGACCCCGAAGCCGACGACGCGGTAAACTACGGCGCCATTGGCGGGGTGATGGGCCACGAAATGACCCACGGCTTCGACGACCAGGGCCGGCAGTACGACGCGGCCGGCAACCTGCGCGACTGGTGGACCACCGCCGACGGGGCCGAGTTTACCAAGCGCGCCGCCGTGGTGGGCCGCCAGTACGACGCCTTCTCGCCCCTCGACTCGGTGCACGTGAACGGCAAGCTGACGATGGGCGAAAACCTGGCCGACTTCGCCGGCCTCACCATCGTGTATGGGGCCTTGCAGAAGCAGCTGCAAAAGCAGTACGGCTCGAACCCGCGCCCGGTCATTGACGGGTTTACGCCCGAGCAGCGCTTTTTCCTGAGCTGGGCCCAGCTGCGGCGCTCCAACATCCGGCCCGAGGCCCTGCGCCAGCAAATCCTGACCGACCCGCACTCTCCCGACCAGTACCGCACCATCGGCCCCTTGATGAACATGCCCCAGTTCTACCAGGCCTTCGGCTGCCAGCCCGGCCAGAAGATGGTGCGCCCGGATGACGACCGGGCCAAAATCTGGTAAGAAGCCCGTCAGCAGCCCTCAAAAAGAACTTCCCGGCGCGGAACCAGTCCGTGCTGCCACGTGTCGGGAGGCGTATCCCGCTCTTTTCCGCTTTTCCATTCTTATCTGTAATGACCAATAAAACTCAGCTTCTGCTGGCCGTCAGCACCGCCGCGGGCCTCGCCCTGGCCGGCTGCGCCGCCAGCAGCACTACCACTACCGCCTCATCGACGACGGCCGCCGCACCGGCTACCGCCGCCACTACTACGCCCGCTCCTGCCACCCAGCCCGTGGTGAAGGGCGTCGGGCTGGACGTGGCCAACATCGACCCGTCGGTGTCGGCCTGCGACAATTTCTTCCAGTACGCCTCGGGCACTTGGCTGAAAAACAACCCGATTCCGGCCGCCGAGTCGCGCTGGAGCTCCTGGAACACGCTCATCAACCAGAACGAGGCCGTGATGCGCCAGATTCTGGAGGAAGCCGCCGCCAACCGCAGCGCCACCAAGGGCTCGAACCTGCAGAAAGTGGGCGACTTCTACGCCTCAGCCATGGACTCGATGGCCATTGAAAAGGCCGGCATTACGCCCCTGAAGCCCGAGCTGAGCCGCATTGCCGCCATCAAGGATCTGAAAGGCCTGCAAACCGCCCTGGCCCGCCAGCAGATGCTGCAAACCCGCTCGGTGCTGAGCGTGGGCGTAAACCAGGACCGCAAGAAAAGCACGGAATATGCCGTGTACCTGACCCAGGGCGGCCTCTCGATGCCCGACCGGGACTATTACCTCAAGGAAGATGCCCGCTCCAAGCAGGTGCGCGCGGCCTACCTGACCTACCTGACCAACACCTTCAAGCTGCTCGGCGACAACGAAGCCACGGCCAACCGGAACGCCAACACGGTGATGCGCCTGGAAACCCGGCTGGCCAAGGCCTCCAAGGACCGCGTAGCCCTGCGCGACCCGTACGCCAACTACAACAAGATGAGCGTGGCGGAAGCCAGCCAGCAGTTTCCTAACCTGGGCGTAACCAGCCTGTTGCAGCAGCTCGGGCTAGGCGCGGCCAAGGAAGTAATCGTGGGCCAGCCCGACTTCCTGAAGGAAGCCAGCACCGCCCTGAAAACCGAGCCGATGGCCGACTGGCAAACGTACCTGCGCTGGCACCTGGTCAACAACTCGGCCGCCGCGCTGCCCCAGGCTTTCGTGCAGGAGTCGTTCCGCTACACCCAGGCCCTGACCGGCGCCAAGCAGCAGCAGCCCCGCTGGAAGCGCGTGCTGCGCTCGACCGATGCCACGCTGGGCGAGGCCTTCGGCCAGCTCTACGTGGACAAGGCCTTCACGCCCGAAACCAAGCAGAAGGCCATGGAAATGGTGGCCAACATCAAGGCCTCGATGGCCGAGCACATCCAGCAGCTCGACTGGATGAGCGCCGCCACCAAGACCGAAGCCCTGAAAAAGCTGAACGCCTTTACCGTGAAAATCGGCTACCCCGACAAGTGGAAAGACTACTCGGCCCTGACCATCTCGCGCCAGTCGTACCTGCAAAACCTGCTGGCGGCCCACGAGTGGGAGTACAAGGACGACGCCAAGAAGTTCGGCAAGCCGATTGACCGCGGCGAATGGGGCATGACGCCGCCCACGGTGAATGCCTACTACAACTCGTCGCTGAACGAAATCGTGTTTCCGGCCGGCATTATGCAGCCGCCCTTCTTCGACCCCAAAGCCGACGACGCGGTAAACTACGGCGGTATGGGCGCCGTTATCGGCCACGAAATCACCCACGGCTTCGACGATAAAGGCCGGCAGTCGGACGCCGAGGGCAACCTGCGCGACTGGTGGACCAAGGAAGACGCCGACAACTTTACCCAGCGCGCCAACATGGTGGGTGCCCAGTACTCGGCCTTCTCGCCCCTCGACTCGGTATTCGTGAACGGCAAGCTCACGATGGGCGAAAACCTGGCCGACTTCGGCGGTCTGGCCCTGGCCTACTCGGCCCTGGAAAAGCAGCTGGAGAAAAAGTACGGCTCCAACCCGCGTCCCAACTACGACGGCTTCTCGCCCGAGCAGCGCTTCTTCCTGAGCTGGGCCCAGATCTGGCGCACCAACGCCCGGCCCGAATACCTGCGCCAGCAGGTGCTCACCGACCCACACTCCCCGGCCCAGTACCGCACCAACGGCCCCTTGATGAACATGCCCCAGTTCTACGAGGCCTTCGGCTGCCAGGAAAACGCCAAGATGGTACGCGCCGCCAACGAGCGGGCGAAGATCTGGTAAGCTTGGCTTTGCTTGGTAATGCTTGAAAAGGCGCTCTGCACAATGCAGAGCGCCTTTTTTGGTTTTGTTTGGGGTAGTAAAAAGAACGTTATGTCTCCCGCTGATCGACATGACGTTCTCTTACTTCAACAAGCCGCTCTTTTCAAATTTCCGAAACGAACTCCGTACCTATCTTCCGCCCGGTCTTCACCTTATTTCCCTCAGAATATGCCTGCTAAACGCTACCACACCATTTTCACCACCTGGCTTTGCGGCTTGCTATTGGCCTTTTGCGTGGCCCAAGGTGCTGTTGCCCAGCAAAAAACCCTGACCAACGGCACGCCGGCCATTACGACGACCGACGGCGTGAAGCTGTATACCAAAATAGCCGGCAAAGGCCTGCCCTGCGTGCTGGTGCACGGCGGCCCCGGCGCGGGCAGCTACGGCCTGGAAGCCCTGGCCGGCACCACGCTGGAGCAGAATTTCCAGATGATCTATCTGGATCAGCGCGGCAGTGGCCGCTCGGCGTCGGCCCCGGATAAAAACTACGTGATTGAGCGCCTGGTGCAGGATCTGGAGGACGTGCGCCAGCAGCTGCACCTGGAAAAATGGGTGGTGATGTCGCACTCGTTCGGCGGCATTATTGCCACGGCCTACGCCGCCAAATACCCGTCGCGCGTGCAAGGCTTGGTGCTGGTCAACAGCATTCTGAACCTACCGGCCTCGATGGAAAGTACCGCCACCAACGGCTACCAGTTGCTGCCCGCGGCCACGCGCCCCCCGATGGACCCCAGCGCCCCGTTACCCCAGCGCTTCGGCATGGTGATGAGTCTGCTGGGCCAGCAGGGCCTGATGAACCGGTTTATGTATGCCAACGACTCAACACCAGCCCGCCTGAACCGCGCCATGCGGGGCGTGCCCGCCAACCGGGATTTTGCCACCACGCTGTTCCAGGGGCCGGCCATTCAGGGCTACGTGCAGGATCTGACGCCCGCCACCGCCACGCTCACGGTGCCGGTGCTTGTGGTATCGGGCCAGGATGATTACATGGTTGGCCCCGACCACTACAAGGCCTTCCGCTTCCCCAACCAGCAGGTGGCCGTGGTGCCCGGCCGCCACTACGCCCTCATCGAAAGCCCCACGGAATTCAGTCGGGCGGTGGCGGCCTTCGTAAAGAAGCTGCCGCGCAAGTCGTAAGGCCTGCTCTGCCGCCCCTCGCCCACCGTACCGCCCTCCATGAGCCCCACAGTTGCTGCCGACCTACTGACTCTGAGCTACCACTCCGACCTGAATATTTTTGTGGGCCGCTGGGGCTACCAGCCCACTCTGGAGCAGTTGCCCGAAGCCTACGCCCTGCTGCGCCGGCAGACTGTGGCGCTTGGTAGCCGATTCTGGCTGCAGGATATTCGCCGCCGCGTGTTCAACGACCCGGCCACCACGCACTGACTGCTCACCGATTACTTTCCCGACGTGAGCCGCGCGCTGGGCGGGCGGCTTTGCGTGGTCTACCTCGTTGGTCCCGCCCTGATGCAAACCATCCTCAGCGGCCCCGATTTCCAGCCGTCCAGCGCCTACGACGACAAGCCATTTATAGTGGCTTTTTTCGGTGATGAGGGTGCCGCCATCGGCTGGCTACAGCTACAGCAATAAAAGGCACAACCATTTAATAAACAGCCAAACGCAAAACAGCCAGCCGCAGCAACGGCTGGCTGTTTTGCGTTTGGCACCCGTTGGCAGCCGCAAAACGCAGGCGACTCTCCCGGGCGAATCAATACGCCCACGTATCCTTTTTTAAAATATTTTCACCCGCACTATATCTTCAATTACGAAACTTTCGTAGAATTACGAAAACATCGTAAAAATCCAGATGGAGCGACTCACCCAACCCGAAGAAGAAGCTATGCAGGTGCTGTGGAAGCTGGACGGCGGCTTTACCAAAGACGTGCTGGAGTTGCTGCCCGAGCCCCGGCCGCCCTACACCACGCTGGCGTCTACCATTCGCAACCTGGAGCGCAAGGGCTACCTGCGGGCCGAAAAGCTCGGCAATTCCTTCCGCTACACGCCCCTGATACCGGCCGCCGACTACCGACAGCGGTTCATGTCGGCCTTCGTGGGCGACTATTTCCGCAACTCCTATAAAGAGCTGGTGACGTTTTTTGCCCAGGAGCAGAAAATCAGCGCGGCGGAATTGCAGGATATCATTGCCCTAATCGAAAAGGGCAAAGCCGAGTAAGATGCCGGCGCTGTTTGTATATCTGCTGCAGGCCAATGCGGCGCTGCTGCTGTTTGTGCTGGCCTATTACGCCCTGTTGCGGCCCCTCACGTTTTATCGGCTCAACCGCTTTTTTCTGCTGGTCGCGCTGCTGCTGGCCGCCGTTTGCCCGCTGATTGAGGTGGCCGGGCTGGGCTTCGCGGCGCAGTATCTGCCGCCGCTGCCTGCGGCCGCCGTGGCTACCTGGCACAGCGTGGTGCCGCCCGCGCCACTCGCCGCCGCTGCCACTTCCGCCTGTTGGCAGTGGCTGACTATCGGCTACTGGATGGGTGCGGCGGGGCTGCTGGGCCGGCTGGGACTGCAGCTGCTGGCGTTGCGGCGGCTGCACCGCCGCAGCCGGCCGGCCGTGGTGGCCGGGCTGGCGGTGCGCCAGACGACGGCGCCGGGTAGTGCTTTTTCCTTCTGGCAAACCATCTACCTCAACCCCGTCCACTACCCGCCCGCCGACCTGCCGACGGTAGTGCGCCACGAGCAAGTACATGTGCAGCAATGGCATACGCTCGATACGCTGCTGGGTCAGCTGGCCGTAGCGGGTGCGTGGCTCAACCCCGGCGCGTGGCTGCTGCGCCGGGCCATCCAGGAAAACCTGGAGTTTCTCACCGACCAATACCTGCTCCAAACCGGCTTCGACAGCCGGGAATATCAATATAGTCTGCTGCGGGCCAGTGCACTGGCTTCGGGGCACAGGCTGGGCAACCATTTCCATTTTCTCACCCTCAAAACCCGCATTCTGATGATGAACAAGCAACAATCGTCGCGGCTGCACCTGGCCAGGTACGCGCTGCTGGCCCCGCTGGCCCTGGGCCTGAGCCTGGCTTTTGCCGGCCCCAAAACCGCGCTTGCGCCGCCCCCGGCGGCCCTTGCGCAGGCGGCTTTGCCCACCGAGGCCGTGTATTACATTGATGGCAAGCCCGCTACCAAGGCCGCCGTCGAGCAGCTCGACCCCAACAGCATTGCCGGCATGAATGCGCTGAAAGGCGAAAACGTGGGCAAGGTGCTGGGCAACACCAAGGCGACGGAAGCCATTCTGATTATCACCAAAAACCACGAAAACGCCACCGAAGTGGTGGCCCTCAACCGCAAGCTCAACGCCTTAGTAGACCCCGCCGGCAAGCTGCTGCTCGTGGGCGACAAGGAAGTGAGCCTGGCTGAATTCCGGCCCTTGCTGGCCGCCGAAACCCGGCAGGTAACGGCGCTGAGTGCCCAGGATGCTCGCCAGCGGTTCGGCGAGCGGGGCCGGAACGGAGCCGTCCTTATTGCCGCCAAACCCTAGCGGCCCGCCGTCTGGCAGGAGAGGGCCGGACGGCGGATTAGTATAGCTTACGGGCTTATTTTCAGAAGCATACTGATTCTATTATAACACAATGGGCAGCCCGTTTCGCACGGGCTGCCCATTGGCACGTTGAAACTGAAGCCGCTGAGCTATTGGATAAACTGCGGCCGGATCAGGTTTTCGTAGGTGAAGATTTCATCCCACTTGGCCTGCGTGAGCAAGCCCCGCTCGGTCACGGCCACGTCGTGCACCGATTTACCGGTGCGCAGGGCTTCCTTGGCAATTTCGGCGCTGGTTTCGTAGCCCAGCACCGGGTTTAGCTGCGTTACGATGCCAATGCTGTTGCGCACCAGGTTTTCGGCGTGCTGGGCGTTGGCCGTAATGCCCAGTACGCACTTCTCGCGCAGGGTATGGCAGGCCCGGGTCATGTAGGAAATGGAGGTGAAGAGCGCGAAGGAAATAACCGGTTCCATCACGTTGAGCTGCAACTGACCCGCTTCGGCGGCCATCGTCACCGTCAGGTCGGCCCCGATGACGTAGAACGCCGTCTGGTTGACGACCTCGGGCACCACCGGGTTGACCTTGCCCGGCATGATGCTGGAGCCCGGCTGCAGCGGCGGCAGATTAATTTCGTTGATGCCGGTGCGCGGGCCGGAGGAAAGCAGGCGCAGGTCGTTGCAGATCTTGGACAGCTTCACGGCCGTGCGCTTCAGCACCCCCGAGAGCTGCACGTAGGCGCCCGTGTCGTAGGTGGCCTCAATCAGGTCGCCGGCCAGGACCAGCTCCAGGCCGGTGATGTCGCGCAGGTGCCGCGTAACCAGCTCGGCGTAGCCTTCCGGGGCGTTTACCCGCGTGCCAATGGCCGTTGCACCCATGTTGATTTCACTGATCAGGCGGCGCGAGTCCTCGATGCGCAGCAGTTCTTCGCGCAGGTTGGTGGCAAAGGCCCGGAACTCGTCGCCCATGCTCATCGGCACGGCATCCTGCAGCTGGGTGCGGCCCATCTTGAGCACGTTGCGGAACTCCTCCCCTTTCTGGGCAAAGGCGTCGGCTAGCTTCCCCAACGTCTGCGCGTAGCCCACCAGCTTGTTGCTCAAGGCAATACGAAAGGCCGTGGGATAGGCGTCATTCGTCGACTGCGAGCAGTTGACGTGGTTGTTGGGGTGGCAAAACTCGTACTGGCCCTTCTGGTGGCCCATCAGCTCCAGGGCTACGTTGGCAATAACCTCGTTGGCGTTCATGTTCACCGACGTGCCGGCCCCGCCCTGAATCATGTCGGTCGTGAACTGGTCGTCGAACTCACCCCGGGCCACTTTGTCGCAGGCGGCGGCAATGTGGTTGGCAATAGCCGGGTCGAGCACGCCCAAGTCGCGGTTGGCTAGGGCAGCGGCCTTTTTCACGTAGGCCAGCGCCTGCACGAACAGCGGCTCGGTGCGCAGCGGAATGCCCGTGATGTCGAAGTTCTCCAGCGCCCGCAGCGTCTGAATACCATAGTACAGCTCATTGGGAATCGACCGTTCGCCAAGGAAGTCGTGCTCAAGCCGGAAGTCTGTCATAAAAGGCCAATCAAAGGTGGAATCCTTCTACGCAAACAGAGGAGCTAAGATCAGTTGGTAAACTAGGCCCCTGGATGCGCCAAAAGACGAACGTAAACGCCGACAAAGCTACTGTGCCTTTTCCATTCGGGGGTGCACGCGCGCTAGGGTGCGCCCCAAACCGGCGCCTGCAATGCCCGACTTATTCAACTAAAGAAAACTATTTTGTCCATCCGATTTTTGGCAAGCGCCACAAGTTGCTATCTTTCAACCAGCAGCACCAAGGATCCGACTTCCTGAAGAGCTTCGGCATACTATCCCGTGCTTTTAGCACCCCAGCCGAAACTTCAGAAAATTACCCGGTTAGGGTGCTACAGCGACACCATTGCCCATGCCATTCGCGCAATTATAAAGCCGTGCGAACGGGCTGCCAGCAACCGTGGGGCCGCGTTTATATTAGCTTATTGCCCCTTTTTCAGGGTTCTATAGTCGTAAATCATCCTTTATGAAATCGATGCTTGCTGGCAGGGAGTTCTCTGCCGATGATATAAGTAGGGCGAGGGCCGGGCCTGTCGGCCTGTTCCCGGCCTGTGAGGTGGCACGGGCTAGCTGTTCGGTTCTGATAGCAGAAAAAGCGCCCATCCGTACGCGCCCTCTAGCGGGTACCCGGCCGCTCATAGAATATCCGGCCGGGAAAGTCCGGGAGCAATTCCGGGCCCACGGCTTTCGACCGCCACGGGAACGGCAAATAACCACTCACCACTCACTGCGGCCCGAATTCCTGGCCTGTAAAACCAGCCCCAACTGGTTTTTTAGGGCGGCCCTGATGCCCGAGGACCAACCGCAACGTCAGGCGACGACAAGCGCCCTGGCACGGTCGGTAGCTCCTGTTGCGGCAGACTAACCAGGCATTGGCCCTGTTTACCGATTACCCCAGTGGCTTTCGGCCACGATACCAGCTACTGGGCAGCGGCCTGGCGGCAAGACCTTATCCGAACTAAACACTATAAAACGATGCATTATGACTATGTTGGTCACTACCAAAACCATCCCTCAGGTACAGTCGATACCCAAGCCCGGAGGCAGTCTGCTGGCCCCGCCCCACACAACCCTTCTGACCGCATTGCAGCTGTTCGAAGCGGAGGCGGCTGCGCCCAGGTCAGCACTGGACCTGGGCTGCGGCTCCGGTGCTGACACGCTGGAGCTGCTGAACCGTCATTGGCACGTGGTAGCCGTTGACTCGGCCCCCGAAGCGCTGGCTACGGTGCTCACACAAGCGCCCGTGCGCTGCATGGCCCGGCTCACAACTAAGCTGACTGCTTTTGAGGACTTACAGGCTTCGCAGCTTCCCCCATTTGACCTGGTGAACGCCAGCTTCAGTTTGCCCTATTGCGCCGCCGCTCACTTCGGGCAGCTCTGGACCGAGGTGCGACAAATGATTCGGCGCAACGGCCGGTTCTGTGGTCACTTTTTGGGCCTGAGCGACGACGCGAACAAAGCATCAGGCATGTCGCTCCATTCTCTGCCCGACGTGTTTGCCTTATTCGCCGGCTTCGAGGTAGAGATGCTCAACGGGGTCGAAACCGATAAGGCCCAATCCGATGGCAGCGTGAAGCACAGCCACGTTATTTCCGTTGTTGCCCGTAAGAAGTAAGCAGGGGCAACAACCCGGAAAAGTTTTTCCGAGGCAAAACAGGCCCCGTCATGGCCCACCGCCCGGGCACCGTGCCGCAAGCCGACCAAGCGCTGGTGCGGGCCGCGGGCACGATGAGCTGATGGGCGGAATACCCGGGCAAAATCATTACCTGGATTATCGTCACGACCTTGTCGCCGCCGCTGACCATCGTCACGCAGGTCAGCGATAAGGATGCGGTGCTGTTTGAGGAAACTACGCGCCCCCGACAACCAGAAACGGCTGCTGGAGCTGGAAGCTCGCAAGGACCAGACGTTTTCGCGCAAGCCGGAGTAGCAGATCAGTCCGCTGCTCCCGCTTGCGCGGCCTGTTCCTAGCTTAGCCCGCTTTCTGCTCCCGGTAGGCCGAGGGCGTCAGGCCCGTAACGCGGCGGAACGTGCGGTTGAAGTGCGACAGGTTGTTGAAGCCGCTGGCGTAGCTGACCTCCGTAATGGGCATGTCTTCCAGCAGCAGCAGCTGGGCGTGGCTGATGCGGTATTCCTGCAGGAAGTTGGTGAGCGTCTGGCTGGTCATCTTCTTGAAGTAGCGGCAGAAGGCCGGCACCGACAGGTGAGCCACGTCGGCCAGCTCCTGCACGCCGATAGGCTCGGCGAAGTGCTCCTGAATGTACTGGTAGATGCGCCCCAGCCGTTTCTGCTCTTTCACCTGGGCCCCGGAGCCGCCCATTTCCGCGTGCAGCTCCGTCACGTCGGGGGCCTCGGCCAGCTGGTAGAGCAGCTGCAGCAGCGTGAGCAGGCGGCGCGAGGCCGGCTGGCCCAGCATCTGGCGCAGGGCCTCGCCCACTATTTCCCGGGTTTCGGGTCCGAAGGAAAGGCCCTGCGCCGAGCGCACGAACAGGTGCTGCACGGCCGCCAGCTCGGGCCGCTTCAGAAAAGCGTCGCCCAGAAAGTCGGCCCGCAGCTGCAGCACGATCTGCTCGAACGGTCCTTTCTGCTCGTGGCTGAAGCTCAGGTGCGGCAGGTTGGGCCCCATAAACAGCAGCTCGCCGCCTTCGTAGCGCGACACATGCTGCCCGATGTGCCGCCGCCCGCTGCCCTGCGGAATGTAGAGCAGCTCGTATTCGGGGTGGTAGTGCCAGAGAATACCGCCTTCCTGGGCTTCGGTGTAGTGCAGCAGCGTAAACGAGCTGCCGGCGGAGGGCTGAATGGGTTCAAACTCTAACTTCATACTTGGTTAACATGCCAGCAAAGCCAACGGGCCTATTATCCCGCTAATTTAGGCAATAGAGTATTATAAGTGGCTAACCGGTGAGTAGCAGGTGCTGGGCGTATGGCCTACCTTTGTCATCGTAATCTGAGAAGTTATGCCCCGACTGCTGCTGACTCACCGCCCCGAGGTGCCGGTTTCCCTGAACCGTGCCCGCTGGGCGGTAACGCTGATTTTCTTTCTGCACGGATTGCTGTTTGCCAACTGGGCCGCCCGCCTGCCCGAACTGGAGCTCCGCTACGGTATCGAGCACCGGGAGCTGGGCCAGGTGTTGTTTTGTAATGCCGTGGGTGCCTGGTGCGCCATGCCGCTGGCCGGCTGGCTGCTGACCCGGCTCGGCAGCCGCCGCCTCACCACCATCGGCGCGCTGCTGTTTTGCGCGTTCATTCCGGGGCTGGGGCTGCTGCACAGCGTCGGCCAGCTGATGGGGCTTTTTCTGGCCCTGGGCGCGGCCACTGGCCTGCTCGACGTGGCCATGAACTCCCAGGCTATTCTGGTGGAAAAGCAGCGGCAGCGCCCGGTTATGTCGTCGTTTCACGCCGCTTTTAGCCTGGGCGGCATGCTGGGAGCCGCCGCCGGGGCCCTGGCCGCCCGTTTCAGCATTGCCTACGCGGTGCACCTGCTGAGCTTCTCCGCCGTGGCCATTGCCTTGGTGGTAGCCGCCGCGGCAGCCCTGCTGCCCGAGGCCGCTCCAGAAACGGAGGCCGACAGCCCGCCGGCGCGCTCCGGTTTTCAGTGGCCGAGCCGCGTGGTGCTGGCCCTGGGGGTGGTGGCGTTCTGCTGTATGCTCGGCGAAGGCGCCATGGCCGACTGGAGCACTATCTACCTGGTGCAGGACACCCATGCCAGCCCGGCCCTGGCGCCGCTGGGTTACGCTGCTTTTTCCTTTACGATGGCTCTGGGCCGCATCTGCGGCGACTGGCTCGGCGTGCAGGTCGGGCAACAACGGTTGGTGGTCGTGGGGGGCTTGCTGGCACTGGCGGGGCTGCTGGGCTTGCTGCTGGTGCCGCTGACGGCGGTAGGCATCGGGGGCCTGTTTCTCATTGGCCTGGGCTTGTCAACCGTCATTCCGACCGTGTTCAGCGCTACCGGTCAGCAGCACAACATGGCCCCGGGCCTCGCCCTGAGTATGGTGTCGACTATTGGCTACGGCGGTTTTCTGCTGGGTCCGCCGCTTATCGGCTGGCTGGCCGACCTGCTCACGCTCCGGCTGGCGCTGGGAGTGGTAGCGGGCCTTTTCGTGGTGATGGTAGCCTTGGCCCTGGCCCTGCCGCTGGTAGCTCCCCACCGGAAGCTGGCCGGCCTTGGCAGTCACTAGGCCCGGGCTCGGGGCCAGCCTGTACTTTAACTCCTACGCCTCATGAAAACGAATAACTCTCTCACCGATTTTTCTGCGGCCGCTTCCGCCCGCCGCACCCACGAGCTGAAGATCTGGCCCGCCTGCTTTGCCGCCGTCGAGTCGGGGGCCAAGCCCTTCGACGTGCGCGAAAACGACCGGGACTTCCAGGTGGGCGACGTGCTGCTGCTGCGCGAGTACGAGCCCGGCGCCGAGCAATACAGTGGCCGCACCGTGCTGCGGGCCATCAGCTACGTGCTGCTCGGCGGCTCTTTCGGCCTCGAAGCGGGGTGGTGCGTCGTCGGCTTCGGCTCCTTGCCTCCCCTACCGCCGGGCATCAACGACACGCGCCTGTGGTAGCGCCCTGGCGCCCGGTATACCAGTGGCCCTTGCGCGGGTTCCCAATCTTTCACTTCACCCGTCTCATATGTATCTCCCTTTTGTTTGGCAGCTGTCTGCCTCCGAGAGCCAACGCGCCCTACGCCAGCTACGGCGGTGGTGGCGACACCCCCTGCCCACCCTTCGCGCAACCAAAAAAGCCTGGTCCTCTTACTAGACCAGGCTTTTTCAATTCTTGCAGGCAAGTACGGCGGATGCTAGCTGGCCATCTGGTTGGGCAGTAGTACGCCACTGCGCTGCGACGACTCCCGAATCAGGAGCTTGGGTTGCAGCACCACTTGGCGCGGCGCCACCTTACTTACGCCCTCGTGAATCATTTCCAGCAGCAGCTGCACGGCCGTACGGCCCATTTCCTCGCAGCGCTGGTCAACGGAGGTCAGCATGGGCTCGGTCAGGGAATCAAACAGCTCGTTGCTGAAGCCGGCCAACGCCACGTCCTGCGGAATGCGCAGCCCCCGGCGCTTCACGATTTGCATGGCGCCCACCAGGGCCAGGTCGTTGCAGGAAAATACCGCGTCTACCTGCGGTGCCTGGCTTAGCAGGAGCTCCATGCCCTGCCGCCCGTCCTGCATCGACAGGTCGCTGAAGTGCACCAGGTTGTCATCCACCGGAATATTGTAGTGGCGCAACGCATCGGCGTAGCCCTGGTAGCGGTTGCGGCAGATATTCAGGTGCTGCGGCCCCCCCAGGTGGGCAATGTGCCGGCAACCCTGCTCGATAAGGTGACAGACCGCCTCGTAGCCTCCCAGATAGTCATCCAGCACTACGGCGCTTACGTCAGTGCTTTCCAGGGCGCGGTCAAAGAATACCAGCGGAATATCCCGCCGCCGCACGTCTTCCAGGTAGCGGTAGTCGTGCGTCGACAACGACAACGACAGCAAAATGCCATCGACCTGCGCGTTGACCAGGGTTTCCACGTTTTTCTGCTCCTGGGCCGCATCCTCATTCGACTGGCAGATCATCACGTTGAAGCCCGCCTGGTTGGCAATGGTTTCGATGCCCTTAACCACCAGGGCGAAAAACTGCCCGTCGATGTGCGGTACCACCACGCCCAACGTGTTGCTGCGCCCCTTGCGTAGGGCGGCCGCCAGTTGGTTGGGCTGGTAGTTGAGCGCCCGGGCCAGCTCCCAGACCCGCTTTTTGGTAGCGTCGCTGATGCGGCTATGGTCACTCAGGGCCCGTGAAACGGTCGAGACAGACAAGTTTAACTGAGCTGCTAAATCTGATATGGAGGCGCGATGAGTAGACACAGAGCAAAGGGTAATAGCTGGCAAGTTCGCACAAATCAGCTAACTGGCCGGCCGCAAAGGTAAAAGGAGCACGTGTAAGAACCGCCGGGGCCAAGGAGTAGTTCAGCCTTGCGGCCGGCGCTATCCTGCTCACCGGTCCAAATTCAGTAGCCAGCCCTGATTTTTATGCCGAAGCAAGATGAATAGATGTACACAATTGCGCAAACGTTTGCACAATTGTTTTTCACTTCCTACATTCGGCACGTCAAAATAGTCTTTGAGGCATCCCGCGTTTTCGGGCTTTGGGCTTACCGCATTTCGAAGCCCCATCGTCGAAGCACAGGATACTTCTTCTCACTGCCAGCCGCATTCGTCAGCATCCGTTATGGGTCGTCATCGTCATTCCCTGAGCCTGTCCCGCAAGCAACAGGCTTACCTCGCCGATTTTATCAACTCTGACATTCTCTCCAAGCAGCAGCGCAACCGCGCGCAGGTTCTCCAGCACTGGATAGCCGACCTGACGGTGCAGGAGTCCGGCGACTTGCTGGGCCTCAGCATCGACCGGGTGTACAGTATGCGGCGGGCATTTTCCCAGCAGGGTTTCAAGGATTACCTGCACGCGGTGCCCCGTTGCGGGGCGCCCAACAAGCTCACGCCAAAACTCGAAACCCTGCTCCGCCGCCTCACCCAGCAGGCTGCCGCCAAAGGCAAGCGTCTCACGCTGGCATTCCTGGCCAAGCGCGTCGTGGAGCTAGGCTATGCCGACCGGATCTGCACCGTAACCGTGCAGCGCGCCCTCAAGCAGCTGCAAACCGCCGGTCTGGCCTCAGTCGATCAGTCGGCTTATGCGCTGGTTCAAAGCTCGCCACTGCCGGAAGAGCAGGCCGCCTAGCGCCCATTCACGCTATTACTGTAAGCCAGCCCTGGAGTTTGTCCCCGGGGCTGGCTTTTTTATTGGCTTCCTTGGCCGACTGGGCAGGCGGGCCCAGAGCGGCGGCGGTAACTACCATGCGGGGTGCAGTTGCGTATTGCTGATACCCGCCGTCTTTTACTTTCTGCTATGCGTACCCTACTGCTCCCGGCCATCTGTATCGTTTTCCTGATTGCCCCGGCCGCCGCCCAGCCCGCCACACCGCGTCAGCTATTCCCGGGCTTGTTCGAGGCAGTGCAGTTAGGGCATGTGTTCCCCGACAACAAGACCTTCGTCGATGCGGTGCCGCTGCAAGCGCCGGCCGCCATTCTGGCCGCCTGGCAGCAGCAAAAGCAGCAACCGGGCTTCGAGCTGGCGGCCTTCATCAACGCCCATTTTCAGCTCCCCACCGACAATCCGGTCGTCTACCGGAGCCAAGTAGCCCAAGGCCTGCGCCACCACCTCGATACGCTCTGGACCGTGCTGCGGCGGCCGGCCACCCCGCACGTAGCGGCCTACTCCTCGCTGCTACCTTTGCCCAAGCCTTACCTAGTACCAGGCGGCCGGTTTCGGGAAATCTACTACTGGGATTCTTATTTCACCATGCTGGGTTTGCGCGAAGCTCATCGGCTGGATATGCTGCGTAGCATGACCGATAATTTCGCCTACCTGATCAGGCAATACGGCTTTATTCCAAATGGTAACCGTACCTATTACCTGACCCGCTCACAGCCACCCTTCTTTTCGCTGATGGTAGAGCTACTGGCTCATGAGCAGGGCGACAGTGTACTTACCCGTTATCAACCCCAGCTCCTACAGGAATATGCTTACTGGATGGCCGGGGCCGATTCTCTGCGACCTAATCAGGCCACTAAGCGTGTGGTTCGCCTCCGTGGCGGCGAGCTGCTCAACCGGTATTGGGACAGCAGCAGTGAGCCTCGGGAAGAGTCGTATGCGGAAGATGTAGCCGTCGCCCAAACCAGCAACCGCCCGTCGGCGGAGTTATACCGCGACCTACGCGCCGCCGCCGCTTCCGGCTGGGACTTCAGTACCCGCTGGTTTAGCCCCGCTGGCACGCTCTCCAGCATCCGCACCACCGCAATTATTCCCGTTGATTTAAACTGCCTTTTATTAGCCCTGGAACAGACCATAGCACGCAGCTTCGCGCAACAGCCTAGCGCGGCACGGGTGTGGCAGCAACGAGCTAAGCAGCGTCACCGCGCAATTCAGCGCTATTGCTGGAATAAGCAGCAAGCATGGTTCACAGATTATAATTGGCAGCAACAGCAGCCAGCAGCGGTCCGCACCCTTGCCGGAGTTTTCCCATTGTCATTCCATGTTGCTACCCCCGACCAGGCTAAGTCTGTGGCTCAAGGTTTACAGAGTGACTTTCTACGGGATGGTGGCCTATTGACGACCCAAAATAAAAGTGGTCAGCAATGGGACGCTCCCAATGCGTGGGCACCATTGCAATACATGGCCATTCAAGGACTGCGAAACTACCACGAAACCACCCTTGCCGACACAGTAGTCCAACGCTGGGTTCGACTCAATACGCGGGTATTTCAGCAAACCGGAAAGCTTCTGGAAAAATATAATGTGATAAACACCTCACTACCTGCTGGAGGGGGCGAATATCCCTTACAGGATGGTTTCGGCTGGACAAATGGAGTCTTACTAAACTTACTGAATAACCAACCTTCAGGTAATAACAAAAAGTAAGAGCGGATATAATAACCTTTACGCTACTACAGTATTTAATCTACTTTGGGCCAAAACGCCGGTATGAGGCACCATGCCGGATCCGGGTGGCCGGGTAGGTGGGGTGGGGGCATAAAACGCGACTGCCCCCCGCAGCACGAAGTCGCGGGGGGCAGAGCTTGAAAAGGTTGGCGGCGACCGACTCTCCCGCCGGTGAAGGCAGTACCATAGGCGCTACGGGGCTTAACTGCTCTGTTC